>JADQBA010000029.1 GCA_016903675.1 Stigonema ocellatum SAG 48.90 = DSM 106950 | reverse complement strand
CTGGTCAGCCCCTCACTAGCGGCGTAGACGCTCTTAGCGGCTTGTCGTCAGACATCGCCAACGACGCAACATCCTGTAGAAACACATTTTTGTAGATTTCCTGAAAGCCTTGCTGTATAAGGGTTATAAAATGTGTTTCTTAAGATCAGGCCCACGGGCGGCGCACCACCCGCTACGAATGAAAGAAACACGAATTCCCCCCCCTCGGACACTCCCCCCTTCCCCCCCTCCTCCAACTCGTGTTTCTTGAAAGCGCCCCACAGGCGGCGCACCACCCGTTATGAATGAAACAAACACCCCCATTCCCCTCTTCCCCCCCACTCCCCACTCCCCACTCCCTACGAGCGTGTTTCTTAAGAACACCCCACGGGCGGCGCACCACCCCCTATGAATGGAAGAAACACCACCATTCCCCCTCTTCCCCCTCTTCCCCCACTCCCCACTCCCCACTCCCTACTCCCCACTCAAGAGTGTTTCTTGAGAGCTCCTTTAGATGCATTTGCCCTGAATCTCAGGTTTGTGAAGAGTGTAGCACCGCCTGCAGGGTACTCAGTAATGCCTCGGCTGTGAAGGGTTTTGACAAGAATCCAAGGATTCCAAGGCTCTTATGTTGAGCAGTAGCCCCATTGACCATCATTCCGCTCATGGCAATAATTTGTACGTGTGGATTTATACGTTGCAAAGTGAGAATCGTAGTAGAACCATCCATCCCTGGCATCATGAGGTCTATCAACACCACACTAACATCATCCTTGTGCTGAGCATAGAGTATGAGTGCCTCAACTCCATTGCTGGCAGTTAAAACCCTGTAATTATGGCTTTCGAGCGTAGTTTTGGTAATTTCGCCAATTGTCACCTCGTCATCTACTATCAAAATCAATTCACCATTGCCGTTTGATAGTTCAGCATCGGCTGCTATTTGGGTTTCAGTGACTTGGTTACTAGGCAGATAAACCTTAAAGCTGCTCCCTTTTCCCAACTCGCTGTTTACAGTCACAAAACCGCCGTGACTTTTAATAATGCCCATGACAGTGGAAAGTCCTAGACCAGTCCCCTTACCCAACTCTTTGGTGGTAAAAAAGGGATCAAAAATGCGTTCCATAATTTCTGGTGGAATGCCCGTGCCGCTATCAGCAATAGTAATGACAATATAGGGACCCACATCAGCATCCACATGTATGTGAGCATAGTTTTGATCAATCCAAAGGTTGAGAGCGCTAATGTTCAGGGAACCACCATTGGGCATGGCGTCGCGGGCATTTACGATTAGGTTCATCAGCACCTGATGAAGTTGAGTTGCATCTGCAAAAACCATCCACAGATCTGGTACTATATTGGTTTGGGTGTCGATGGATTTTGGGAAGGTTCGCTTTGCAACCTGCACCACATCTGAAAGCAAATGCCGAACCTGGACGATGGTACGACTCCCTTCCACCCCTCGAGTAAACGAGAGAATTTGCTTGACCAAATCAGCGCCTCGCTTTGCGCTACCTTCCAATATAGTCACCAGTTGCTGACTGTTCTCATCAAGGTCAGGAAATTTGAGGGGAAGCAGTTGAGCTGCTGCTAGAATGGGAGTAAGGATGTTGTTAAAGTCGTGGGCAATGCCGGAGGCCAGAGTCCCTAGACTTTCCAGTCGTTGGGTGCGGAGAAATTGTGCCTCGAGTTGTTTCTTTTCTGTGATATTGGTACTGACTGTGAGAATTGATTTGGGAACACCAGCTTCATCACGCATAAGTGTCCAGCGACTTTCAACGATAATTTCTTTGCCACCTTTTGTGATTTGCTGCAACTCACCCTGCCACTGACTATCCTTAGCCAGGATTGCCTGTATTTCTTGAAATTGCTGCAAATCCCTAGACTTGTACAAAATCTCAGCGGCATTATAGCCCAGGACTTCTACTGCCTTCCATCCGTAAAGACGCTCAGCACCTTTATTCCAGAATAATATCTGGTTTTCTAGGTTACGAACGTAGATGGCGTCTGTTGAGATATTGAGCAGGGCTGCTTGTTCGTATATTTTCTGTGCTGCTTGCTTGTGTTCAGTGATGTCCTCCACTGTCCCCACATGACCTAAAAACTCACCCTGTGAGGAGTACATTGGGCTAGCAAGAACACGTACCCACCTCACCTGATCCTCAGGGGTAAGGAGTCTGTACTCATGAATCCATGCCTCCTGTTTAGATACTGCACCCTGCCAGTCTTGAAGAACAAGAGTACGATCTTCTGGATGGATCGCCTTAGTCCAGCCTTCGCCTAAACTTTCTTTGTCACCTAGACCTGAAATTTCATGCCACTGCGGATTATTGTAGGTATTATGACCTTGGGCATCGGTTTGGAAGATACCAACAGGAGCCGAGGTACACAGCGTCCGGAAGCGGTTTTCGCTTTCCCGTAGAGCTTGTTCAGCACTAAACCGTTTTTGCCGATCAAGGGTCTCCCGTAGTTCCCGTTCCACCGCAGGTACTAGGCGGGTGAGATTGCCTTTAATTAGGTAGTCATTAGCTCCGGCTTTCATGGCAGCGACGGCAGTTTCCTCGCCAATGGTACCAGAGACAATGATAAATGGAAAATCGAGCCTCCGGCTCTGGAGGACTTTCAGGGCTGCCGGCGCACTGAAGGCAGGCAGGCTGTAATCTGCGATCACGATGTCCCAAGGCTGTTCCTCTAAAGCAGCCTCCATGGCATCTGGGGTATCCACTCTAAGATAGGTGACGATGTATCCACCTCGACGTAACTCTCTCAGAGTTAGGAGGGTGTCATCTTCAGAATCCTCAACAATTAGAACACGGAGGTGGGGGTTCATTTTGATTGACTCTCTAAATGGGTGGTACCTCGTTCATCAGTAGCCAGTACATCCCCAGTTGTCGGACTGCTTCCGAAAACTGGAGAAAATCCACGGGTTTACGGATGTAACTATTGCATCCTAAGCTATAACTATTGAGCAAATCCTGTTCTTCACTGGAGGTGGTTAGCACCACCACAGGTAGGAGGCTGGTGCGTTCGTCTTCTCGCAAGCGGCGCAACACTTCCATACCATCAATGCGGGGTAGTTTTAAATCCAGCAAAATTACTGTGGGTTTGATGGTAATGTCTCGACCAAGATGAACTCCAGTGCCGAACAGGTAATCCAAGGCTTCAACACCGTCATGAGCCACCACGATCTGATTGCTGATGTGGTTGCGCTTGAGCGCTCGCATAGCTAGAGCTTCGTCATCAGGATTATCTTCCACTAGCAGAATAATTTTTTGACTCACCCTCATCCTCCTACATCATCTGCTACTAATGTAAAGTAAAAAGTAGCTCCCCGTTCCACAGATCCTTCTGCTTGAATCCCCCCCTGCTGATAATGAGCTGCAAACTGCTCCCCAAAGCAGTGGTCGTGAATTTTTTGAGCCATAGCAGACGCAAAAGCTTTATCCACGTCTAATGGTACTCTTTGTGCGACCCAAGCTGTCTGACCACTGCCCCAAGGGCGATCGCAATAAGCTGTTACGCATTTAAATTGAATATTATCTCGCTTTTGGACTGTAAACCTGCGACTTATGACTGTCAACGGTTAGCAGTCAACGACCACAACGAGTGTTTATACAATTTAAACGCGCCTTAGCTTATCCACCAGTCCCTAGATTGCCACCAATGGCCGCCGCTACCTAACCTGCGGCCACAATCGCTTTGACATGGGTAAAAATAAATCAAACGATAAATTATGATTATTGCCTAGATACATCAACCAGAGTTTTTGTCAAGACTAGTTTAGATGCGTTTGCCCTAGAAGTCATTCCTCTGTTACACGAATGATGTGTATTGAATGCTTTCTTTTGGCTGTGAGTGGGAATAATAAGTCTAAGATCTATCACAAATCACCATTAACAGCAAATATGATGCAACTAGCTGGTTATCAATTCCTTGAGCAAATATATTCTGGCACCAGAACTTTGGTATGTCGCGGTATTAAAGAATCAGATCAACGACCAGTGGTCATCAAACTGCTGCGACATGAATATCCCACCTTTAACGAACTTGTTCAGTTCCGCAACCAATATACTATTGGTAAAAATCTCGACCTTCCTGGCGTCATCAAAACTTATAGCTTGGAACCTTACCAGAACAGCTATGCACTGGTCATGGAAGATTTTGGGGGAATTTCGCTGAAAGACTGGGAAGAGGGAAAAAACTTCAATTCCTTAAGTGAATTTTTTCACATTGCTCTACAAATAGTTACAACCCTTGATGGGCTGTATCGCAACCAGGTCATTCATAAAGACATCAAACCCGCCAATATCTTAATTAACCCAATTACAAAACAAATAAAAATCATTGACTTTAGTATCGCCTCTCTACTTCCGAGAGAAACACAAACCCTAAAAGATCCTAACGTCTTAGAAGGCACCCTCACTTATATCTCCCCCGAACAAACCGGACGTATGAATCGGGGGATCGACTGGCGTAGTGACTTTTACGGATTAGGTATCACATTCTTTGAACTCCTTACCGGACAGTTACCCTTCACAGGTGATGACCCGATGGAGTTGGTACACTGTCATTTAGCAAAGCAACCCCCTTCGGTTAACAGTATTAATCCTGACATCCCTCCCATTCTTTGTAACATTATCGCCAAGCTGATAGAGAAAAACGCTGAAGACCGCTATCAGAGTGCTTTGGGGTTAAAGTATGATTTAGAAACTTGTTGGCAAAGCTGGCAAGAAACAGGAAAATTTGTACTTTTTGAGTTAGGAACCAGAGATATCTCTGATCGCTTTGCCATTCCCGAAAAACTCTATGGTCGTGAAGCCGAAGTAGAAACTCTTCTTGCTGCCTTTGACCGCGTCGCAGTAGGAAATCGTGAAATGATGTTGGTAGCAGGTTTTTCTGGTATTGGTAAAACCGTGGTTGTTAATGAAGTCCACAAACCCATTGTGCGGCAACGAGGTTATTTTATCAAAGGCAAATATGACCAATTCCAACGTAGTATTCCTTTTTCGGCATTTTTGCAAGCTTTCCGCGATTTGATGGAACAATTACTAAGTGAAAGCGATGCCCAACTTCAGCAATGGAAAAGCAAAATTTTAGCAGTTTTAGGCGAACAAGGTCAGGTAATTATTGAGGTCATTCCCGAACTAGAAAAAATTATTGGCGAACAACCTCCCGTTGCTGAACTTTCTGGCATTGCAGCGACCAACCGTTTTAACTTACTTTTTCAAAATTTTCTCCAAGTTTTCACAGCGAAAGAACATCCCTTAGTCATTTTTATTGATGACTTGCAATGGGCAGACTCAGCATCTTTGAAGTTAATGCAATTGCTGATGTGCGAAAGCGATACACAACATTTATTACTAATCGGTGCATATCGAGATAATGAAGTATTACCTGCCCATCCACTAATGCTGACATTAGAGGAAATTTCTAAACAAAAGATTGAAGTTAATACAATTATACTTAAGAGCCTATCTGAAAATGACTTAAACCATCTAGTAGCCGATACATTGAATTGCTCTCCAGATGTTGCGCTGCCACTGACAAAGTTAATTTATGAAAAAACTAATGGAAATCCTTTCTTTAGCAATCAATTTCTTAAGTCACTCTACGCGAATGGACTAATTTCGTTTAACTTTGACCAGTCTTATTGGCAGTGCGAACTTTCTCAGGTGAAAGAATTAGCACTCTCCGATGATGTGGTAGAGTTTATAGCAATTCAGTTACAGAAAATGCCAGTTTATACACAGAAAATTTTAAAATTAGCTGCTTGTATCGGCAACAAATTTGATTTACAGACACTGGCTATTGTTAATAATAAATCTCAAGGAGAAACTGCTGCTGATTTATGGCACGCATTGCAAGAAGGACTCATAATTCCCACAAATGAAGTTTATAAATTTTTTCAAGATGGTAAAAGTTCACTGTTGACCGTTGACTGTCAACAGTTAACAGTCAACGGTCAACCGTCAACAAATTATAAATTTATCCATGACCGTGTACAGCAAGCAGCTTATTTTCTTATTCCTGAAAACGAGAAAAAGTCAACACACTTAAATATTGGTCAACTTTTGTTGAAGAATACACCTGCTGCAAAACAGGAAGAGCAGATTTTCGATATTGTTAATCAGTTGAATTATGGTGTGGAGTTAATCAATAGTCAGGAAGAACTGGAAGAACTGGCGCAGTTGAATTTGATTGCTGGACGAAAAGCAAAGACTTCTACTGCTTATGCGGCTGCAAGTAAGCATTTCAGTTTAGCGATTGAAATTCTAGCGATGGATTGTTGGCACAGTCAATATCCTCTTACCTTAGCTTTACATGAAGAAGCTTGTGATGCAGCCTACCTGTGCGGTGAATTTGAGCGGATGGAAGAATTTGCACAAAAAGTTATGATTTTAGGAATAAACCTTCTAGACAAAGTAAAAGTTTATGAAGTAAAAATCCAAGCTAGCATCGTACAAAACAAACTAATAGAAGCCTTAAAAATATCTTTTCCTGTTCTCAAATTAATCGATATTTATTTTCCAGAAGCACCAACTCAGTCCGATATTCAAGAAGCATTTCAAGCAACAGCAGCAAAATTACTTGATAAAAAAATTGCTGATTTAATTAATCTGCCAGAAATGACCGAACCAAAGATTTTAGCAGCCATGCGTATTTTATCAAGTATGTTTACTGCTGCCTATCTTGGAAGTCCGGAATTTGTGCCTTTGATTACTTTGAAGATGGTTGACTTATCGATTCAGCATGGTAATACAGGACTGTCGGCACTTAGTTATTGTATTTATGGTTTTCTTCTGTGTGGTGTAGTAGGTGATATTGATGCTGGTTATGAATTTGGAAAACTATCTTTAAATGTATTGTCGAAAACTAATGCCACCTCAATACCAGCTAAAATTTTACTTCCTTATAATAGCTTTGTTGGACATTGGAAGAATCATGCACGAAACTTCTTAAAACCGTTGCAAGAAGTTTATGTCATTGCATTAGAAACTGGTGATTTAGAATTTGCCGCCTTTGCATCGCATAATTACTCTTATAGTTGCTATTTAACAGGTAAAGAATTAACAGGACTTGAGCACGAAATGGTAGGATATTGTGAAATGCTCAAGCATCTGAAACAAAAAACCTGCCTCGGCTATGTTCACATTTGGCAGCAGACGGTTTTAAATTTGATGAATAAAAGCCAAAAAGTATGTTCTTTGATTGGTGAAATTTATGATGAAACAACCATGTTGCCAATTCATCAATCGATGAATGATATAGCAGCAATATGTATGGTGTATTTCAACAAATTTACTCTCAATTATTTATTTGGAAATTTATCGTCAGCTTTAGAATATTCAGAATAAGCTGAAAAATATCTCTCTGGATTGACAAGTTCTTTGATTTTACCTGCCTTTTATTTTTATGATTCGCTTGTGAGGTTAGACGCATATTCTGATGTGGCATTGTTGGAACAAAATCAGATTTTAGTAAAGGTACATTCTAATCAGGAGAAAATGCAGCATTGGGCAAATCACGCTCCAATGAATTTTTTGCATAAGTATTATCTTGTTGAAGCAGAAAGGAATCGGGTTCTGGATGAAAAAATGGCAGCTATGGACTATTATGACAAAGCAATTTCTCTTGCCAAGCAGAACGAATACATTCAAGAAGAAGCGCTTAGCAATGAGCTTGCAGCGAAATTCTACCTCCAATGGGGTAAAGAAACTATCGCCCAAGCCTACTTGATTAATGCGTATTACAGCTATGCGAGGTGGGGAGCAGCAGCCAAAGTAGATGATTTAGAAAAACGCTATCCTAAATTACTCGCCCCCATCCAACTACGAGAAAAATTTAACTTCAATTCCAAAGAAACTATCTCTATCAAAAAGAGTACTGATCAAATAATTACTATCAGCAATGGAAACATTTTAGAATCACTAGATTTTGTGAGTTTTGTTAAAGCTTCTCAAGCTATCACCAGCGAAATAAAAATTGATAAATTGCTCATGAATTTAATGGGTTTTTTGATTGAAAATGCTGGGGCATCTAAAGCTGTTCTAATCATGCCTAAATCCGGTAAATGGGTCATTGAAGCTATTGGTTCTGTAGGTAACATAGTCACAACCGTATTGCAATCAATCCCTGTGGAAGAAAGTCAAGAAATTCCGGTTAATTTAATTAACTATGTTTGCCGTACGCAAGAGTCTGTGATTTTCAATGATGCTGCTAGAGAAATTCATAATTTTAACGACCCTTATATTCTTCAACAAAAACCTAAGAGCTTGTGGTGCAACCCAATTATCAGTCAAGGAAAATTGATTGCTATTTTGTATTTGGAAAATAATCTTGCTGTGGGGGCATTTACCGATCATAGAATAGAAGTCCTCAACTTACTTTGTTCCCAAGCTGCAATTTCCCTAGAAAACGCCTGTCTCTATCAACAAGCTCAAAATTATGCCCAACAGCTAGAATGCTTCCTTGAAGACCTAAAACAGGCACAATTGCAACTGATACAGAAGGAAAAAATGTCTGCGTTAGGAAATCTGGTAGCAGGTGTAGCACATGAAATCAACAATCCTCTTAGTTTTATTAATGGCAATCTCCAGCATACGTCCCAATACATTCAAGACTTGCTCAATCACTTAAAACTCTATCAGCAGAACTATCCCAACCCTGTGCCAGAAATTGTTAGAGATGCGGAGAAGATTGATTTAGAGTTTCTGATAGAAGATTTACCGCAGATAATTGACTCCATGAATTTGGGGACAGCACGCATCCGCGACATCAGCATTTCTCTGCGAACTTTTTCTCGGGCAGACACTGACCACAAAGTTGCCTGTAATATTCATGATGGATTAGACAGCACAATAGTAATTCTCAAGCACCGTTTGAAAGCTAACCAACAGCATCCAACGATTGAAGTCATCAAGGATTACGGAGAATTACCCCAAGTTCAATGTTTCCTGGGACAACTAAACCAAGTGTTTATGAACCTGCTTGCCAATGCTATTGATGCACTGGAGCAATCAAACACCGGGCGCAGTTTTCATGAAATAAAAACTAATCCCAATCGCATTACAATAGCCACCAGGATGAATGATGACCAAAAGCAGGTTGTAATTAGTATTAAGGATAATGGAGTGGGAATGACAGAAGAAGTCAAAGCTAGAATTTTTGACCACCTGTTTACTACTAAAGGCGTCGGAAAGGGGACGGGATTAGGACTTGCAATTGTTCGTCAAATTGTGGTGGAAAAACACCATGGAACAATTGAGGTAATTTCTGCACAAGGTCAAGGAACTTCTTTTGTAATATCTATTCCCATAAACGACACCATGTCGTAAGTCGGTCGGCGTGAATAATGAAAAGAGTAGAGACGCGATTAATCGCGTCTCTACATAGGTTGATGCTATAGCAATCCGTGCAGGAGATACGAACACCTCATCTCCCTTGTCTCCCTTGTCCCTCTTGTCCCTCTTATTCGGAAATCAAATAGGATTGCTATAGAAAACATTGTTGTTGAGAAGCGCGATCGCCTAATCTTTGTGTTCATCATTCATCTTTGCGCTGAAATCTCAGTACAAAGCTTAGTTTGATACTTTAATTTTTCCTGATTTTTACGCATAATTTCTAATTCAAAAAAGCAATGTTATCTTAAACTCAATACCCGTGAATGAAAGAGATCGACCCTCACCCCCAACCCCTCTCCCAAATTGGGAGAGGGGTGTCCGTATTGGGCTATCTTGAGTGCGGTTCTGTATTTGACTCAAACGAGAACCGCTATTTATTCTCAGGCGGATTAAATGAGAATGAAATACCAGGACTACTGCTCTGTGATTCCATTCATTCACGGGTATTGATCTTAAACTGTCATGAATGTATTCTTATTCGGTAATCAGCACCGCTCAACATATCTCAGTAAATTTACTATGACAGAGCAACTCATTTTTTGTTTATTCTTAATTCTACTTCATCATTTTATCTGAATAATTTAAATATCTCTCATAATTTATAGTCTGTCATTGAATATGATGTAGATAGAAATACAGTTCATTTAAGGATAATTTGTGGAGATTAACGACGTGTCTTGACGTTGCACGCAACATCAAGACAGAACTTATTATTGCAAATAATCTTATCTGAATCGTATTTGTTTCAAGACGATGCCCTGATTTTACACATTATGGTAATTCTATTTTTAGCTCTGACTCCTGACTCCTGAATTATTACATTTTTTTACATTCTAAATTCAATTTCTGGAACACCAAAGTCAGCAATGTTACTTACAAAAGAATCTCTTTTCAAGAACAACTCTAGCCAATGCGACAATCCTCCAAAAGGCACAAACAAAGAAACAATTCAATTAACAGTTGTCGATAGTATCGTTGAAATGCTCAAAGCATTAGAAGTACGTCATGCTTTTGGTATTGGAGGTGGTGCTATTGCACCACTATGGGCAGCCCTAGAACAAAGCACTATTCAAGTGCTGCACTTTCGCCATGAAGCAGGAGCAGTTTTTGCGGCAATAGAGGCATATTTTGCCAACAATTCTCCTGTTGTTGTGTTTACCACCACAGGTCCTGGTATCACCAACGCATTAACTGGAATCCTATCTGCACGGTGTGAAGGAGCAAAGGTAATTTTGCTATCCGCTTCCACACCAGCAAAACTACAGGGAAGATGTGTAGTACGGGAAACAAACATAAAGACCATGCCGGAAGAAATTTTTACTCCAGGCACGCTTTTCCATTACGCAAAATGTATCAAATCAGGTGATGAACTACCAGAAATTGCGCACCAACTTGCGGTTGGGCTTTCAAGACCAGGCAGTTTTGTCGCGCATATTACCGTCCCCACTGACATCCAAACAAGCACAGGCTGCAATGCAACCGTATCAAAACCATTATCACCACTGCTCATCCCAAGCAAAAAGATAACGACCAAAGCTGTTGAACTATTGTCTTGTGCTCCCTTTGCTATCTGGGTAGGTTTTGGTGCCCGTGATGCTGCTGAAGAAATACTCCAACTGGCAGAAAATACAGGGGTAGCAGTTATGAGTTCACCTCGCGGTAAAGGCATCTTTCCTGAAAATCATCCCCAATTTGTTGGTGTTACCGGATTCGCTGGACACCAGTCAGTTTTAGAATATATGCAATCTACACCTCCCGAACGCATCCTAGTGTTGGGAACTCGCCTCGGAGAATTCACCTCGTTCTGGAATCCTGTAATGATACCGCCAAAGGGCTTTATTCATGTGGATATTGATCCATTTGTTTCAGGGGCGGCCTATCCTACAGCGGATACATTTCCTATTTGTGCAGTTATCAAGCCCTTCCTAAGGGTATTACTAGAAAAATTACCTAAAAAACTCACTTGGTCATCAGTACCATCACTATCACATCCCCACCTTACACCCCAAAACCACCAGGGCAGTTACGACAAACAGCGACAACCTGACAAAGATTTAGTTAGACCCAGCGTGCTGATGAACACAATTCAAGAAGTTATTGTTGAGGGTAGCGATGCGATCGTTATTGCTGAAGCAGGTAATTCTCTTGCTTGGACAACTCACTACCTAAAATTTGACCAAACAAGGCGCTGGCGGGTAAGTACTAGTTTTGCCTCTATGGGACACGCCACGACTGGAGTTCTTGGTGCCGCTCTGACAAGTGGTAGTAAAGCAGTAGCAATAGTTGGTGATGGCGCAATGCTGATGAACAACGAAATCAACACCGCCGTCCAATACAACATTCCCGTGGTTTGGATTGTCCTTAATGATGCCTGTTACAATATGTGCGCCCAAGGACTAGAAAAAATAGGGTACAGTGGCGTAAATACACAATTTCCACCAACAGATTTTGTCATGTTTGCACGCAGTATGGGTGCAGATGGCATTTGTGTAGAAACAGAATCTCAACTCAAAACAGCACTATCAAAAGCAATTCATTCAAAAGTTCCGTTTGTTGTTGATGTCAAAATCAACCCTGCTCAACCTGCACCAATTGGTACACGGTTAAGTAGTCTCATCACGCAATACAGTTAAGTCATTCAAAGGAGATACTTCATAATGCATAATCCAGTAGGTATTCGCTCACTGGCTGTTAGCTTCCCAAGCATAATTCGTACCAACAATTATTACACAGAAAATTACCCTGAGTTGATTGCCCAAGCCGAGCAAAAAAACCTGGCAAGGCTGATGTCGCCTGCCAAAGCTACTCCCAGCAACGAGTTTGAATTGGAGATGATGCCATATCTGTCAGATCCATTTCGTGGCACAGTTGAGCGGCGAGTGCTCATTCACACTTAATTCGCGACGAGTTAGACGGTTCTCACGGTTATCGCGGCAATCATCCAATTCAAGACCGTTATTCACTGCGCTGTCTGGCACAGTATATGGGACCGATAGTTGATGGGATTGAGCAGATTACCAACCAAGTTGAGGTGGAAGTTAACTCTGTCACCGACAATCCGCTGATTGATGTAGAGAACAAAGCAAGCTTACATGGCGGCAATTTCTTGGGACAGTACATTGGTGTAGGAATGGATCAGCTACGCTATTACGTTGGTTTGTTGGCTAAACACTTAGATGTGCAAATAGCCTACCTCGTAGCGCCAGAATTTAACAACGGACTACCACCGTCTTTAGTTGGTAATCAACAGCGTAGTGTCAATATGGGGTTGAAAGGGTTGCAAATCACCGGAAACTCAATTATGCCCTTGTTGACCTTCTATGGCAATTCCATAGCCGACAGATTTCCTACCCACGCTGAACAATATAACCAAAATATCAATAGCCAAGGCTTTGCCTCTGCGAATTTAGCGCGTACAAGTGTGGAAATTTTTCAACAATATATGGCGATCGCTCTCATGTTTGGGGTACAAGCAGTTGATTTACGTACCTACGCAGTTGCAGAACATTATGATGCCCGTGCCACCCTGTCCCCTGGAACCAGAGAGTTATACATGGCAGTGCGCGATGTGGTTGGAGTTCCACCATGCGCTGACCGTCCCTACATCTGGAATGACCACGAACAATCCCTAGACTTACACATTGCCCGAATTGCTGCTGATATCGCATCTGGCGGGCAGATTGTTGCAGCAGTTAACAATGTTTTGTCTAGCTTCAAGTCAGGATTTTGAGCCATGAACATCGCAAATCATGTACAACGGGGTCATCAGATGTTTCCTGATAAAATCGCTCTCATTTTTGAAGATAAATCTTATACCTACAAAGAACTTAACCAGTTAGCCAATGGTGTGGCAAATTGTTTACGGGGACTGGGGATTCAACTCGGCGATCGCGTAGCTTTGTTTTTGCCCAACATCCCAGAATTCGTCTTTTCCTATCTTGGCATTCTCAAAATTGGTGCGATCGCCGTCTCCGTCAACGTGATGCTCAAAACTGCTGAAGTCAGCTACATCCTCAACGATTGTGCTGCCAAAGCAATCATTACAACTGAGTCACTTTGTGAGCAAGTATCAGAAGCAGACTTACCCGAACTGCAACATATTTTGATTGCAGAAGGTAAAACCAACAAGGGACTTAGTTTAGCCCAACTGATGGCAAATACTTCACAAGATGCTTGTGCTGTTGATATGGATTTCCATGCTCCTGCTTGCATCGTCTACACATCAGGTACAACAGGTTTTCCTAAAGGAGCTACCCTTTCCCACGGCAATATAATTTCCAATATGTACTCCCACAACCATTGTTCTCGAATGCGTAAAGAAGATAGATTGCTGCTTTACGTGCCACTCTTTCATTGCTTCGGTCAAAACGCTATTCTCAACGCTGGTCTTAACGTTTGTGCCACTATTATCCTAAAACGTAGATTTGACCTAGAGGAAATCTTGCAAACCATTAGCACTCAACATATCACAATGTTTTTTGGAGTACCGACAGTATTCATAAAAATGCTGAATACGGTTACTTCTAGCTACAACCTGAAAAGTGTGCGTTATTACTTTTCAGCTGCGGCAAACATGCCAGTTGAAGTTGCACAAAACTGGAAACAGAAGTATGGAATTGTCATCCATGAAGGATACGGTCTAACTGAAACATCACCATGTGCTTCTTATAAGAATGACTTAAAATACAAAATAGGTTCAATTGGGACTCCAATTGAAAACGTGCAAATGAGAATTATTGATCGTGATGGTCATCAGGTATCACCAGGGGAGTTAGGTGAGATAGTTATCAAAGGACCAAATATCATGCTTGGTTATTGGAATCGCCCATTTGAAACTGCTCAGGTGATTAAAAATGGTTGGTTTCATACTGGTGATATTGGTCGCATAGATGAGGACGGCTTTTTCTACATCGTTGACCGCTTGAAAGACATGATTAATGTGTCTGGATTTAAAATCTATCCGACAGAAGTTGAAAATGTCATTTATCAACATCCAGCAACAGCAGAAGTTGCTGTCTACGGCGTTCCCGATCCAGTCAAATGTGAGATAATCAAAGCCAACATAGTCCTTAAACCTGGTCACACCATTACAGAAAAACAAATCATTGAATTTTGTTCTGAGAGAATGGCCGCTTACAAAATTCCCCACGCTATTAAGTTTGTAGATTCAATCCCTAAAAACTCCACGGGTAAAGTACTTAAGAGAATTCTGCGTGAGGAAAAAGCGACAGATCATACCCTTGATCAACAAAGGCAGCTATGCTGAAAAGATTTATGTTGCCAAATCCAAATTGATTGATGGAGAACTTAAACATTCATGTTAGATTTAACAGGAAAAAATGCCCTAGTTACAGGTATTGCAAACAACAGATCCATTGCTTGGAGTATTGCACAACAGCTATATAAAGCTGGTGCCAATCTGGGTATCACTTTTTTATCGGATGACCACGGACGTTATGAGCAAAAAGTTCGAGAAGCGATAGAACCTATCCCCCATAGTCTGTTTCTCTCCTGTAATGTTGAAGATGATGCTCAGATTCAGTCTACCTTCAAGGCTGTCGAAAAAAAATGGGGAAAGTTAGACATCCTCGTTCATTCTCTGGCATTTGCCAGTAAAGAGGGGCTAACTGGTGACTTTAGTAATACCTCGCGCCAATGTTTTGCCCAAGCGTTGGATATCAGTTCTTACTCTCTAGTTGCCCTGAGTGCTGCTGCTAAACCTTTAATGACTGAAGGCGGTAGTATCCTTACCATCACATCCTTAGGTGGTGTGCGGGTTATTCCCAATTATAATGTTATGGGAATTGCCAAAGCAGCGCTGGAAATGAACGTTCGTTATTTGGCTGCTGAATTAGGTTCTGACAATATTCGGGTAAATGCCATCTCAGCAGGTCCTATTCCCACCCTTGCGTCACAAGCAATTACTAGCTTTCCAGATTTGATGCGGCATACTGAACAAGTAGCACCTTTGGGGCGCAGCGTCACTCAGACTGAAGTTGGCAACGCTGCTGCTTTTCTCTGTAGCGATTTAGCCCGTGGCATCACAGGTCAAGTGATTTATGTAGATGCCGGTTACTCGATTATGGCGCTACACGTACATCAATAACCGGCATAACCTTCTCAATTTCCTGCCCTTGCTCCTCGGTAAATTCGCTCTATCTGTTCTGGTGAAAGGGGTGTCATTGGTAACCGTTCATATGCGGAGATGGCGATTTTCTCAGATGGTTCAACTGTCTCTGGGTGGGTTGTGGCAGAACTTTTTACGCCATTGCCAAATGGATGCGAATCTAGCAATGTCTCATCTATTTCAGATGGTGGAAGTTGGCTTTGGGGCAAGACATAGCCGTGGTTTTGCGGATCGTATGCCAAAATTTCTCCTGTTTCAATGTGATAAATCCAAGCATAAATCTTGAGTTGCCCTTGGTAAAGCTTAGAGTGAATCACCGGATACGTCCGTAAATTCTCGATTTGGGTAAGTACATTTTCGGCAATCATGATTTCTAGCAGTTCTTCCTCTTCGTACTGGCTGTAATGGTCTTTCACCAGTCGTCGGGTTGCTTCTGCATACTTCAACCAGTCATGCACAAGTGGCATTTCCTCTCGCAGTTTGTCTAACTTCATTAGCCCTTTCATTGCGCCACAATGAGAGTGACCACAGACAATAATTTGTCGAATATCTAATGCTTGAACAGCATATTCAATGGTGGCACCTTCACCGCCATTGGTTGCTCCATATGGTGGAATAATGTTGCCTGCATTGCGAATGACAAACAATTCACCTAACTCGGCTTGTGTAATCAGGTTTGGATCAACACGTGAATCTGAACAGGTAATAAATAATACTCTGGGCTTTTGACCATGAGAAAGTTGTTCAAACAGTTCTTGATGTGTACAAAAATAACTAGCTTTGAATTCACGCAGACCTTTAAGCAATTTTTTCATAAAGCTACCCAATACGGTTCGGTTAGGCAGGGGAGGAGGGGAGGAGGGGAGGAGGGGAGGAGAGAAAGAATCACCCCTGCCCCCCTGCTCCCCTCCTCCCCTTGCTCCCCGGTGGGTGTTGACCTAACACCACCCTATGTCAATAGTGAAAATACTGAACTTCATCAGAGGTGTCTGGTGAAAGTCCAGTATTTTTACTCTACCATGTAGACCGATGCTTTGAGAGCATATATTTAAGACCGTTTTCCTCTACGCGTGGTACTCTCTGAGATCACGCTTTTTTAGCAGGTCTGCTATCCTGACTATTCTAAGGTCTAGAAAAGTACGATGACCATGGTGGTATTACGGAAGTTTCAATTTTAGTAGCATAGAGCCAATGTTCTTACTTTATAATATCTCTGCCCTCTGAAGCCGCCACAAATCCAGTACATGCCCCCACCAAACCGGAGGTTGGTGGTCTTCAATCAGTGGGAGTCGAAGCCTCCACTGTATTATTTTATATTTTCAGTATAGCAGCATAGCTGCCTTTCTTTTTGACTTTTGAATGCGTGACTTTTGACGAACCCGAACGCGAGTGCGTCTCCCCGAGTGAGAAGGGGCTGACCAAGAACGGGGTGTGGGGTGTGCGGGCGTGGGGAGTAGGGTTCGATAAAACAACCACACCCCAAACGGGTACAAGCCGAACGTAGTTTGGATCGCTGTCTTGACAGCGGTACGGGCGTATTGCAATACGCCCCTACTCTTCTGTCCACATTCAAGTATGAAATCAAAGAAAAATGTATTTCAACGAGTAAGCGCAAGCGTCGAAGGCGTCCGAAAATTTTGCCCCTGATTTTAATTATGGGGTTCCCTACCCCCTACCCCCTACCCCCTACACCCTTTTCATCTGTGTCTGGCAACAATACTTGTTCCTTCTTTGTGTACGGGTGGGAATACTAACAGAAAGTCATTGTATCAGGTACTAAATGAAAGCTCTAAGTATTTTGGCAACACTATTTTTATTTACCAACGCAATGCCTGCCTTTGCTGAAACCAAGAACTACCAGCTAGGTCGGTGGGACACGGAGAATATGAAAATATCTGACATTAGATTTAGCCCGGAATTTTTAATTTTGTCAATACCTACAGAAGATTTAAAGGGAGCGAAATTTGAATTGACTGTACAGTGCGGGAATAATCCAAATTTTTACTACAAGCAATTGGAATTACAAAGCAGAGTTGAAACCATCGCAACGGACAAAGAGTTGGTGACAAAGCTGTGCACCCAAGCTTTTGATATCAGAGATGTGTACATCCGTCAATTACTGACCACAGAAACCTGTCAACGGATAAATTGGCAATACGGTATCACCAGCATTCCCGTCGCGCTATATGGCAAACTTGCTAGAATAAAAGACCGTGACCATAATGGATTTGCTTGTGATTTGTGATCGAGTAGAGGGTGCAGGGGGATGAGGAAGAAGTTGCTCCCTTATCTCCCTCATCTTTCGCGCTTCCGAACCGGATTGACACTACCGCCAAAAGAAATATCCAGCCCACCTCGAAACATGGGCTGGAGTTGATTCTGCGTATACTTGTCATCAATACTAAAAATAGAACCAGGTAATTACATGGGAGAAAAGTCATATCAATACCCTGACAAAAGTACTAAGTTAACGTGAACTGCTATAATCTGACTGCTTCAACTATGGGAGTATGGCCGAAATCACCTTGAGTTAACTTTATTTATGCCGACCTACTTAGATGCAATACCCGTGAATGAACGGAATCAGAGGACAGTAATCCTGGTATTTCATTCTCATTACCGCCCTCAAGATAGCCCTAGACGGGCACCCCTCTCCCAATTTGGGAGAGGGGCTAGGGGTGAGGGCTTTCATTCACGGGTATTGTACTTAGATGGGAATGCGTCAACAGAGGATTAAGCAATGGGATATGTAATTGCAACTGCTAATATGAAAGGCGGCGTTGGCAAAACCACCCTCACAGTCAACATAGCTACCTGTTTAGCAAAGGAGCATGGAAAACGGGTGCTTGTCCTTGACTTAGATAGCCAAATTAGTGCTACACTTAGTCTCACGTCACCTTTGGACTTTGCCAAGCGCCGAAAACAAAGAAAGACATTGAGGTATCTGATAGACGACATTATCAACCCTAATCAAAACCAAAAGTTGACGATTCAGGATATAATTCAGTCTCAGGTCTGTAATCAGCAAGGACTGGACTTATTGCCAGGAGATATCGACCTGTACGATGAGTTTATCGTCTCCGAAATGCTACATCAACAAGCAGTGGCTTTGGGAACACAGGATTTTGAAACAATTTGGAATCGTTTTGAAAGAGTTTTGTTGACTAAGATCCTAGAACCAATTCGGCAAGAATATGATTTTATCATGCTGGATTGCGCCCCTGGGTATAATCTTTTGACTCGTAGTGCTTTGGCAACGAGTAATTTTTACATACTTCCTGCTAAACCAGAACCTTTATCTGTGATCGGTATCCAGTTGTTGGAAAGACGCATTGCTCAGTTAAAAGAGAGTCACGAACAAGAAGCAGAGATGGATATACAAATGCTGGGCATTGTATTTACAATGTCCAACACCAATCTTCTCACGGGAAGATACTACAAGCAAGTGATGCAGCGCGTTCAACAAGATTTTGGCGCAGCAAAAATTTTTCAGACACAAATACCAATTGATGTGAATGTTGCTAAGGCAGTTGACAGTTTTATGCCAGTTGTGTTAAATAATCCTCAATCAGCAGGGTCAAAAGCATTCATTCAGTTAACCAAAGAGTTGTTGCAAAAGTTTTGACCCTGCGGATCCGTAATTCGTAATTGAGGGCTAAGTCCCTAGTACCACTGTGCGGACTTCACTCATTCAAAAGTCAAAATGCCTATGATGTAACCTTTTCAGGCTTTTTTGAATGGGTTGTTTATCCCACATTGCGAGAAAACCTCACCTCGGAATCCAGGGAGGTATAAATTTCCTAATATTAAGAAATTATAACAGGATGGTTGCAAAAATTCTTTTTACCAGTTACACTTTAAACTAAAGCAGAAGACAAGAATACCTTAAACGGGAAAGCAGTTTTCTGATATCTGCTTTTGTGCCTAAATAAAATATTTGGCGTTGCTGAATTGAAGTATGAAAATTATTTCGTTTAATTCCAACACCTTGTAGAGATGCGAAATTTCGCGTCTCTAAAGTTGGATTCATGCTTGATCTCACCAACGCCAAATCTTCTATGATCGGCTGTAGGCTGTTGTTGTCTTTTCCACTTTAATCTTTCTATAATCTGAAAGGAGAAGTAAGGATGCACTACTCTGTAGAAAACATTCAAGCACAAACCTCAAATCTTTGGGAAGAACTGACTGATACTCAATGCCAAGCAGTGAATGGAGGTGTCCTACTTAACGGAGTTAGACCCCCATACTTTAGCGTTACAACTTATCCGAAAGCTGCTGGTGGTGGGACTATTGGGGTAGTAGCCAATTTCCCTGCCCCAGGTCACGCTTACCGCCCGTAACCGGTCACACCCTCCCCTGCCTCTCAACGAGAAATCAAGGGTTTCGACAATTTTGCAGGTGGGAAGTCAATAATTACGTTCTTCCCCTACTCTTGTGAGTAGACATCTGGTGAGAATTAATTATACGTTTGTTTAAATAGTTGGTAGGGGTGAAGTATCCTTCGCCCCTACAGCTTTTGTTTGTAGTTGCGCTTCAGCGCAAAAAAACCGCGATTTAACCGGCGCTAAAGCGCTACTACCAGCTAAAACTCCCCAGCCAAAGCTGCAACACACCGTTCGCAAATCAGAGGATGTTCAACTGATTCGCCTACATGACTCGAGTAGTTCCAGCAACGATCGCACTTTTGCCCAACTGCATTCACTACACCAATCCCCCATGCATCGGACTGCAACCCATACTTCAACCCAAGCAGTTCCTCTGGAGAATCCAACAAATCTGCTTGGGACGTGATAAACAGGTAGCGTAGTTCATCCACACTGTTGCTTGTATTCAGTGATTTCACGGTAGAGCGTAACTGCTCATCTGGTAAGTACAGCAACACTTTAGCTTCTAGGGAAGAACCAATCATTTTTTCTACCCTGGCTTGTTCTAGCACCTTGTTAACCTCAGTGCGGATTTGGCGCAGTTGCTCCCAGTATTCTGCCAATTCTAGATTATACCACTGCTCCTCTAACTGCACCCAACCCGATTCAAACACTGAGGAGTAGGCTGTTTTGTAGGGGAGATATTGCCAGATATCTTCTGCCATGTGGGATAGCACAGGGGCGATCGCACGGGCTAAGTTTTCAAGAGCGATCGCCAGCACTGTCTGACAGCTACGACGCCGGAAACTATCCAGGGCGCTGATATACAGACGGTCTTTGGCAATATCTAGATAAAAGTTAGACAGATCCACAACGCAGAAATTCTGCATCGTTTGGAAAAACCGGAAGAACTGGTAACTTTCAAACGCTTTCGTGACTTCCTCAAACACCTCGGTAATCCGGTGCAGCATATAACGGTCAAGGTTGGGTAGCTGGTCGTAAGGCACCGAATCCTTGCTTGGGTCAAAGTCGTGCAAATTGCCGAGGAGAAAACGAGCCGTGTTGCGAATTTTGGTTCTCACATCCCCCATCTGCTTGAGGATATTCTTGCTGATGGGGACATCTGAGGAGTAGTCCACCGATGACACCCATAGGCGCAAAACATCGGCTCCGTAAGGTGGTTCCTCTTTTTGATTTTTGCCACCCTCAATAACCACTACTGGGTCAATACCGTTCCCCAGAGATTTACTCATTTTACGACCATGTTCGTCAACTGTAAAGCCGTTGGTTAACACAGTTTTGTAGGGAGCACAGCCGTTGGTTGCAACACTCGTGAGCAAACTTGACTGGAACCAACCGCGATGCTGATCTGAACCTTCCAAGTATAAATCAGCTGGGTAGCGCAATTCGGGTCGCTGCTTCAGCACAGCAGCCCAGGAAGAACCAGAATCAAACCACACATCCATGGTGTCAGTACCTTTACGGTAGGAACGACCATTGTTGCGGTATTGTTCTGGCAATAACTCTTCCACTGAGAGTTCCCACCAAGCATCGGAACCTTTTTCTGCTACTATGGACTGAACGTGAGCCATGGTTTCCTGATTCAGCAGCGGTTCTCCAGTTTCTTCATCGTAGAAAACG
Source organism: Stigonema ocellatum SAG 48.90 = DSM 106950 (assembly GCA_016903675.1). Lineage (GTDB taxonomy): Bacteria > Cyanobacteriota > Cyanobacteriia > Cyanobacteriales > Nostocaceae > Stigonema > Stigonema ocellatum. Next base: position 51,322 of record JADQBA010000029.1, on the reverse strand, counting down.
GGGATTGGCACACCCCAACTGCGCTGACGGGAAATGCACCAATCGGAACGCTCTGCAACCATCGGCGTGATGCGATTTTCTCCTTGGGGTGGAATCCATTTTACGGTGGCGATCGCTTCTAGTGCCTCATTCCGAAATCCAGCCACCGAAGCAAACCACTGTTCCGTGGCGCGGAAAATTGTTGGTTTTTTCGTCCGCCAATCGTAGGGATACTTATGGACGTAGGCTTCTTCCTTCAGTAAAGAACCTGCTGCTGTCAGCGCATCAATCACCGCTTGATTGCCATCACCCAGAACATTCAACCCTGCAAACTGTCCCGCCTCTGCGGTAAAATTCCCATTATCATCCACAGGAGCGAGAACTGGCAAACCGTAGCGCTGACCTACCATGTAGTCTTCTTGACCATGACCAGGGGCTGTGTGTACCAATCCAGTACCAGACTCAGTGGTCACATAATCACCACCAACCACAATCGGACTTTCGCGGTCAAATAGGGGATGATGGTAAGTTGAATGTTCTAAATCTTTCCCTTTTACTGTGGTTTTTACGGTTAGCTGAGTTGCTAGTTTAGCGGATAGGCTTTCTACCAAATCACCAGCCACGATGAGATATTTTGCAGCGAATTCTGTAACAGTATCTTTTGCAACTTCCACAACTGCGTAGGTGAGGTCTGGATTCACCGCCACTCCTAGATTTGCGGGAATAGTCCACGGTGTCGTCGTCCAGATAGCGACACCCAACTCCGGCAAAAACTCGTCCAGTTGTGGCTTCACCCCTGAGGATAAACTCGTCATTGGGAAAGCAGCGTAGATACTCCGGGAGGTGTGACCTTCAGGATATTCCAACTCAGCTTCTGCCAAAGCCGTTTTAGAACTGGGACTCCAGTGTACTGGCTTCAAACCACGATAAATGTAGCCTTGTAATACCATCTCACCGAAAACACCAATCTGAGCCGCTTCATATTCTGGGCTTAAAGTTAGGTACGGATGTTCCCAATCACCCCACACACCGTATCTTTTGAAACTTTCCCGTTGTTCGTCTACTGTTTTCAGGGCAAATTCTTTTGCTTTCTGGCGCAGTTGCAAAGGGGTTAAGTTTTGCCGTTCAGCAGGTTTCATGTTCTGCAAAACTTTCAGTTCAATGGGTAAGCCATGGCAATCCCAACCAGGGACATAGCGAACCTTACGCCCTTGCAAAAGTTGGTAGCGGTTAATAATGTCTTTGAGAATTTTATTTAAAGCATGACCCATATGCAGAGCGCCGTTTGCGTAGGGAGGCCCATCGTGCAGTATAAATAGGTCATGTGGATTGTTTTGGGACAGGTGATGGTAAATTTGATTGTCTTCCCAAAATTTTTGGATCTCAGGTTCGCGCTTGATGGCGTTCGCCCGCATATCGAAGTTTGTCTTGGGCAGGTTTACAGTATCTTTGTAGCTTCCAGTTTCTGTCACAGTAATGATTATCTATAAATGAAGGTGTCTTGTTCTCTATTATCTGTGAGAACACCAAGGTGTTCAACCTTGGGACAGGCGACACAAAGGGTGCCTGCTGAGATTGCGTCTTCTACTATAATGACGTAATTTTTCTTGTATGGGTCTTTTATTGTTTTGACTATGAAGTCCGCCAATCCTAACACTAGGATAACAGGTGGAGCTTAGTCATGTCAACCCTGAAACGTCTTGCCTAAACTACAAAACCTTGCTGATTGCTCATGGTGTCAGTTAGTTGTCCCATGCATCTCGTTCTACCTGTAGGTCTCGATTGATTTCTGCCACACTTCTACCAACGGGACGCTGCCTATGGATTTCTTCAAGCAGGTGCAAAATAGACTGCTTTTCTGGGGTAGGCTTCTGGTCTGGTAGCAGCACGATTACCTCAATGGTTTGTCCGACAGAAGTTGAGGTAGTATCGGCAGGCAGATTGATTTCAATCTTGTTGCCTGGTAAAATTTTTGTCTCAATTCGTAACGCTGATTGCATCAGATCCTCTCATGTTTGAATTGCCCTATATTTTTCAATCATGGCGCATATTTTATCTGGGTGCGATCGCCCTTCCGTCTTGATCAAAGATTATTTGTTTATTTTGTTGGCGTTGCTGAATCACGGTATGAATTTACCTCACGCAAAGTCGCAAAGTGAAGGAGTTTTAAAATACCCAATTCTTTCATTACTTGCGATCGCGCTAAAATTAAAAAAGATTTACTGATTCATTGGGCAATGGAAGTTATAAAATTTACGACTACGATTGATGAATTAGGATACTTAAGTCTTAGTATTCCCACACCGTTAGCAGCTGGAGAGGTAAATGTTGTCGTTGTTTTGCATCCTGTCTTGCCAGAGAGTAAGTACAAACCCAGCTATGATTTTTCCGATTTAGTGGGACGGTTAACTTGGCAGGGGGATGCGGTAGCAATGCAGAGGATGCTACGGGATGATCATCCGCCTAGGACTTGAAGTCCCAGGCTCACAGCATAAGTCCTCTAAAAGAGGACTAAATAAGTAGCGATCGCCGGACTGCGTAGCAGAAACACATTACTTATCTAAGGTCATTCAAATGATTTTACAAACAGAAAAGCGCTATTACACTCCAGAAGAATATCTCGAATTAGAAGAGAAAGCTGAATACAAAAATGAATACAAAGACGGAGAAATTATCCCAATGACAGGAGGAACAACTAACCACAATAAAATTGCAGGCAATTTTTACAAAAAATTTCCCTTGACGGTGCAAGCACAAAATTACGATATCTACATAGGTGATGTGCGCTTATGCATACCTCGTTATCGCCTCTATACATACCCTGATGTGATGGTAGTCAAAGGTGAACCTGTGTACGAGGGAACTAGTAAAACCACTATTACTAACCCATTGTTAATTGTTGAAGTCTTATCAAATTCTACTAAAAATTATGACAAAACAGATAAGTTTAAATATTACCGTTCAATTCCCGAATTTCGGGAATATATTATGATTGACCAGTATAGTTTTTCTGTAGAGCAATTTGCAAAAACAACAGAACAACAATGGATTTTTCAAGAGTATGAAGGGAAAGAGTCAATTTTAGTACTTAATTCTCTAGATTTACAAATTTCCTTGGATGAGATTTATGAGCGGGTGAATTTTGAGTTAAGTGAGGAATAGTCAAAATAATTCGTAATTTATAATGACGCTCGAGTACTCGCTAACGCTACGCTAACGTAATTCGTGATTATTTACCCCACGGCTGAAGCTGGGGGCTTGAAACTGAAAGATATTTATGAGCGGGTGAATTTTGAGTTAAGTGAGGAATAGTAATATGGTTGCGGGTATTCGCCTTTTAACTGTTCAAGAATATCATCGCATGGGGGAAGCTGGTATTTTTCATCCAGAGGAACGGCTAGAGTTAATTGCAGGACAAATCATTCTGATGTCACCTAAAGGAAGTGTTCATGAATCAGCGATAACTCGAACGGAGAGATTATTTCGCAACCGCTTAGGAGAACAGGTTTTGCTGAGGCTTCAGTCACCTGTGCAACTTGATGATTACTCGGAACCAGAGCCAGATATTGCAGTGGTTGTGCCTAATGAGCTAGATTATGATGACCACCATCCTACTCCATCCGAGGTGTTTTTGATTATTGAGGTAGCAGATTCTAGTCTCAAGTATGACCGAGAAGTGAAGGCTTTAGCTTATGCTCGATCAGGCATTACTGATTACTGGGTTTTAGATGTGAATCGACGCAAGTTGCACGTCTATCGCTTACCGAGTCCGGAAGGTTATCAAAGTGAGACAATAGTCTCGGAGGATGTGACAATTTCACCGCTGGCTTTTCCGGGTTGTGCGATCGCACCTCAAGAAATGTTGCGCCCCCGCCAATAAATCGCCTACAGTTAAACTTGAGAAGCCGGACAACTGTTCGACTTTGCAGACTACCAAGCTATCCGACCCTGTTTTATGTTCGGAGGCTGTCATCAACCTCACTGGAGTAGGTCTAGACTCTTCTTGGTACGCCCAATGAATTCACATTCACCAGTTCTGACAAAACGAAGAGTCATGCACAACGCAACGACCACCCGAAACCCCACGTTGTTGTTCCTGTTGTCGCGCGCGTTCCTAATCTTCATATGAATTGACAGTTATCGAGATGTTGAAACAACGATTCTTGGCGACTTTGCGCCTTTGCGTGAGGCAAATTCATACTTTAAATCAGCCCCGCCAAAAATTGATGATTTCTGGAAACACGGTTACCTTACGGTATTTCAGCTTGGGGTCATCAACGGGTGCTTTAGCTAGCCGAATCTTGAAGCCTTCCTCTACTGGATAAAATTTGGGGGTCATGGCTGGAGCTGCTTCTTGTACCTTGCTGCTAGCATATTCATGTAGCTCATCAACAGAAATCCAGCCATCCCCGTCTTTATCGGCTGCACCTGTTTCAATGCCTTCTACCAAATAGCGGGTGTATACTGAGAGTTCTGAACCTTCTTGCTCAAAAGAATACTGGGTGGAAGATGAAGATGTCAGGATTGCTCGTCCTTTACCACCTAACTGCTCCTGTACATTAACTATATCCTCACCCTTGACTGTCATACCTTGAGCGATCGCGCCACTAAAGCAACAATCCAGAATTATGACCTGACGCTGGGATCGGCTATCATTGATACTCTCATGCAAAAAACTAGCTGCAACTGTCGAGGTCTTAACCAGCCTCCCATTTTCTTTATAAGTAGCCGGGGTTGATAGATATAGCTTCCCCCTTTCATCTGTAATTCCATGACCTGAGAAGTAAAATAGTAGCAGGTCATCCTTGTGGCGATTGGCAAACAATTGCTCAATGGCAGATTCCATTTCTTGGCGTTGGGGATTTTTAAGCACCACTATATCCGCCTCAGCAAAGCCACCCATTTCGGGGTTTCCCAGAACTCGCTGCATCGCCTCTACATCTTTGACAGCCCCAAGTAGCGCCTTCAATCCTCCCTCATCATATTCACTCACCCCAATCAGCAGTGCCAATTTTCCCATCTTGACTACCTAGGATTTGAAAAATTCTTGCGCTTTCTCATATGCAGTATCAAAATCTGCTTGACTCCTGACCTTAATTTTCACTTCTTGACTATCAGGTGTTTTTTTAAGAGTTATTTCTATCGGATTGCCACTCAAACGCTCTTTGAGAAAATTAAACAAAGCCATACTACCAGGAATGACAACTGCCTTGATTGTCCCGACAATGAAACCCTCACCCTTTGCACCGTCTGGCGATTCTGCCACTGTCACTAAATTCGCCTCTTCTACTCCATCCACTTCTCGGATCTGTGGTAGCAAGTTTTCCACTTGTGCTTGTAACAACTCTTGAGATTCTACATCTGGAGCCGACAGGGAAATCATGACCTCAATATTTGTCATCTCGATTGTTTCGGTATTGTCTTTATTCATGATTGTAAATGATTGTATAGGTTTTTCTCGGCTCGTAGTTGCGCTGAGTGCGCAAAAAAATCGCGACTTTATAGGTAGACGCGAAGCGGTAAGAAAACCGCCAATACTGCAACCCCCTCACCGCTTCACGTCTACAGCGCTAAAAAACCGCGATTTAACCGGCGCTAAAGCGCTACTACGAACCAAATGATAGACCATTAGTTGCTACTCAATAACTTCGTCATATTGATTGGTGTCGTCTGACTGCAATTGTTTCATCTCCACCAAGACCGAAGCCAAAGTTTTTTTATCTAGCCATTGATGACGTTCTTTAGTATAGTCTCCTTTCCCAGGACTGAAATATTGAATAAAGCGAATAGTATCGGCTATTCCCAGAGAATTGATTAAGGCATCATAGCCCTGTTTGATAATTTCATTTTGGGTTTTCATCATTGCTTTCCTCTGATTGTATTACTTCTGCCAGCCATTGAACAGGGTTATTAATCTTTACGTTTATTAATTGAGAGTTTTTTTGGGCTTTTTTGAAGAGTCTGTCATCTGTTGTAAGAAATACATCTGCCTGACTTCTTTCAGCACTAGCGATGTGCGTGGCATCATAACTGGAAAATCCTAATGTTTGGAGTTGGGTGGCTCTGTCTTCAATGAAGGCGCTATTAATAACTTTTATCTTAGCAATTAAAAGTATTTTTTTGACGTTTTGTAGTCTTTCTAAATCAGGTATTTGGTTTAATTCTGCAATCAAAGCACTGCTGTTAATTAATTTCCAAGCTTCTGTTTGACATTGGCTCAAAATTGTCATAACTGCCTGCGCTTCTAAATAAATACGGGATTGGGTTTGGTCGTCAAATAGACGATTGAAACAACAAGCATCAAGATATATTTTATATTGTTTGCTCATATTGAATTATTTGAAGCATATTCGCACGTGAAGTTTTTCTTGCCTTGATTGTCCCGACAATGAAGCCCTCACCCTTTGCACCCTCTGGCGATTCTGCCACTGTGACTAAATTCGCCTCTTCTACCCCATCCACTTCTCATATCTGTGGTAGCAAGTTTTCCACTTGTGCTTGTAACAACTCTTGAGATTCTACATCTGGAGCCGACAGGGAAATCATGACCTCAATATTTGTTATGAGGATTGTTTCAGTATTGTCTTTGTTGATGATTGTATAGGTTTTTCTTGGCTAACAGGGCAAGAAAAAGGGGAGGAGGGGGGGAGTGGGGGCGAAGGTACAGTAACAACATTCATGATTGTAAATGATTGTATAGGTTTTTCTTGGCTAACACGGCAAGAAAAACATTCCGAAGAGCGATCGCCTCCATCCCGGTTCGTAGTAGCGCTACCCTTGCGGGAAGCCGCGCAGCGTCTACAGCGCAAAAAAATCGCGACTTTATACAGGGCTATTTCATTCTTCACTCGCAACCCACACGCCTAGGAATAAATTCCTAGGCTAATAGCTGAAGTCGGCTTAAGCCGACTAGAACTTTCAGGAATTTAGTCCGTTTCAACGGACTTCAGCTCTTAGCCACGACTTTGGTTCAAGGCTCTGGCGTAGAATGAAATAGCCCTGACTTTATAGGTAGACGCGAAGCGGTAAGAAAACCGCCAATACTGCAACCCCCTCACCGCTTCACGTCTACAGCGCTAAAAAACCGCGATTTAACCGGCGCTGAAGCGCTACTACGAACTAAGAAATTACCCGTCAAAGTTGCAGTGTGTTTCATTAATTTTGAGAGGTTCGTAGTAATACTGCTCGATTTCAAGCACTAAAGTGCTTACTACGAACTTTCTCAACCCCTCAATATGAATGATGAAAAAAAATCATTTCATAATTCATAATTCATAATTCATAATTCCTCAGACTCTGCTTAACCCACTGCAAAGTCGGTAAATTGCCTTTTATAAGGTGAGTGCAAACCAATGACAATATCCTGTTTTGGAACTCCCATTTGAACTAGTTCATCGGCGATATCTACCTCAGTTACATTCCACTGAATCCAAATTTTTTCATTTTTGATATCGATGTGCATAGAACAACCGTACACTCGATGTTTGTTTTCCCAACTAATGTGGACAATTTGATAATGATCTCGTTCCGTGTCGAAAATCATTTCTACCTCAATCTCTCCATAGGAAGGTTTGTAACTAGCATATTTCGAGATAAGTTGCTGAATATAGTTTCGATACTCGTCTACTTTAGCCATTTCACAATTTCCTCGTGCGATCGCTTGCTCCCTCTTTGAATCACGATTTTTTGGCGCTTTGTGCGTTGCATCGGCTTTCGGCAACGGTAGTCCAACTACAAACCCATCGTTGACAGATTAAGTACATACATGCTATATTAAGTTGATGTAGGTGCTGACCACAAGTCATTGTTTGAGTCTGTAACGTTAAATAAGCTTTGGGAAAGGTTCCCCTCAGATTCTTCACAAGGCGTTTACGTTTTTGTAACAGGATTGTCACAAAGAATTTATAGACTATAAATTATATATATATCTTCAAAAAGTTACAGAGAGCAAATGTATAAGATACCCCGTGATGGCGATAACGAGCCAGGACAATACAATAAAATCCCCTTGACCCCTTCTGCCTCTAAATCCCAGAATGCTGCACCTTGGCGAAAAGCAGCTTTGAATCTATCGCTGGTGTTGTTGGGATCTGGTATGACATTTGCAGGTGGATATCTGGGTTCTCACTACCAGCAAGTTTCGCCTACTAATGCATCTAACCTGGGAGTGAGTCGAGTAGATGCTGCTCCCCCATTACCAGCGTCCACTGATCCTAACTTTGTGACAACCATTGTAAAAGAAGTTGGACCTGCTGTGGTGCGGATAGATTCTTCCAGAACGGTAAAAACCCGGTCAATTCAAGGATTTGATGACCCGTTTCTCCAGCGCTTCTTTGGGTCTGCAATACCAACACAACCACAAAATCGGGTGGAACGAGGTACTGGTTCAGGCTTCATCATTAGTAATGATGGTCGCATTCTCACCAATACCCATGTGGTTGATGGTGCGGATACAGTAAAAGTCACACTGAAGGATGGGCGCACCTTTCAAGGTAAGGTAATGGGTGAAGATAAGTTGACAGATGTGGCGGTTGTCAAGATTCAAGCAACCAGTCTGCCAATAGTGAAATTGGGTAACTCAGACAAGCTAGAACCGGGACAATGGGCGATCGCCATTGGCAACCCTCTTGGTTTGGATAATACCGTCACAACTGGCATCGTTAGTGCTACCGGACGTGCTAGCAATCTGATTGGTTCAGATAAGCGAGTAGACTACATTCAAACAGATGCTGCCATCAATCCTGGTAATTCTGGCGGACCCCTACTCAATTCCCGTGGCGAGGTCATAGGCATGAATACAGCTATTATTCAAGGGGCACAAGGATTAGGATTTGCCATTCCTATCAACACAGCGCAACGTATTTCCACTCAACTGATAGCTACAGGTAAAGCACAACATCCTTATCTAGGAATTCAGATGATAGGTTTGACACCTGAGGTGAAGCAAAGCCTAAACTCAGATCCTAACAGTGGTATAACTGTCAATGAAGACCACGGCGTCTTAGTTGTCAAAGTCATGCCAAATTCACCAGCAGCTAAAGCTGGGATACGTGCTGGTGATGTTATCGAAAAACTCAACGATCAACCAGTGAAAGACGCAAGATCCGTACAAACCGCAGTAGAAAATAGCCAACTCAACGCAGATGTGCGCATTGACTTGCATCGCAATGGACAAAATCTCAGCTTAGCTGTGCGACCTGGTGCTTTTCCCACAGCTCAAGTAGTGGAATAACTCTCAATACGGTTCGGATAAGCACCAGCCGACCAAAACCCGGTTTCTTTAAGAAACCCGGTTTCTCTAGTAACTCCTGCCGTCAACTACCCTTAACCGAACCGTATTGGAATAACTCTGTTGCCATAAAATAAATATTCTTTGTTAAGGGATGGACATTTTGCCCATCCCTATTTGTTTGGGGGTCAAGAAATTATGAATGATGAATGATGAATTATGAAACTAATTAGCCATCCTGAGATGAAAAATTTATTTAATTTCCCCCACACCTGTACGGGCGGGGTAAAGATAGCCCCTACCCATTCCCTAACCCATATATAGTGCAATACTCAACGCAAAAATTGCCACGAAAATAGGAATCACATTACTGAACTCAAGTTTCCGTGATTTGTATGTTTCTATACAATTTATCGGGATAAGCAGGGGCCATAGGATGGTTGTTATGAAAAACATGACAAAAGATAAAAATTTATCTTCTGGAGAAGAATGGGGATGGCGGAGGCAGAATTTTAACCAATTGCTAAAAAAATAGCAGCTTATTGCCAAGTAACTAATAACCAAAGGCAATTGAACGTTGTTCATTGTCCGTACTCCGAATGAGGATGTTTTAAAAGTGGTGGGCTACTGAAAGAAAGCTCACAAGGGTACGGCTGAAAGTTGTATATATCAGCACCTTGTGAGTGAATGAATAAAGCATATCCTAATGATCTAACGTAGGAATAGTGGGAATTAATTGCCGACCTATTTCCGGAAGCGATCCGCCCTGGCCATCCTTTTCCAAGGGGAGACGCTCCGCGAACGTACCACAGCAATGTATGGTGTAATGAATGCCATTCTTTACGTACTTTCTCAGGAATGCACATGACGAGCATTACCAGGGATTTTCCAGCTAGTACACGGGGCGCGTAAATAAGCTACCCATTTGCAATGTCTAAAACCCTGATCTGTCGGCTTAAGCCTGATCTCGTTGTAGTACGCGCTTCGCTTATTTTTCTCTTGACAATGCGTCAACAGTTTATGGTTATTTTCGCAGATGGTGCAAAGATGGTACCTGGCTGAAAGTACATGACAAACTTTACCAGTGGGTTAGGGTGGCTGCTTTCTGTTGGAACAAGCGTCCAACAGAAGCAGCAGTGGATAGCCGATCAGTGGAAAAAGGAATCTCTAAGCTATCTAAATTTAGTAAATCAAAATTAGTTATATTCATTTATTAAAAATCTCAGTGACGTTAGTGAGAAAACTAAAAAACGAATGTCATATTTTCAGCTTCATGCTTAAAGTTAATTCTAATAAAATTAATTTTAATCTAACTCCTAATAACTATGAATCAGTACTTACACCTAACTTTTATTAACAATAAGTAGACGTTTAATTATGTTAGTTTCTCGAGCATCAATGCCTTTCGGATAAAAGGTTTTGTAGTAGTGGGCACTATGGTGGGCAGTGCCCACCCTACATACTACATACTGAACTCATGCTAAAGGTAGAAAAAAACGAAACGTGCTACCCAATCCTTGCTGACTTTCCACCTCAATTTGTCCGCCTTGCAGTTCAACCAAACGGCGCGAGATCGTTAAACCAATGCCAGTTCCTCCGGAATGGCGAGTTCTTGATTTGTCAGCTCGCCAGAAGCGCTCAAACACGTGAGGTAAATCTTCTGCCGCAATCCCCATACCTGTATCAATAACCGCAATCCAGAGCTTACTGGGTTGAACCCAAACACGGATGGTAATGGAACCTTGAGGGGTATAGCGCATTGCATTGCCCACCAAGTTGACTAGCACCTGTTCTGTACGATCAATATCCGCCAACACGGGTGGGAGTTGGGGTGGACACACCAGAAGCAGAACAGGACCATCTTCTAGCAGTTGGTCGGCAAAGCGCTGCACTAACGACTCTAACAAGGGACGCAGATGAACTTTCTGTATACGGATCGGCAGATAACCTGCTTCTGCTTTGGAAAGTTCTTGCATGTCGTTGACTAAGCGTTCTAAACGTTTGGTTTCTTTTGCAAGCTGCTGATAAATCTCAGGGGACGGTTCAATTTCCCCATCTGCGAGTTCTTCTAAATAACCGCGCACCACAGTCAGCGGTGTCCGTAACTCATGGGTCATGTCTCCAATCAGATCCCGCCGCCGTGCTTCCACCCCTTCTAAACTTGCTGCCATACTGTTGAAACTGACACCCAGCCGATTCAGTTCGGGAATATCACTTTTAGGTAGTCGCGCATTGAGTTCACCAGCAGCAAACTTTTGAGTAATTTGCTCCATCTCGGTTAATCGGTGTACTATCCGCATAGACACCCAGTAACTCAATCCTCCTGCTGCCGTTGCACCTACTAACACTGACCAGAAAGTGCTTCGACTCCAAGCAGTTTCAAATCCTTCCACCAAGTCAGTCTCGGCATCGATTAAATCCAACCCCTCATGTTCTAGTCGTTCCAAATGCAAGATAAAAAAGCGGGGAGAAGAGATTTTACTGATAGTGACAAGACTTATGACTCCCACTATCATGACCACAAAGTGAGAGAAAAATAGGCGCGATGCCAAAGACCAAGACCAAGTCCAACGCCAGTTCATGCTACTCAAGCCACAGGTGGGTCCTCAAACTTGTAACCAACTCCAACAACAGTTTTGACAAAAGTGGGATTAGCCGGGTCAGGCTCAATTTTTTTTCGCAACCGCGCTACATGAGTATCCACCACCCGTTCATCACCAAAAAAGTTATCGCCCCAAAGTTTGTCTATGAGCTGGGTGCGGTTCCAAACTCGACCAGGATTGCTAACAAAGGTACTTAACAAGTTAAATTCTAGGGTTGTTAACTCCAGGATTTCTGCTGGCTGAGAATCTAGCTTGCGACTGATAGTGCGCTGCTCTAAATCTACGATAAAGTGTTGAGTACGATTGATCTGATGTTGTCCCCCTTGGCGAAGGCTACGCCGCAGTAGCGCTCGCACTCGGGCAACCAATTCTCTGGGGCTGAAAGGTTTGACCATATAATCATCAGCACCAGTAGACAAGCCAATAACGCGATCAATTTCCTCTCCCTTAGCCGTAAGCATCAATATATAGGGGTCTTTTGCACTAGGTTGCTGACGAATTCTGGCACAAACTTCCAGTCCATCCAAACCAGGAATCATTAAGTCTAGGATAATTAAATCTGGTAGTTTCTCCTGAAATATCTGCAAAGCACTCATGCCATCACGACTAATGCGACAGGAAAATCCTTCTTTTTCTAGAGTCAGTTGGATTAACTGAGCAATTTCAGCTTCATCCTCAATAATTAAAATATCCATTAGACATAGTCGTGAACGATTACAAAACGCTGCCGAAAAGCCTCATCTTTCTAGGTGTAGGGGCGTAAGGCCTTGCGCCCCTACGATAACAAGACCGCCCCCGTCATTTGTCCAGTGTCATTAGTATTATAAATGACACTGGACAAATGACGCTTTGATCGCACGTGCTTAAAGGCTAGAATTATAAATTGGTCGGTAGTTATAGCCTGGTTGAGAATCCTTTTGAATGTGTTCTTTTATAGAATCCAGATCCATGAAGTAGTCAGCAACATCAATTAAGCTGTCGCTGGTCATTCCTCGCACACTGGCCACTTCGACTCTAACTCCTTTGTAAGTCACAGCATTAACAGCGTAAGTGAGATCTCCATCCCCACTCACTAAGACAGCAGTATCGTAGTAGGGTGCCAGGTTAATCATATCGACAGCGATTTCTACATCTAGATTGGCTTTTTTGGAACCATCTGGAACCTGGACTAAATCTTTGGTGACTACACGATAGCCATTGCGACGCATCCACAGGAGAAAACCCTGTTGTTTTTCATGGGCGCGATCAATTCCAGTGTAGAAGAAAGCACGTAACAACCTCCTACTATCAGTTAAATAGCAAAGCAGTTTGGCGTAGTCAATTTCAATCCCGAGTTGCAAAGCTGCATAAAATAGGTTTGCGCCATCAATAAAAATAGCTACTCGACCGCGATTTGAGGTATTGAACATGCTTCTGGATACCGAAGGATCTAGTATCTTAGTATCTTCATCCTCCCTACCAGAGTTTATATGGTTTTCCCCTCGCCAATGCGGTTGCGGCCTAAGTAATTTATAATTATCTGTCTGTTGATTAAAAATAGTCATTGATACCTCTGTATTTCAAATGAGAAAAGACTTTTGGCTAAATTCGCTCTCTTAATAATCTGTGCTAGCGCTTTGTGAGCTATCAACACATAATTTTCTTGTAACTAAGCAACCACTCATCACTATGCAGCATTATTTAGCCGCGTGCCGTTAGTGGTTAACATTACAAAAAACAAAAAAATGCAAAGGTTGCAAGTTTAATGTTTAATAGCTCCGCTGTATATTTTTACATGATCACGGTATAAATTGGCAAGACACCAGCTATAGATTCATATTTTCTGAATTAATGGCAGAAAATAGTGATGAGTAATCCTCGTTAGCAAACGACATTTTTATGGCTATTTCTAAAATTTCCCGCACCCCTTCAATACTGCTGACATTTAGACCAACTGATTTTGCTTCCGCAATAAACAAATCTGTGTCTTTCATCAAATGTTTTGTTGGGAAATTGGGATTGGTATAATTGCCATCCAGCATCCGTTGCAGCTTTTTGTCAAAAGTAGGTGCGTAAAGAACGCTTGGACGCAGAATTTGCATAAATAACTCTACATCGATACCCTGACGCTGGACAAAACCAAGACTAAGGGCAAAGCTAGTGGTTAGGGAAGCAATGAGTTGATTTAGAGTTAATTTGAGCGCAGCAGCAGTTCCAACACAACCTACAAGGATGGGTTCTGGACCAAAATTCTTTAATAACTCTAAGTGGCGTTGATATTGTTCTTGGTGTGCACCCACCATCACAATAAGTTTACCAGCTTTTGCTTCTGGAATACTACCCAACACAGGTGCTTCTATATACTCAGCACCTGCGATCATGACTGCATTTCTAATTTCCTTACTTTCGGTAGGAGTAATTGTCCCCATTTGGATCACTGTCCTACCTGCCAGATTTGAAGACGCCCCATCTGAAAGTAGCACACTATAAATAGCTACGGCATTAGTCAGCATAAGAATGATGCAATCAGCAGCGCGAATTGCCTGTCCAGCATGTGCTGCTACCTCAGCGCCAGCAGCTTTTAATGGTTCTAACTTTTCTGGGGTGCGGTTATAGGCAATAAGGTCTATATTTGCCGCTAATAACCTTTGCGCCATTGGTAGTCCCATTAATCCAGTACCCAGAAATGCTACCGTCATTCAAATCTCCTTTTCCTTGTTCTACATTAATTAAGGGAGTGGGAAGTGGGGAGTGGGGAGTCGGGAGTCGGGAGTGGGGAGTGGGGTTTGTTTTCCACAACCAACAACCAACCACCAACCACCAACCACCAACAATCCCTACTCCCCTATCTGGTAATCAGCCACCTGCGGCAAAAGAAGCCATAATCAACACTGAAAGTAAAATACCAGGGGTTAATAACGTCACTAGCATTAAAAAGTCATGGGTATTCATGAATTTTATCTGTTTTATCATTGCACTCATTGCTATGTTAGACCAGCCAGCAGCCACCTGCGATTAATACACCTTTAAGTTTTGGTTAGTCATTTATTCTGTGGGCGAATTTAATGTAAGGCGGGCAATAGTCATTAGTTCTGTGGGTTTGTGAAAGTTCGTAGTAAGCACTTTAGTGCTTGAAATCGAGCAGCACTACTACGAACCTTTCAAGATTAATGACCGGAGTAGTACTCACCTTCTTCACCAGCTGGTAGGCACTGGTACTATAGCAGTTCTCACGAGAGTACATACAGAACGCCCTCAAGATAGCCCAAGAAAGGGCACCCCTCTCCCAAATTGGGAGAGGGGTTGGGGGTGAGGGCCGATCTCACTCCTCGTGTATGGGATTCAACACCAGAACCGCTATAAATGTTTAGGTTCACAGTGGTATACTCAGCCCCTTCAAAGGTTGAGCAATTTGTGACTCCACCAGTCCTTTAGTTTGAACTAGTACACCAAATCCTCCCAGCCCTAAGGGATCTAAAAGCTGGTGTAGTGCATCACGTATACGCAGTAATTCAGACAGCGGTTGCTGTGTATGGGACAGGGCTGCAATGCGATCGCCCAACCCCAACGCCATCAAAAACAATCCTTGCTGGGTAAAACCAAGCTTAACTAATCCGCAACACTCACCCCACCGTTCCAAAGCATGAAAGTCAATATGAGCCGTTATGTCTTGTTGTCCAATATTGATATAGGGGTTGTTATGCCGCTGATGCTGGTAGTAGCACTGTAGCGTTCCTTGCGATCGCCTAGGGTTGTAGTAACTCGAGTTGGAGTAGCCATAATCTATTGTTAATACATACCCACGTTGCAAGCGGTCTGCTACTATACTTAACCAGTGTAGCGCTGCTAAATTAATTTCACTGCGGTAACCATCTGGATAAGTATTTTCGCTCAACTCAATACCAACTAAATCGAAATATTCAGCTAACTGCGGCGTCGAAGGTTCTCCCGTCACTTCCACAAATAGAGGAGGCGAAACAGAGACTATCCCTACCCCCCCTACCCCCCCTACCCCCCCTCCCCCCCTCCTCCCCTCCCCCCCTCCTCCCCGAGTTGTTACATAAATTTCCCGCAGTTGTCCTTGTTCGAGGATGAACTGATGCACTGGGAAAGCGTCTACCAATTCATTAGAAAAAAAGCAGCCAGTCAATGAGTGGCTTGGTATCTCCTCAAGATTGCACCAACGTACAGGAAATTCTTGCAAGCGTTGCTGTTGTTCTTGCTTTAAAGCTGGAGATTTTTCAACAATGACGTAATCGAGTGCAGTAAAAAAACTTGGGTACTGCTGGAGGTACTTGAGGATATCTAATGCCAGAATACCTTGACCAGCACCCATTTCTACTAAAGAAAACGGTACAGGTCGCCCTAAAATCTCCCACATTTGGGCAAATTGCACTGCTAGCAACTCACCAAAGTCAGAACCAAGGTGAACAGCTGTGAAAAAATCACCCCGCTTGCCAAGGTTCAGTGCCTTTGTGGAATAGTAACCATAATCAGGGTGATATAGCACCGTGTCCATGTATTCGGCGAAAGTTATTCTTTTTTGGGGAGCTTCGGCAATACGGTTGACAAGTGTTGTATAAAGTGTTATTTCGGATTTTTCACCATTATTAAAATTCATTATTTTAGCTATTTCCAATCATATGCCCCACACTGAACCCGTAAGGGTCAGTGTCGGGATGAATTTTGGGGCAATGACGAAACCATCCCTCAGCCATTCAAACCTAACGGTTGATGGGGGAGTGGGGTGGTTGAGGTATTGCCAAATTAGTCGCGGGAACAAAGACCACTCCTCCTTTTGATGGGCTGTACTTTGTTGACGTTGACAACTTTTAAACAGCCATTCCTCCCCCAACTGAATCCGGTACTCCGGATCAGTGGCGGGACGCCAGTCGCTACAAGTCGGCGGAGCCGCCCAACGCGCTGGCTCAGGAATGGCGAGGAATTTGTGCTGCGTCCTCTGACCATAACCAATGCATCGCATTGGGAGGTCAGAGGATAGCGGCACAAATTCCTATCTCTTATCGGTTGATGCATAGTTTAGAACTCCTCTGAAGTAAGCGGACATTTTTAGGATTAAACTGTCCAATCCTGGACCAATCATGGTCATAGATTGAAACGTTTTTAGTCATGTTCGTGTCGGTAAAGCCCCCAATCCAGCCACGTACTATATCACCTTTGTAAGACGCTTCTACGTAATCACCAGAGCGAAAACCAAAGGGTGTGATTGTTCCACCAAGACGCTTAAGGATTCCGCCTTTGGAATAATTTTCCTGGTGAAGCTTGCGGCGAAACAGTTTAGGACGAGTTAACACAATGAACGGTGCTGGTGTGACAGTGCATCTCCCCACCCATTCATGACCGTGAGTGTTAGCGGTATTGAACGCTCTGTACTGGATGAAATAGGATGCAGCAATAGATATTGCATCGTTAGCGTGAGTTTCAGGAGTCTGTTTCGCCTTGTTCTTTTTGTCCTTGACCAGCTCTAAACGGTCACGGTACTTACCTGTATCAAGCGAATCAACTTCTACAACAGGTGCAATCTTGGATGCTTGTGATCTAAACCATTCTTGACCAACAGTTACAGGTGAAATTCCAAAACCATTTTTCTTGGTGTTGCCTCCACAAGCCTCATCCCTGATTTCTGAGATTGGCAGGATTAAAGCCATCTCATTTAAAATCCTGAGTTCCATTTGTCTGTTAGAAAGGACGCTTGGAGAAATCTTCTTTTTACGTCGGTTGTCGAACCGCTTCTGCCTATGGTTACGTATTTGAAAAGGCTTTGAGCGGTCAATTCTTTGACCCCTACGAGTTCTCCTTAATTCGGCTTTTTTCGCCATCTTTCCAGTCACGGATTGACGTTCTAGGGTTTGATTCTTCTTGCCAATATTTTTGGATTTATAGAACCCAGGCAAGCAGGCATGGAACAATGCAATGGTTGCAAGCTTAGTTTGAAATGCAATCCCAGTAAAACACTTACCTCTGTCGGTTCCTGCTACTATTGACTGTGTTTCATAACCTGATGGCGAACGTGTCAGTTGAACATAGAACACACCCAACTTATTGCGTTTACCCACCGCCTTACCTGACTCCGTCCACCTTCTTGCTCTAGCCGGTGTGGTAGGCATTAAAGGTTTTCCGTTTGGATCTATTACTGGTACTCGTGTTGCTTGATTGGTTTTATTCATGGAGATAATCCAATAAATGTTTTTAGGCGTAGCCGCCCGTCCCTTAGCACAATGTTGTAAGCGTATCTCTCATTCACGACTGAGCCAGACAGAGGCACAAATGAGGGAAATGTTTGTACGTGTCACCTTACGACATCTCGTGTGCTAACCAACCTTTACTTCGCGTACCGTAAGCCTAGCCTAAACTAGGTTTTCCGCAAGCCTACACCTGCCCTTCGGGAGGTGTAGGTGGTTGACAGTTTACTGACTTAACTTTCGAGGATACAAGGAGCTGTTGCGAGAGTTTGTGACCCTTGTTGCATAAGTTGAATATCTAATTGTGACCAACCGCGAGGTGATTGACAGTGATGAGCCACTAACAACCCCCATAATCCCCTTGGGATTAAAACTGGTATAATTAAGTTTGCACGTACCCGGAGGCTGCGGAGAAAATCTCGGTGACAAGGCTGGATTGGTTCTAATTCAATATCAGCGATCGCCCGTACTCTTCCTGCTAAATACATAGCAGCATACTCGTCATTAAAACCATCATCAGGTCCTGTTGACCCAAGGATTGAAAATTCTTGAGAACTCAAAGACTCAAAAGTTACCTGCCCATCCCACTGGTTGTAAAAGTAATACAACACCACACGATCAACCTGGAGCAATTCTCTAAGTTGGTTCGTCGTTTGCCGCACTAAATCATCGCGCTGCATTTTTGTCGTCAGGCGATCGAGTATTCTTTTCAACCCTTTATCGTAATGCCCATTGGAGCTAGAGTCAAATTCTGAGGCCGAATGAATTCGCACAGATCTAAAATTACGATTCATTAAAAATTGTTTACATTTCTATAGTAACTTAATACTCGCTTCTCAAACGTCACATAGCAATCCGTGCAGCAATTACAAACATCTCCCCCTTGTCCGGAGATTCAGCCTAATTATAAATAAAAAATTAGGCGTTGCTGAATCACGCGGATGAACGTCATCTGTAGAGACGCGATTAATCGCGTCTCTACTTAAACCCTACAGTTACCTGTCTACGGAACCCATGATGATATCAATACTACCCAGAATGACCACCACATCTGCGACCTTCATACCCCGCAGTAAATGAGGCAGAATTTGGACGTTATTGAAATCAGCAGCGCGAATCTTCCAGCGCCAGGGGAAGACATTATCATCGCCAACCAAATAAATTCCCAGTTCACCTTTACCGCTTTCTACTCGGGAGTAGATTTCGCCTTTAGGAATCTTGAAGGTGGGGGCAACTTTCTTACCGATATACTGGTAATCAAAAGCATCCCACTCAGATTTTTTCCCAGCCGCCATGCGCTTAGCTTCGAGATTCTCAAAAGGTCCACCTGGTAATCCTTTGATTGCTTGGCGAAGGATCTTGACTGACTCGCGCATTTCCCGCATCCTTACGAAGTAACGAGCTAAGCAATCACCCGCTGTTTCCCACTGAACTTCCCAGTCGAAGTCGTCGTAACATTCGTAGTGGTCAACTTTACGTAGATCCCACTTCACTCCTGAAGCACGTAACATTGGACCAGATAGCCCCCAATTAATCGCTTCTTCACGGGTGATAGTGCCAATGCCTTCAATACGACGCCGGAAGATGGGGTTATTGGTAACTAAGCGCTCATACTCATCAACTTTGGGCACGAAGTAATCGCAGAAGTCTAAGCATTTGTCAACCCAACCATAGGGTAAGTCAGCTGCTACACCGCCAATGCGGAAATAGTTGTTGTTGACCATCCGATAACCTGTGGCGGCTTCCCACAGGTCGTAAATCATCTCTCGTTCCCGGAACTGGTAGAAAAAGGGAGTTTGAGCGCCCACGTCAGCTAGGAATGGACCAAACCACAACAAGTGATTAGCGATGCGATTCAACTCCAGCATAATGACGCGGATGTAGCTGGCGCGTTTGGGGACGGGAATATCTGCCAGTTTTTCTGGGGCGTTGACGGTGACGGCTTCGTTGAACATTCCCGCTGCGTAGTCCCATCGGCTCACATAGGGAACGTACATAATATTGGTGCGGTTCTCCGCAATTTTTTCCATTCCCCGGTGCAGGTAGCCTATCACCGGTTCGCAATCAATGACATCCTCACCATCCAGGGTGACAATTAGCCGCAATACCCCATGCATTGAGGGATGGTGGGGACCCATATTCAGCACCATTGGTTCGGTGCGAGTTTCTAATTTTGCCATAGATTTCAGTGTTCTCCGGTTTGGGAAAATTTTAAATGGAACCGCACGGAGAAGTCTGAGCGGCGGTTTCCGCCGATCAGAACTTCGGTGGGCGCTCAAAAGCGCAGAAAGAGTGAAAGTTAGGGGTATGTTGGATAGAGAGGGAGGTTAGTTAAGGACTTTTCGTTGATGTTTAATTTTTTTGAACTTCTTCAACTATTATATGGAGCTTGAGATGGAGGGGATGGAGGCGCAAGAATTTTTTCATGTGCCGGTTCTGAGTCACGAGGTCATCGAGGGTTTGGCGGTGCGTCCTAGTGGGCATTATTTAGATGCGACGGTAGGCGGTGGTGGTCACACTCGTTTAATTTTAGAAGCTGCACTAGATGTGCGGGTGACAGCAATTGACCAGGATGAACAGGCTCTTTTAGCGGCGCAGAAGCAACTAGTAGACCTAGGCGATCGCCTAAAATTTATCCTCAGCAACTTTGCTGACTATGAGTTTTCTCCAATGACATTTGATGGTATTATTGCAGACCTAGGCGTTAGCTCTTACCATCTGGATACGCCGGAACGGGGTTTTAGTTTTCGCCACGAAGCTAGTCTGGATATGCGGATGGATCGCCGACAACCGCTAACTGCCGGCGATGTGATTAATGACTGGGATGAAGCGGAATTAGCGTCCATTTTTTTTAAATACGGTGAAGAACGACTATCGCGGCGCATTGCCAGACGCATTGTGGAACAACGTCCGTTTCATACGACTGTGGAATTAGCTGCGGCGATCGCCTCTGCTGTTCCTCGGCAATACCGTTATGGAAGAATTCACCCTGCTACCCGTGTTTTTCAAGCTCTGCGAATTGTGGTCAACGACGAGTTAAAATCCCTAGAAACTTTCCTCCAGAAAGCACCTAATTGGCTTGTACCTGGTGGCAAAATAGCCATCATTAGTTTTCACAGTCTTGAAGACCGCATCGTGAAGCATAGTTTACGAAATTCAACACTGTTACAAGTCATCACAAAAAAACCAATCACTGCACAAGAAGAGGAAATTGTCAATAACCCCCGTTCTCGTTCGGCAAAACTAAGAATAGGGGAGAGGAGTTATACCAATTCGTAATTCGTAATTCGTAATTCGTAATTAATAAATTCAGGTTTCATTACTTGTTTTCGGGTCTGAATCTGTTGCCAGATTTTAGAGAATTGGTATTAGTCCCCACTCCGAATGGTACTAAGATAAACCGACGACAGGGGGACGCACGGGACGCACCAGACGCGGGGAAAATTCATTCAAAAATATCTCCGCGTCCCCCTCTCTCCCCCACTCCCCATTCCCTATTCCCCATTCCCCACTCCCCATTCCCTACTCCCCATTCCCCACTCTTCTCGGCAAGACTATGCGGAAGGTGGAGCCTTCGGATAATCTACTTTCAACGGTGATGGTTCCGTTCATTAGGTGTACCAATTTGTTGACAATCGCTAGTCCTAAACCTGTACCGCCGTGTTTGCGTGTAGTAGATTGATTGAGTTGCCAAAATTCTTGGAAGATGTTCTTCAATTCAGCTTCTGGGATGCCGATGCCAGTATCTCTGACCATGACCGTTAGTTGGTCTTGACCTAGTTGTTGTAGTTCTACAAATACGCCGCCAGTTTCTGTGAACTTAATGGCGTTGTCAAGCAAGTTAACTAGCACTTGCCGGACGAGATCGCGATCGGTTACGATATTAGGGTTTTGGATGTTTGTGTGAATAGCCAAAGTCAAGTTTTTCTGAACCGCAAGAAAACGTAGTTCTTCTGTGATGGTTGTTACTAGCTCCACTAAATTAAATTCTTGTAGTCGTAGCTCCGCTCTACCTGTCTCGAGTGACGAAAAGTCTAGTATATTCTCGATGAGAGCCAGTAGCTGTTTACCACTGTTGATAATCCTTTCTACCATAGTTCTTATTTCGGGAGCCAACATATGGTAGTAGTGGCGTAGCATCAATTGAGAAAACCCCAAGATTGCATTCATTGGGGTACGTAGTTCATGGGACATAACCGACAGAAATTGAGATTTTATCCGTGCGGCTTCTTGTAACTGGAAATTTTGGATTTGAATCGCACGCAGTTGTTCCTCTGCTCGCTTGCGGGCGGTAATGTCCCGCAAGAGCCAGCGCCAGCTCGTAGGGTTTCCTTCGCTATCATAGACAGTAATTATACTGGTAGAACAGTAAAATTTATTGCCATGACGTGGTTGCAAGGAGATTTCCCAGTCCTGAATTCGCTCCATGTTATGCAAATTGAGCAGTTGCTGACGAAAGCTTCGGCGTTCTTCTTCTGGAATGTAGCTACTTAAAACTTTGCCTTGAAGGAACTTTTTGGCGACTTTGAGTAGGTTAGTAGCGGCGTGGTTGGCTTGTATGATTTTGCCGTTGGTATCTGTTACCAAATACCCATCTGGTGCAAAATCGAATAACTCTAGGTAGCGCTGGCGTTCTTTTTCTAGCAACCCATAAGCAAGCGCTAACTCCTCATTCTGTGCAAGCAACTCTTCCTCTGCTACGTGCAATTCTTCTAAAGAGGTCTGGAGTTCCTCTAAAGCTTGCGTCAGCAAATCTTGCTGTGGGAAAAACGATTCGCCCGCATGCTGATTTAATATATCTTGACGCTGACGCACTTCTTCTATGTGCTGGGCAAACTTGTCCAAATCCACACTGCTACTCCCATCACCAATGAAGACACATACAGTATATGAGGGTAGAGTCCATAGATACTCTATCTATAGTGGGGAGTGGGGAACTCGGGGCCCCCTCTGGGGATAAGGGGCAATGGGGAGTGGGGAGTGGGGGAAGAGGTGAGCTAGATCCCCTCATTTAGTTCATCGTACTCCTCCATGAGTAATATGACTCCGTGGATTTGTGATCCTGTACGGATTAATGGGGTACAAATGACTTGGCACTGGAATGCCTTACCTCGGCGGTTTGTGGCATTCAATAGCACTTCATGGGATTGTGACTGCCCTGCAATAATTGCCCGCAGGGGCTGTTTAAGTGGCTCTAGGGGTAGACCAATATCCAAGCTCATAAAGTGCTGCAAAAAAATTTCATCGGCGCGTAAACCCCACAAGTCTTCTGCTTTACGGTTCCAGATGTGGATGTGCAAATCAGGGCCGAGAACTACCACTCCAGCGCGGAGGCTAGTGAGGATGGATTCTAAAAAGCCATTGACTTGGTTGAGTTCCTCGCTGCGCTGGCGCATTTCTTCGTTAATCGTCTGCAACTCCTCGTTGGTGGATTGAAGTTCTTCATTCATGGTCTCCAATTCTTCGTTGGTAGACTGGAGTTCTTCGTTGGTAGTTTCGAGTTCCTCCACAGTGGATTGAAGTTCTTCGTTGGTAGTTTCGAGTTCTTCTACAGTGGATTGGAGTTCTTCATAAGCTGTTTCTAATTCCTGGTTGGTGTGTACCAGATCGTTTTGCAGCTGCTTAAAGCGAGTAACATCACTAAAGATTATTTTTATACCTAACAGGTCACCAGTTTTTTCGTATAATAAAGGTATAATTTGTACATCTAAATATCTCATTTCCCGGTCAGCGGTAGGCCATTCAATGTCCTTTAAGGTTATGGCGCGACGACTGCTACGAACTTGGTCGAGACGCGATCGCAACTCTACTGGTCGGTAAGAAAGTTCTAAATCTTGCAACGGGCGACCCAAATCTAGAGGATTGAGATTAAACAATGTGCGGGCTTGGGTGTTAGCTAGTAATACTGAGCTATTGATATCTACAACTATTTGGGCAACGGGATCAATCGCGAAAGCTGCTTCATGAATGCGGATCTGGTCAACTATTTCTGGAACGGGTTGCTGGTTGTAAGAGTCAGCCATAGTCCGTATAATGTCCTGTAAATTGCCAATTGGGATTTTAGTAAATACCCGTCGCCGTAAATCTACTGGGCTGAAGGAGTGGTTGCGAGTAAACAACATTTCTGCTTTTCCTAAAAATAGATACCCGCGATCATTCAACGCGAAGTGAAAGCGGTCTAAGATTTTAGCTTGAGTTTCTGTGTTGAAATACATCAGGGTATTCCGGCAAACAAGTAGGTCAATCCTCGATATGGGTGCATCTTGAACTAAATCGTGGCGACCGAAAATAACGCACCGACGCAAATCTTTTTGGACGACGTATCGATTATTGACTAGATCGAAGTACTTATTGAGCAGATCCTTGGGAATTCCTACGACTTCCTTTATACTATAATTTGCATGACGAGAGTGGCTCAGAGCCTCCGCGTCCACATCTGTGGCAAAAACTTTTACTCGCGTCGAGCACTGTTCCATACCTAAAGCCTCGGCTAGCAATATGGCTAAGGTGTAGGTTTCCTCCCCAGAAGCGCATCCCGCACTCCATACCCGGATTGGTTTGGTGATTGGCTTGCTGGCAATTATCCCAGGAATGATCTCCGACGCTATGTATTCCCAAGCTTGTGGTTCTCTAAAAAAAGCAGTAACGTTGATTAAGATTGTATTAAATAACTCAACAAACTCGTCCGGGTGTACCTCTAAGTAGTCCAGATAATCATTGTAGTTTTCTACACCTATTATTTGCATACGCTTGCAAATTCGACGGCTTAGGGTCGTACGCTTGTAACCACTGAAATCAAAACCACGGTTACGTTTGATGTAATCTAAGAGACTTTCTAATTCTGGGTTGATTTCTGTAGAGGTCATAGTTAACTCAGTAGGCGTAAATAAAAATAAAAAGTGCAACAAATATGCACATTAGTAGCTTACGAGCGTTTCATAAATTCGTAGCGTTTTGGTTCGTAGTTGCTAAGAGCGCTCTTAGCAACTACGAACGATAGATGTTATTTTGTAACCACTCAATAAATCGGGGCGCACTAGCAGAACAAGAACGATTTTGCGTCATTTGAGGCTTGTCAATCAACGATTTACCCCAGATTATTGAGCGGTTACGCCTCCATCAATTGAGATTCAATTTCCATCTCACGCGAGACAGGGTTTTGTTTTTCGTCTATCGGCTTGTTAGCTAAATTTACCAGAACAGATGGAATATCCTTCAAGTGTAGGATATGGTCAATGTTGTCTACATTCTCAATAGCACTGCGTGGCATTCCTGAATACATGGCATCCTCTGGGGACTGAACAACTGCCACCCCACCCCGTATTTTCACTGCCTTCAGTCCAGCCGTGCCGTCATCCAGTACACCTGTTAATACGACCGCCACTACTCTTTGCCCGTAAGCTATGGCGGCGCTACGAAAGAGGGGATCAATAGCTGGGCGATGACCGTTTTCTCTCGGAACCTTCACCAGACTAATGTATCCAAACTTAACTAATAAGTGATAGTCTGGTGGCGCAACATATATCCGCCCCTTCATAATTGCTTCACCATTCCGCCCATGGGATGATGGTAAGGTTTTCGCCCTATCCAAGATACGCGGCAAAACACTTGTGCCGTGGGATGGAACGTGAAGAACTATAAATATAGTAGCATTCAGGTCAGACGGCAAATTTTTAACAAGGTAAGTAAGAGCTTCGACGCCACCAGCCGATGCTCCTACAACTATGATATCGTGTCCAGGCATTTGTCTTCCCTCCGAATAGCAGCACCTGTGAAGGCTAATGAGACTGCTAACGGCACTTTAACAAAATAGGAAGACTTGCTCACCTAGCGTGAAGTAGATTTAGTTGTTGGTTGTTGGTTGTTAGTTAGTAGCCCACCAAAACCTGGATATGGTGGGCACTGCCCACTAACCATCAACCACCAACCACTAACAATTTCTAACAGTTCTGGGTAATTCGATTTGGAAGGTGGAACCTTGACCAAGTTTGCTCTTCACGCTGATGATACCTTGCATGATTTCCACTAATGATTTGGTAATGGCTAGCCCTAAACCAGTACCGCCATAATTGCGCGTAGTGGTCTGATCTACTTGCCAGAATTGATCAAAAATCCGATCTACGTGAGACTCAGCGATGCCGATACCAGTATCAATGATTGCGATCGCAATTCTATCGCTACAGAGTTCCCATACCTTGACTTCTATGCAGCCAGTTTCTGTAAACTTAATAGCGTTTAACAAAAGCTTCACCAAAACCTGTTTGAGACTAACACTGTCGTTGACAATTAAGGGATTATCAAGATTGACGTGGAAACTCAAATTTAAGCGTTTTTGTTCTGCAAGCGAGAAGTGTTCAGCTATAGTTTTCAATACCAAAGTAGTTAAATTAAATTCTTCTACATGGAACGATAGGCAACCAGTTTCGAGTTTGGCAAAGTCAAGTAAATCGTTAATTGTTGCCAGAAGATGATTCCCATTATTGAGAATTCGTTGCACCATTTCCACTTGCTGTTCACACAAGGTTGAAGTGCGTTGGCGCAACAGCACTTGTGACAAGCCCAAAATAACGTTTAAGGGTGTGCGAAGTTCGTGGGATGTGGTAGCCAAAAACTGCGATTTTAGCTGCGCCGCTTCTAAAAGTTGTAGGTTCTGTACCTGATTTTGCTGTCTGGTTTTGTCAAGTTCGCAGTTTTTTGCTTTCAGAATTTCATTTTGTCTAGCTAACTGTTGTTCTGTTTCTGCTAAAGCTTGAATTGTTCTGGCATTATTGATGGCGATCGCTGTCACCTCACCCACCACATTCAAAAGGTTCTGTTGGATAACATTAAAGGCATGGGGAGAGTCCCAATTACCAACTCCCAGCACTCCTAACTTTCCCGAATCTGATGACTCTATCACGTAAGCATACAGTGAAGAAGGGAGGTCGGCTTTTGTTTTCCTATAAAACAATCGGGAAGAACCTGTGACAAATACTTGACCGAGTAAACCTATCTGGGTATCAGTCAGCTTGCTGTGGGGCAATTTTTCTGGATCTATTCCAGATGTAGCGGTTACTTCTAACTGTTTGGCTTGGGAGTTCCACAGCAAAATTATGCAAAACTGGACACTATCAATTGCATCACAAACTTCCCATGCCATTAGTTGCAATAAGCCCGATAAATTCGTGAGGGGCTGATTCAAAAGGTGAGTTAACCGCTCAATTACCTTTAGTTGTTGAGGTAGATGGGCAGAGATTTTTTCTTGGACCGAACTCTTGCGCTGTTTTTCATTTAAAATCATGATTGCCTGACGGCGTTTTGTTAGAGGATTCAGTTAGTCAAAATTAGGGAATTTTCTGATAATATATGTAATACAAGCCTATTACACATAGCAATTATGATATTGATTGACTTCATTGATCTCAAATATAAAATCTGAAAGTTTTTTTCACACTCGTTATTTTATCAGTCTCTGCTTTTTTGTATTTTCATTTTCTCTCGAATATTCTTAAATCGCATCTGTGAAATTACTTACGTGATTTTACTGAATCAAGATTTTTAGGAACCGCAGATAAACGCAGATAAACGCAGATGAATCTCTACTTCACCAGGATGAAACCTGCTATAAATCAATACGCTTGGTGTTAGCGCCAAAAACTCTTGTTCTGCGTAGGTTGGGTTGAGGCTTTGCGAAACCCAACTACGATTCTCCTTAACTGAACCTTATTGTGCTATAAATTCTCTAGCAGTCCTACTCCCGAACCGGTCTAAGATTACCTATTTTAACGAACCGCGAAGACGCGAAGTACACGAAGAAGTAGGAGAAGAAATTAGATAATTTTGTGGCGGGAAGGGAGTAATACTTCTCGGAAAGAGCGAAAATAAGAAACCCGGTAACTCCTGCGAAACCGGGTTTCTAGCACCTCAACTATCGTTAACGGAAAAGTATTGCTAGCAGTCCTAAACGATTTGCGAACGCACCAAAACCAGGTTTCGTCAAGCTAGTCAATTATTTATCTGCGTGCATCTGCGTGCATCTGCGGTTTCAATTATTAATTTTTCGTCTCCGTTCAAGACTACCAGTAGGAATAGACTCTATTAACTTCCGGGTGTATTCCTCCTTGGGTGCGAGGTAAATACTTTCCGCCGTACCGTGTTCGACAATTTGACCACGATTCATCACTAGGATGCGATCGCTCATAAACTTCACCACACTCAAGTCGTGGGAAATGAAAATATAGGTTAAACCAAATTCCTGTTGTAATTCTTTCAACAGATTCAGCACCTGCGCCTGTACCGACACATCCAAAGCTGAAACTGATTCATCGCAGATGATGAACTTGGGATTTAATGCTAAAGAACGGGCGATGCAAATCCGCTGACGTTGACCACCGGAAAACTGATGAGGATAGCGGTTGATGGCGTCTACATTTAACCCCACTCTTTCTAAGAGATAAGCTACCCGTTCTCGCCGTTGTTGCTTTGTTTTACCGATAGAATGAATGATCAAAGGCTCCATGATAGCGTCCCCAATCTTGATGCGTGGATCCAGGGAGCTAAAAGGGTTTTGGAAGATGATTTGCATTTCCCGTCGCAATTGCTGCAACGGTTCTCCTTTGATGGTAGTGATATCTTGCCCTTCAAAAAAGATTTTACCACCCATTGGTTCCATGAGTCGTAGTAAAGTTCTGCCAAGGGTGGTTTTGCCACAACCAGATTCTCCTACCAGTCCGAGGGTTTCCCCCTTTTTCACATCAAAGGAAACATCATTAACTGCCATGGTGTAGCGTTTTGTTTCACCAAACACCCCCCGTACAGGGAAACCAACTTTGAGGTTGTGGACTTGTAACAAAGGCTGCTGCTGTTCTAGGGTTGCCAATCTTTGAGTAATTTCTTCAGCAGTGACCTCCAACGGTTCTTCTGGTTGTTTTGGCTGAATCACCAACTCTCCGGTTGGTTTTTCCTCCACGTTCATGTAGTCAGAAACTGTTAGCAGTTTTTGGGGACGGCGGTTGAGATTGGGGCGACAAGCTATCAAGCCTTTAGTATATGGATGCTGGGGGTTAGTAAAAATTTGCTCAACTAGACCGCATTCTACTATTTTGCCTCTGTACATTACCGCTACAGAGTCAGCAATTTCCGATATTAGTCCCAAGTCGTGGGTAATAAAAATCATTGCCATATCACGGCGCGTCTGTAATTCTCGCAACAATTCCAGAATTGTTGCTTGCACCGTCACATCTAATGCTGTGGTTGGTTCGTCAGCAATTAATAACAATGGGTTGCAAGAAATTGCCATAGCAATCATCACCCGCTGCAACTGACCTCCTGAAAGTTGATGCGGGTAGCGTTCTAGCATTGCTTCTTTGTGTTGGTTTACCAACTGTGCCAGCTTTTGCTCGTCGAGAGTCTCCGAACCAAAAGAGCTTTCTTGCCCGGTTTTGATATACTCTTGTTGGAGGACTTCATCGCTGGGGAGGAGTTTTACTTCTTGGAGACCTGCGATCGCAACTCGTCGGGCTTCAGCTTTTGAAACATTCTGATGTCGCTGAATTGCTTCTGTTAACTGAAACCCAATGGTAAAAACCGGATTGAGAGAACTCATCGGTTCTTGAAATATCATGGCGATGTCGCCGCCTCGGTGAAGCTGCATTTGCTCAGATGACAGTTCTACTAAATTGATGGGTGTACCATTCTTTTGAGGGCAAAACCAGATTTCGCCGCCACTTATCCTACCTGGTGTCTGTACCAAACCCATCACTGCTAGAGATGTGACTGATTTTCCCGAACCCGACTCTCCTACTATTCCCAGAGTCTCTCCTCCACGTAGCCCAAAGGAAATACCATCCACAGCTTTGATGATATTGCGATGTTTGGCTACAAGCCGCTTTGCGTCTACGTCAGAAAATTCAACTTGCAGATTGCGAACATCTAGGACAGTTTCTCTCATAGGAGTTCGGTAAGGATTGTAAATTAAGATTGTAAATTAAAATTCTTTCAATTTTAACAGCACTTTCTATGTGATTTTTGTAATTTTGTCAATAGTCATTTGTGTTTTGTGTATTTTTTACCACTAACCAATGACCAATGACTAATGACTAATGACTAATCAAAACGGAATGTCGTCCACATCCGGGTCTTGGTTTTTTGCTACCGGAGAGGGCGCTTGCTGAAAGTTTGTGCGTTGGGGTATGGGTTCTTCTGGGTTATTTTGGGGAAACACGCCAAAGCTACTTGTTCCTGGGGTTGCTGTGGGAAATTGCGACTCATAACTGGGAACGGCTTTCTGGGAAGACGCCACAGGTATGGATGGGGATGAGTTAGTAGTGATTCCTCCTAAAAGGTGAATGCGTTGCACTGTCAATTCAGCGCGTTTTTCTTTGAAACCTTCTGGGCGATCAATGGTATTCATATTTAAGCGTCCTTCGAGAAGGACACTATCGCCCTGGTGGTGGTTTTGATAAATTTCTTTGGCAACATTGCCCCAGCCTATTACTCTTAACATACTTGGAGGGTCATCTTGTCGCGTTCCTGGAAACTGCACCATCATTTCCGCGAGTTCCATCCCGTCTGGTGTATGACGCAGTTGGGGTTCTTGAATAATTTCCGCCATCAAAATGCAGCTATTCATTAAATTCTCCTGACTGAAAAATAGAGAGTGGGGATAGCCTGGGGTTCAAAACCCAGTAGAGAGTGAGAAATACTTGTGTCTGTTTAACTTTCTGCTATTCTTAATACTTCCTTAAGAAATTGCATATTGTTACTCGAACTATTGAGTCTTTTTTAGCATAAAAGTCAAGCAATTTTCACAAACAGCTTAAGGGGGGGAGGGGGGGAAGAAGAGGGAGAAATTTTCTCCTGCCTCTTTTACAATGGTTTCCAGTATAATTGTACTACAAAAGGGAATGGCAACCTCATATACCATGGAGAAACCCGGTTTCTTAAAGAAACCGGGTTTCTGAGGACTAGTACCGCTATGCGGAATTCGTAATTCGTAATTCGTAATTACCGTGACTATCAGGGTTTTAGATATTTCAAGTGCGTGGCTTATTTACGCGCCCCCTGTACTAGTCAGTTTGGAATTCAAATAGGATTGCTATATAGACGTTACATGCAACCTCTCTACCAATAATATCTTGGACAGCGATTTTTTCCAAAGGATCACCAAAAATATTGACCCCAACATCCAGTACACCATAATCGCTGGGCGATCGCTCAATTTGTCCAAAGTCCAATAGAACCAGATGTCGCTTGCGACACAGAGGGGACAAGGAGGACTTGGGGGACAAGGAGGACGTGGAAGAGGTGTTTATAAATCATTTAGGACTGCTATATTTTAATTTCCTTGTAAAATTAAAATATACTAACTTCGTAAGAGTTAAGAGCTAAAAACCCTGACATTTATTTTTTTAGCATCAGTGGATCGCTAAACACAAAATTATTTAAATTCTAATTAAATTGTCAATATGCCATTAACAGATAATCAATGCGAAACATTACGCGACGCTATATTGAATGCATATCCATATCAAGAAAAAGCTGCTTTAGAAAGCTTGTTAAACGATAAAATTAATGTAAAGCTTGAATTCATCGTTCCTTATTCAGATATTATCTCAAAAGATAACTTAAAGAAAACTACGGATACCCAAAAGGGAAACGAAAACGGAAATGTAAAAATATTAATTTTGAAAATACCTTCAAAGGCATTGGATTTAGATAAAGAACTCTATGAAATAGAAAAAGCTATAAAACAAGCCAAAAATAGAGAGTTATTTAATGTTACCACAAAGATTGTATATTCTACTGATGATATTCGTCGATCGATAGCAGAAGAAAAACCACAGATTGTTCATTTTTGCAGTCATGGTTTGACAAATGGTAGCTTAAAGTTAGAAAATTCTAATGATTCAGAAGTGTCACCAGAGTCTCTAAAAACAATTTTTGAGGGACGTGAAGATGTTATTAAATGTGTCTTGCTTAACGCTTGTCATTCAGAAAAAGCGACGGGAGCAATTATTCAGCACATTAATTATGCTATTGGCATGAATAACGAGATAATAGACGGAGTGGCTATTGAGTTTGCTAAGGGTTTTTATGATGGGTTAGGATATAACAATGATAATGATAGATATTTAGTAGCTTTTAATGAAGGGATAAGAGCTATTGTTGCGGAAAATAGTTTACAAAAATCAGTACCTGTTTTAAAAAAAAGAATAAGTTACGAAGAGGCAATTTTAAAGTTAATTAAAAAAATAAATCCAGAGAAAATAGATTATTTCATAGAAAAATTAATACCGGAATTATCATTGAATAATAAATTATTTAATGATTTTTACTATGATTATTCATATCCCATCAAAAAACATGAATTAGAACGGCTTGTAGAAATTGTCAAGGAAATCGAAAATGAAGATAGGAATTTAGTGACAAGTTCTTACAGAGATACTCTACCAGAGAATGCGATGCAAGATAACAGCAAACTCAACTCTCGTCAAAATATAGATAATATTATAAATATCTTATGTCAACAATATCCATATGTACGCGAAGTTCCAAGTATTTTAGAATTTGCCAAAAATCTAGCTAGTAAATTTGTAGACAATAGTGAACAATATAAAAAAATAAAATCTTGGGTTGAAGAAGTCTCATCAAAATTAAGTATCCCAATATCCATTCAGCCTAAAGTTGAATCTAGGTTGCAACAAATTCATACTTATTTGTTGATAATAGTTAATGAGGAAGATAATAATAAATTTAATTTACGTGCTGAATATATTTTAGAAGATGAAAATTTAACTAAGATTCAGCAAAAATCTCTAAATTTACCAGATCATAAGCAGCAACCTGGAATTCCATGCAATTCGTTTAACGAAATTCCCCATCAAATCAACAAATATTATGACGAATTATTCGAGCAACTTTCAAAAAATGAGTTAAAAAAGATAACAATAGAATTATTTTTGCCAATGCAATATTTAAGAAAAAACTTAGACAAAGAGTGGTTTATTTATGATGATATTTCACTGACGACTCCAATTGTCAGAGAGTATAATATAGTAGTGCGTCCAAGCGAACGCCTCAAGAAGAAATTTTGTATTGAACTTGAGAATAACTTTGACCGTTTCAAGGATAGTTTAAAAGAATATTCTGATGAAGACATTCTTAATAAAGAAATTGAAATAATTAATCAAAAAGTTGTCGATAGTAATTTTCAGAAAATATCTGATAATTTCAAAGATAAAAAAATAGGTGTCAAGCTAACTTACAATAGTATACCAGAGACAGCATTTTTTAGAGCTATTATACGCGGAGCAATAGGTATAGCTTTTTGGAGAAGATGTTCAATTCCCGAAAATAGCAATTTTTCTGATATCGATAATCACTTAAAATTAGAGTTTTTCAAGAATAATTTTCGGAATTTAATTGAAAAAATGTACGAACTACGTAAGGAGGCTTCTTATAATGATGAAAATTTTTATCCTATAGGCTTTTTGTGCGATAATCCAAATCGTATACCGGATAGTACGTTTTTAAAATCATTTTGAATTGCTATAGCAGTCGTAAATGATTTGCGAATACAGAGAAACTGGGTTTCGCAGAAGCCCATATCCGCCTGGGACTTGAAGTCCCAGGCGCGAGTAGCATAAGTCCTCTAAAAGAGGACTGAATGAGTTTGGAAATTATTGTCAATTTTATGACTGTTTATTTGTGGTTTATACTTAGATGTGCAAGATATAAAATTACCGTTCTTTTTTCTCTTTAGGACCAGCCCTTTCAAGGTGGGTGAAAAATTGGGAAAATTACGTCCAATTTTCGACATTTCTTCTTCGTGTTCTTCGTGTCTTCGCGGTTTAAAAATATTTTTTAACCACGAAGACGCGAAGAACACGAAGGAAATCCAAGTCTTACGACTTGACTTGCACCTTGAAAGGGGTAGTCCTACTCTTGTTTCTTCTCCTGTGGTCGCCGCGCAAGGGACGTGTCCTTTGCGTCTAGCCTGCGGCTTGGTGCTTCGCAGTACGCGGTTTATTAAATAGGTAATTTTCGGGCGGTTCGGGAGTAGTCAGTTTAGAATTCAAATAGGATTGCTATCTAAAAAATCAGAAATTTATGAAAGATAAAGACAAAGACTGGCGATTATTTTACGGTGATGGTAAGCAGCGTTATAATCTAGTTAAAAAAGAAACAGACGAAAATAAAAAACTACCATATAAGGATTTTCCTAGCCCTCCTCCTTGGCGTAAATTTCACGAAATTAATCAGGATGAACAAGATGAAATTAAGCAACGCTGGGCTGAGATTCAAGGATTAGCAACATCAGAAGAAAACAAGCGCGGTCGAGAAAGAGGTGAAAACTTCCGTATTCATCAGGATGGTCAAGAACAAATTACCGAAGATGGTCAAGGAGTTATTAATGCTGTAAATGCTGCATTATATTTACGCAGACCTCTTTTAGTGACAGGAAATCCCGGTTCGGGAAAAACTTCTTTAGCTTATGCGATCGCCCATGAGTTAAATTTAGGTCCCGTTTTAACTTGGTCAATTACTACCCGTTCCACTTTACAAGATGGGCTTTATCGCTATGATGCCATTGGTCGGTTACAGGATGCGGAAAAACAATCTATTGGTGATTATATTACTTTAGGGCCTTTGGGGACTGCTTTTTTACCTTCTCCCTTACCCAGAGTTTTGTTGATTGATGAAATTGATAAAAGCGATATTAATTTACCTAACGACTTATTGCATATTTTTGAAGAAGGTGCTTTTAATATTCCGGAATTAGTTCGTAGAGTAAAAGAGACTCATACAGAAACTGAAAAAGTTTATACATCAGATGGAGAAATTAAAGCTACAATTCGTCGAGGACGTGTGCGCTGTGCTGAGTTTCCTATTGTTATAATGACCAGTAATGGCGAACGGGAATTTCCACCTGCTTTTTTACGACGGTGTTTACGAGTAAAAATGCCAGACCCTCAAGCAGAAGCTCTCAAAAATATCATCAAAGCTCATTTTGGACAAGAAAAATTTAATCAGGCTGAAACCAACATATCGGAACTAATTAAAGATTTTCTCCAAGACGGCGATCGCGCAACCGACCAGTTGTTGAACGCTATATATTTAATCACAGATCATATCAGCCCTGAAGATTTGGATAAATCTGGGCTAAAAGAATTATTGTTCAAAAGTTTGTCCATTAGCGACGAACCGTAGCGACTGGCTTGAAGGTAATTATGAGCGATGGAGTATCGTCAAAGTTTGAAAAATTGATTGCTACCCTACAACAGGAATTAAAACTGACGGGTAGAGAAATTGCTGATATTTTATGGTTAGCGCAGCAAAATCAAACAACGGTAGCAGAAAATTCTCATACTGCTGTAGAAATAGACGAACTAAAAAAACCTGATACAAAACAAACCACAGAAAATCCCACCCCTGACACCCAAACGACTCCTGCTGTTTCTCCTCAACCAACAGCAAAAGCAGGAGTTTATGCTAAATCCAGTGGCGCTGCTTTTAGT
The DNA here is from genome assembly GCA_016903675.1 of Stigonema ocellatum SAG 48.90 = DSM 106950. GTDB lineage: Bacteria > Cyanobacteriota > Cyanobacteriia > Cyanobacteriales > Nostocaceae > Stigonema > Stigonema ocellatum. Next base: position 15,831 of record JADQBA010000029.1, on the reverse strand, counting down.
TCTACCTCCGGTGACACCCGCGATATCAAACTTCCCGATGCACCTGGGTTGCGCGAACCTCTAAAATTGGCAAGAGCCTTACGTCCCTTAATGCAAAAAATTGACTCAGACAGAGAAGTCATTTTAGACGAAGAAGCCACCGCTAACCGTATCGCCAAAGAACGCATTCGTATCCCGGTTTTTCAGCCAGCTCAAGAACCAGCATTTGATTTGGTGTTGGTGGTTGACGAAAGCAACACCATGATTTTTTGGCAAAAAACTATTCAAGAATTACAAAAACTCCTAGAAATACAAGGTGCGTTTCGGGATGTGCAAGTTTGGGGACTAGTAACCAATCAAGAAGGACATATTTATGTGCGACGGGGGACGGGTAAAACAGCTCGTAAACATCGTCACTATCAACCCCATTCCCTCATTGACCCTAGCGGTAAGCGTTTATTTTTGCTAGCGAGCGATTGCGTTACCGATATTTGGCACAATGGTAAAGCTTTTGACATACTAAAAATTTGGGCGCAAAAAAATCCTGTTGCGATTATACAGATGTTACCTCAATGGCTGTGGCAAAGAACGGGACTCAGTTTTGGTGCAAAAGTACAGTTTGTAAGCTTAACCCCCAGAATCGCCAATCAAGGTTTATTGATAAAAAAAATATTGCTCTGGGATGATATTGACTTTAGGACGGGAACCAAAATTCCCATATTCACCCTGGAAGAAGACTCAGCAAGAACTTGGAGTAAAATGATTGCGGGGAGAAGTGACGCTAATGTCACGGGATTTGTTTTTCCCTCCAAGTTTACACCGATCGAAGAAATATCTCCAACTCCAAAAAAAGAAGAAATAGAAGAAATAACCTCCAACTTCCGTCGAACAGCTTCCCCAATAGCGCGTAAACTAGCCAGTCTATTATCTGCTGCACCTGTAATTACCTTACCAATCGTCCGCATAATTCAAGCACAAATGCTCAAAGAATCGCAGCAAGTCCACGTCGCGGAAGTTTTCTTGGGTGGGATACTCAAACGCAAACAAGAAATTGATATTATACCAGAAACCAACCCTGATGACATCGAATTTGATTTTATCAACCAACAAATCCGGGATAATTTCCTTGAAGCTGCTTCCGTTACCGACTCCTTAGAAATTATTGAGGAGATTTCAAAATACTTTGCTAAGAAATTAAATAAAACCCTCAGAGAATTTAACGCTTTATTGAGAAAACCACAACACGCAAACAATGAAAATATAGAAATTAAACCTTTCGCGTTGCTGACAGCAAAAGTTTTAAAACGCTTGGGAGGAGACTATATTCAGTTTGCCGAAGAAATGGAGCAAGAGTGGAAAAACTCAGACCCCAAGTTAATCCCTTTATCCGATTTTACCTTTAAAGTAGTCACCGTCAACCGACGCGGCGAAATCATCAACCAAGAAACCAAAACCGCCCAATACTTCAGCGAAAACCTTCACAACAACGTCATCCTAGAAATGGTCGCCATCCCCCATGGTACATTCCTCATGGGTTCACCGTCAACTGAAGAGGGACATCGTAAAGAAGAAAGTCCCCAGCATGAAGTAACTGTTCCACCCTTCTTTATGGGCAAGTACCCCGTCACTCAGGCCCAATGGCGGGCTGTTGCGGCCTTAGAACAAGTAAACCGGGAACTGAACCCCGACCCATCAAATTTCAAAGGCGATAATTTACCAGTAGAGAAAATTTCTTGGTATGCAGCCGTAGAGTTTTGTGATAGACTATCAAAGCATACTAAAAAAGACTACCGACTTCCTAGCGAAGCAGAGTGGGAGTATGCTTGTAGAGCGGGTACGACAACTCCGTTCCACTTTGGTGAAACTATCACATCGGATTTAGCAAATTACAATGCTAAATACACCTACGGTGATAGTCCTAAAGGTGAGGGTAGGAGTAAAACAACAGAAGTAGGCAGCTTTGGTGTAGCAAATGCCTTTGGGTTGTATGATATGCACGGCAACCTTTGGGAATGGTGTGCTGACCATTGGCATGATAATTATAATGCAGCAACCACAGATAGCAGCGCTTGGATAAATGAGAATAATTATCAAACTCTGCTGCGCGGTGGTTCGTGGAACTACTATCCTCAGTTCTGCCGTTCTGCCAACCGCTACAGGTACGCGCCGGACAACGTCAACGTCAATATCGGGTTCCGGGTCGTGTGCGTTCCCCCGTCAAGGACTCTTAGCACTTGACACTTTAACCCTTTTGCCCTATGCACTTCTTTTATTTTATTTGCCCTTTCCGAGGGTAGCGGAGCGGAACGATCTTTTTTTTTGCAAATTGGCGAAGGTGTAAGATTTACTTGGCGGCAGCAACTTTGGTTCCTACAAGCATAACATATAAATTTGAGCATGTATAGTGCAAACGGTTAAAAACTCTATTGATGGGAACCCCTCTCCAAACCTCTAAGAGGATGTTTTCAAAGTCCTTAGTGATGTATCAAATACTTTAGAACCAGCCCTTTCAAGGTGCAAGTCGAAAGACTTAGATTTTCTTCGTGTCCTTCGCGTCTTCGCGGTTTAAAAATCTTTTTGAACCACGAAGGCACGAAGAACGCGAAGGAAATCCAGGTCTTACGACTTGCACCTTGAAAGGGCATTTCACAGTTGTAGGGGCGCGGCGGCATTGCGCCCCTACAATTAGGTGTGCCTCACTCGGTTGAAATCCGCTATAAATCCTATATCAAAGTTTTCTGAGTCAAAATAATGGAAGAATTAGCTTCTGGGCGGCTAAAAATTCACTCTCTTCTTAAAAACTCGTGGCGCAGGTTGTTTTAGAAAACATTTACAAAAGTTTTCCCCCTCGTAAAGGGGAAAATATTGCCTCTACCCATCGTCCTGAAAGCGTCAATGTCTTGCGACGCATTAACCTAACGGTGGCAGATGGTGAGTTTATGGTGCTGGTGGGACCTTCTGGTTGCGGCAAAAGCACCCTGCTGCGAATAATCGCTGGGTTAGAGGCGATGACAGGAGGCAATATTTGGGTGGGCGATCGCTTAGTGAATAACCTACCCCCCAAGGAACGAGACATCGCCATGGTGTTTCAAAATTACGCCCTCTACCCCCACATGACTGTGTATGACAACATTGCTTTTGGCCTACGCCGTCGGCAAATGGGGAATGGGGAGTGGGGAATAGGGAATGGGGAGGGGGGAATGGGGAATAGGGAATGGGGAATAGGGAATGGGGAAAATAACCCCTCCTCACTCCCCCCTGGGGTTAAAACCCCAGGCTATCCCCACTCCCCACTCCCCCCTCCCCACTCCCCATTCCTTAACTGGAGTGAGAATCTGCTGGTGGGGATGACAAGGACGCTGCCGAAAGGACTGCGCTACAATTCTTTACAAGAACGGGCAGTGGATGAGAGGGTGCGTTATGTTGCCCAAATGTTGCAAATTGATACCTTATTAAATCGCTTACCTAAACAGTTATCCGGTGGACAAAGACAGAGAGTGGCACTGGGAAGGGCGATCGCACGTAATCCCCAAGTGTTTTTAATGGATGAACCACTGTCTAACTTAGATGCCAAACTCCGCGCCGAAACCCGCGCCCAAATTGTGAAATTGCAACGCCAACTGGGTACAACGACGATTTACGTTACTCATGACCAAACGGAAGCAATGACTATGGGCGATCGCATCGCCATTCTCTGCGAGGGTAACATGCAGCAAATTGCTTCCCCATTGGAACTTTACAATCGTCCAGCCAACCTCTTTGTTGCGCAATTTATTGGCGCACCACCAATGAATTTTATTCCTGTAGAGTTTCATGCCCCCCTGTTGATTACCAGTGGTGATTTTCGTCTCACATTGCCAGAAGTTTGGGGAACTGCTTTGCGAAAATACGACGGGCGAACCCTAATTTTAGGCATTCGCCCGGAACACTTAATTTTGAGTATGCCCGCCACCAAAAATTGGAATGCGCAAGTGGAATTGGTGGAGAATCTGGGCAACGACGCTTACCTATCTACAAGACTTATAGGTCTGAGTTCTCCAAAAGCCTCTACAACAAACGCAGTGGTACAAGTACGAGTTCCACCAGACCGCTTTATACGAGTCGGCGAACAACTGTGGTTATCTCTGACTCCAGAAAAAATTCACTTTTTTGACCCTGATACTCAACTTGCCATATTTCCTGAGTCATAAAATAAAGACAACAAACTCAACTTAATTTTATGGACTGGCAATCCCGAATCACGATTGATCCTAACGTCCTTGTTGGCAAACCAATTATTAAAGGCACTCGTCTTGCTGTTGAATTTATCATTGACCTTCTCGCTCAAGGTTGGACAACTGACGAAATTCTCCGCAACTACCCTGGTATTACCCGCGAAGATATTCAGGCTTGTTTGGGTTATGCTAGCGCCACTCTTAAAGCTGAAAAAGTTTACGCTTTTCCCGCATAGATTATGCGTTTTCTTGCCAACGAAAATTTTCCAGCAGATGCCGTAGAAGCCCTTCGTCATCAGGGTCATGATGTTACTTGGATTCGTACTGATGCTCCTGGTATAGTTGATGCAGAAGTTTTAAACCGGGCTCAAAGTGACGAGCGCATTCTGCTGACCTTTGATAAAGACTTTGGTGAGTTGGCGTTTCGTTCACATTTGCCCGCAACTTGCGGGATTATCTTATTTCGGATTAAAGCACCTTCGGGTGCAGTTGTTGCTCAAAAAGTGGCGATCGCTATTGCATCTCGAACTGACTGGGCTGGACATTTCAGTGTCATTGAAGATGATCGCATCCGAATGCGAGTCCTCTGAAAAATAGCAATCTTATTAATTTGGGGTAGGAAGTGGGGAGTAGAGCAATAAAAATGTCTCTCCCCATTCCCCACTCCCCACTCCCCACTCCCCATTCCCCACTCCCCATTCCCCATTCCCCACTCCCCTTCCTATTACACTTCCGCAGCGACTTGTTCTTGTTCTCTTTCCACAAAAGTCTGGACGCGAGTGCGATAATTTCTTAAGGATTCATCTACCCAATCGCGATCGTTACTGTTGGCGTATAAATGTACCAGTGGTTCGCTAGCGTCTGGCAAAACTAACACCCAACTATCATCGTAGGGCTGACAAATTTTCACCCCATCGATTAATTCCAGGTTTTGCGCGGGGTGAGTTTCTACTAAGTAGCGCATAAGCGCTCCCTTGACTGTCCAAGGGCAACGTACTGTATGATTTTTGTGAATGACACGCGGCAATTCTGAGCGTACAGAGGCGAGCGATCGCTCTTGTATCGTCAGCATCTCAATCAGCTTGGCAGTGCAGAACATAGCATCAAATCCTGGATGCAACTCTGGGAAAATAAAGCCTATGTCGCCACTACCACCCAGTACAACATTGTAGTTTTTATGACACCCCTCCATCAACGCTGTGGGATTTGCCTTAGTGCGAATCACCTTGGCATCGTGGCGACGAGCAATTTGTTCTACAGCACTGGAAGCATGAACAGGTACCACTACCGTTCCTCTGGGGTTAGATGTTAAAATCATATCCACCATCAGCGCTGTTAGCATTTCCCCACGAATGGCAATGCCTGATTCGTCAACCAAAATCAGTTGTTCTCCATTAGCCGACACCTGGACACCAAAGTTAGCCTTCAACGCCTCCACCACATGACCAAGCTGAGTCAGAAGTCCTTCACGGTCAGTTGCTGACATAGCAGCTTTATTCAGACTGGCATTGAGTACCACTGCATCAGCACCAAACTTATCTAACATTTGGGGCAACACTGCGCCCGAAACAGCATACACGTAGTCAATTACCACTTTTGCCCGACTGTTGCGAATCGTATCAATGTGTAACAGCTTCTCAAAAGCAGTGCAATATCGCTCAACGAGTTGAATAGGGTAAGATACATCCCCAATTTCATCAATTTGTGCCCGCCGCATATCTTCCTTAAAGTAAGCCCCCTCAATTTTCTTCTCTAGGGCTTTGGAGATATTTATTCCTTTAGCATCCATGAACTCAATCAGGATGTAGTCAGGGCGGTCAGGATGCATCCGCACATGGATACCCCCAGCTACCCCCATTGTTGGTATAACTGTGCGAGCAACAGGAATAGAAGCGGCGTCTAGGTTCTGAACATCCACACCTACAGACAAAAGCCCTGCTATTAATGACCGCGTGACCATGCGAGAGATATTGCGCTGATCGCGAGAGACTGTTACCCGAGAACGTGGTTTCAAGGTAGAACCGTAGGCAGATCCCAACTTCACAGCAAATTCTGGGGTGATGTCGATATTGGCTAATCCTTGCACACCACGTTGCCCAAATAAATTGCGTTGGGCGGTGTTACCCCAAATCAAGTTAATATTTAAAATTGCCCCTGACTCAATTTTTTTACTGGGCCAAACCCGCACGTTGGGGCTAATTTGGGCTTCTTCTCCCACAGTGGAAAGCGAACCTACCACAGCCGCTTCTAAAACTTGAGCGCGACGGTCTACGCGAGTACCACGAGCAATGACACAAGCCGAAAGATGTGCTTCATCCCCAATTATAGCTCCATTCCAAACAATCGGACGCTTGAGATTGGCGTAAGCACCAATGGTGACGTTATCCCCAATGACGGTTCCTGCCTCAATTTGGACTTTGGCACCAATGCGGCAATTGTCCCCAATAATTGCGGGGGCTTCAATCTCAGCCGAAGGGTCAATATGGGTGTTTTGACCAACCCACAATCCCGGTGATACCTCTTTGTAGGGAAAGTCAAGTTTGACTTTCTGATGTAATCCATCATACTGAGCCTGACGATAGGTATCTAAGTGCCCCACATCGCACCAATAACCTTTGGCAATGTAACCGTACATTGGCTCGTCCTCTTTTAGTAGCAAGGGGAACAAGTCTTTGGAAAAGTCGGATTCGGTGTTTACTGACAAGTATTCCAAAACTTCTGGTTCTAAAATGTATGTGCCAGTATTTACCGTATCGGAAAAAATTTCACTAGTAGAGGGTTTTTCTAAAAATCGGCGAATCCGACTTTCCTCATCCATAATCACCACTCCAAAGTCAATGGGGTTGGGGACACGGGTCAAAATCAAAGTGGCTTTTGACTTTTTTTGTTTATGAAATTCGATAGCTGCTTGTAGGTCAAAATCTGTTATACTGTCACCGCTAATTACTAAAAAGGTTTCATCAAGCAGTTCCGCAATGTTTTTTACACAGCCTGCGGTGCCTAGGGGCTGGTCTTCTTCTACGGCATAGGTCATCTGCACGCCAAAATCGCTGCCATCTAGGAAGTAGTCTCTCAGCACATCTGGTAAATAATGCAGTGTGGCAACCACTTCTGTGATTTGATGCCGTTTGAGAAGATTGATGATGTGTTCGGCAATTGGTCGATTGAGAATGGGCACCATCGGTTTGGGTAGGTCAGAAGTAAGCGGGCGAAGCCGCGTTCCCGATCCCCCTGCCATCAGTACTGCACGCATAAATCCTCCTTAGCTATTTGCACGCCTCAGTTGCGTCAAGTCCCATCAGACAAGTTCTAAGCTGTTATGCATTTAAATTGAATATTAACTCGAGTAGACTGTTAACCGTTGACTGTTGACTGTCAACAGTTAGCAGTCAACGACCAAAACGAGTGTTTATAAAATTTAAACGCGCATCAGCTTATTGTTCTTTCTTTAGTCTCCTATAGATATTTGAATTTAGGGAACTTCCCCAAGATGCATCTGGTCAGCATATGGAAATGGCTACCGTCAAAATCTTTCCCCACGGACGTAGGGGCGGGGTAAAGATAGCCCCCCACATCCCAAGTTTTGTTGCATTTTTGATAAAGTGCCAATATGGAGTGAGAATACTTGACTCGAATTTTGTCAATTGCTCACGGAGTTGATGGCAATGGGTAGTGATTTGATCGTTTTTCTATTTATAGTGGCTTATGGGGCTGGTGTTTGGAAGTTTTGGACTGGATTTTACCGGACTAACTTCCAGCAAACTTTGCCAAATCGCCTCCGTTTAGCCTTGTTGTGGCCAGCTTTGCTTGTTACAAATAAATCCTATCGTCAAAACTTTAGAAAAGCGCTAAAAGGTAAGTAAAGTCTTTAGGACCAGCCTTTTCAAGGTGCAAGTCGTAAGAGTTGGATTTCCGAATCCCAAGGGGAGACGCGCAACGGACGTGTTCTTCTCCCCGAGTGAGTAGAAAAACTTCACTTTTACGCTTCACCTTGAAAGGGCTGGTCCTAGTAGTCTGGCAACCCAACTTTGCGAGGTTCGTAGTTGCGCTGTCTAGCCTTGGTCGCGCAGCAACGACCATTGGAGTTGCTGCGCCAATGCGTCTACGCAAAAAAACCGCGATTTAACCCGCGCTAAAGCGCTACTACGAACCGTTAACTATAACCAAAAACCCATCCCATGGGCGGGGTGGGTTTGGTTCATATTATAGGGAGTAGGAATTGGGCATTTCCCCAACTCTCCACTCTTAACTAATATCCGATCAAGTGCAATACATCACGCAGAACGCTGTAGCCAGCCAAGTCCCAAAGTAAGTAAGCTAGGAAACCAATCATTGCCAAGCGACCATTCCACAATTCAGCTTGGGGGTTCAAGCCAAACAGAAAAGCGTTACGATCCTTGCCATTATATGCTGTGGCAACTGGTGGTAAATTAGTGTTAGGGCGAGATTCCATTTTTTTTCCTCTAAATCAAGTGTAGCTATTACTCATCAAGTCATTAGTCCTTGGCAGAGGATTAGTGACTTGTTATTAACGACCAATGAAATGCAGTACGTCACGCAAAACGCTGTAACCAGCTAAATCCCAAAGTAAGTAGGCAAGGAAGCCAATCATTGCCAAACGACCGTTCCACAATTCGGCTTGGGGGTTGAAGCCAAAAATAAATGCATTACGATCAACGCCGTTGTATTCAGTAGCAACTGGGGGTAGATCAGTAGAAGGACGGGTTTGCATTTCTTTAATCCTGTTCAACTTTTGCTTGTTCACCCTAATGTAACAATTCGTAATCTAACTTCTATATGTCTATAGGGACAAACTACAACCACGTCTTGAGGACGAGATTCTTGTAGTGATTTGATATTAATAAATCCCTCTAAAGAGGGGGCAAAAAATACTACACGTAAATTAATCTGATAAAAAATATTATGGAAACCCTATTTGATTCGTAAAAATTGTGTTTTGTAGAAACCAGATTTATTCAAAAAACTGGGTTTTGTAAACCTCTCACGAATGATTTAGGACTGCTATAGCGATCCTAATAATTCATGAAAAACTTTAAGTACTGTAGGTGGGGCTATGCCCTACAAAACCAATATAGCAATCCTAAATGATTCACGAAAAAATTTAAGTAGTGTAGGGTGGGCACTGCCCACCAGATCTGGGTTGTGTAGGGCATAGCCCCACCTACGTATATTTCAAAAATAAAACATTATTCCTATAGCAATCCGTGGAGGATTTATAAACACCTCTCCCAAGTCCTCAAAGTCCTCTCTGTTCAGATATCAAATAGGATTGCTATATCTGGTGGGCTTTAGCCCTACCTACATATATTTAAAAAATAAAATAGGATTTATATATATATGACTTACGCATTGACATAAACCACAAACTGTGCTTTTCCTCTCGTTACAAGGCAGAGCCTTGTAATGCTGTTGTGCGAGGCTCTGCCTCGCGTCAAACTAGGAGGCAGAGCCTCCTAGAACTCGTTCCCAGGCAGAGCCTGGGAACGAGGCAGGGCAAGACGTTTAGCAAAACGTGCCTCGTTATCACATGATGGTCAATGTGTAAAGTGCGTAAGTCCTATATAAACTATTTGTGAAATAAATTTGCGATCGCAATCCCAATACGCTTGGTGTTAAAGAAAACTGCTTTGTTGGGTCTCACTGTGTGAAACCCAACAAGGCGTGAAAAATGTTGGGTTTCGTTCTTCAACCCAACCGAAGATTCTCCTTAACACCAACCGTATTGATCGCAATCCTATTTGAAAAGTGAAAATTTAAATCTTCACCAAACCCAGTAAATCAACGCAAAACTAGGTTGTTCCGCTATCACCAATCATTTAATCTCGGTACATAGCACTCCTAAAAGATTTGTGAAACCCTCTCTTTCTTTTCTTGGCGTTCTTGGCCTCTTGGCGGTTCGTTTAAAAAAATGTAGATAGGACTAAAGCAGGATTTTCTCGAATAATTGAAGATTGCTAAATAAATTTCTAAATTTTAAATAGGTAAAAACTTCTATTCCGCCCAGGCGGGAAAATTCCCACCTGGGAGAGATGCTTGAATAGCCTGTATTCCACGATTCTGAGCTAAAGAGTTAGGTAAGGCGATAGCTCCAAAATTTCTCATCAGTAATTTTTTATTCTCATTGACTTAAGCTTAGAGGAAAAAAATAGGATGTTTCAAAGTAGTTATACAATGCTGGAACTCTATAAGTCACTCTTTTGGGTGGCACAAGCTTCAGGAAACGCGCTAAATGTTACGCCAGCACAGGCATCAGTCATTAATTCGGGACCACACTTTTTTGTAGCTTTGATCTCCGGTGTGATTCTGGCTTTTGCTATACAATTAGTTTTAACAAATCTCTCGGTTGCTGCTGGTATTACTTACCTTGGGCATTCATCCCAATCAGATTCATCTGATGGCGGGGAGGTGGAAAGTTTAGGCGGCACCATTCGTAAAATAGGGACAGCGGTGGGTTTGTGGACACTGATGACGGTGACCGTCGCCCTAGCGATCGCCAGTTTCCTAGCAGCGAAACTCAGCTTAGTGATTCTCAGTCCTGGATTGGGAGCAATTCTAGGGTTGGTGATTTGGGGCGCATACTTTTTGTTGCTCGTCTGGGTGAGTTCAACCACAGTGGGTTCCGTAGTCGGTTCAGTGGTAAATACCGCAACTTCAGGGTTTCAGGCGATTATGGGGACAGCCACGGCGGCCCTGGGCGCTAAAGCTATGAATCAGCAAGTTGTAGCAACGGCTGAAGCAGCAGCAGCAGCAGTACGCCGGGAAATCGGCGGTGCTATAGACCCAGGCAGTATCCGGGATAATATTGAAGACTACATAGAAATGCTACGTCCCCCAGAATTAGATTTATCGAAAATTCGGGGTGAATTTGAAAATTTACTGAACGATCCACAACTGCGATCGCTTGCCGGAACTCCAGACCTACGCAACATTGATCGCCAAAAGTTTATCGACTTAGTCAGCAGTCGTACCGACCTTTCAAAACGAGATGTAAGCCGCATCGCTGACACATTGTACGGCGTTTGGCAACAGGTAGTCAGTCAACATCAACCAACACAAAACCACTTGGGTGAATTGATTGACTATCTCAAATCATTACCGCCAGGACAAACCAAAACAGATGAACTCAACGCCAAACTGGATCAACTTATAGCAGAGATACACTCTGAAAAACAAGCTGATAACCAAGAAGCCACATTAGGACCAATTCAGCGCACCCTGCAAAAAGCAATTTCCTCTTCCCCAATCCAGCAGAACCTCCAACAGGCAATTTTAGCATTGACGAGCGTAGTTTTGGGGCGGGGGGATTTGTCAGATTTAGATGTAGAAAAAATCTTAGGTGCTCTGTCCACCGCCAAAAATAAAGTCACCCAACAAGCAGATAAGTTGGGTATTCCAGCCCTACAACCCTACAGCCCCATTCGCGCTGATGTGGAAAATTACCTGCTCAACACTTATGCTTGGCAACTGAGTCGGGACAAAATCGCCGCACAATTTCGTGATATCATTTACGACCCAGCAGCAGACCCTGGAACAGTGCAGCGGGAGTTAGAACAACTCCATAAAAATGATTTTGTCAATCTTCTCAAACAGCGTGGTCTGCTTACCCAAACAGAAATTCAACGCATAACAGACCAGCTAGAAGCTATCCGCCAAGAAGTTCTGATTACAGTCACCACAGCCGAAGAACAACAGATAGTACAAGACTTAAAGCGTCGTGTCGAAAGTTATCTGCTTGTGACTTCTAAGGCTGATTTAACTCCACAAGGTATCTCGGCTCATTTCAAACCGCTGCTGGAAGAACCAGAAGCAGATTTTGAAAACCTATCTCGGCGACTAGCTCAATTTAACCGCCAAGAGATGCGGGAGATCCTGCTGGAGCGAAATGATATTCAACCAGAGGAAGCCGACAGAATTCTCGACGAGTTGGAAAAACAGCGGGATGAAGTCTTAATCGCATCTAAAGGACTTGGAGAACAAGCAAAACATGAAGCCGAATCCCTGTGGCTAAATTTACAGTCATACCTGCGTAATACTGGCAAAGAGGAACTAAACCCCAATGCTATTCGTGCCGAACTTAGAACCCTGCTGAATGACCCACAAGCAGGTGTTGTAGCAATTGGCTCCCGTTTGTCTCGCTTTGACCGCGATACCTTGGTAAAATTACTGAGTCAGCGGCAAGACTTGAGCGAAGACCAAGCGAGTCAAATTCTTGAAACTGTTGAGGAGTCGTGGAATAGTATTCGCCACGCACCACAAGCTGTGATAGAGAAAGCTAAGGAGCAATACGACTCTATAACAACCACCCTCTCAGATTACTTGCGGAATACTGGTAAAGGAGAACTGAATCCTGAAGGTATTCAACGGGATTTTGCCAGACTGTTTGAAAACCCGAGGGAAGGTGCTTTGGCGCTGCGGCGTCGTTTGTCCCAGGTAGATCGAGATACGTTGGTGAAGCTGCTGAGTCAACGTCAGGACTTGAGTCAAGAGCAAGTCAATGAGATCATCGATTCTGTGCAAAATTCGATTCGCAATTTTGTGGGTGCGCCTCGTCGCCTAGCTGCAAGGACGCAGCAAAGAATGGAAACTTTTGGCGCTTATGTGGAAGAGTATTTGCGCCGGACTGGTAAGGAAGAACTAAATCCCGAAGGTATCAAGCGCGATTTGCAACTCTTGTTGCACGATCCGCGAGTGGGGGTGGAAAGTTTTAGCGATCGCCTTTCCCACTTTGACCGTTCTACTGTCATCGCCTTACTGAAACTACGGGAAGACCTTTCCGATGAGGAAGCTGCAAAAATTGCAGATAGTATTATATCAGTACGGGAGCAATTTGTGGAACAAGTGCGAGGTATCCAGCGGCGCATTCAGGATGTGGTTGATGGAGTATTTGCCCGCATCCGGAACTATCTCAACTCCCTGGATCGTCCAGAACTTAACTATGATGGTGTTAAACGCGATGTTCGCAAATTGTTTGAAGATCCACAAGCAGGATTTGAAGCATTGCGCGATCGCCTGTCCGATTTTAATCGAGATACCCTAGTTGCCATCATGAGTTCTCGTGAGGATATCTCTGAGGCAGATGCCAACCGGATTATCGACCAAATTGAAAGGGCACGCAACAGTGTGCTACAACGGGCAGAACGTATACAGCATGAAGCACAGCGACGCTTGGAATCCGTGAAGCAGCAAGCACAGCGCCAAGCAGAAGAAACAAGAAAAGCTGCTGCTACGGCTGCCTGGTGGCTATTCGCAACAGCTGTAGTTTCGGCGTTTTTTGCCGCAGTTGCAGGCGCGATCGCTGCTGTAATTTTTATATAGGTACAAAATTTCTCTGCGCTAAATCTATTTAAGCCCAATACCCGTGAATGAACGGAATCACAGAGCAGTTAGATAAGGCTATTTCATCCTCATGACCGCCCTCACCCCTACCCCTCTCCCAATTTGGGAGAGGGGCTAGGGGTGAGGGTTTTCATTCACGGGTATTGTATTTAAGCCTCTCGGGATGAGAGGCTTTTTTGTTGGAACTCACATCCGGTACTCTTGCCAACAACCGCCAAGGCTATTCTAGATGATTTGAAGGTTGCGTTCAGTAAACTACTGATTGTTTGAGTAGCAAATCATGCTTGTGATACTAGCAATCAGGTCACTATATATACAGAGCTTACGGATGAAGTCCTGACCTATTGCCTAACTTTATCGTGTCTCAAATTTTATATCTTGACCAGGGAACGTTTTTCCTGAAATGTTTAGTATAAGACCCTGTTTTGATGCACTCTCATTCCCTTGCCACAAAACGACTGCACCTCAAAAAGAGACGTTTCACGATGGTCGTTAGACAGTAGAATGTGTATTATAGTGTCGGTATTTCCCTGCGCCCACTACCCCGATAAGGAGACGTAGGAGGCTCAGTTTTCTTCTTATTATGAGGCTTCACCGATAGCAGATTTTGGGAACTCGAAGTCCACAGTGACACATCGGATGCCATTGCTTGGTGGTCAAAAGCTAAGAAGCCAAGTAGCAAACTTGGAACTAAAAGTGAAATTGTGGCACGCATAGCAAATGTCTATTTTAGAACTCTCTAGTTTCCTGATACTGAGTTTTCTTAAGTGTATCCGGAGAATTCGTAAAAAAGTATTGTTTTTTACTAAAAAATAATTTTGATTTATCTGAAGATATGTTCAACAATTAACCCATGAGCAGCGTAATCCTTACAGCACTTCAGTTTGAGTAATTGCTCATAGGCAGGGGCTTGCAGTTTCGGGGCTGTATGCTATTGCCCTCGTTACAAGCTGCCTACGGGGCAATTGCTGTTCATTTTCCACTCATGTTAACGAAGTCATCCTATTCTTGCCAGTAACACCAAATGCCATTTGAACACCTTAAATACCGCATTAATACGGTAGAACAACCCTTGTAGTACTCGACCACAGGAACTTCGCTTTTTGCACAAACCCGTAGAATTAATACAATACTGATAGGTGAAAGAGCGCCTAACAGTGTTAAATCTATGATCGTTGAGCAATGAGAAATTAACGTGAAAGCACAGGTATTCAGAGGCGTAAATCAACTGTCTTACGAGGATATCCCAGTTCCGACACTCTTAACGGATGAGGTACTGGTACAGGTGCAGGTAGTGGGGTTGTGTCAGTCGGATATCAAAAAAATTCGTTATCCCCTGTATGAACCGCCGCGCATCTTTGGGCATGAAACTGCTGGGACGATAACAGCGGTAGGTGATGAGGTAACAGGTTGGCAGGTTGGGCAACGGGTAGCGGTGATGCACCATATCCCCTGTATGCGTTGCGCCTACT
Source organism: Stigonema ocellatum SAG 48.90 = DSM 106950 (assembly GCA_016903675.1). Lineage (GTDB taxonomy): Bacteria > Cyanobacteriota > Cyanobacteriia > Cyanobacteriales > Nostocaceae > Stigonema > Stigonema ocellatum. The sequence continues at coordinate 809 of JADQBA010000029.1, read as the reverse complement.
GTCTAAATGACAATTTTTCCATCTGCGATACCTACAAAAACATCTGTACTACAGCAGGGTTTGCGCCCAGTGGTGGTGGTTTTGCTGAGTATGTCAAAGTTCCCGGTCATATTGTACGCAATGGGGGGCTAATTCCCATACCCGATGATATAAGTTTTGAAGAAGCAAGTTTTGTAGAACCGACTAACTGCTGCCTCAAGGCAGTAAAAAAAGCCCAAATTGCTCCCGGTCAAACGGTTTTGATTACTGGTGCAGGACCAATTGGTTTAATGTTTGTGATGTTGGTGAAGTCTTTTGGGGCAAAAGCGATCGCTACCGATTTACTTCCATCCCGCATTGAGAAAGCTTTGAGTGTAGGTGCCCAAGCTGCGTTTGATGCCCGTGACGCTGATTTAAGAGCAAAAATTCATGACCTCACCAATGGCATGGGTGTTGATGTTACCCTGCTGGCTGTACCCAGCGACAAAGCTTTCTTTCAAGCCCTCGACTGTACCCGTAAAGGCGGCAAGATCGTCTTTTTCGCTGAGTTTCCCGATGAGATGGAAATTCCTGTCAACCCAAATATTCTTTACCGCCGGGAAATTGATTTGATGGGCAGTTATAGCTCATCTTACCGCATTCAGAGTCTGGCTGCTGATTTAGTGTTTAATCGGCGCATTGATGTCCAGGCGTTAATTAGCGATCGTTATCCATTGCAGGATTTATCAGCAGCTGTCGAACAGGCAATATCTCCGACTCCCGAAACTTACAAAATCCTAATTTATCCTTAACAAGAGTGGGGAGTGGGGAGTGGGGAGTGGGGAGTGGGG
>JADQBA010000018.1 GCA_016903675.1 Stigonema ocellatum SAG 48.90 = DSM 106950 | reverse complement strand
TAGCCCTTTCAAGGTGCAAGTCGTAAGACTTGGATTTCCTTCGTGTCCTTCGCGTCTTCGCGGTTTAAAAATCTTTTTGAACCGCGAAGGCACGAAGAACACGAAGGTAAAATGACGAAAAGTGGACGTGATTTTCCCAATTTTTCACCCACCTTGAAAGGGCTAGTCCTAATAAATAGAGAACCATCATCACCCACCTCCGGGGTGTATTGCAATACATCCCTACTGCATATTATAGTCAATTAGTGAGCGTGCGTAAGTCCTAAAAAGGATCCCAACGTAGCATGGAAAACAATGGGTTTAGCTCAAAAGAGGGAGTGGGAGTTTGAGGCATGAAGTCTGTCAATTCTAAATCTTGATAAATCCAAAAAAAGAGGGACGAGCCTGCTACTGCTGACCAATCCCGTCTGCCGATCCTTAAAGAGAGGAGAACACTGAAAATAATATAACGTTCATTGAGAATTTATGTCAATTTTTACTGAAAAAAATTCTCAACAAAAACTGAGATTGCGGATTTAAGCTGTTAGTCGTATGCTCCGAAAGAGTATCATGATGATTCAGTTGTTATACAATACAAAAAAGCCTGTTTCCGGCTATGACGCTACAACTGCGTGTTTATGTTCCATCCCATCCTTTAATTAAGCACTGGTTGGCGGTCGCCCGTGATGCTGACACGCCTTCGGTGTTATTTCGGAGTGCCATGACAGAATTGGGACGGTGGTTGACTTATGAAGCGGCTCGAGAGTGGTTGCCGACTCAAGAGACAACCGTACAGACTCCCCTGGATTCCTGTGATGCTACTTTCATTGATCCCCATGTGCCAGTGGCGGTAGTACCGATTCTGCGGGCTGGTCTAGGATTACTAGAGGGAGCACAGACGTTGTTGCCCTTGGCATCAATTTACCATCTTGGCTTGGAGCGAGATGAAAAAACGCTGCAACCAGTATGTTACCTGAATAAATTGCCAGAAAAATTTGACCCGCAAACACGGGTCTTAGTTACCGATCCAATGCTGGCAACGGGAGGGTCTATCATGAAAGCAATGTCAGAATTGACACAGCGGGGTGTAAATCCAGACCTAACGCGAATTGTTTGTGTAGTGGCATCTCCCGCTGCTTTGCGACCACTTAGTGCTGAGTATCCGGGTTTAATAGTTTACAGTGCCGCTATCGACGAAACGGTCAACAGTCAGGGATTTATCGTGCCTGGATTGGGAGATGCAGGCGATCGCATCTTCGGGACTTAAGCTAGTATGCAGCAAGGATTGGAACGTAGCTTAAACTGACAGTAAGGTGCAGGGTTTGTTCAAGGCGGGAAAGATATGAAAGAACGAGATGGTTTTGGTAGTGGTTTTTTCGCGGGAGCGATTTTCGGCAGTGTAGTTGGTGGTGTTCTGGGTGCACTTGTTGTTTCTCGACGCGATCCAGAATTAGCAGCAGAACAGGAGGAGCAAATAAGCGCCGACGCAATAGAAGCTAGAAAAGCATCTACCTCGAAAAGGCGTCAGATGAAAGCTGCTGAAAGTGAGGCTATGTCCATGGAAACGGCGCGGCGATCGCTAGAAGATAAAATTGCCCAGCTTAATGCCACAATTGATGAAGTGAGACAGCAATTGGGGAATGTAAATGGCAATTCAGGCCAGGAAATTCACGATCGCCCCTCTTTACGCGAGTAGCTTCGCACTTATCTCACTCTCATCACTCAACAGTCATCAGTGAACATCTGATAAATGCTAGCTGATAACTGTATGTGCATCCGCCTTGACGAATGCTCAATTAAAATTAATCATAAGAACACTTTTGACACTTAGTAGGAAACCGTTCAACCATGGCTTTGACTTTACTGATTAACACACTGCTTACTTTCATAAGTATTTATCAGACTCTGCTGATTATTAGGATTCTCTTAACATGGTTTCCCAACATTGACTGGTATAATCAACCATTTGCCGCTTTAAGCCAAATAACTGACCCCTTTCTAAATCTGTTCCGTTCAATCATTCCCCCATTAGGCGGCATTGATTTTTCCCCCATGCTGGCGTTCTTGGCGCTTTCTCTAGCGACCATGGTTCTCAGTGGTGTTCCCAGATTCATGCCGGCTTAATGCCAAATAGAAGGAGACCGTAAATTTACGGTCTCTACACACATACAATTACCTGCGAACTTGAGCGCTAAATCCAGCGGCTTTAAACTGCTTCAACTTCAATGGAGTAGGCTGGTTGGCAGGGACAGAAATTCTCAATTCAAAATCGCTGATACCTGGTGGGATTTTCTCAATTGAACCCAAACGGGTACGGTTTTGCATGACTGAGTCATTATTAGCATCATAGATCCGCCCAAAAATATCTGCATCATAGACGGTTTTGTTGGTGGCGTTGTCAGCAATGCCAGTGACAATAAAGCAATGAGCTGCCATAGTAGTACCACCACTAGTAACGGCTCCTTGTGCCAGTTCTGGTGGACACTCGTGATAGGAAAGGCGAGATAATTTAATCTGTGTCAGCGCTACAGCGGGGGGAGTAAACACCCACGATAGCACCCCGATAACGCAGGAAACGAAAATAACCGTGAGTGAGCGCAACCGCATAAAAGACACCGTGAATGAATTGGGGAATGGGGAATGGGGATTGGGGATTGGGGATTGGGGATTGGTGCCAAACAACAACTAACTACTAACTACTACTTAGTTGAAAAACCAGCATACCTTGAAATGACACTGTGACACTCCTACACACAATTTTTGTAATAATTAGAAAATAAAACCCTCGATTGCTATATAACTTATGAGTCCAGATGAGATTGACGTAGCCCTGCAAGCAGCTTTTTATCGTTGTGATGCAGCCAGCTGCCCTCTCACTGATACGCAAAAAGAGATACTACTGCAAGTGGTGGGGCAAATTCAGCGAAACTCTCATCCGCTTGACAATCCTTTAGACGAACTGACAGCAGAAGAATTACTTGCATTATTACAGTTCGTCAAAGCACAGGAAGAAGAAAATCGCTTGTGGAAAGCCCAATTACTGAACGACTGGCTCCATGAAAATGACTCGGGAGCAGTAGAATTTATCCGCAAGCGTTACGGTTCGCAGTGGCTGAATCGCGTTGAGACATATCATTTTGATAAGTATTGTATCAAGAATGGACTTAAGCTCAGAGTGGGCGATCGCATAGAAGTTTGCAACGCTCTGTGGGAATGGGTACAAGAAAATGGTCCATGTTTCCCCGAATGGTTCCCCTGCACAGTCATTCAGGTTGATGAAATGAGCATTAGCGATGATTCCTCTACCAATTGCGTTATCCGCTTCCAAACTGGTGTCGAGTACGAAATTCAAGGAATCTACCAATGGAATCAGTATAATTGGCGCTGGCCAGAAAGAGGAGTGGGGAGTGGGGAATGGGGAATGGGGAGTGGGGAAGATGAGGAAGACGGGAAAGAATAATTGTTTACTCCCCTATCTCCCCCACTCCCCATTCCCTACTCCCTAATTTTAGGGTTGACTTTTGGTTAGGTAATCGTATTCCCTAGTCACCAATCCCTAATCACAGTTAGCAAGAAAATAATTTAACCAAAAAATAACTACCACTTAACCTTCTCATCACCTCTAAAGTGTAGCCTAGACCATGACAGATGAAAATAATTTGTAAAGGTGATTGGGGACCGATGGATTGTCTAAAAGGATATAACCGTAATTCCTAGTAGTCCACCAAGGCAACAAAGCCTAGTAGAACTTCTCCGCGAAGGAGTGTGTCTCCCTGTCTGGGGGTCGGTCCACACAAGCGCAATTTTGGGTTGGTCGAGTACTAGTACAGGGGGCGCGTAAATAAACCACCCATTTGAAATGTCTCAAACCCTTATGTCACGGTAATTACGAATTACGAATTACGAATTACGAATTATTAAGTCCTCATTCTTAATTGAGAGAATCCATACTCATGGACCCTATAACTTCTAACTCCATCAATCCTCTAGTATCTACAAACACACCTGTGTTTGGGGATAATGTGCAAGACTTGTTGAATGCAGGGCTTGTGAACGTGAAGCCCACAGGTATAATTGTAGTGAATAGTATTGCCGATGTAGCAGGACAACCAGGTGCAACCACCTTGAGGGATGCTATTAACAAAGCGAATGCAGATCCTGTTCCAGACTTGATTGTGTTTGACAGGTCGCTCTTCTCTAAAGCACAGACGATTACCCTAAGTCGCGGAGAATTAGACATCACTCATAACTTGGATATCATTGCCCCACGAGACACATTGACAGGCTCAGATTTGGTGACGGTGAGTGGTTCGGGCGCGTCGCGGGTGTTTGAAATTGAAAAGGCAGCAACGGTTAATCTCTCTGGATTGATTGTCGCTGATGGTAGAGTCACAGGGGATGATGGTGGTGGAATTAAGAACTCCGGTATCCTCACCCTAGATAGCAGCATTGTTCGCAATAACTCTACGACCGTGTCTACTGGTACCACATTTCCAGGTGGCTACGGCGGCGGTATTTTTAACAATATTGGCGCTAGTCTAACAGTCAGCAACAGCACCATCAATGGTAACTCGGCAAGTAACGGCGGTGACGGAATTGCAAATAATAAAAGTAGTGGTAGCAGTTTTGATAGCGGTAGCACCCTTGAAGTGAAAAACAGTACCATCAGGGGTAACTCAGGAGGCAGGGACGGCGGCGGCATCCTTAGCTACGGTGACAACAGTATCATTAAGGTGAGCAACAGCACCATCAGCGGTAACTCATCAGGTTATGGTGCCGGCATTTTTCTCTTCTACGGAACTGCTGATGTGAGCAACAGCATCATCAGCAACAATTCGGCAAACTTCGGTGGTGGCATCAACAGCTTCAGAGCCATTCTTAAAGTGAGCGACAGCACCATAAGCTATAACTCAGCTATAGACGGGGGTGGTATCGACAACGACATTAGATCAGCTGGCAACTTCACAGTAATAAGCCACACTACTATAACCAACAACTCAGCAACTGGGGGCAGAGGCGGTGGTATTGAAAACTTCAACGACTTCGGCGAAACTTTTAAGATCAGCAACAGCACTATAAGTAACAACTCCTCAGCTAGTGATGGCGGCGGCATCTATAGCTCTGGCAATGTTGAAGTGGATAACTCCACCGTCAGCAATAACTCCGCAAAGGTTTTCAACGGCTTCAGTGGCAACGGCGGTGGTATTTACGGTAGCGGCACCATCAGCAACAGCACCCTCAGTGGTAACACGGCAGCCGGAAGCGGCGGTGGCATCTACGGTAGCGGTACCATCAGCAACAGTACTATCAGTAATAACTCCTCAGCTAGTGATGGCGGCGGCATCTATAACCCCAACGGTGGAACTGTTCAGCTTAGTAACAGTACTCTGAGCAATAACAAGGCAGCCAATAATGGCGGCGGTATATATAATACAACAGTCGAGACACAGGTGAGCCGAACAGGCTTTATTGCCGCACAGGGTATCGTGAATGCGACCAACAGCACCCTCAGTGGTAACACGGCAGGTAATACAGGCGGGGGCATCTATAGTATTGGTGCTGTCACCCTGTTGTTTGATACTCTTACTCTCAACCAAGCCGCCAATGGTGGGGGTGTATTCAATGGCGTGTTCAATGGCACGCGTACTGGAACGACTCCAGGCACTGTCAGTAGCCGTAACACAATTATCGCCGCCAACCGTTCAAGTGCAGGTGGTGTCAACCCCGACATAGGAGGTACATTTACTAGCATTGGCTACAACCTAATTGGCAACAGTACTGGTAGTACTGGATTTGGCGTTACAGGAGACATCGTTGGTACTAGCGCCAACCCGATCAATCCCGGCCTGGATTCATTGAAATTTAATGGTGGCCCCACACAGACAATTGCCCTGCTCAAAAATAGTCCGGCAATTAATGCAGGCGACCCAACAGGGAAGTCAACTGACCCCACAACCGACCAGCGTGGCAAGCCTCGTGTGAGTGGTGGTAGATCTGATATTGGAGCATTTGAATTGAGCTAATGGGGATTGGGGAGTGGGGAGTGGGGAGTGGGGAGTGGGGAGATGGATGTAATCCCTAATCTCTAACTCCTAATTCCTAATCCACCGGTCCCCAATGAAAAGGGTTGCAGGTTTCGGGGGTAGGGTGTGGGAGCAAGCCACGGGCGGCGAACCACCCGCTATAAATGGAAGAAACATCACCACCTCCCCCTCTTCCCCCACTCCCCACTCCCCACTCCCTACTCCCTACTTCAAATGCAAACTTTGACGCATCACGTCTACAGGAACAGTTTGCCGTTGTAACCAGATTTTTAATGCTGCTGCACCTTGTTGGACTAGCATTTCTAGTCCATCGATGGGAATAGCACCTATATTCTGTGCCTGTTGTAGAAATTTTGTGGGGTTAGGAGTATATATCAAATCGTAGGCGATCGCCCTTGGTGGTAGATGAGCCATTTCCTCTGCACTCAAAGGCGACTCCTCCACATTGGGATGCATACCGATGGGGGTTGTGTTTACCAGCAAGTTTGCTTGCGGAATTAACTTTGGCAATGAGTCCCATGTATGGACGTAGAGATTAACTCCCAGGGGCGAATTATCCCAACTCTTGCGAAATTCTTCTAAATTCTGCATATTGCGCCCAACTATATATATCTTAGCACAACCAAGCTGCGCACAACCTGCCACAACTGCTCTCGCCGCACCACCATTACCTAATATCACTGCTATTTTCTGGCTCCAATCCTGGTTGTATGTGGTTTGCAACGGCGCGAGAAATCCTTCTACGTCAGTGTTTGTACCAATCCATAAGTTATTTTTACGACTAACAGTATTCACTGCTCCTACGGCTTGGGCAATGGGTTCTATTTCTGATAATAAAGGTAATATAGCCTGTTTGTGAGGAATTGTGACATTAAAGCCCACAAGGTCAATGGCAGTAAAACCTTGGATGGCTGTTTGTAAATTCCGTGGTTCTACTGGTAAGGGAATATAAACGTAATCCAGTCCTAGGTGGGTGAGTGCTGCATTGTGCATCACTGGTGACAGAGAGTGTTCCACTGGATGTCCAATGACTCCTAGTAGTTTGGTTTTTCCTGTAATTGTTTGTTGCATTTTTTTTCCACTAAGAATGGTAGGTTACAATAATTAAAAATACTTAATATTTCGTAAGATTATGCAGGCAACGACAACTTCTGTTCCTGGTAAGTATTGGCAGTGGCGGGGGCACAATGTTTACTATGTCAAAGCGGGAGAGAAACAATCGCAACGTCCTCCATTGCTGTTAGTACATGGGTTTGGTGCATCGACAGACCACTGGCGCAAGAATATTATAGGATTGTGTGATGATTTTGAGGTGTTTGCCATCGACCTGTTGGGATTTGGGCGATCGGCAAAACCTAAGTTAGAGTATAGTGGAAACCTGTGGCGTGACCAACTCTACGACTTTATCACCCAAGTCATTGGTCAAAAAGCTGTGTTAGCAGGTAATTCTCTTGGAGGCTATATCAGCTTGTGTGTTGCAGCACAGCGTCCTGATGCGGCGGCGGGCTTAGTGTTGCTTAACAGTGCAGGTCCCTTTAGCGAAAACCAGCCTTCTGTTGAACCTGAAGCTATGCAAACAGAAATTCAGACTCCTTCGCCAAATCAACAGTTGCAAAAACTGTTGGGTGACGTTGTTAAATGGATTTTTCAGCAGCCTTGGGGGCGTTTTCTTCTATTCCAGTACATTAGACAACCTTGGGTCATTCGCCAAACCTTAGAAAAAGTTTATCTTGACAAAAGTGCCATTACAGACCAATTGGTAGAAGAAATTTATCGTCCTGCTTGCGATTCAGGTGCAATGGATGTGTTTTCTTCTGTGTTTAGCACTCCCCAAGGAGAAAAAGTTGATGTGCTGCTGAAGCAATTAACTTGTCCTGTGTTGCTATTATGGGGAGAAGCTGACCCTTGGATAAACGCAAGAGAACGTTCCAAGAAGTTTCGGCAATACTATCCTGAATTGACCGAACACTTCCTAGTTGCAGGTCATTGTCCCCACGACGAAGTACCACATCAGGTAAACCCCCTCCTACGTGATTGGATTTCATCTCAAGTTTGTAGTTGCGCTTTAGCGCTCTTAGCAACTACGAACTTTATACAAATGATCATCAACCAAACATAATAGACATAGTCGCGAAAATTAATTATAGCAGTCCGTGGGGTAATATGACTCAAGCATTATTCAAACCAATAACAGTTCAAGAATTTGTGGAATGGATTCCAGAAAATTCAGATAAACGTTACGAACTGCATAATGGGGCAATAGTTGAGATGTCACAGCCAACAGGAGAGCATGAAGATGTTACAGGATTTTTAAATATTGAAATTTCATCTGTAATCAAACGCTTAAAATTACCTTACTCAATTCCCAAAACTGCACTAGTGCAATCTGCTACTAGTAATTCTGCTTACTCTCCAGATGTATTAGTACTTAATAAACCTGCTTTAAAATCAGAAGAACTTTGGGCGAAATATTCTACTGTTCAGAGTGGCGCTTCTATCCCCTTAGTGGTTGAAGTAGTTAGTACAAATTGGCGCGATGACTATTATAAAAAGATGGGTGAGTATGAAGAAATAAAAATACTTGAGTATTGGATTGTAGATTATCTTGGGTTGGGTGGTATTAAATATATAGGTAGCCCAAAACAACCGACTTTATCAATTTATAACTTAGTTGATGACGAATACCAGGTTTCTCAATTTCGGGGGGAAGAGCGCATTATTTCTACTGCATTAAGAGAACTAAAGCTGACCGCACAACAAATTTTTAATGCTGCTTTATGACTGTTGACTTCTTTTAACAAGAAAGGCAGCTATGCTGAGGGCAGAAGGGCATGTACTGGTTTTGTGGCGGCTTTCAGAGGGCATAGATGTTATAAAGTATAAAAAATACATCTTCCTTCTGCCCTCTGCCCTCTGCCCAGAGCCGCCCGAAGGGCTGGTCAATCCCATGCCGGGAGATGAATTGTAGCTTGGACATAAGTAAATATTCGTGCTCGCGCAGATGTTTGGCTCAGTCCCTCCACAACGGATTGTTCTGCATTAATTCCGCGATCGTGGGGCAAGTGAACCAGCCCATAGGTTTCAGCATGGCTCACATAGAATATTTTCACTATGTAGTGTACATATAACCTAAATGTATCCCGCTAACGCTCACGCTCTGTAAGCATGAAGCGACTTGAAGCTGTTGCTGATGGTTGATCCCATGAGCTTCATGAATGTGTTTCGTACTGCCACGCCAACAGGATGATCCAATTCACCCATTTTCCCTGCCCGCAAGGATTGCTCAACGATCAACTTCGTGCGAGGAAAGCGCTCTGACTCATACTGTTGGAAAGCAACTTTTGGGTCTGCTTGCTCTTTCAAACACTTAGCGAGTACATACGCATCCTCTAATGCTGTACATGCTCCCTGTCCCATAGTTGGCAGCATTGGATGTGCAGCATCACCCAGCAGCGTAATATTCTGCTTACTCCAAGGTCGAGTTGGGACCCGATCGTACAAATCTGTAGTCAGAATATTGGCTTCATCCGTCACTGTAATCAACTCAGGAACCGATGGAAACCAATCTTGAAACATCGTTTCAAGCTCTTGTTTACGACCAATTGGGGCATTCAGCTGTGCTAGGGGTGCAGTCGCGGCTGCATACCAATACATCCGCCCCTGACCCAGCATCATGAAGCCGAAGCCTTTGCCACGTCCTAAGAACTCCTGAATGTAGCCGGGAGGATATTTGCTGGGAACGTAATCTGTTAGACCGCGCCAAGTCTTGAAGTGGCGATAGATAGGGGGTTGATCGCCGAAGAGGGCCGCTCGTACCCGCGACCTGAGACCATCAGCCCCAATTAACGCATCTCCCTCGACAGTTAAGCCGGAACTGAAGTGAGCACGAACCTTCTGTTCCTCAAGCTCAAACCCAAGAAAAGTTTGCCCTAAAACAAATTTTTCCCGCTCGACATGGTGCCATAGTAGCTGATGTAATTCAGCTCTATGGATGCCAACCACAGGTAACTCAAAGCTATCAACGGGTACATTGACTAACTCCTTTCCACTCTGAGAATTGAATTGGTAGTTTGTTATTAAATAGCCAACGCGGAGCGCATCCGACAACAAACCTAGATTTTTCAGGATGTGTGTGGCATTTGCCCAAAGTGCAATACCAGCCCCGACCTCCCGCAACTCAGAAGTTCGTTCATAGACAATTGGTTCAAGACCAGCCTGATGAAGAGCAACTGCGGTTGCCGCACCGCCAATTCCGCCACCGACAATGATGATATTGTTAGCTGTTTTCATCTTTACAGAATCCCGAATGCTTTATCGACAAACTTGTCAGTTCACTTGTAGCTATGAAAATTATGGGAACTTGCTTGTTCTACTTTGTTGGCATTGGAAATATTCAGCATTATCCTCAAGGCAAGCGGCTTCTAAGTAAAGCAATGTTAGAACAACACTCTCAAGAGGCAATCGCGTTGATTTTAGCTGGCGTGCGAAAAGCCTGAGAAGAGGTAAAAGTAGCAAGCGTCACATGTTGCCGCCACCCATCGTCTAAAAATCTTACTCCAGACCATGTTTCCGAAAAAAATGACCTTCAATCTAAAAATTAGGTTTTGGCAGACTAGATAGCCGGTCCACTAATATATAAATTAGAGACTAGAAAAAAGATTTAGAAATCCTCCCCCCAAAAGCGGCTGTTTCAGCCAAGTGCATCAATACCCACAGTTCTTGACGCTATAACACCAATAAACACGACGAAGCCTAGTGCTCTACGAAAATAATTAACCCCTTGAAATAATTCCAGCCACGCCCAAGTAAACAAAGAGCCAAAAGCCAGTACGTCTAACCCTGTGTTCCCAACGCCTGTTGGAAAAATTAATTTGAGTAAACTAGCTGCTATCCAAACAATAATCGGTAAGTTTGGCTTTTGAGCTAAAACAATTTCGCCATTGCTGTCGCGGAATATTTTATCAAACAATGTATTTTTCATGACTTTAAATTGCAACAAGAAGCCAAAAATTATTAACTTACAAAAACTACTATTAGCATTAAAACATTCAGGTTCCTCTTTTATCAAGCACCATTATGCTGAGATTAGAAGCGGTAAAGCATATTCATATATGAGTAGATTGAGTAGCTTCGTGTCTACGACCCGCGCTAATCGCGCTTGGCGGCTCTCCATTTGAGAGCATCACACTTTCTACGCCTCATCATCTGGCAAATACAATCCACTACTATAGCCATCCTATTTGATATCTGAACAGAGGTCCTGGAAGACTTGGGGGACTTTGAGGACTTGCCAGAGGTGTTTGCAACTCCTGCACGGATTGCTATATCAGTTGGTTCTGTAAAGTATCCGTAAAGTATCCCTAAAGTATCGGTGAAGTACCTATAAAAAAGCGAACTCTTAACCCATCCATAACCTATCTGTCATCAACAATCCGGTAATCTAATTTTTTAACTGAGTGGGCAGGGGCTAATTGTCCAAAATGCGCTCACGGACCCAAAGAATAATCGAGGATATAGATGATGACAAAGCTTGGCTACTCAGTGTTTCAACGCGTCACCACTGCGCGTCTGCTGCGTAAAATGTGTTTACTGGCGCTGACTGTGCCGTTGTTAGCAAGTTCCGCAATCAGTTTGGCAACTGCCAGCAAGAACGAGTCCAAGGGCGAGAACGAGCGATACGCCATCGGACTTTGGGGCGATTTCCCCTACTCGGACCAGCAGGCGACGACGGGGGTCCCGAACCTCATCGCTGACATGAACGCGCAAAACCTGGCCTTCACGGTCCACGACGGCGACCTGAAGGCGGGCAACTCTATAGACGGCTCGGTAACGCCAACCACCTGCAGCAATGACCTCTACACCCAGGCCCTCGGCTACTTCAACGCCCTGAAGGCACCAGCAGTCTTCACGCCGGGCGACAACGATTGGACTGACTGCGATCGCCCCTCAAACGGTGGATTCAACTCACGCGAGCGCCTCGACTACGAGCGTGAGGTATTCTTCAGCACGAATTTTTCCCTCGGGCAGCGTCAGCTAGTCCAGGAGGTGCAGACGGCACCGCTGTGCCTTGGTGCAAACGACACCGCTGTGCCCTGTGTTGAGAACCGCCGCTGGACGGTTGGTAAGGTTACTTATGCGACACTCAATATCCAGGGTTCGTGCAACAACCTATGCGACACTGCGCCTGACCCGGAGGAGTACGAGGCGCGAAACGCGGCTGATATTGCATGGATGAGAGAGACCTTTCAAGTGGCAAAGGCACAGAATTCGGTGGCCGTCATGTTTATCTCTCAAGGCGATCCGGGGTGGGACCTGACCGACGGAACCAGAGCACCTTTGCGCGATCCGAAGACGCTCGCGGAAACCGATGGGCAGCCTGATGGTTTCCAGAGCTTTTTATTAGCGTTGCGCGATGAGGTGATTGCTTTCCGTAAACCGGTTGCCTACGTACACGGCGACTCGCACTACTACCGCGTTGACAAGCCATTTCTGGATGCTCAAGGCAGACGCCTCGAGAACTTCACTCGTGTCGAGACATTTGGCGACAATGCGCCGAACGGTACCAATGATGTGAATTGGGTCAAAGTGACCGTAGAACCCAGTAGCCGAGAGGTGTTTTCCTATCAGCCACAGATTGTTAAGAGCAATCGAGTAGCGGTTCCGTCTCCGTAACGCCACGCAGTTTCTAATTGGATGCCTAAGCTTATATCTTGCACCACCGCCAAGTTGCGAAAATCGAAGCCAAAAAAGCCTATCTTGATTGTAGGGTGGGCACTGCCCACCAGCCTTCCCACAAGGGAGGTGCAATATCTCAGTAAGCCAGTTCGTCAACGAAAGTGAACATCTGTGAACCGATTCCTATCGTTCCAGACACCAAGGAAACGCTTATAGCCCACGTTAATCAGTTCCCCCTCGCGGGGAACTTCTATTTTTATTTGAAGGGCAAGTAGCCCCTACTACCTACCATCTACTACAGACAACTCCGTCACCAGTAGAGACGCGATTAATCGCGTCTCTACAAGGTTTCGCGATTAATCGCGTCTCTACAAGGTTTCGCGATCACGTTAATTATCTCAGCCCTTGCAGTATTGGGTCACCAGTCACAATTCCCCAGTCCCCAATCACTTCTTTAATAGGTTGATATTTTTGTGGTTTAGAGTACAAATAAATTCTTTATAAATGTCACAATATCAACATCAAAATTGTTCTGTTTTATTTAACATGAAAAGCTGACTTTTTATCCAAAAAAATAATTGTGAATTTTTTTGACAATTCCTATAAGATTCGTTAACCTAAAAATAGGTAAAGAAAAACTCAACCCCTCATAGCGATTTTTATGAGGTGAATTAAGAATCGCTATCACAAAGTACCTACATGAGAAAATGACCGAATAATAATTCGTAATTCGTAATTCGTAATTCGTAATTCGTAATTAATTGAGGCACAGAGCAACTAAATTTACTTATGGAAAACAAAGAATGCGCAGCAACTTTTTATTCAAGCCCCTGCATAAATGCAGAGGGTAATTACGAATTACGAATTACGAACTACGAATTACGATAGCTCATATCTTGCACCATCATCTTATTGCAAAAGAAGCAGCCTAAAACCCTGATTATTGCGTAGGGTGGGCACTGCCCACCAACCCTCCCTATCGAAGGTGCAAGATATGAGATAGGGAGATAGTTGGCATCCTTGTTCAGGAGATCTGCCTAGGAGAGTACCATGCTTAAGTTTCTTCCATCTTTGAATGACCATAATTTACCCTACCCTGATACGATTCATCCCATCGTTGTACACTTCGTAATTGCAATGGTGCTGTTTGCTTTCTTCTGCGATGTCGTCGGCTATCTGACCCGTAACTCTCGTTTTTTTGAAGTGAGTTGGTGGAATATGTTTTTCGCGACAATTTCCATCTTCATCGCCATTATCTTTGGTCAGATTGAAGCTGGTTTAGCAGAACCCTACAACGCAGTTGAGCCAGTGCTAAATTTACATACGCTGCTTGGCTGGTCGCTTTCAGGAATCATCGCTGCTATTACAGCTTGGCGTTATGTCATTCGGTTACGGGACCCGCAAAGACTGCCGATTCTTTATCTCGGAGTGGGAGTACTCTTGACAGTTTTGGTGTGCCTCCAAGTGTATCTTGGAGATGAACTGGTTTGGGTGTATGGACTGCACACGGTGCGAGTTGTTGAAGCTGTGAAGGAGGGACTTTTGCGATGAACTCTGAACTAATTGACCAGTTGAAATCCCAGCTTGGCGCGAACGGATTGCCCTACGCCATTCCAATTCATCCAAACTTAGTCCATCTCACCCTAGGTTTGTTTATCGTCGCCATTGGCTTTGATTTTGTTGGTGTACTTTTCCTCTTGTTAGGAAAACCAGTCTTTAAATTTTTGGCGATCGCTACATTTCGTTCCCAATTTTTTGATGTTGGCTGGTACAACATGTTGGCTTCAGCTATCATCACATTTTTCACGGTTGCAGCAGGCTTCTACGAAATCATGTTGGCAGTTCCCTCAAATGATGTCAAGAGTGCTTGGGGATTGCAAGCAATGGAGACAATGCTCTGGCATGGTGTAGTGGGTGTCTTTCTCTTAGCTCTAATTGTTGCCATGACTGTATGGAGAGGATTCCAGCGCTACCTTTGGCGCAAGGACATGGTCAGACAAGTGCAGTGGAGTTATCTGCTAACAGGGCTAGGAATTTTATTGATCATGTACGCCCACGGAACATTAGGAGCGCAACTTGCTGCCGAGTTTGGGGTACATAATACCGCTGGTAATTTATTACTACGAGGCGAAAACCCCAACGTGTTGCTCAAGTAAATAAGACTGTTGACTGTTAACGGTTGACAGTCAACAGTCAACAGTCAACAGTTAACAAACACCAAAGTTGTGATGAAAACACGGAATATTTTTGTATTGATTGCAATTGCGATCGCCCTAACCGTCGTCAGCCTCTGGATTGGACAGCAGACGTACTCCTGGTTTCCCCCGCAAGGTTCAGCAGAATCTAAACTCATTGATGAACTGTTTAGCTTCCTTGTGACTCTGGGTGCATTTATCTTCCTTGGCGTAACAGGAACTTTGATGTATTCCGTTCTCTTCCATCGGGCTGGTAAGTATGACACCAGGGATGGTCCCCCAATAGAGGGCAATGTCACCCTAGAAATCGTGTGGACGGCAATCCCCATCCTGTTAGTGTTTTGGATTGCATTTTACAGCTACAACGTCTACGCACAAATGGCGATTCGGGGTCCGATGGAGGTTCTACACCTGCACACACCAATGGGAATGGCATCGGCATATGCTGCGCCAATAGAGAAAGCTACCGAACCGATTGAAAAAATTGAAGTGCTTGCCAAGCAGTGGGCTTGGGTCTTCCGCTACCCAGACAAAGATGTCACCAGCACCGAATTGCACCTACCGAGCGATCGGCGCGTCAGTCTGGCACTACAATCGGAGGACGTTATCCACGGCTTCTACATTCCCGCTTTCCGCCTCAAACAAGACATAATTCCCAAACACACCATTGACTTTGAGTTCACTCCCATCCGTATTGGCAAATATCGACTGACCGATTCCCAATTTAGCGGCACCTACTTTGCGACCATGCAGGCGAATGTCGTTGTGGAGTCAAAAGAAGACTATCACAAGTGGCTGACCAGGGTAGCAACCTACGAGCGCTCTCCTGCTAACAATCAGGCGGCTAGTGAGTATTTCCAGGCATCAGATAAGGCGTTCAATCCTGGCTATCCCACGGTTAAACCTGCCGCACCTCCACTGGTCAATTATCCTGGTTGAAAGGAAAATTATTGATGACAAATATCCATGTCAAAGACATCAACATTGCTAGTCAGCAACCTCACCACGAAACTTCAACAAGCTGGCTGCGATACTTCAGCTTTAGCACTGACCATAAAGTCATTGGTATCCAATACCTAGTCACTTCTTTCATCTTCTTTCTTATAGGCGGTATATTGGCGATGGTGATTCGGGCGGAACTGATTACGCCTGAATCGGATCTCGTTAATCGCAGCTTTTATAACGGGATATTCACCATGCACGGCACAGTGATGCTGTTCTTGTGGACTTTCCCGTCTCTGGTCGGTTTTGCCAACTACCTCGTACCACTCATGATTGGGGCGCGAGATATGGCGTTTCCGCGCCTTAACGCTGCCGCCTTCTGGATGGTGCCCGTGGTGGGGATTTTGCTGATGGGGAGTTTCTTTCTCCCGGATGGTCCGGCTCAAGCAGGATGGTGGTCTTATCCTCCCGTCAGTCTCCAGAACCCCACAGGTCACTTGATTAATGGTCAATTTGTCTGGCTCGTAGCTGTGGCAATATCGGGGGTGTCCTCCATTATGGGGGCAGTCAACTTTGTCACAACTATTGTCCGAATGCGAGCACCGGGCATGACGTTTTTCCGGATGCCTTTGTTTGTCTGGGCAGTATTGAGCGCCCAGATTATCCAACTGTTTGGATTGCCTGCGTTGACAGCGGGTGCAGTGATGCTACTACTCGACCTCAGTGTTGGCACCAGCTTCTTTGATCCCGCCAAGGGAGGCAATCCAATTCTCTTCCAGCATTTTTTCTGGTTCTACTCGCACCCTGCCGTTTACGTGATCATTCTGCCCGTCTTCGGCATTTTTTCCGAAATCTTTCCTGTCTACGCTCGCAAACCCCTGTTCGGCTACAAAGTAGTCGCCATCTCATCTCTCCTCATTGCTGGAGTGAGCGCTCTTGTTTGGGTACACCACATGTACGCCAGTGGTACACCAGGCTGGATGCGGATAATCTTCATGATCTCTACCATGTGCGTTTCTGTGCCGACTGGCATTAAGGTGTTTGCCTGGACTGCTACTATCTGGGGAGGTAAGCTGCGGCTCAATACACCAATGCTATTTGCCCTGGGTGCATTAGTGATGTTTGTGTTTGCAGGTATTACTGGGATTATGCTCTCCTCCCTTCCGGTTGATATTCACGTCAACAATACCTACTTTGTAGTGGGTCACTTCCACTACGTTCTCTACGGCACAGTAACCATGGGCTTGTATGCTGCCATCTACCACTGGTTCCCGAAGATGACTGGGCGGATGTACCACGAGGGCTTAGGTAAGTTGCACTTCTTGTTGGCACTCATTGGCACCAACCTCAACTTTTTACCAATGCACCCATTAGGATTGCAAGGG
Source organism: Stigonema ocellatum SAG 48.90 = DSM 106950 (assembly GCA_016903675.1). Lineage (GTDB taxonomy): Bacteria > Cyanobacteriota > Cyanobacteriia > Cyanobacteriales > Nostocaceae > Stigonema > Stigonema ocellatum. Next base: position 84,409 of record JADQBA010000018.1, on the reverse strand, counting down.
ATGTTGCGTCGAGTCTCCTCCTATGACCCAGAGTATACTTTCTGGAACGTTCTTGCCAGCTTGGGAGCATTCGTGCTAGGAATCTCCACTCTGCCCTTCATTCTGAACATCTTAGGTTCTTGGATGCAGGGTAAGAAAGCATCTGATAATCCCTGGCGGGCCATTGGACTAGAGTGGATGGTTTCCTCACCTCCTCCAGTAGAGAACTTTGAGGAAATTCCCGTCGTTATTTCAGAACCCTACGGCTACGGTAAGTCGGAACCATTGATAAAAGGGGGGTAGGGGGGTAGGGGGGTAAGGGTGTAGGGGAGACTGGGGAAGATTCGATTAAAAACTTCTTAATTTTACATTTTCAATTCCTGTACACCCCCACTCCCCCACTCCCCCACTCCCCACTCCCCCACTCCCCACTCCCCCACTCCCCCACTCCCCCACTCCCCCACTCCCCCACTCCCCACTCCCCACTCCCTTATGAATATCAATTCAGAGCAGTTACATCACGCTGGCAGTGAACATATCCACGATGAAGAAGGCAACAGTATGTTCGGCTTCATTGTGTTCCTGCTTTCGGAGAGTATCATTTTCCTGAGTTTTTTCGCTGGATATATTGTCTACAAATTAACAACGCCGGACTGGCTGCCACCCGGTGTTTCAGGACTGGAAATCAAGGAACCTGCAATCAACACGGTGGTTCTTGTTTCTAGTAGCTTTGTCATCTACTTGGCAGAACGCGCTCTTGGTCGCCACAACCTCATGAGATTTCGTCTGTTTCTGTTGGCGACAATGGCCATGGGAACCTATTTTCTGGTAGGACAGGCAGTTGAATGGAGCAGCCTCTCTTTTGGTTTAACCACAGGTGTATTCGGAGGGACATTCTACCTGCTGACAGGCTTCCACGGTCTGCACGTTTTCACAGGTATTCTGTTGCAGATGATTATTTTTGTTCGCTCTTTCATTCCCGGCAACTATGATTCTAATCACTTTGGTGTGAATGCAACATCGCTCTTCTGGCACTTCGTCGATGTGATTTGGATTATTTTGTTTGTCCTCATCTATATCTGGCAGTAATAAGCTCGCGTATTACCCCCGAACCGCTACAAGATTACCTATCTTTTTCTGGCGTTGTGAATCACGGTATGACAGGACTACGCAAAGGCGCAAAGGCGCAAAGAATTGATGCTTAATCAACTCGAAAAATGTCAATTCATACTCCTGTTCAGCAACGCCCTTTTTCTTGGCGTCCTTGGCGTCTTGGCGGTTCGTTAAATAGGTCTTCTTCAGGTGGTTCGGGAGTAGTTTAACAATTTGCGTTCCCGAAATGTTGAAGTAATTAAGAGGAAGGTCGAGATGATTATTAATGACCACTACTATGACGTGATTATTATTGGCACAGGCGCGGGTGGAGCTACGTTAGCACACAAACTCGCACCGACCGGCAAGAAGATTTTGATTCTAGAACGGGGTAGCTTTTTACCCCAAGAGGATGAAAACTGGAGTGCTGAGGAGGTTTTTAAAAAAGAGCGCTATCACCCTGACGAACAGTGGTATGACGGTTCAGGAGAACCGTTTCGTCCTCAAACCAATTACTGGGTTGGAGGTAATACCAAGGTCTATGGTGGGGCTTTGCTGAGGATGCGGGAGCGGGATTTTGAGGAGGTCAAACATCAAGATGGTATCTCTCCAGAGTGGCCTCTCAAATACAAAGACTTTGAACCCTACTACACTGAAGCAGAGATGCTTTACAATGTTCATGGCAAAGAGGGAGACGACCCGACAGAGCCACCTCGGAGTAAAGTGTATACTTCTGGACCGGTGAGCCACGAAGCCCGAATGCAAGAAATTTGCGATGCTATCTCTCGCCAGGGGCTGCATCCTTTTCATTTGCCTTTGGGATTGAAGCGAAATGAAGGCGATGTGGATTATAGTAGTTGCATCGGCTGCAAAACTTGTGATGGATTTCCTTGCAAAATTCACGCTAAGGCTGATGCTGAGGTACAGGGAATTCTCCCGATTCTGAAATATCCTAACGTCACACTTTTAACTTCAGCGAAAGTTGTGTATTTACACACCAGCCCTTCGGGTAGAGAAGTCAAAGCTGTGGAAGCAGAAATTGGGAAACAATCCCATGTGTTTTGTGGCGATATTGTGGTGCTGGCGTGTGGTGCTGTCAACTCTGCGGCGTTGCTGTTGCGATCGCAAAATGAATTGCACCCCAACGGACTGGCTAACAGTTCCAATCAAGTAGGGCGCAACTTCATGAAACACCTGATGACGGCAATGGTGCAACTTAGCTCAAAACCGAATTCTGCTGTGTTTCAAAAGACCATTTGTGTTCATGATTTTTACTGGGGAGAACCAGAGTTTCCCTACCCCATGGGTCACATCGAGAACACAGGTAAAATTCTCCCGGATATGATTGCATCCGTTGCACCGCCTTTCCTCTCTCTTGTGGCGAGATTAATGCCGGGATTTAGCTTGCGACAACTGGTGACGCATTCCATTGGTTGGTGGTTGCAGACGGAAGATTTACCAGATCCCAACAATCGAGTCCGTCTGTTAGGAAATAAGTTGTATTTGGATTACATGCCCAATAACACCGAGGCACACGATCGCCTGATTTATCACTGGATTAATGTACTCAAAGCAGTAGACCGAACTGCTGAAAACTCCATGTTTCCCCAAGGTATTCACCTCACCAGCGAGATGCCCATTCAAGTGGTGGCGAATCAGTGCGGAACTTGTCGCTTTGGGGAAGATCCAACCACATCGGTTCTTGACCTTAACTGCCGTACCCATGATGTAGACAATCTCTATGTTGTGGATAGCAGCTTCTTTCCTTCGAGTTCTGGGGTGAGTCCTGCCTTGACGATTATTGCCAATGCCCTACGAGTTGGCGAGCATTTGATGGAAAGGTTGAAGTCCTGACATCTTGCACCACCCAGATAGCACATTAAAAAATAACTCAGACTGCGTCCGCATCCACCTAGGACTCGAAGTCCTAGGATCATAGCATAAGTCCTCTTTTAGAGGACTGAATGAATTGTGAAAGTACTGTAACTTGAACGACTCTTTACTTGGAAATCTGTGGTTTATACGTAGAATTTCACTCCGAGGCAGGCGAAACACCAGCTAAGCTCCACTTTATCCATTGTTCGCGATGCGATGTCCCTTCTGGGCATTTCCGGAATCGAAGAATATAGCGGTTCTGGTGTTGAATCCCATACACGAGGAGTGATATCGGCCCTCTCCCCCAAATTGTCCGAGGGGTGCCCTTTCTTGGGCTATCTTGAGGGCGTTCTGTATCTGACTCAAACGAGAACCGCTATAATTGGTGGGCAGTGCCCACCCTACTCATCTCATGATGGGACTGGCGTGATGATGAACTAAGTACCACTTGCTGCCGAGAAGCTCAAACACATTTGTCGCCATTGATTGTGCTTCAATTCTTCTGCCATCAATAACTTGGAGAATATTTTCTACCAGTAAGACGTAGGCGATGCGATCGCGAACTTCTGTAACAATGATGTCAGTGTTAATCTCAATGTAAGCAGTATTTTGGAATATTTTTACCCAAGAGTTCTGGATTTCCTTCCAACCGCGCAGCACATTCCATCCGGGGTGAACACACAGACTACCAGTTCCTTGAGACCATACTGCACTCATTGCCTCGATATCTTTTTTTTCAAAGGCTCGATAAAAAGCTTTGTTAGTAGCTAAAATTTCCGATGTGGTGTTTTGATTTTGCATATTAGTTATGATTGGTAATCGGTAAGAGTTTTTCTTTATTTACCATCAATTATTACTCAAAAAATAGTAATTATCAATTACCATTCCCACATGAATTAATCATCTTGAATATTTTCCTATAGCAATCCGTGCAGGAGTTGCAAACACCTTTCCCTTGTCCCCCTTGTCCCCCTTGTCCCCCTTGTCCCCCAAGTCTTCCTTGTCCCCTCCGTTCATATCTCAAATAGGATTGCTATACCCGATTGCCAAGGGCACGAACGCGAAATACTGCATCGATCTCGTTGTTGCAAAAAGCTTTTTTTGTGTCGTCCTTTGTCAGGAAAACGAAATCTTTTTCTTTCCAACCGTAATGTTCGGCGATCGACAAAAAGGAGGTCAGTTGTCCACCTCTGTTTGGAACTTCAATTTTCTTCCCCTTGAGGCTGGAGAATGGCTGATTAGTCAGCGGTGCTAAAGCATCCCTGACTACGAGCTGAAAGACATCCGGGTATAACGCTGCGACTGTACGTGCAGATGAAGCTGAGGATTGTGCAACCGTATCTGCTATAACGTCAGCTTGAGCCGTTGCTAAGTCAGCATGTTTAGCCCCCGCCTTTTGAATTGCCTGATTTGTTTGAGCACTTACTTTCTGAGAGTTGCCAAGTCTTCCTTCTAACGCTTCTAAGTTTTCATCGGTTCCATCAGTTTTAACGACTTCAATCGTGATCCGCCCATTACTGTGCTTCTCAACGACCTTTGCTAGAGCTTGGCTAAGTATATAACTTTCCCCGTTCTCCTTACCAGCTACCAGAACAAGTTTGTGAGTTATGACGTAGCGATCGCATAAATTCCAGATCGTAACTGCTGCCAGACTAATGCTTGAGAATAAGAGTGTATAAATGGCCAATTTGGCAAGCAGCGGATCAAGGGGTTCAACGAGCTTATTCAGAAACGGATTGAGTGGTTTAACAAAATGACTAACGCGATCGTCAACAACACGAAAGAAACTAGATCTAGGATTTGCGGGATGATTGGACTTTGGCATAAAAAGCTTACTACACCTCCTGCACTTTGATCTGTAGCTTCACTGTAATGAGTGCTAATTCCAGAAATTGACAGTTTTTTTGGCTTAACATCGGTCAGAGGAAAACGGGCTTTGGGGGCAATAACCTCAAACCTGACCATACCTTCTTTAAGTGTATGATTTAATCATACACTATGATAAACTGGTCTCAAACAGGAGAATCCCTTATGAGAACGACACAGGCACTCACTATCACCTTGCCCCATGACATGCTGGAGATGGTCAAGGCTAAAGTCACGAATGGCGAATATGCCACAGAAAGCGAAGTCATCCGTGACGGTCTCCGTACCCTCCTAGCGCGTGATGCCGCTGTTGAAAAGTGGCTGCGCGAAGAAGTTGTCAAAAGCTATGACGACTGTGAAGCTGATGCAACGCTGGGTGTCCCCGCAGAACAGGTCATGGCGCGTATCCGATCGCAGTACCGCAAGCGCACCAGCGCAGAGCAAAGCTAGATGAAACAATACAGCGTCAGCCCCTTCTCACTCGGGGAGACGCACTCGCGTTCGGGTTCGTCAAAAGTCACGCATTCATAAATCAGAGTTCGTCTGCCGACTAATGATATCAAACCCTCTTAAATTCTGACTCCTGAATTCATAATTCATAATTCATAATTCATAATTCATAATTCTAATTTCTATTCTTAACGTCGCTAATAGTTTGCAATAATTCCTTGGCAGTATAGGGTTTGGCTAAAAACGCTTGGACACCCATATTAGTGACTATATTGACCTTCTCACTAGAAGCAAGTCCGCTGACGGCAATAATTTTGACAGCAGGATTAATTTTTTTCAATGTGCGAATGGTTGTCAGCCCATCCATAGAAGGCATTAACATGTCTGTTAAGACAATGGATATTTTATCCCGATGTTCTGCGTAAAGGGCTATTGCCTCAATACCGTCGCTGGCAGACATTGCTTTGTAATTATAGCTTTCTAGGGATGTTTTCGTAATATCTCGAATGGCATCTTCATCATCCACAACTAAAATTAATTCTCCATTGCCAGAAGGTAATTCCTGTTTTTGCTCTTCTAGGGTTTCCGTAGCTTCTGCTGCTGGTAAATACACCTTAAATTTGCTACCTTTTCCTACCTCGCTATATACGTTAATAAAACCGCCATGACTTTTGATAATGCCAACTACCGTAGAAAGACCAAGTCCCGTACCTTTGCCAAGTTCTTTGGTAGTAAAAAATGGCTCAAATATGCGCTCTAATATAGCAGGTGGAATACCAACTCCAGTATCAGTAACAGTTATCCCTATATAGTGACCAACTCGTACACCAATATCCATGCCTGCGTAGTTTTGATCAATGAAAACATTTTCGGCAGAGATGATCAAACTACCACCATCAGGCATAGCATCTCTAGCATTAACACATAAATTCATCAACACTTGATGTATTTGAGTTGTATCACCAGACATCATCCAAAGGTTGGGCGGTATTTGGGTAGAAACTTCGATAGATTTAGGAAAGGTTTCTTTAACAATTTGCTGAATTTCTCTAATTAAATGCTTTAATTCCAGCAGACTGCGATCGCCCTCCATCCCCCGAGTAAAAGACAGCACTTGCTTAACTAAATTTGCTCCCCGTTCAGCGTTGGAAATCAATATGGGCAACAGTCGCTTACTCACATCATCCTGGAGTTGGAGTTCCAACAGTTCCGCTGTCATCAAAATGGGTGTCAGGACATTGTTCAAATCGTGTGCAATACCGCTTGCCAAAGTCCCGATACTCTCTAAACGCTGGGCACGGAAAAACTGCGCTTCTAGTGCTTTTTTTTGGGTGATATTTGTATTCACAACCAGGATTGATTGTCCTTTGTTATCAAACCCGTGAACCAAACTCCAACGGCTTTCGACGATGATGTCCTTGCCAGATATTGTTCTTTGATATAGTTCGCCTTCCCAGGAGCCATTTTTTACTAAACTTTTGAGTGCTTCTTCCAATTGTGATAAATTTTCTTCATACCAAAGTTCTGATTTCTTCTTGCCAATTGCCTCGCTTGCTTTCCAATCGTATAGATACTCAGCAGCTTTATTCCAAAATAAAATTACATTCTCTAAATCATGTACAAAAATCGCATCGGTAGCAACATCAAGTAGTGCAGCTTGTTCGCGGATTTTTTGTTCTGCCCTTCTACGTTCAATGGCGTAGCGGATAGAACGCTCTAGTAAGGGTGCAGTTAATTGGCTTTTTTCTAAATAATCAGATGCCCCCGCTTTCATTGCTTCAATGTCTATTTCTTTGTCTCCCTGACCTGTTAGTAAAATAATTGGAGAAGAGCAACCAGCTTCAATTGCTTCACGTAATAGTTCCAATCCATTATGTAAACCTAAACGGTAATCAACCAGATAGATATCATGTTCATTCTTGGCAATTGCATCACTTGCAGCTTGATAACTATTCACCCATTTCAACTCGCAGCAAGCCACCTGAAATTCACCAAACCAATCACGAGTTAAAATATAGTCATCTTCATCATCATCAACTAGAAGAACTCTAATTAAGCTATTGTCCATTTTTCTTCCCTACTATTTATAATAGTGGTAGTTGCACAATTTCAAACCAGTACTTTCCAAGATTTTTCATCACCTCTACTAAAGCTGTGAATGTTGCAGGTTTAATGATGAACGAATTTGCCCCCAAATTGTAAGTATTATCAATATCTTCTTCTGCTTTTGAGGTAGTCAGCACCACAATAGGAATTTGCCTGAGATGGGGATCAGATTTTATTTCTTTGAGTGCCTCACGACCGTCTTTTCTAGGCATATTTAAATCAAGTAAAATCAAGCCAGGACGTGGTGAAGTGTGCGCTTGGGCATATTGACCACGACGATAGAGATAATCCATCAACTCCTCACCATCCTTGACGATGTGTAGCTCGTTGGTCAATCGACTTTCTGCCAGCGCGTCCCGCGTTAACATGCAGTCGTCCTCATCATCATCAGCCATTAAGATTCTGACGGTTGTTTGGCGACACTTCACTCTAAATTTTCTCCTTTGCAGTTAGTATAAAAGTAATAGATTATTAAATTACAATAAATCGCGAGCTACAGCTTTACAATTCTACACATTATATAAGAGTATATTAATCCCCTTTAAGTTAGATAAATTAACACAAAGAATGAGTCGGTAGTGTAACAATAAAAGTTGCTCCGTGCCCTGGTTGGCTTCTGGCTGTGATGCTACCCTGATGACGCTCGGTAATTTTTCGGCAGATAGCTAAGCCGATCCCAGTACCATCATACTCGCTGCGACCATGCAAACGTTGAAAAACGTTGAATATGCGCTCCACATACTTTTCGTCAAATCCGATGCCATTATCCTCTACAATAATTCGACAAAGTTCAGTGCCATCTTCCCCGCGAAGAGTTTGACTATAGATTTTTACCATGGGCGGTTCTTCTTGGCGATGGAATTTCAAGGCATTACCAATGAGGTTTTGTAGCAATTGATGCATCTGTAGGGGATCGGCTTGAATGGTGGATAGGTCGCCTACCTCCACACTACCTCTAGTTTGCTGGATCAACAGTTCCAAATCGGATAAGACCTCTTGTGTAACTTGGGAGAGATTGACAGATACAAAAGGCTGTGCTTTAGTGGTAACCCGTGAAAGTGTCAACAAGTCTTCGATCAAAGCCTGCATCCTGCGGACTGCATTCTGCATCCGTTCGAGGTAGTCACGGGCTTGTTCAGTTAATAGGTCGCTATAGGAGACTTTGAGGCGATCGCTAAATGTCTTAATTTTCCGCAGCGGTTCTTGTAAATCGTGGGACGCAATAAAGGCAAATTGTTGCAGTTCTTCATTAGAACGGGCTAGTTCTTGCCGCTGGCGAGTTTCTTGCTCTAACATTTTAGCTTGAGCTAGGGCAACGCCTATTTGATCTCCTAGTTCTCGCAAAAGTTCAGTTTCCCAACTCGTCCACTGGCGGGGGCTGTTACATTGATGAGCAATAAGTAGCCCCCAAAGTTGATTTGTGTGGAGAATAGGTACAACAAGGTTAGCTTGGACACCAAATTGTTGAAGAAACTCCCTATGGCAAGGGTCGATCTCAGCCTCTTTGATGTCAGTAATGGTGCTAATCCGTCCTTGGAGGTATTTTGGAGTATATTCTTCTATGAAGCAACTGTCAACGAGATTCTGTCCCAGAACCACGGGAAAGCCGGAAACAACCGCCTCTTGGACTACGGCTCCGTGTCCATCTGGGTGCAGCCGAAAAATTAATACACGGTCGGCATGTAGCAGCTTTTGCACCTCTGTGACGCTAGTTTGCAAAATTTCATCAATTTGTAAAGACTGGCGAATCTTTAGGGTAACATCAGCAAACAACTTGGAGCGCAAGTTCTGACGTTGTAACTCTTGTTGTACCCGCTTGCGCTCAGTCATGTCCATCATCGCCCCAATCATCCGTACTGGTTTGCCTGTATTGTCATGAACGACATAACCGCGCTCAAAGATATAGGCATAAGAACCATCGCGACGGCGAAAGCGGTATTCATTTGACCAAAATTGTTCACCACTGTCTCTAACAGCGTGAATATCAGAAATAATTCTCTGCCTATTTTCTGGGTGTATACATTCAAACCACCAATTAATGTGGTTTCCAACTTCCTCTGCCCAGTAACCAAAGAGTGTGTATACACCCTCATTCCACCATACCTGATTTGTGAGCAAATTCCAGTCCCAAACCGCATTGTTGGTAGCACGGGCAATGATCTCAAAACGCTCTTCACTTTCTCGGAAGGCATCTTCAACCCTTTGGCGCTCAATTGCTGTAGCTAGCACATTGGCAATAGTTTGCAAAAAGTAAACCTCATCTCTGCTGAAGGTACGTTTTCTGATTGTATGTGCCCCTAAGACGCCAAAACGACGCTCTTTGCCATGAATCACAACCGATATCCCGCTGACCACTTGATGGTCATGCAGCAACGTGGGTTCATTGAACCGCGTTTCTGTACGGAGATCACTAACAATAACTGGCTCATCGGAAAGCAGCGTATAGCCAGCTTCGGAATTCATACCAGCGCTGACGGTTGCTTTTCCCACCTGCCCTTGTTGCCAACCAACTCCCGCCCGCAGTAGTAGAGTATTACCATCTGGCAGTAGTTCCAAGATTTTGCAATACTCAACCTTCAGGCTTTCAGCAACGAGGCTGACAGTTTGGTGCATCAGTGTGGGCAAATCTATCCCAGCTAGTGCCATTTGGCTGAGTTCTGCTACAAGCGCCTGTCTTTTTGCATGAACTTCCAGCGCCTCCTCCGCTTGCTTGCGCTTAGTAATGTCCATGTCAACACCAGAAAACCGTACCGCCACCCCAGAGGAATTACGAATGACCTTGCCTTTGCTAGCCAGCCAACGAATGGTTTCGTCATGCCAAACAACACGAAATTCGATGTCGTATTCTGCCCCTTCTTCAAGCGCCAGCATCACTGATTGGCTAACAAAATCGCGGTCTAGGGGATGAACACATTCTATGAAAGCATCAAAAGTGCTATCTTTGGAGGCAAATAACTCTTTGAGGTTCTCCGACAAAGTCACTTTATTCGTCAGAATGTCCCAGTCCCATGTGCCCATACCAGCTGCTTCTAATGCCATCCTGAGTTGCGCCTCTTGACTGTCCGCCTGATCGGTTGGCTGTGGAAATTCCTCCATTGTCATTTTTCCTTTGTCATTGGTCATACCGTTTCTGTTAGGACTAGCCCTTTCAAGCAGGGTAAAAAATTTGGAAAATCACATCCAATTTTGACCTTCGTGTTCTTTGCGTCTTCGTGGTTCAAAAAGATTTTTAAACCACGTTCGCGCAGCGTCTCCCCTTGGGAGAAGGCACGAAGAACACGAAGAAAATCTAAGTCTTTCGACTTGCACCTTGAAAGGGCTGGCTGTAGGACTTAAGCATTGACAGAAACCACCAACTATAGGTTACCTCTTGTTTAATGCTCTTGTGGTGCACTGCTTACTCATGGTTTTACCGGAGGTAGCAGCCTGGGAATGAGGGGTAAGAATACTACATTCTCCCCATCTCCCCACCTACCCCCTACCTTTATTAATAATTGTATGGAGAGTTTTTAATAATTCTGGGGCTGTGTAGGGCTTAGGCAAAAAGGTAGTGAGATTGGATGCCTGTGCCGACGTTACTTTTTCACTGGTGGCTAGTCCACTTACAGTAATAATAGGCAGCAGTGGATTCATCTTTTGCAATGTGCTAATGGTAGTTGCTCCATCCATATTTGGCATCATTATATCAATAATTGCCGCACTAATTTTATCTTTATATTGCGTATACAGTGCTATTGCCTCAATTCCATCACTAGCAGTAAGTGCTAGGTAATTGTTCTGTACAAGAGTCGCTTTAGTGATCTCCCGAACAGCAGCGTCATCATCGACAACCAAAATCCATTCTCCGTATCCGGTGATTATTTCCAATTCTTCCACTGGTTGAATGGTAGCTGCCTGCACCGCTGGTAAATACACTTTAAACTTCGTGCCTTCGCCTACCGAGCTTGATACAGTAATAAAACCACCATGACTTTTAATAATACTCATGACTGTTGACAGACCCAGTCCTGTCCCTTTATCAAACTCTTTTGTCGTGAAAAATGGCTCAAAAATTTTATCTAATTGTTCATTAGGAATACCAACGCCTCCATCAGAAATAGTCAGGACAATGTAGGAACCTACTCGAGCATCAATGTGTATTTTTGCAGAGTTTTCATCAATGAAAATATTGTTGGCAGAAATTTTCAGATTTCCGCCTTCAGGCATGGCATCACGAGCATTCAGGCACAAATTCATCAGGACTTGATGCAGTTGGGTGCTATCGCCACAAACATGCCACAAATCAGGGGATATTTCGGTGGAAATTGCAATAGATTTGGGAAATGTTTGTTGGATAATTTGTTTCATTTCTAAAATGAGATGCTTTACCTGAAGCACAGTGTGATCGCCTTCAATTCCCCGTGCAAAGGACAGCACTTGTTTCACCAAATTAGCACCGCGTTTGGCATTGCTTTCTACTATTCCCAGCATAGAAAGAGCGCGTGCATCGTAACATTTGGCTTTTAGCAGTTGTACTGACATCAAAATGGGAGATAGCACATTGTTCAAATCGTGAGCAATACCACTAGCAAGAGTGCCTATACTATCCATACGCTGAACTCGTAAAAATTGCTTTTCCAGTTGTTTTTTCTGCGTGATATCGGTGTCAACAACCAGGATTGATTTTGGTTGCGAATGTTCATCGCATACCAGCGTCCAGCGACTTTCAACTATGATTTCCTGACCAGATTTGGTGATTTTCTGCAACTCACCCAGCCAAGAACCATGCTCCAAGACATTCTGGTAAACTTCTAAGTGTTGTGGCAAAGGTTCGCTATCGAAAAACTTCTGAGCATAATTACCCATAACTTCTTCTGTCTTCCAGCCGTAAAGCTTCTCAGCGCTTTTGTTCCACAATAAAATTCTGTTGGATAAATCTCGCACAACAATTGCGTCTGTGACAATATCAAGTAATGCCGCTTGTTCGCGCAGTTGATGTTCCGCCAGCTTGCGATGGCTGATATCCTTTTTCATACTTGCCTTGGCAGCTAAATTTCGCTGGATACCTAATTGTCTGACTATCAGGCGAGAGACAGCCCGCAGTGCTTCCACCTGTTCTGGGCTGATTTCCCTCTTGACACGATCCGCTATACACAATGCCCCTATAGCCTCTCCATCTGCTGTCATTAAAGGTACACCTACGTAAAATCTTACGTAGGGATAAGACGTGACTACAGGATTCGTAGCAAACCGTTCATCAGCCAAGGTGTCAGGAATAACCAAAACATCACCTAGATGCATACAAAAGGAAGCAATCCCAATATCTATTGGCATTTGATCTATATCCAAGCCAAGTTTAGCTTTCAAGCACTGACAATTGGCATCCATGAGATTAATCAACGCCATCGGTGTCCCACAAATCTGGGATGCTAAGAAAACCAAATCTTTAAATGCTTGTTCTGGAGAAGTATCGAAAATTTGATACTGGCGCAGAGCCTCAAGCCTTGCTCCTTCATTATTACACGCTAGAGATCTCATTATTTTTTTCCTACTATTACTGAATTACGAGTTTCCCTGGGACTGTACGGGTGTAGGAGAACCTCAATCCCCTACACCTCCCACCCTTTCCCTTGGTAAGGGTGACGCTAAAGTTCTACCTGTTAAGAGTCACTCACCATTCAAATTGTTTATCTAAAAAAAATTGCCAGAGAATTTTGTCACTAAACCCATATTAATATGTCTTAAGGAGGATGACAAAATAATAATCAAAAATAAGTATATATACACACATAAAAAAGAAATTGCGTAGTTATTGTCATTCAGGTATCAACATTAAAGTTGTCGTCCTAGAGAAAAACCCTATTAAAAGTACATTCCAAAGCAGAACGACGTTGTAGCAATCATGTAACAGGGTCAAACCCCCCAACCCCTGCGGGTTCGTCAAAAGTCAAAAGTCAAAAGTCAAAAAAAGGAAACACGTCGCTTCGCCCCGAAGGGGCTTACCTCCTCCTATTTTCTTCTTCGCGTCCTTGGCGTCTTGGCGGTTGGTTATCTGAACCGTATTGGGTTATAAAAAATCCAAAAATTTCACCATCTCATACAACGAAAGATGAATAGACACAACCTCCCTACTTGTGATTCGCCAAAAAACAGATCCTCCATCCCATATCACCTCTACTAAAATTGGTGAAGGGTTCCCATGCTGCGTCACGTGAAATCCGATGCGCTGTAAGGCGCGAGTCGTCCACACTGCTTCCATACCCTGACCCACCAAATTAACTTCTCCTTTCTGGGGAATATTAAGATGAAATTCCCCAGAACGGACATCAAACTCTACCCCTTCACTGCGGAAAGTCTTGGCAAAAGCACCACTCAGCACCAAGTCCTCAGGTGCACCAACGTGCAAAGTTCCATCGGTTGCTAATAGCCAAACTTTATCAGCAAGGCGCAAAGCTAAATCCAAATCGTGGGTGGAAAGGAGAATCGCCCCGTTAGTTTCCCGTACTAGCTGGCGAAGCAATTGCATAATCTCCACGCGCCGAGGTAAATCTAGAAATGCTGTGGGTTCATCAAGTAGCATAACAATAGGTGACTGTGCCAAAGCACGAGCAATCATGATTTTTTGGCGTTCACCGTCACTCAGTTCACTCACATTGCGTTGTGCTAAATGTTCTGCACCTACAGATTTTATAGCCCAGGTGGCGATCGCTTCATCTTCCTGAGTCAACTTTCCCCACCAGTCAGTATAAGGATAGCGTCCCAGAGTTACCAAAGCGTAGGCTGATAACATTCCCACATCCACCCTCTCAGTCAATACCAAACTGAGACGTTTCGCTAATTCCTGCGGCGCTAACTGGTAAACATCGTCTCCTAACAGTCGCACCTCACCCTTGATTGGGGATTGCATTCCCGCGAGTGTTCGTAACAAAGTTGACTTACCTGCACCGTTGGGACCGAGTAAGCACACAACTTCCCCTGCTTGGAGAGATACATTAATATCAGATGCAACATTCCGAAAAATTTTCTGGGATACTTTGTAACCAATAGCAAGGTTGTCAGTTATGAGAATAGGATCACTCATGTGGGGAAGGATTTTTGAGAATTGCGCCGTAGAATCACCCAAGTGACGACAGGCGTTCCGATTAAAGACGTGACAGCATTTAAAGGTAAAACAATTTGACTTCCAGGAAATTGAGAAATCAAATCTGCCATCAACGCCAAAATTCCACCCATCATCATCACTGCTGGAATTAACACCCGATGGTCCGAGGTACTGAACAAACTGCGACAGAGGTGGGGAATTGCAACACCTAAAAATGCGATGGGACCACAAAAAGTAGTAATTGCTCCCGCCAACACAGAAGCACTGGTAATGATCCAAAATCTGGCTTTTTGCACTGTTAACCCCAAACTACGTGCATAAGATTCACCAAGTAAAAGTGCATTCAGAGGTTTTGACAGCAGTACCGCCACCACCAATCCTAAAAGGACGACAGGCGCTAAAACGATCATCTGTTTCCAAGTCACACCTGCAAAACTGCCGAAAGTCCATATCAGATAACTTTGGATACTCTCTTTTGAACTGAATTCTAGCAAAATATTTACAATTGCACTGGTGGCATAGCCAAACAATAAACCTAAAATCAGTATGGTCGTTGTGTCTTGAACACGGCGAGAAACCATGAGGACTATTGCTAAAACTGATGCTGCACCCAGACTTGCTGCTACTATTAAACCAAAATCGCCAATTACCCCTAAATCTTTTAATAATGTTGGTGTACCTGTCGTTGTTACTGTGAGTATAACTAACGCAACACCTAAGCTTGCGCCAGAACTAATTCCTAAAACAAATGGTCCTGCTAGGGGATTTCTAAATAGGGTTTGCATTTGCAATCCACTCACACCTAAGGCTGCACCTGCAAGGGTTGCGGTTAAGGCTTTGGGTAAGCGAAATTTAAGAATAATATTAGTCCAACTGGTTTTTGAAGCTTGTCCCCCTAGTAGGGTTGTGATGACTTCTTTGAGGGGGATTTGGACTGAGCCTAGGGTTATGTCGAGTAGGAATGTTAAGATTAATGTTATGAGTAGGGTGGGAAGGAGGAGGGTTTTGTAATTTGAGGTGAGGTTTGACATTTTTTAAATGAACCGCGTTCTAAGAACGGATAATAGCCTCACGCTTTACTCCTAGGCGCTAAGAAAAACTTTGCGTCTTTGCGCCTTTGCGTGAGATTCAAAAGAGAAAAATTTATCACTTATTGTTTACGGTAGTAGGTTAGTTGGTGGTTTGGGAGGATTTCTGGATGGAGAATTTTTATGAGGTCGGATAGGATTATGTCAGGGTTGCTGATTCCTCCTTCCCAGTAGTCGTTACCGCCGTTGGGGTTTAGACGGGCGTTGTTGTTATAGAGGTTATGGTTTTTTACGGATTTAAAGTCAGCATAGCGGTTATCGTCTGCGAGTACGTCTTTTAAGGTTTTCCAGGATGGATTTAGGTTTAACCAGTAATCGGCATTGGCTGCACGTTCATAAACTTGCTCAAATGATAGAGGTAGACTTCTGGATGATAAATCATTTTTCCACAGATAGTTTGCTCCTGCGTCAGTTAGATATTTTGCTACATAACTGTTACCAGCAGGCATATACCAGGTGCCTTTAAAGTTGAAGCCGGCGAAGACGGTTGGAAGGTTTTTTACGGTTTTGCCTTGGGTTGCGATCGCTTGGTATTTTTTAGCAATTTCTCCAAATATTTTTTCGGCTTTTGATTCGCGGTTAAAAAATAAAGCTGTAAATTTTAGCCATTCTGTTCTTCCAAGTGGCGATGTTTCTATGTACTCTGCGTTGATCGCTATTTTTAGTCCAGCTTCTAATAGTTTTGGATAGCTATCTAGGTTTGGGTTGCCTACTCCGTAGGTCATTACTAAATCAGGATTTAGTTCTAATATTTTTTCAATGTTAATACTTGCGTCTGTTCCTAGTTCTGCTAATTTACCTGCTTTGACTTTCTCAAGCACACTAGCGGTATTTATTGATTTGGTTTCGCTAACTCCCACCAGTTTATCTACGAGTCCTAATTTATCTAAGTGGGGTAAATGAGTAGTAGAAAGAGCAACGATTTTATTTATAGGTACTTGAATAACTTGTGTTTCTTTAAATCCTTTTGGTACTGGTGTGCCACATTGAACTAAAATATATTGAAATGTTGTCTGAGCATTCTGCCAAGGATTTTTGACTGTGACAACTTTGTAATTTTTGTGATATTCTACCACAAAGTTTTTGGCGTAACTGATGGTGCTTTTGTCGGGGAAATAGTCAGTTTTTGGGTTATAGGTTTGAACACATCCTTCGAGAAGATTCGCGTTAGAGGTTGTCATTGTGCTGGGAGTGGATTTATTCATCTCCCTTGTTTTAGTTGTGCTGTGACAAGCAATAACTAAAATAGCAATTAAGAGTATGTGGCACAAAAAGATTATATTTTTAGATTTCAACAATCTTGCCTCTTTGAAAATGGAAATTCATAAAGGCGAACGGTCGTTTGCCCCTACAAACGGTGTGGTTCATTTGTGTGAAAACTGCTCTAAGCATAATTACTTATTGACAAAATCTAATTTTATGTAAAAAATAATACTAGATAATTGTTGTTTCAATAGTAGTAATGGCAAAGAAGGGTTGGTGTATCAGATGTATTGATATAGGTAGGTCGGCGTGAATAATTAAAGGTTTGTAGTTGCGCTTCAGCGCCCTAGATATGAGCGCTGAAGCGCAACTACAAACCCTTACATAAATTCATATAGTTCGGTTTTTCTTAACGATCTACTTAGTTGTTTATACTTACCATAATATCGTAATCCTCTTTGAGTTGTGAGAATTATTTTTTGAACGTAGACGCGCAGCAGTGGGGCACCACTGCTGAAGGCTTAGCCTCGTGAATTCTAATTGGTAAAAAAATACCGTTGCAATAGTTGAGTTCCTCCCCTATAGTGGTACCTGACCAATGAATTGACTAGAGCCAATGACTAATTCTGAAATCAGTAGTTCTCAAAAGAGCAAGAACAATGAGATTTCTTATCCAGTAAAAAAATTATCTTCTTCATCGAGTTCAAATATGTTGTTACCCCTGAAAGGTTTTGAGTATTTATTCTTGGCTGGTGCTGTCTGTCTAGGAATCATTATCTATTATGTTATTCCAGACCAGCAAATTCTAGTCATCTGGGAGGCTGCTTTTGTTTCGATTTGGCTTTTTATTGCCTTGCTGAATAAACAATTAGCGAGTAACTCTAATGATAGTGAACTCACGAAGAAAGCGGAAATATACAATTATCTATCGGCCAATAACAACAATAACAATTTGTTAGAAAACAATCCGCTAACTCCGGCGAGAGAAAAGGCTATAAAGTATAGCCAGGAGTTGATTGAAGATTATAAAAAAGTTCGAGGAAGTTCGAGAACTATTTACTATACTTTGCAATTGGCAACTGTTGTTTTCTCGGGAATTACGCCAATTTTGGTCTTGGTAGATAAATTGGATGTAGGTATTTCCTGGTTCAAGTGGCTCCCCGTCATCTTTCCTGCTGTCGCTTCTATAGTTGCCAGTGTAGTTACCTCCTTTCCTTTTCAGGAAAATTCGCTTGCTGCTAATGCTACTGTTGAGTTATTAGAAGCTGAACAAGAGAAATTTATCTTGGGAGTGACTGAAGCTTATCGTTGCTATGATATTGAGGATGAAACTCAACGTCAACAAAAGGCAAAACAGGCGATAGAAAACTTTATTATTCAGGTCAATAATATTCATCTTAAGCAAGTACAAGAACTGAGTAAGACAAAGTCAAGCGAGGATAATATACAGCAACCTCAATCTTCTGAGTCTAACTCTGGGCAAAGTTCAGGAAACTCAGTAGTCGTTAGAACTCAGTAATCCGTAGGGCTATTTCATTTTGCAAGTAGAGACGCGATTCATCGCGTCTAAATGCGGGTTTCGCGATCAGGGTAATTATCTCAGATCTTGCAGTATTGGCGTCAGTCCTAGTTCGATCAAGTCGGCTTAAGCCGACTTCAGCTATGAGCCTGGGAATTTATTCCTAGGCTCACGGGTTGTGATAGCTTTGCTATTAGGTTTGGTTGTAGCGTTGCGATCGCGACTCCTCTCATATTTGCAGCCGTAGAGGCTCTAATTCTGGTAAATTGTGGTGAGGCAGTAGCAATGAACTGCCAACACCACAACCCATAAAAATATTCTTGTCTTTTCCCCAGTATGACAACTGTACCACTGCCTGTGAATGCTGCAACTGAAATTGAGAACCGAAAAGCCGAGCACATACGTCTCTGCCTTGAGGGGGATGTACAGTTCCAGCAATTAACTAGTGGGTTTGAGAGCTATCGCTTTACTCATTGCTGTCTTCCCGAACTAGACCATAGTGACATCAATCTCCAAACAACCTTCCTAGGTAAAAATCTTGGTGCACCACTTCTGATTTCTTCCATGACGGGGGGAACTGAATTGGCACGGTTAGTCAACACTCGGTTGGCAACTGTTGCTCAACGCTACCGATTAGCAATGGGTGTTGGTTCGCAAAGAATAGCTCTAGAACAGCCCCACTTAGCCTCTACTTTTGCCGTGCGATCCCTCGCTCCTGATATTCTCCTGTTGGCAAATTTAGGGGCTGTGCAGTTGAATTATGGATGCGGTATCGACCAGTGCTTACATCTTGTTAACTCGCTGGAAGCTGATGCACTCATCCTCCATCTTAACCCTCTACAAGAGTGTGTGCAATCCCGAGGAGATACAAATTTCCGAGGGCTGTTGAATAAAATTGCTCAGATATGCCAGCAATTACCCGTTCCCGTTGTTGTGAAGGAAGTGGGAAATGGAATTTCCGCTGCAATGGCACAAAAGTTTATTGATGCTGGAGTGACAGCAATTGATGTGGCAGGGGCTGGTGGAACCTCATGGGCTAAGGTGGAAAGCGAACGAGCTAAAGACAACAAGCAGCGCCGTCTGGGACAAGTTTTTGGCGATTGGGGGTTGCCAACCGCTGAGTGCCTGATCTCCATTCGAGCGATCGCCCCAACAATTCCCCTTATTGCTTCAGGAGGACTGCGCAATGGATTGGACGTGGCTAAGGCAATTGCCCTAGGAGCCGATATCGCAGGTTTAGCCCGACCTTTTCTCGAAGCAGCTGTAGAATCAGAAGCAGCCGTTGATGAGTTGGTGGAAGTTCTCATTGCTGAACTCAAAACAGCTTTATTTTGCACTGACAATGCAACCCTACTAGAACTAAAAAATTCTGGTGCATTGCAACGTGTTTCAGGAGCACATTAGGTTTTATGAAAAAACTTTTCTCTAAGTACAAGATTGCACAAGTTGGTGACGAAAGAAAAATGTCTATCGTTCGTAGTTGCGCTTTAGCGCTAAAGCGCAACTACGAACTAAAACGCTTTACTAAGTTGGCTGTTGCTATAATTCTCTGCCTGACAACAGTGTTGAGTTTGCCCAATAGTGCCCAAGCTATCAATACCCAAACGAATCAGGCAGTAGCGATTAGCAACATTCTCTATGATGGGGCGGTGAAACGGACAGAATCAGATGAGTATGTCGAAATTACCAATCAGCGATCGGCAAATGTAGACATATCAGGCTGGCGACTCAACTCTGGGGATACTGGTCAAAACTTCTATTTCCCCAAAGGAACAGTATTGCCACCAAAAAAAAGTTTTCGAGTGTATACCGATGAGGTACATCCAGAAACCGGGGGCTTTAGTTTTGGCATCAACCGAGCAATTTGGAATAACAAAGGGGGTGTTGGGCGACTGTATGATCCTAAAGGGCAGCTAGTGGCTACCTTCAGCTATCCCAAACCTGCTGTTGTGACTTCTCAACCTCAGAAACCTGGCGTGAAAGGGGCTAAATGAGTACAATTGAAGCATGATGCTAGTATAAATACTTATTCAGCAATGAACCCACCTTTAACAACTACCCTTACCCCCATTAAACCAAAAGCCGAAGATAGCTTTGCCATTACCTTTGCACCATTGTCTATTGAGGAAGCCTACCTAAAGGCTAACGACCAATCCAATGGGGCGGTGGTGATGATGAGTGGAATGGTTCGTAATCAAACTGATGGTAAACCTGTGGTTTCTCTTGAGTATCAAGCATACGAACCTATGGCAATAAGGGTGTTTTATCAAATTGCTGCTAATATTCGCGACCATTGGCCTGACGTGAATCGCGTCGTGATTTATCATCGCATTGGACGTTTGCAAATAGGGGAAATTAGTGTTTTAGTGGTAGTCGGTTGTCCTCATCGCAAAGAGGCATTTGAAGCTTGTCAGTATGCAATTGATACCCTCAAACACAATGCCCCTATTTGGAAAAAAGAACATTGGGCAGACGGTTCCAGCAGCTGGGTAAGTATCGGTGCTTGTGAGGAGTTAGGAGTGGGGAGTGGGGAGTAGGGAGTGGGGAGTAGGGAGTGGGGAGTTAGGAGTTAGGAGTACCCCTGTTAAGGTGAAGCGTAAAAGTTAAGTTTTTCTTCGTGTTCTTCGTGCCTTCGCGGTTCAAAAATATTTTTAAACCGCGAAGACGCAAAGAACACGAAGGTCAAATGTCGAAAATTGGACCTGATTTTCCAAATTTTTTACCCACCTTAACAGGGGTAGAGTTAGGAGTTAGGGGTTATTTGATGTTGTAGGTTGTATACCCTAGAAGTCTGGTAATCTTTGTGACTAAGCTTGCTTCCAGACATACTTTTGACAGATTGCGCACGCTTGCTTTGCCATCTCTGTTTCAGGATTTTTGAGGATGGGATGGTGACGCAACCTATTACACGCCACTTGGAGATAATCTTCCCAATTTCCGCTGGCGTGGCTGTGAGTGTCCCATAACCGGACTGTACCGTCCTTACTACTACTGGCGATCAAATCGCCGTTTGGGTTAACAGCGACGCATGTTACTTCATCCTGATGACCTCTGAAAACATTTTGTTCTCGGGCTAATTTTGTGGCTTGGACTCCGCTATCCTTAACAGCATCAAGAAGATTCCCAGGCAATTGCGCTAGATTTAGACCAGTTGACTTGATTGCTAGAACTAAAGCATCGACAGGCATGATTTGGAGTAAATCCCGTACTCTAAAGGCTTGATTGAGTAGGTCAGTTTGTTTCTTGAGCAATTGAGCTTCCTTGAGTGCCTGTTCCAAAGCAGCAATCTGTGCTTCTTTTTCTTTGAGAACGCGATCGCGAACTGCTTGGCTTTCTCGGACAAATTCCTGGTCTAAACTCGACAGCAAGTCCTGATCAGCATAATTCTGGAGGAAATTTTCAGCCTCAGCCAATCTTGCACCAGATAGCAGGTAATCTTCAGACTTTTTTTTACTTTGCCACTCTTCAGCAGCCGCCTTAATCCTGCGTGCAATTCTATCAACCTCACGGTTTTCATTCACCCACCTGCGTAGTCGTGACCAATGACGAATGAGTGCTTCGTGAGCTACATCCACCACTGTTACTGTCAGGTCACTTTCTCCCCGTTGTCGCAGTTGTGAAGTCACGACTAATCTGGCATCTACCAACTTTTGCAATACCTTCTCTAAGAGTGCTGCCGATTGAGGGGAGGTGACTAAATCCGATTTGAGAACTTGTCTACGTGTATCCTCCGTTCCCTCACCCAACTGCGTCAACTCCCGAAAAATCCGCTGAGCGATTTTTTGTTCTTCCCTAGACAGGGTATGATAAATTTCGTCTGCTCGCTTTTGCAGCGTTTCCTTTACTCCACCCAATTGGGTATATCTTTTCAGTGTTAAACGATCTATCTCGCGCTGTTGCCACAGTTGTGTCAAGGTGTACTGCAACAACGGCAAACTGCCTGGACCTTCCACATCAGCAAGCATCTGTTCCACCAGTTCCCGCTCCACTTCCAAGCCTACTTGGTTCGCAGGTTCAATGATGGCTTGCTCCAACTCATGCCGATTCATCGGCTTCACCATCACCAAATTGGACTGAATTTTGCTGGCTAATCCGGAATACTCGTGTTCTGCACACTTACCCAAGAAATCTGCCCGCATTGTTAGCACCAGGCAGAGTTTATTGTCTAGTTGCTCTATAGCACCCAGCAGACACTCAAAAAAAAGCTGTCTTTCTTTGGTGTTCTCACATAGAGTAAAAGCTTCCTCAAACTGATCCACCACTAGTATCACCCGAGTCGTTAATTCCTGGTTCAAATTGGGAACAAAACCTGGAAGGACAAGGGCAGATTCTGGGGGCATCTATCTTTGAACTCTCACGATATCATTTAACAATTGAAGAGGGAGTGGCAGACCCTACTAACATTCAAAGTATCCAAGAAAACCAGCACATTATTATTGTTCTTTATCCAGATGAAGCCGCTACCGAAAAAGCTGCGAGGTTCTATCCTAATTGGATGCGCTTATTTTGCTATCGCCACAAAATCCTCTGGGCATATGGTCAAGGTCGGTTGATTAAACAATATATTAAAAATTATTTAGTTAGCATTCGACAGGCTATTGAACTTATCCAAAAAGATAATTCCCTTCTCGAGTTAAAACTACTCCGGCAATCCTTGTGTCAGGTACAGAATACGCTAACTCCCTATTCAATTAACTTAAGCTATCTCAATTTTCAATGTCGCACCATAGAGATAAATTTAAGTAATTATAAAAAACGCTTGGAGAGAATTTTAAAACAAGCAGAGGGAGAAAGCGAACTGAATTTTTTAGAGGAATTTAGTAACTTAGTGACAGATAAATATTTGCTACAAATAACAAAAGACTATGAGCATATGGAGATGAGTTCTAAGTGGTTAGATATTTCAATCAATACCCTTCGTAGCCGCGTTGAAGTTGACCAGGCTGAACGCGATCGCACCTTCCAACAGGGTGTGGCCATTGTCGGTGTAGGATTGGCTACAGGTTCTCTCGTTATAAGTTTAAAGGATGACCTAAAGAACTTTCCCCCTAGTTCAAATATCTTCATCCCACTGGTATACAGTATCAGTGCAGCGGTGATAGCAGGCGCGTTGACTTGGCTTGTGATTCGTTTATGGCCTTCAAGAAACACAGGGGTGTAGGGGTGTAGTTTCCCCTCTTCCCCCACTCCCTATTCCCTACTCCCCACTCCCGTGTTTCTTAAGATCACCCCACCGACGGCGCACCACCCGCTACGAATGAAAGAAACACTTCTTCCCCCCCTCGGACACTCCCCCCTTCCCCCCCTCCTCCAATTCGTGTTTCTTGAAAGTCCAGCTACTTAACTTAACACTTCTTAATAGATTTTTCAGGATTCTATTTCAGTTTGTTACTGTTTTGTATATCCCAAACGTTTATTACTTTAGACTGATTCTCAATGAGGAAACTTTGGGATAAACACAAATGCATTCCGTAAGTTTAATTTGTCACCAACTTGCAGTTTCTGTTTCTTTTGTGGCTTGTATTGCGGGTCTATTATTACTGTGGGACTGCAAACAACAAAAGGATGAAGCGGAAGAAACAGACCGAATTCTGTTGAGAATGAGCTTTTCGTACTGGTTAGTTTACTGTGTTGCCTTTGCCATTCAGAAAATAGTGCTGCCCGATTGGGAAGTTATTATGATGGCTTTGAAGATAACGACAACTTTGTCATATTTCTTAACATTTTCTTGTATTGTCAGTCTACCACTACACAAAATGGCAGTACACCGTGTTGAAGAATAGGTGAAAGGAGTTAGGAGTTAGGAGTTGAGAGTTAGGAGCGAAAACTCGTAACTCATAACTCATTTTTTCATAGCGATCGCGATGGCTGCTTCGAGTTGCTCTTGGTCTAACTGGGTCAGAATAAACACCTCTTGCACCGTTTTTCCTTCCCGT
The DNA here is from genome assembly GCA_016903675.1 of Stigonema ocellatum SAG 48.90 = DSM 106950. GTDB lineage: Bacteria > Cyanobacteriota > Cyanobacteriia > Cyanobacteriales > Nostocaceae > Stigonema > Stigonema ocellatum. The sequence continues at coordinate 60,214 of JADQBA010000018.1, read as the reverse complement.
GCAATTACCTTAAAGCCCCCGCGAATGGGTACAGACACGCGCAATTGTAACGCTGGGCTGTGACCTTTCACTCGCCCAAGTTCTCCTGGTGTAACGGTTTGAATGCCATCGAGGTAAATCAAACGACCTAAAACTGGGATGAGGCTACGAATGTGGGTTGAATGGTTCCAAACAAGTCTGCCATCGGTATTTTTGCCCATTTTGGTTAAGCAGCCTCTAAAGGAGCCATGGTCAAACCCGCTCGACGTAGCTGCTGGTGGTAAAGCTCTGCTGGTTCTTGGGGACCGATCCAGACAATTGCTTGACCTTCATAGTGTACCTGATTGGTGAGATCCCAAGCGCGATCGCTCGTCATCCCCGGAATGTACTTCATTAAACACTCAGCAACATGCTGAAAAGTATTAAAATCGTCATTCAACACAATCACTTTATAATTCGGATAGGGCTTGGTGGTGACTTGTTTAGACTGTTCAGGAGCTACAGTTGGTGCCGTTGCCATTCCGTAAACAGCTGCTGAAAGCCTGGTAACCATAAATACTTAACCAATAGAGTTTCACAAAACAACACTACAAATATAGCAATCCTATCTTAGCTAAAACAAATCCTTTGGGCTGTTGACAGTTAACCGTCAACTGTCAGCAGTCAAAACTTGATATTTACAAATCATTTAGGATTGCTATATAGCAGTCCGTGCAGGAGAGCCGAACACCTCTCCCTAGTCTCCCAAGTCCTCCAAGTCTCCCAAGTCCCTCATGTTCGGAAATCTGCGGAGGATTGCTATAGTTTAGTCTATAGTTAGAAGAAAAAGGACTCACGTAAGTCATTACGTAAGTCCTTTTTGTTTACTTATCCTGCTTTAACGATAAGAGCTTATGGTTGGATAGAATTGATGATGAACAAAGATCCACTCTTATCAGCTAGGGGTTCATATCCCAAACTGCGAATTTGGTCGTCGTTGTTCAAAATTTGAGTCAACAAGGATTTGATAGCATTTGACTTGTCAACAGAGTCGTACTGGCTTCTCGCCAGTACATTAACCGAATTTGCTATGGGTATTTGAACTTCTCCATCCTGAAGGTCTACGGAAGTGTTAATTATGACAAAGTCAGTTTCTCCATTGCGGAAGGCTTGAACAGCAGCATCAGTTTGTGCAGCAGCATCAGGTGCTGTTTGTGCATCAGCATCAGTTGCTGTTTGTGCAGCATCATCAGTTGCTGTTTGTGCAGCAGCTTTTTGAGTAACTTGCTGGCTAAATGCCATACCAATTGTTAAAGCTGCTACAGAAACCGAGGTTGCCAAGAAGCGAGAATTTAGTTTTGAAAGCATGAAAACCACTCCAAGTAGTTAAGAAGCACAAAACAGTGTAATAGTACCATGAGGAACGGTCTTATCTTAAAAAAATCTCACCTAACAAGAGTTTTAAATTAAATTGACAACATCATCTGGGGCGGGTAAACCCGCCCCTACTATAAGCTACGCTAATAACCAACAACCAACACGAATTATTTCCAACCTTCCCAGTTTTCGTTAAAAATTGAGGTGTCGGGGAAGGCGGTGGGGTTACCATTCTTCTCTAAGAGTCGTTTGAGGGCTTCCAGTTGCGGTTCTGGATTGGGCAAGTCATCTACCAATTGGTAAGGTGCCACCCCATTTTTCAGGGCAAAAGCTGCGGTGGTTCCTGCTGCTGCGCCAGCAGACCATTCAAAGGAGTGTACTCTATAAGCAGCAGCGGCAATGTGACTAGTAGCAATACTTTTCCCACCTACTAGCAAATTGTCGATTTGCTGGGGAATCATTGCTCTGAGGGCAATTTGAAAGGGATATGCTTGCCCACCGCCACGTCTTTCACCAGCACGTTCCATATTACCAGGGGTTTCCGGAGGGCTGTAGGTCAAGCAGGGATGGAAGTCTATAGCGTAGTGACCAATGCCTACAGCATCAGGGAAGATGGTAGAACGAGTACGTCGTGCGGCCTTTTCTGGAGGCTTTTGACCTGAGAGTACCGATGCTGCTTCCAAACCTGCCAATGCTGCTTTCAAGCGGCGATACTCATCTGGGGAGAGTGTGTTGCGGTAATACTCATCATTGTAATTGCGACGCGAAATATCAATTTCCCAGATACCAAAGCCTTCTGTTGCTCCCCAACTGGGGCGTCCAATGATGCGTCGTGATTCCCGGATGTAGGGATATTTCGACAAGCCATGCACTGTCCCCATGGGGGAATCTAGCCCAGATAAAAGGCGGATATTTGGTTGCGGCTGTTTCACATCATTACCTAGTTGGGAATCTGTAGTCCCAGCAAAAAGCCAGTAAAAGAAGCCCAAGGCATTTTCTTCGGCTTTGTGTAGAGTTTCTATCCGCAGTCCCCCCATCCAGTTTCCCGGATTCAACTGCCCAGTGGTTTCGAGTTGTTGGCGAGTATAAAGCAGGTTATCGGCGGATGTTCCTGGGCGGTAGTCGTTACCCCAAGTCCAGTTTTGCATGGAAATGTCCCCTGACATGGGAGCAGTAAATTTGAGACCGCCAAATTCCATTTGTTTCCCTGGCTGGGAACTCTTGATGCGACGGTAGGTGAAAATCAAGGGGAAGCTTGCCAGTCTCTTCAATTCATAGCTATAATAAGGTGCATACTGAGGGTAAAATGGAGGCTCAGGATAATTTTGCGGCTCCTTGGTTGCCTCCATGGCAAAGGTGTAGGTAAAGCCTTGAGGACAATAGGGGTCGTTGTTGGGACCCGAAGCAGAAGGCTCTAAGTAGGAAATCCCATCAATACCAAGACGGTAGGGGACATCAGCAAGAGCAATTATTTCCCCTGTTTCACTAGCGTCTATAACATACCACTTAGGAGCATTGCCTCCAGTTTTGCCTTGATCTGGCTTGGGAGTAAAACTTATGATGGTTTTGGTAAACTGAGGAGAGTTTTGGTAGCCGTAGGTGTCTTCGATTGTTTGAGATAAGGTTCGAGTGTTGATGGGTGCTGCGCCTTTGGCTGGTTGATGTTGGATAGCGATCGCACTATTAATCAGTTTGCCATCGGCACTTTTTTCCAATTCCTTAATGACTGTGTTTGGGAACCATTCAAACTTACCCTTACCCCGAGATGCAGCATCTTTGAGCATATTCTTCAAGATTTCATGACCATCGCGAGGCATAAAGCAGGACTCGCTTACCCAACATTTACCGGGGTTGAGTTTGCCATACTTGCGCCCAAGACGCTGGCGCAATTCTAAGTAACCACGAGAGTAAAATAAACGCGATCGCTGAGTTGGTCGTTCATCTAGTGCAGATGTCCCCTGAGAAGAAATTTGTCCTCCCAACCAATCAGTAATTTCCGTAAGGCAAACCGTTCGTCCTGCAAGTAAACCCTCGTAAGCGGTGGCGACACCAGAAAGTCCACCACCCACCACGAGGATGTCACAATTTACTGTTTTGTCCGCAGTTCTTGGCGGTGTAGCAATGGCAGAGAAAGGCGTGAGAATTGAGATGAGAAACAGACTAATTAGCGATGTCTGATGACAAGCCGCTACATGTTTACGCTTCATGCTGTAGAGGTATGGGGTGATGAAATCCGGGTAGTACCCTAAGTGATAGATCAGCCATAATCTGGCGGATAGCCACAAGTGCTCTACTCTATCAGCACTTTTAGACGGGTTCACCCTGAAAATTGTTCGGCTAGTAATTTCTTAGTTCGTAGTAGCGCTTTAGCGCCGGTTAAATCGCGGTTTTTTTGCGCTAAAGCGCAACTACAAACCCATGAACTACTATTGTAGGTGGGCGTATCGCCACCCTATTCAAAAACCAGCATTTTATGTTTATGTATAAGAAAGACAGATATTTCATCCGCTACATCGACTACTCAATCTGTTGATGAGGAATGACCTATGACGACAAGTATATTCACAACAAACCAAAAACTTACTTTTGAGCAGTTTATTGAACAGTTACCTGATGAAGATGGTCGTTATGAACTTGTAAATGGAGAGATTGTGAAGATATTAGCTACGAGACAACACGAGGATGTGGCAGATTTTGTTGCAGATGTTCTCAGAGATGAAGTGAAGCGTCTCCAACTGAATTATAGGGTTTCAGACAGAATTATGATTATGACCCTGACCTCAGAGGGTAGAGAACAAGGTCGCCTGCCAGATGTAAGTGTGGTAGACAGGACAATCTGGGAAGCAAACCGCGCTGCTTATTCGGCGCTGCTGGAACCGCTGCAACTAGTTGTGGAAGTTGTCTCTACGAATTGGGAGGATGACTATGTTGACAAGCTTGATGAGTATCAACGGTTGGGTATTTCTGAATACTGGATTGTGGATTATCTAGCGTTAGGTAGTCGTAGTTATTTGGGGAATCCTAAAGTTCCAAAGGTCTTTGTTTACTTACTTGATGAAGGTGGAGTTTACCAGTGTACAGCTTACCAAGGTGGCGATCGCATTGTGTCAAGGACTTTTCCGGAACTAGCATTAACTGCTGAACAGGTTTTGAAGGCGTGATTAAGGTTTATCAAGATTGTCCTGCTTAAGTGCCCGACGAGCTAATTTTGCATAAGTTTTGACTGTGTCGTAAGGCATGTCTAAATCTTGGGCTATGACCTGCAATGATTCTCCCATCTCTCTGCGTCCCAAAATCGTTGCCCAGGTAGAGGCTATTTTGTCAGTGCGATCGCCCCCTGTACGTTTTCGCGATCGCGTGAAAAGTGCTGTCAATTCGTCAATACGTTCTCCTAGCATATTTGTCAGAAACTGAGTAGATACGCTTGACTCTTGTTCTACCCAATCTAAGCGAGTTTGTCCAAGTCCAAAGGTGGTTTTGTGTCCCGTACCGCAGTAGGGAGCAAGTCGTGCTAAAGTATAAAATAATTGGGTAAACTCAGAGTTAGCGACAGCAGTCTGACTCAAACCACAGGAAATTGCCCCTGTGAATGCAGTGACTGAACCCCGCTTACCAGCTGCGACTTTCACTGACTCCAAACGGTGTTGCTGGATGATGACCCCTTCGTCTATCCAATCAACAAAAGGTTGTTGTTCTACTGGCATTCCCGAAAAATCATTCCAGCGGCGGAGGTAGCTGTGGAAGAGATTTACTGGAACGGGGAGGGGAAAATGATGACCTTTGCGGCGAAAGCTGGTAGGTGAGATAAAGCTGAGACTGATGTTAGAGTGTTTGTCTATTGGTAATTGTAATAATTGCGCGTAGGTGGTAGGTGGATTGGCGATACTCACCTGTTTTATTCTGAGGGGAGCATCTTTTAACTCTAGGGTTTGTGGGAGTTGGGTTAACCATTGACTGAGAAATTGCACTACTCTTTGAGAGAGAGCATTGACGTGCCAGTGGTAAATTTGGTTGGCTTCTAGTTGTAGTTGTTTGCCATTGGGTAAGAATTGACCTGATAGCGCCGAAATGTTGAAGGGCTTTTCTGACTCCCCATCGTGGAGATAGGCAGAAAGGTGTGGGTTGAATTGCCGCACTTGGTCAAGAAACCATGCATGTAATCCAATGGTGTACTGGGAGTAGAGAGAAGTGGAACTGGTTGGTTCAAGGTCAAACACCAATCCCACCAATTCAGTGTCATGTGCCCATGTGGGAACAGAGGAGGGAGACTCTGACTTGGACTTTGCTCTGCGACTGATGGATTTAGCTGCTCTTGCCATCGCCGGATGCTATAGGAATGATGTTAAATATTTTACCCTCTTCTTTTTTCAATAAACAACCGCTGTAAATATGAGAGAAATTTGTTAGAATCAACAGGCTGACTGCGATAGCCTATATAACCATCTGGACGGATTAAGTACAATAAGTTGTTAGGCACTAAACATCGGAGAATGACAATGGCTCTGACTGGCGGCTGCTACTGCGGTGCTTTGAGATTTGAAATTTCTGGGGAGATACCCATGCACGCTCTTTGCCTATGCGAAACATGTCAAAAAATATCCTAAGGCGCAGGAAACCTATTTATCGGAATTGAAGCGGGCAACTTCCACTACACGCAAGGCCAACCCAAGAGCTTCAAACTTGAAGGCGCTGAAGGGGAGCCCACTCGTGAATTCTGTGGCGAGTGTGGGGTACATATTGCCGCCCGCTCACCTAAAGCGCAGGGCGGACTCGTTGTCAAAGTCGGCACTCTGGACGATCCTTCAATTTTTGAAGGCCCCAAGATGGTGTTCTGGACACAGGAGAAAAAGCCTTTTCATGTGATACCGGACGGGGTTCCGGCATTCACCACACTCCCAGACCGTTAAGAATTCATTTAACCCGACACTGGACGTTTCAATCCCTAATAGGGAGTAAGGGAAATTTCCACTTCACTCATTTTGAAACTATTCAGGACAGTCGGTCTGTTTCAATCCCTAATAGGGAGTAAGGGAAATTTCCACGGAGCACCATTACAGGATACGGGTCAGCGAAGATAACGTTTCAATCCCTAATAGGGAGTAAGGGAAATTTCCACCTCTTTGCCTTGAATAGCGGCAACCATACGGACAGGTTTCAATCCCTAATAGGGAGTAAGGGAAATTTCCACAGCTTTACGATAAATCAGGGGCGGCGATCGCTAAGTTTCAATCCCTAATAGGGAGTAAGGGAAATTTCCACTTCGGCTAATCCTTTTGGAAGCGCAGGAATATACGTTTCAATCCCTAATAGGGAGTAAGGGAAATTTCCACAAAGATGAAGTTTCCTGGGACTTATCAATGAAAAGTTTCAATCCCTAATAGGGAGTAAGGGAAATTTCCACTTCAAGGATTAGCTAAGCTTGGGGAAATCGTTAGGTTTCAATCCCTAATAGGGAGTAAGGGAAATTTCCACTTTGATTTTATACAAATTGCCTACAATCCCGATTGTTTCAATCCCTAATAGGGAGTAAGGGAAATTTCCACTGGACTCGTCGTCAAAAGATATAGTCTTGAGAGGTTTCAATCCCTAATAGGGAGTAAGGGAAATTTCCACGCTTTACTGGAACATTTGCAGGGCCGGAAGGTGGGTTTCAATCCCTAATAGGGAGTAAGGGAAATTTCCACCCCAAATCGCTATGCCCACTCACGCGCTGAATGTGGGTTTCAATCCCTAATAGGGAGTAAGGGAAATTTCCACATCGCTATTTATGTCTAGGGTGTGGTATAAAAAGTTTCAATCCCTAATAGGGAGTAAGGGAAATTTCCACTACCCATTTGTGTATCTGTAACTATATTATAGGTGTTTCAATCCCTAATAGGGAGTAAGGGAAATTTCCACAGACCGCTACATCTGCCCAGTATGCGGGAATAAGGTTTCAATCCCTAATAGGGAGTAAGGGAAATTTCCACCCACATTTTCTATTTTATGCCTTACTACGTTCTGCTTGTTTCAATCCCTAATAGGGAGTAAGGGAAATTTCCACTCCTACTGGTGGCGATCGCCCTCGATCCCCATGTGTTTCAATCCCTAATAGGGAGTAAGGGAAATTTCCACAAAAAATAGTATTGTAAGTTGGGGCTGGGGAATTTGGTTTCAATCCCTAATAGGGAGTAAGGGAAATTTCCACTTTACAAACTAGATTTGAGTCAAGAAATTCCCTCGTTTCAATCCCTAATAGGGAGTAAGGGAAATTTCCACTCTAAAGAATGTCTGCCTGCCGTCCGTCGATGTGGTTTCAATCCCTAATAGGGAGTAAGGGAAATTTCCACGGTACATCTGCCGTTCTAGCACGGGTCGTTCAATTGTTTCAATCCCTAATAGGGAGTAAGGGAAATTTCCACTTCGATCGCGCAGCATCGCTTCATTAATTGAAGGGGTGTTTCAATCCCTAATAGGGAGTAAGGGAAATTTCCACAGATTTTGGATTGCGCAGCGTAGCAAGAAGCGATGTTTCAATCCCTAATAGGGAGTAAGGGAAATTTCCACTGCATTTTGGTTATACCGCGAACTATTCTATTCGGTTTCAATCCCTAATAGGGAGTAAGGGAAATTTCCACCCACCGAGCATGGGCGGAGCAGTCTAAATATATGTACGTTTCAATCCCTAATAGGGAGTAAGGGAAATTTCCACCTGTATTTTATAAGATGTATACTCAATCGGAAAGTTTCAATCCCTAATAGGGAGTAAGGGAAATTTCCACTCAATGGTCAATTCTTGATGCTTAGTCACCGTTAGTTTCAATCCCTAATAGGGAGTAAGGGAAATTTCCACGTTTTACCGTTCCTTTCGTAGTCAGCAATTAGATGTTTCAATCCCTAATAGGGAGTAAGGGAAATTTCCACAATTTGGGGTAGACGCTGCTTCTGAAATAGCAGCGAGTTTCAATCCCTAATAGGGACTAAGGGACATTTCCACCACCTCTGATTTCTGAAGATGGAGACTACGGGGATGAGTTTCAATCCCTAATAGGGAGTAAGGGAAATTTCCACTCGCCTGGCTGGAGGAATAATGTTCGGTGGTGGCAGGTTTCAATCCCTAATAGGGAGTAAGGGAAATTTCCACGGCAAATGTTTCAGAGTTGGATTATGCGATCGCAGGTTTCAATCCCTAATAGGGAGTAAGGGAAATTTCCACCCCAGTACATTGTACCTGCTGTATGATGCTCGGTGGGTTTCAATCCCTAATAGGGAGTAAGGGAAATTTCCACTCGTCGCAATCCACCTCGAACTGCATCCAGCCATTTTCGTTTCAATCCCTAATAGGGAGTAAGGGAAATTTCCACTACATTGACATTGCCCGACCTCACTGAGGAGGAGCTGGTTTCAATCCCTAATAGGGAGTAAGGGAAATTTCCACCGCAAACGCTTCGATGCTGCTGCAAGAGGGATATGTTTCAATCCCTAATAGGGAGTAAGGGAAATTTCCACCTTGAAAACGGCTATCTCAAATACTACCGGGAGTTTCAATCCCTAATAGGGAGTAAGGGAAATTTCCACTGCAGTGCGATCGCCCTTATTCTTATTCCACGGTGCGTTTCAATCCCTAATAGGGAGTAAGGGAAATTTCCACATTCGTCGCTCTAATTTGGGCATCACTAAGCTTTGTTTCAATCCCTAATAGGGAGTAAGGGAAATTTCCACTTTGAGGTAATTTAAAAGCCGAAACACCCCTCCCTGAGTTTCAATCCCTAATAGGGAGTAAGGGAAATTTCCACTTTCAAGGGTTGGATCTAAGCTTGGATCTGCCGGGTTTCAATCCCTAATAGGGAGTAAGGGAAATTTCCACATTTAATATATGTCCGAATCCTCTTTGCGGTAGGGGTTTCAATCCCTAATAGGGAGTAAGGGAAATTTCCACTAGAGGCAGTGGAAGCTATTAGTTCCCCCTTAAGGGTTTCAATCCCTAATAGGGAGTAAGGGAAATTTCCACTCCACGAGGGTTGTGTACCGCCTTGGGATGAAAGGTTTCAATCCCTAATAGGGAGTAAGGGAAATTTCCACTGGGTTTACCGTGTGCCTTCGCCCAGCAGATTAGTTGTTTCAATCCCTAATAGGGAGTAAGGGAAATTTCCACTGCCATAATTCTGGCTCGTAGTTTTTCCCTTAGCTTGTTTCAATCCCTAATAGGGAGTAAGGGAAATTTCCACTTGTTGGCATTTCGACTGGTAAAATGGAACCCAGTTTGTTTCAATCCCTAATAGGGAGTAAGGGAAATTTCCACAGGGTTTTCCCATCCCTCCGGATCAAAAAGATTTGCGTTTCAATCCCTAATAGGGAGTAAGGGAAATTTCCACCAGAATCACTTCATGGGAATTACTCCCGCGCCAAGCCGTTTCAATCCCTAATAGGGAGTAAGGGAAATTTCCACTTCATTTTTTTTATTTTTCAATGAAATTAGGATTGGTTTCAATCCCTAATAGGGAGTAAGGGAAATTTCCACTAGGTCATGCCGGCCCTTCAATACAGCGTTGCAGTGTTTCAATCCCTAATAGGGAGTAAGGGAAATTTCCACCAACTACCTCCTGAGCTAAAGATTTCTGTGTCGGTGTTTCAATCCCTAATAGGGAGTAAGGGAAATTTCCACTTTTCGTGTTTCTTCTTCGATAGAGCGCGTTTCTTGGTTTCAATCCCTAATAGGGAGTAAGGGAAATTTCCACCACCGAAATAATCCGAGCAGTAGATGATAATCCAGAGGTTTCAATCCCTAATAGGGAGTAAGGGAAATTTCCACCAGGCATTGTTCGGGTATGAATTGGCTCTTGATCGTTTCAATCCCTAATAGGGAGTAAGGGAAATTTCCACATCTGTTAGCGATAATTTCCGGTATTGTTGGCTCGTTTCAATCCCTAATAGGGAGTAAGGGAAATTTCCACGGCGCACCAAAATCTTCAGTTTCGCCAGATGGAGGGTTTCAATCCCTAATAGGGAGTAAGGGAAATTTCCACGTCATGATGGCATACTCGCCGTATCCAGACTGTTTGTTTCAATCCCTAATAGGGAGTAAGGGAAATTTCCACTGCGGTCGCCTAAAAGCTAGTCAGTATGAGGTTTTCAAGGTACATTCGTGCGGATGAGATAATCATAGCATGAGAAATGGAGATTGGGTAGAGTGTAAATGGCTGAAATGCAGTCCTGGTAAGGGGTGCGGATGGTTTAAGAGTTTTTTTATTCGCAAAGCCTTGTACCACAAACACTTCAGCCATTATTTTCTGAGGTTCTTTTTCTACACCTACCCATCCGCACTTTAGGCAAAGAATATAGTATTGTCGCGGGGTTGTTCACCACCGATACGTTCGACTTTACCAAAACAGCAGGCGCATAGAAAGTAAAATCGGATACTATCGGTATCGGGCTGAATGAGTTTGCTTAGGCGCGATCGCAGTTTAGCATACTGAGTATCAGTAAGCTGGCACTCAAAAACACTATACTGCACCCACTGACCGTAGGATTTCAGGACTTTGTGGATTTTAGTGCGACGGTTATCTTCAGATATATCATAAGATACAACAACATTCATGGCAACTTTTCACCTCCAGTGCCTACTTCCAAACCAAAGGCGGATATTTCTCGATTTCCCCCATTAAATATTTCGCCAATAATCTAGCTTGGAGTTCAAACGCTTCCTGGTAAGTACATTTGTATCCCAACACAGGATGTTTAAATTCGGATTGCTTTTTCTGTGCGTATAGTCGCAAGAAAGTTTTTCGTCCTTCAGGGGTGAGGGAAACAGCACCGCTTAATGGTTCCGCCACAAAATCTGTAGGAGTTAACAGCTTCTTATTTAGTGCAGATAACACCACTGCATCCACCACTAGGGGACGAAACTCTTCCATCAAATCCAATGCTAGAGATGGTCTACCATAACGTTCGCAGTGGAGGTATCCTAAATACGGGTCAAAGCCAACGATGTTAGCTGCACCTTGAACGTCGTGGCGTAATAAAGAATAGCCAAAGCTGAGTAAGGAATTGACTGGATCGGTAGGCGGACGGCGGACTCTTTTTTTAAACTCAAACTCTAGATTGCGAATGAGTTGATTAAAGCAGCCAAAATAAGCTGCACTACCTGCACCTTCCAAACCGCGAAGGGAATTGATGCTGTGAGTGCTATCTATTGGTGCGATCGCCCCTTCCACGCGAGTGATATGAACTGATAAATCGAGGTCTGTAGATTCTCTCTGCCGACGACAAAGAACATTACGGTAATTCTTGAGTTTACCGCGCACAAAACTTTGTACTAAATGGATAGCTTGGGGTGACTCTCCACATGCTTGCCATTGTGCTTTGCGAACAAAAATATTTTTAGAAACTTCTGGTTCTAACCGTCCCAAATAACGACCATTTTCTGTCAAAAACGTCAGTGGAATGTGACGCTGAAGCAGTTCAGAAATTGTCGCGGGTGAAATAGTGGCACGCCCTAAAACCACAACACCATCTACTTTCAATAACGGGACATCTAAAATCGTCTTTTTATCAAACTTAACAGTGAGACGTTCATCGATTTTGCCGATAAAAGCATCTTCTTGAGTGATATAAACAGTACCCATGATTCTCTACACTATTTATTAATGATTAACCAAAATCCACTATTGAACACACCAAAAATCTGCATTCATCTGCGTTCATCTGCGTTCATCTGCGGTTAAAAATCCCATTCTTTCTTCGTAGTGAGTGCTTTAGTGATCAGCAGAAATGTTAAGGGCTTTAGCCCTTACTACAAACCAATTATTCAGGTTCGTGATAGCGTCCTACTTTGTCAGCAGTACCTGGCAAACATTGCAACTTCAGGCTGCATCCATTACAGCGATTGGTTTTGACAGCTTTTGGCATCGCACCAGTCAATAGCAGAATTTGAACAGCTTCAATGGTACTGATTGTACTTTGACGCAGTTCATCGGTCATTTCCACTAACTGACGTTGATGCGAGTGCGCGTAGTAGATATAACCAATACTAATACATTGTCCTGTCATTTCTTCTAAACACAACGCTTGAGCACAAACTTGCAACTCATCGTTATCCCATTCACCCTTTTTTCCACGCTTGTATTCAACAGGATACCACTCACCGTTTTCCGATTCAATCAAATCAGCTTTACCGATAAGTTGATATTTGTCTGATTTCAACCAAATCGCTCGAATTTCCCAGGTTTCTTCGCGATGTCCTTCTCCTGTGGTGTGGACACGTTCGTGTAAACTTGTCCCCTCAATTGTATATTGGTTATCAACAAATTCACCTGCACAAGACATTCGCCAACAGCGGTGCGGACAATAAGCGTATTGGTTTAATGCAGCAATAGGAATATATTCTGTATCATTCATGGCTTTCAATATTTATTGATAGGCGACGAGTCATTCCCATCCCCATAGTTGTTTTACGTCCAACTCCTGCGTACAAGGCAAAGTTAGCAAGGGTGTTCATTTGCTTAATTGCCATTGGTTCAACATCTCCTAGAATCCGATAGTTTATTTCGCCAACGCACCCAATAAATTTGCTGTCATAGTTGTTGATGACTTCGGTATGTATTTTGCAAAAACTTGGATAAATTGACTCAATGGGGATGTTGGTAAATTCAATACCGCTATATTTGTTCCAGCGACTGAGAAGACTGTTGAACAGACATTCTCGGTTTGGCAAGACGGTATCATATCCTCCTTGACGAAAGGCTACAGGGGTAGCAAAGCTTAAGGTCATTAGACGATGGCGATCGCTTGCTTTCTCATACAATTGTGTATAACTGCAAGCATTTGCCCAAGGTTGTGTTGATTGCGGTGTTCCAAGAATGCTGGTAATAAATAAATCCGCAGAACCCAAATGCCAGGGATGTTTGGGGTTAAGATTGAGCCACAGTGAAGTCAGCTTGCTAAAAAGGGTATCATCCAATAGGGAGATGCGCCACCAACAGGATGTACCTGGAGGAATTGGGCGTGGATGGGAAAATTGCAGAGTGTGATGATTTTTGTGTTGGTGAGTTTGATGATTTCGTAGGACTTGTAAGGGTGAAAGGGTGAAGGCTTTGTCTGTGTTGGATGTGTGTAGATAGTCTCCCAATGCTTTATCTACAGAACTGACGAGGGTAAGAAAGAGGGCGTGGTAGTGTCTACCAGTCAGGAATTCTGGGTAGATTGGGGATTGGGGGATGAGGTTGAGGATGAGGCTGTGGGGCATAATTTTGAACCGCAGATGAACGCAGATGTAGACGCCCTTTGGGCGGCTTCCCGCAGGGTACGCGGATGAACGCAGGTGCTGTAAGGATATTTATCTATTTTATCTGCGTGTATCCGCGTATATAAGATGTTACAATTTTATATTGTAGGGTGGGCACTGCCCACCATTTCCATTCAACCTTTAAACCGATACTGCATTCTGGCGGGAAGTTTTAGTTTTTCAGATTTGCTGGGATTTTCAAACTCGTAATACTGCCCTTGGCGGATACTGACATTTTGGATTAGACTCACAGGGGGCATATTGACTACGTCGTAGCTTACTACTTGATGGGTAAACATGACATCTAGAGGATTAAGTGGGTAAGGAAAAGTAAAATCACCAGTTTTTAATTCAAATTTTGTAACTTCCTGGATTTTTACTTCAGCTTTACTCATCCACTTACCCAAGCGAATCCATTTTGGTAGTTGCTTTGGCTTTTGAGTCAGAGATTTTTCAGAAATTATAAAAAACTCAAACTTACTTTCTGGTGCAATCTCTTTTGTTCTACCAAAACTAGGGATATTCTTTTGAGTTTTCTCCATCTCAACGTGGTAGTTGTTGTTAGCATACTTCCAAGTGCTGAGGATGGTAGAATGGTTGACTGAATGTGCTGGAGTTACATAAATTTTTTGTTCATTGAGCGGTGTTAAATGCTCCTCATATTTGGGGACTTGTTCGGGGCAGAAATAACGATATGAGTGTTGTTCTGCAACGGTAGTGGAGTAAGCTTCACTATCCACTAGATCTAGGGCATAACAAAGAGCATAATTGTGAATGACTGGCTCTGTTTCGTAGAGTCTTCCTATCTCACGAGTTGCATAATATAGGCTATCATGCAGTTCTATCTGACAGTGGTAAATAATTGACATTTGATTTACTCTGTAACCACACCAGCTTTTTTATTACTCTTGGTATCTTTTTTGCTCTCCTTCTTTGCTGGTTTCAAAACCCATGTTTGAGCATATGTAGATGATTCTGTGTTTGCTTGCATCAACATTGCTTGCAATTGAGTTTCATTAGTAGTGATAGATTTAACTTCATTCAAAAGAAGTGTCAATGATTCACCAATAAAATCAGTATGACTGATATATTCGTCTTTCATCAGAGAAGTAATTGCTTCAGTAGCAGCTTTTAAAACTTCATCTTCCTGAAGAGGGTCTGGAGGGTTAATTTCTCCTTTTTTCTTCATCACGTCATAGATTTTTTGCGTCAAGAGGAGATTGCTGATAATTTCGCCATCTGCAAAAATCACTCCGATTAATTCATTTCTCACCCTACCAGTACGGGTTGTTTGCGCTCCATAGTGACGGGTTCTGAGAATATTATTAAAAACATAGATAAATCCAGCTTCTGTGGGATCTTTTAAGGTAACAATGCTTGGGAAAAAGACTTGAGGTAAAATATGGTCTTGGCTGTTAATTCTGCTAGTCACTTCCCCTTGACGGCTCATTGTTCCATTTTCAAAAGGAGCATTAAGGGTAAAGTTGAGGTGTGAGTCTTCAAAGGGAGTAATAGAGTAAGCTGTGTCTACGACTACTTTAGACTTTTCAGAACCAGAATCACCTATTGCAAAACCATAAAGAATACAATCAGGAGTCGTCTTGCTGAAATCTACATTATAATCACAGTTTTTTGCGTCACCAATTTCGTATTTTCGTAGTAATTCCCGTCCTGTTAAACGTTCTGGGGTGGATTGCTTGCGCTTAAACATTGCTAAGCGGCTAATAGGTTCTTTATTTTCAATTCCAGCACGAACTTTTGCTTTATTGAGTTCCCCGTCTGTCTGAAATAAAGGATAGGATTCTGTGATGCGAAGCGTAATAAAGTGAGCATATTTACCCATCGGTTTAGCAGGAATTTCGCTGTGGAAGAATTTGGCATCAACGGTTTTGAGTAAGTTCATATGTGTCTCCAAAATTGAGTAAAATTTCATAGAAAATCGGTAATTTATCGTAGAGACATTACATTGAATGTCTCTAGGGAGTGTTGAAGAAACCTAAGCTGCTTCATCTGATTCTAAATCTGGTACTTCTTCTGGTTGTTCTTCAGGTAGGTTGCGACGTTCTTCGTCGTCTGCTAGACGATACAGGTATTCGCAGGTATCTCGAATTAGGTTAAGCTGTGTACCTGCTAAACGAGCGCGATCGCCCTTAAAACTTCCCTCAAAAATCTCCTTCACAAAATACTGAGCAAACTCATAGACTGCTTGACGTTCTTCTTCAGGAGTTAAAGCGGGTTTCCACTTCCCATCCACAAAGATAAAAGTGGGTTTTCCTTCAGCTGCTTTCCGCCGCACATTATTCATTAACTTGGATAAACGTGCTGCGACTACATCTGTTAAAGATTCAGTATCAGTAGCTAAAGCCTTATCAAATTTTAAAAGCACATCAGCAGCTTCATCAATCGGTTTGAGAACAGCATTGGCTTTGGCATATTGCCTTTTTGCACGATAAAAACGACGATATAGGGCAGTTAATTGACGCAGTTGATTCACAGTTTTTCCTCCTGGTTCAAAGTAGTTGCAAAAATCTAAATACAGATGAATTTTCGCAATGGATACAGACTCAATCTTGTCTTGTTTCCTCAGCCATTTATTGAGATAATGAAAGACATAGAGCGGGCTAGTTTCTAAATCTCGCGCTAAGTCTGCTAGTTTACCCCAATCTGGATCTCCATCTTTTTTACGGTTTACTTCCAAGTGGATAGAATAAGCCGCAGTTAGTGCATTTAATGGTGAAAATTTACGTTTTTCTGATGCATAAGGAAGGATGCTATCTAGGCGATAGTTATCTTGCTTAATCAAGGAACGAATTGCTTGATGTTCGCCATCTAAGAAAACTGTTTGTTCAAACTCAGCACCGCTTATAAAAGGCGGAACAGGTGATTCTGATGCTACAACTTTGACATCTAGAACCAGCGGTAATGCAAATGCTAGCCAAGCTGGCGTCACCCAAGATTCAGTTTCTATAACTTTAACTTTACCATTCTCGTATCGAACTTCTGGTGGTAAACCTATAAAAAAGAATGTCAGCGTTTCCTTTTCCGGAAAGCTAATTTTGAAAGTGCGGTCATCGTCTGATTTTAAACTGTCTTTAATCAATAGGTTATCAACTTTTTGGTAATTTTGAATCGTAAACTTAGCAACTTGATTCTCTGTGATGAAATGTTTTCGCATTTCTGCATCAAAACGAGTACGAGTAAATTGGTTATAAGCTTTCTGCAAAAATTTATTTGTCTCTGGAGTAAAGAAGTAAGCAGGATAGAGGTAGAGATAGCGATATTTCCGACCCTCAAAATCGGCTCCTATGGCATTAGTCTGATTCATCAAAATTTGTCTTAACATTATTTCAATCGACCATATTGAGCAAATTTGCCGTTTAGCTGCTTGAGCATTAAATAAAATCTGACGGTTACTGTAAACTTGAGGAGCAAATAACATTGCAGACTCCATCTGTTCAGTAACAGTATAAGAGGAACTAGACATGGCACAAACGTTTTCTCGTCCTCTTCCAGTTATCTTAGCAGCATTGTAGCGTTCTAATTCTACTAAAAATGGTGCAGTTTCTGGTACTGAAACTGTTCCTGTAGGTAGGAAAATAACTCTACTGACGTAGGTTTCTAAATCATTCCATCCATCAGGAATGTCTTGAAATTCCGTTAATATGGGTTGAATTAAACTAGCAGCGTAATTCACCATCCCTTTCATGACTTCCAAAATCTGAGTAAAATCTTTACCAGGATGTTGGCGAAAGTATTCTGCTGCTAGATAATACCAATCCAGAGGGACACCGCCTGTCTTTTTCAGTGCTTGGATGAGTCTGATAGCTGAGATTTCCTCGGATAATCCTAAATACTCAGCCAGTTTTTGAGTTAAGTCTAACTCAGGAGGATTTTTTCTTTTAGCTTTTTGCTGTTGTTTTTGCCATTCATTGACTTTTTCACACCAACTACCCCAAATACCACGACAAAGAATATCCCCAAACTCTGCCAAGCGGTCAAGACGAATATCATCGACAAATTGTAAATTGAGATTATTTGGTAATTCTCCTTGTGCTTGATAAGCTTGTAAGCTTTCACCTCGCTTACTAGAAGAAGCATTTTTTGTGTCGGGAAGTAATCTAGAAGCTGCATCAATACTGACTTCCATTAAACCAACAACATCAAAAAACAGCCAGTAGTAATCAGCAAATTTCAAACCTTTACCGTCACGATTAAAGCCTGTTTGTCTTTCCTTGAGCTTTTCTGCACAAAGGCTTTTTATTTTGCTAACTACTTTTTCTGGAAGTTGATCAGTTATAATTTTAGGAGCATCAGCATGAGCTAAATAAACAACGCCATCAGGCAGATAGAGCAATGGTGTATAAAATTCCTCAGGATGTGCATCAATTAAAGCATTGTTAAGGATATTGGTAAGAACACCACGATTTTCTGAAAGAGAGTGATAAGTAAGCTTGAATTGATGGTTACTTAATCTGCTAATTAGGGTTGGTAACCGACCATTATCGACATCTCTGGGATGTTTGACAACAGACGCAAATAAATCTGAGAGAGAAACTAGGTCAATGAGAACTTGTCTAATTCTATCATCTAGTCTATCGTCATCTAAGGTTTTTAATCCTCTAGTAGCAAGACCTAAATCGGCATCGTATTTCACACCTGAATTATTACTAATCTCAATTATGTCGTCAATAAATTCTTGCCATTGTTCCCCAAGTAAGTGATGTAAACCAAAATCTAAAATCTTCTTGGTAATGTATTCACGTCCCAAATTGGGAGCATCTTCTTTTTTCGGCGTGTCTACTTCCCAGTCTCGATTCTGAAATTTCCCTTCCTCGTTATTGGCAATTAACCAAGCTTGATAGTCAGGGAATTTCTCATAATCATGTAGGAGGTAGGAAACTATAAATATACAACTTTGCAGTTTTTCACAAGTCCGCTTAACTGGATTTGTTTCTTCTTCTGCTTGTAGCTTCTTCAGAATGCGATATGTAGGAAACAACCCGTTCAGTAGGTGTGCAGTGAGAGATTGGTCGCCTGCATTATCTCTACGAACTGGTTTTTTGCCTTCTGCTAACCTCTTAGCATTCATTATTTCCACAGTTATTTCAAAAAAACGACCACCCTTAGCAGTCACTGCTGCTAGTTGTTGAATGAGGTTAGGTAAAACATTTTCTGCAAAGTTTTCTAGAATGCGATCGCCTTCATTACCTTTCGCTTTTTTAACCGCTTCTTTAAATAAGCGAATCGTCAGTAGTTCCCGTTTGACAGGTGATTCATCATCTTCGTATCTTCCAGCATCAAAATCAGGGACTTCTTCGGGAAGATTATCATCAAATTCAGCCATCAATCTTTATCCTCTGATTCAATTGGTTGATACTCTTGAATATTTCCTTTGCTGATAATCCACAACTTTCCCGTAACATCTGCGGCTTCTAATCCAGTAATTAATGTCTCTATCGCTTCACGCCACTCATTAAATTGAGAACGAGGAGATAAACGAATGAGGACTATTCCTGTATAGTTCGAGGGATTGTATTTCAGACGATTTCCAAATCCCCTATCTGACGTGACTAATACCCTGCCTTCACTACGGCAAATCTCAATTAATTGCTCATCTGGCGCTGAAGTCAGACCTTGTTCTCTTACTGTTGCGACATCATGTCCTGCCAAACGCAGCAGTGTAGCTACCCGCAAGTTACCAAGATTTTCGTCAAGTTTGATATTCACTTTTTTGTTTCCCTGTGAGTCCCCACAGGAATCTCGACAAAATAATCCCTTGCCATTTCAGCACCGTAGGCGATACACGCCTGAATATCCTCTTTTTCCACACCTGGATATTCTTCGAGGATTGTCTCCATAGTTTCTCCAGCAGCTAAGAGATCAAGAATTAAGGCAACCGAGATCCGATGTCCGCGAATGCAAGGTTTACCAAAACAAACATTTGGGTCGATAGAAATTCGGGAAAGTAAGTTATCTCTGGTCATTGCTGTTCCTCCAGATTTTACGTAATGTATCTAAACAAACCCACTAATCATCTTTCTTAACTTCGATATACTCCCAGCCATTGGCTGCGCTACCATTTACCTCTGCGGGAAGCCCGTCCAGAAACTGATTGTGTAACCGTTCTGGCATTTGAGAAATATCGTTATCTGTGCATAAGAATCTTGTGTGAGAAGTATGTTTGTACGATTTTGGCATTCATCTCATCAAAAAGTCAATAGTTACTGTAGCCTTATGAGTAAATGAGTTACTTTAGCCATGTGAATCACGATAGGCGCAATATCGTGTACTATATATTAAGGAGAAAGGAAAGCAGCGCAGTACTGCATGAGTATGAATACTCAAAAGACTCCCATTAGGGATTGAAGCCCATTAGGGATTGAAACACTGTAGCCTTCTGATTTCGGGCACAAACCCTTTCTCCACAATTTTTTCAGCATATCCATCCTTCATCGTCCTTTGGTTTCCAATGCCAGGTTAAGGTTTCCAACAGCAACGCATCCTGTCCAAAGGTAATGGTGTAGCGAGGACTTCTATCCTCTGGCTGGTCAGTGAGGGGGTAAGCTTCAAAATGTATGGGTAGTCCGAGAGTGGCACGTAAATAGTTGCGATCGCGATCAGAAATAAAACACACCAGTTTACGTCTTCCCATAGCGTCGCTTATTTGCTGGATACCGTAGCCATGAGGTTGGCATATTTCCAAATCTTTGAGAACCTGTACCTTTCCTGTTTTAGCCAGTTCTTTAATATTTCCTGGGTAATAGAAGTACCAATCTTCCCGTACTTCTCGGTAATCTCTGAATTTCAAATAACACAAAGATTTTTCAAATCGCTTGGTTATTACTCCAGCACTCTCAGCTTTTTTGATAAAACTTGTCTCATCCCACAACTCAAAAATAAAGTTGTTGAGAATGCCAGGAAGATGATACATCTTAAACCGTTCTGCTTCTGGTTCATCGGGGTTAGTTAAATCATAAATTGCACAATCTAACTGACTACTTCCACGAAAACTACGCGCTTCATCAATAATTTTTGTTTTTCCCTCACTTTGACAACGATAAAATTGTGCATTCATTTGCTTGATACTAATTCCCAAGGCTTTTTGAATGCTGACACCAAACTTTTGAGCCAACTCTGGATATTTTTCCTTCATGTGAAGGTTGCCTTGTAGCTTAGAGTAGATATAAGCTGACTGCATACCACCCCACCGCTTTGGATATCGCTCAAATTCGTTTTTAAAAATCCAAGAGGAACGAATGGCGTTTGTAAACCTTATCCGGTCATAAATTTCTCTATCTTCCAAAGGATGAGACTTATCCTCAAACAACCGTCCTACTAAAAAGTTAGGTAGAAGTGCATAAGCTTGATAAGTTTCAAAATCTGGATGCCTGCCAAGTCTACCAAAACGTTGAATAAAATTTCCTGCATCTGCTGCTTCAAACACTAAGAAATTAATCCGAAAGTCTACGCCAACATCAATAGTAGATGTACCTAGAAGTAAATCTGCTTCTACAACTGAGTTAGATTTTTCCGTCTCCCCAGTTAAACCTGTGTTCTCTCGCACTTGCCATCGCGGTTCAAAAATCTCCTTGAATTTGGGTAGGAGCTTTTTCACTGCTGCAATAGAATTAAGAATGATTGCTCCTTTGCTGTTTGGATAGTCTTGGAAAAATTTTAAAATGACTGGTTCCGCATTTTCTTCTAACCAAGCGTAACTAGAACGTAAATTTGGTTCTAGTCCCTGAGGAAATATCAATTCAATAGGTTGACTAATCTGCCTCCAGCCTTCTTTGTTATCAGGTAACTCAAATTTATAAGCGCCAACCTCAACAGGGTTAATAAATTTCGCTTTTATTCCAGCATTTTCTAGAAAACCTTTTAATATTTCATTAGGAGTAGCAGAGAGAAATAGAAATTTTTTCTGATGGTTAGACGTGTGTTTTATCAGAAGAATAGTATTAATAACACTCGCCACTTGGGGAGATGAAAAAATATGAAATTCATCATAAATAAATAACTTGTATTTTTCATCTATGCGGCGAAATAATCGGTCAGGATTATCTATTTTACCTCTAAGGTAGTAGAAGTTATGAATGTAGTGGAAAAGGTCAGGATTTGTTAGGAGAATTTCGTACAGACTGGAAAAATCTTCTATACCTTCTAGTTTGGAAGGTAACTTGCCTGTAACTACGTATTCCTCCAGAATCGCCGCTGTTAAGCGATGAATTTGCGGATCGTACTTTGGCTGAAATTTCCCTTTGTAACCTTCCACCTGTTTTTTCTGATCTCTCGCCAGTTCATTGGTGGGGTACATGGCTAAAGTGTAAGTGCGATTGGTCATCGCAGAAAGAAAAGCAGCCAAACTTTTGCCATCACCTGTCATTGCTATATTGAAGACAACATCAATGTCTGGGTCTTGTAGTGCTTTAAATGTTTCAACTTGATGCCAAGAAAGCGACAAGCCGTCAGGTAGCTTCACGTTTTCTGGTGTTGGCGCTGTCTGAGAGTAGACAGGCTTGAGAGTTATTGTGTAGTTTGTAGTCATATCCTTAAATATTGTTTATGAAAGTCACTTAAGTAATCATCAAGGCTGATAGACCTATACTCATCCAAAGTATTGCGATATTTTACTATCAACCTAAGTCTGACTAAAACTACTTCCAAGTCTAAATTTCTACTTTCCATTTTTTAAACTCCATTTCAATAAGCTGGCGTTGTTCTTGACGGAATTTCTTCATTTCTGATTCTGGTCTTAATGAAGTTAGCCGAAAATATTCAAATCCTCCAGGGTCTTTTTCGTAAAGAAGAATACCATCGCGAGCGATAAAATGAGCAACTAACCATGAACAGTTATTTAGTTCTACTAGATCAATTTTCTCAGGATCAATAACAAAAACTTTACCAAGAATCAAAGGGACTTCAAACAAGCCCCAATCATTATCTATTGTATAAGTATTACGCTTTTTTTCGTCATAAAGTGCAGCAAAATCCCAGTCGCTGTTTCCATGGATTTTTCCTGTAGCTCTAGAACCAAACAGAACTAACATTTTCAGATAAGGAATTTTTTCAGGAAGTTGTTGAGCAAGTTCCCTGAGTTCTTCAATTGTTAATGTCTTCATATCAGTATCCTTATTAATCATTGTCTACTTTTTCTAACAGGTTAGCAACTTGCTCTGGTTCTGTAAGCTGGTTTTTTAGTCCTTGAGGTACTGATGAAACGATTTGGTAACTTGCCACACCTATTGGTTTCTTCGATTCCTTTAGTGCTTCATACTGAGCAGAACGAATACGTTGTTTTACTTCAACTAAAAGATTTCTGTAGTCCTCTGGAATAGGGTTGCTCATGGCGGTTAATTGTCGTTTTCTTAAGATTGAATAGCCATACTGAGTTAAGCTCTCATTGGCACTATGAGAACAATCTAAAGGATTGAGGCAAACATTATTTCCGCTTTTTATGTCCCATTCGGTGGTCGAATTCTCACCCTGCCTAATTCAGCAGTTACAATCGCACCAGATATTAATTCATCGCTGTAAAGTGTGAGTACTCGCAGACAAACAGCGGCTTGCTGTCTAGAACTGAGATTCACTAAGCGTAAAATTCCATAGTGAGGAATTCTCCTGACAATTGCTAATTCTCCAAAATCTTTATCGAGCGTTACTAAAATCCGACCTTCACGGTAAGCTGTTGTTAAAATCTCCTCATCCCCCGGATCTTTTGACCAGTCTCCAACCCAAACTACATCGTGCCCAGCATTTACTAACTCTGTTTGCACCCCACCCCACACACAAGTATCGAGAAGTAATTTCACCTAAGACTCTAGGGGTAATAGTTCAATTCGCTCATGACCTACTAGCCGACGCGCATAAACTAAACAAGCCAGTATATCTTCCCTTTCTAACCAGGGATAACCCTCTAGTAGAGTTTCGATAGTATCACCCCCTGCCAACATCCCTAAAATATGCTCAACTGCTAGACGACGACCTCGAATGATCGGCTTACCCCCAAAAATTTTGGGGTTAACTGTAATTCTCTCTAAAAGTTGTTGCTCGTTCATTGTTTACCTCAAACAGGAGAAGAAAGTACTAATTAAGCGATTATCAGCTTTGGCACTCACATATAGGACTTACGCACATTCTACGAATTCTTGGCGCTCTTGGCACGGGCAGTCGCTTCAAGCCTTCGATGAATTTTTTTGATTTTCCAGCGTTAACTTCACGCATTTGTTGCCTTTTTTTTATTCAAAGGAATTTCCACAAAAACATCCCTCGCCATTTCAGCACCATAGGCAATACAAGCAAGCACGTCTTCTCGTTCAATACTTGGATAAGCCTCAAGAACCTCCTCCACGGCTGCATCCCCGGCTAAATAGTCAAGAATAAGGGAAACGTGGATGCGATGTCCCCGAATACAAGGTTTTCCAAAACAAATATTTGGATCGATGGAAATTCTAGACAGTAAATTTTCTCTCGTCATCTTTGGTAGCTGATATTTTTAGGAAATCGGAGTAGTTGCTACTGCTCCCAATATACGAAGAATGCTCTTTAAGAGATCGCTTTCGACTCGACGACCTATTAGGGTTCCCAGCCAGAGTTTTACTATCGCTTTTTTAGCATCTGATTAGCAAATATCTAGGACTAGTAGAGCGCGGCGTAAATAAAGCAACCATTTCAAACAAGCAAAAGCCTTGATATATAATACTTTTGACTTTTGACGAACGCCTTGCGGTACTAGCCCAATCATCGGTGAAGCGCAAAAGTGAAGTTTTTCTTCGTGCTCTTCGCGTCTTCGTGGTTCAAAAATATTTTTAAACCGCGTACGACGAAGTCGTTGCCGAAGGCAAGGCACGTCCCTTGCGCGTCTCCCCTTGGGATTCGGTCAAATGTCGAAAATTGGGCATGATTTTCCAGGTTTTTGGTTCACCTTGACAGGGCTGATATCTAGGACTTACGCATTGACAGAAAAAAACAATTGTGTACTGTCCCTCGTTAGTGGGCTGCTGCCTTGTAATGCTGTTTTGGGAGGCTCCGCCTAAGAGGATGACCGGAGGCGGAGCCTCCTTGATCGCATTCCCAGGCAGAGCCTGGGAACGAGGCAGTGCAAGGAAATCATTTAAACACAAGCTTGTTACTAATATCTTTGAGTTTTGTGCCTCTATTCTCCTTTACAGTTCTAATATAGCTACAATAACTGTAAAAGCCACTTAATGTCAATACTGTAATTATAATTTTAGGGATGTCGCGGAAAAAAGAGACAATTACACTGTCAATACCGTCAGGGACGAAAGAGCAACTGGAAGAAATTGCTCGTCGCTTAAGCATCTTCTGGGGTAAGTCCCCTAGTATCTCTGGGTTACTGGTGGCGATCGCACAGCAGGAATTTGAAGTTGGCGAACCCTTTACCTTCAACTCAACACAAGTCGCAGCACTCCAACAAGCTGTCAGACTGCTACAAGACTCTGGTTTCGTTGAACAAGCTCAAACCATCTCTATTCTTTTATTAGAGCGAGGAAAACTAGAGCCTCCCATGCGTCAATCACTGCTACAACAAGTCAGCCACCCAGCAAGCGAAGCGTGGCGTATTTTGATCGACCAACTCCGCCAGAACCACCAACCATTTCACCTACTTTACGGCAATGCTCAAGGAGAGGATTTATCATTTACAGTGCGTTACGCTGAAATTGCTTTTGAAGAGAAGCGCTTTTACTTAAACATCTGGTGCGATGAGACTGAAGATCTTAAAAACCCTGACTTCCCAGAACTCATACACAATCGCTGTTTGCGTCTAGATAGAATCAAAGGTGTTGTGCCAGTCAACGGACACTGGCGACATGAGGGCTTAGATTACCTCATGGTGTACTTACACTTTTTAGGTGGAATGGTAAAAGCCTATGAACCAAGACCAAACGACATCAATAATCAAGTCATGGGAGATGTACGCCAAGTCGAGAGGCGCGTATCAAATCCCTTCTGGTTAATTCGAGAAGTGTTGCGATATGGGGAAGATTGTGTAGTAGTTTCCCCAGAAAACGTGCGATCGCTCGTCCGAGAAAAACTCAAAGCCCAATGCCTCCGTTATAATTTATAGCGGTTTTCAGATCAATAGTAGAGACGCGATTAATCGCGTCTCTTCTACCTAGACGCGATTAATCGCGTCTCTACTACCTAGACGTGATTAATCGCGTCTCTACTACCTAGACGCGATTAATCTACCTAGCCAAATTCCGCTCGAAATTGACTGACAACCCGATCCAATCCTACGGAATGGGCTGCTTTAAAAAGAATACGATCGCCCTCTTTAACAAACGTCTTCAACCTAGCAACCAAATCTCCATGAGTGGCAAAGCATTCAGACGGAATACCCTCAGCACTCTTAACTATGGCTTCGGCATCTTGTCCGTCAACCAAAACAAATATTGCATCCAAATTCAACCTACTCACCATTTCTCCCACACGCTGATGAGAGGAGAGCGATCGCTCTCCCAATTCCTTCATTGCACCCAACACTGCAATGTGGCGCTTTCCTGGAGTTTCTGCCAACAAATTTAACGCCGCAGCCATAGCTTCTGGTGCAGCATTGTAAGTCTCATCTAAGATTATCACATCATTACTTAAAGCAAAACGCTGCGATCGCCCTCCTGGCATATCCACCATCACACCTGATTTCAGCCCTGACCAATCAATCCCCAAAACCTGAGCCACCGCCAAAGCTGCCATAAAGTTAGTGGCATTGTGACGACCTGGTAATGGTAAACTTAGCTGCATTCCTCCCACTTCCAGAGTTTCGTTATCTACGAACTTCCCGTGGATATCACCGCCACACAAGCCGTAAGTCAAAACCTTCCCTTGCCAAACTTTTGCCGCCGTGGCAATTAATAACGGATTGTCATGGTTGAGAATAGCCACCCCTCCAAAAGGCATTTCGGCTAATAACTCACATTTTGCCTCAGCGATCGCTTCTTCTGAACCCAGTAACTCAATATGCGCCGTCCCCACATTGGTAATCACGCCAATTGTTGGATGGGCTATTTGCGTCAATTCCGCAATTTGTCCTTTCCCCCGCATCGCCATTTCAACGACAGCGTAGTCATGTTCTGCACCAATTTCTAAAAGGGTTTTCGGTACACCAATTTCGTTATTAAAGTTAGCGTAAGTTTTTTGAACTCGTCCCCGCGTACCCAAAACAGCCGCAATGAGTTCCTTGGTAGTGGTTTTCCCCACAGAACCAGTTACCCCAATCACTGGGTTCAAGAAGCGATCGCGCCACCACCTAGCGATTTTTTGATACGCCTCTAGGGTATCTTTCACCTGCAACACAGGAAATTCAGGATTCTGGTATTCAAAATCTACTATTGCTGCCAAGGCACCTTTTGTAAACGCCATTGGAACAAACTCATGTCCATCAAACTTTTCGCCACGTAAAGCCACAAAAACTTCACCCTGTTTCAGGACACGGGTATCTGTTTGTATACCGTTGCCCAATTGTGCTAATGCTGCTGTAGGTAAATTTACAGGCTTGGCAAAAAGAACTTCAACCAGTTGGCTTAAGGTAGCAGAACAAGACATAATTCTTGACTTTTTCGATTCCAAAATGTTACTTAATTCCGCAAATAGTGCGAGGACTCTACATCCTATAATTCTTTTGCACAACACACAAAGTCACGGAGTAACATTTTTACATCAAAATTCGTTATGAGGTTTTTATGCTTAGTGTTCCCAGGATTTTCTCCATGTGAACACCTGCATCCAATGGTTCTCCACAAAAAGTGAACTTTTTGAGTTGAGGGCGAGGGAATCTCCTCCAGAGGAGTTAGCCTATCCTCCACGGAGTCGCTTCGCGCCTACGTGAATGTCTGTTTTTTCTATGGTTTCGATGATTGCCAAACCAAGGCCGGAAGCTGCAATGAGCAGTATGACCGACATCAAAAAGGCTTTAACAAGCATCCGCAGGGCATCGTCGAAGAAAATGTAGGTAGTCATTGCTTGATCTTCTAAACTCAATGTTGCTAGTGCTATTCATTTCTCCACACCCTGATTGCTAAATTCCGTTGAGAAACTACTAGCATTTGCATCTTAACAAAACTTTAGCTCTTTCAAAACGTGGATTTTACTGTTTCTTTTTGAAATTAAGATGAAGTTTTTCCCAATTGTGTCTAATAAAACATTGATTCTATGTAAAAATTACACCCCCCTAAACTCATGTCAGAATTGTTCCCCCCATTATGCCCCAATACGGTTGCTGTTAAGATAATTTACCTACTATGTAGAGACGCGATTAATCGCGTCTCTATACCTTTTCGAGAATTTAGCCATGAAATTATTAGTTGTATGGATTCATAACCAAATAAAAATGTTCCTGAAACAGGAACATTTATTATTGAATGTAGAAATATCAACAAATCGGCTGTTATTGAAACCTATATCAATGGAATACAAACTAGATATTTTTGCCGAATTCACCAATGAAATAACTACTTATATGTATCCCTGCCCAGCCAAAGAAATTTCGGAAACGGAATTATTTATTAACGATTCAATCGACGGTATGAAAAACGAGAATAACCTGATACTTGTTATTTTAAAGAAAGATTCACAAGAGTTTTTGGGATGTACTGGCATACACCACCTTAATTCTAAACATCCAGAAATTGGTATTTGGCTAAAAAAATCAGCACATGGCAACAGCTATGGACTAGAGACTGTTACAGCACTTCAGAAATGGGCCAAGGAAAACTTAGATTATGAGTATCTTGTATATCCTGTTGATCGGGAAAATATCCCCAGTCGCAGGATACCAGAAAGGCTTGGTGGGCAAATTTTCAGAGAATACAATAAGACCAATTTGAGTGGAAGAGTCTTACATCTTGTAGAGTATAGAATTTATCAAGTACGGACAAATATAAGGGTGTAGGGGTGTGGGGGTGTGTGGGCAATACGGTTCGGTTAAAGGGGAAAGGGAAAAGGGGAAAGGCTTGAATTTACCCTTTACCCCTGCCCCTTATCCCCAGAGGGGGCCCCACCTTCCCCTTTACCCCTGCC
Organism: Stigonema ocellatum SAG 48.90 = DSM 106950; assembly: GCA_016903675.1. Classification (GTDB taxonomy): domain Bacteria; phylum Cyanobacteriota; class Cyanobacteriia; order Cyanobacteriales; family Nostocaceae; genus Stigonema; species Stigonema ocellatum. Next base: position 31,581 of record JADQBA010000018.1, on the reverse strand, counting down.
CCTTATCCCCAGAGGGGGCCCCACCTTCCCCAGACCCTAACAGAGGAAGACTGAGGTATAAGAGTTTTCTATTTACAGCATAAATATTTTTTTGACAAACCTTCTTAATGAAGATTTACAAATTGCACAATAAACGTTACATTAGATTTACATAACAGAATATACCACAGGTCAGGAGTTATAACAATCACATGCAACTACATCCTCAAGGTCGGTGAACTTCACCGCCATCACCGTGATGTACTTGCAACAAATCCCTGTGGAGGCTACGACTCTGTGAATGACAAAAGCTCAATGGTCGCAAGCGCCAAGATTGGTTTTGTCTCCAAGCAAGGCGCGGACAAAGACTTAAATTGTGAATGAGGCTTGATTGGCTCTATAGCCAGTAAAACCTCTGATGAGTGCATTTTGAAAACAATTAAGTAATACATAAATCTGGAGATTCTGACCATGGGTTATACAATCGAGTCGGCTCAATCTATTTTCTCTAACACTCAAGTTCCAAGTCCGATTCCAGCTACCTTAGCGCTGTTCGAGCAACTGAGCGTTGATGACAAACTAGCATTACTCTGGTATGTGTATACCGAAATGGGTCGTTCAGTTACTCCCGCAGCTGTGGGAGCAGCACGCCTACAGTTTGCCGAAGGGTTACTTCAGGAAATAAGAAAGTTGTCTCAACCAGACCAATTGCAAGTCATGCGCGACCTTGCTAACCGTGCTGACACTCCAGCCAGCCGTTCCTATGGCTTCTTCAGCGTTAACACCAAGCTGGCTTTCTGGTACGAGTTAGGAGAGTTGATGAAACAAGGCATCGTTGCTCCTATGCCAGCTGGCTATAAAATCTCTAAAGGCATCCAAGTAGTGCTAGACACAATCAAGCAACTCGATGCGGGTCAGCAAATCACAGTCCTTCGCAACGCTGTGGTAGACATGGGATTTTCCTCTACTGCTATTCCTACTAGTGCTGCGACATCTGCCGAACCCTTGTTCCAACGCGCCGAGCCAGCTCCTGCTAAGATCGCCGTTGAGGGAATCACAGAGCCTACCGTACTCAGCTATCTTGAAGCTCTGAACAAAGATGACTTTGAGGCAGCTCTGGCTCTATTTACTCCCGATGGTGCCCTGCAACCCCCATTCCAGAAGCCACTAATCGGTAAAGAAGCCATTGGCAGATATATGCGTGCAGAAGCACAGGGACTCAATATCCTACCACAACAGGGTATCTCCGAGTCTCTACCAGATGGCTCTAAGCAGGTTAAAGTTACTGGAATAGTACAAACTCCTTGGTTCGGTGTCAACGTTGGTATGAACATTTCCTGGCGGTTCTTACTCAATCCCCAAGGTAACATTTTCTTCGTGGCGATCGACATGCTCGCATCTCCCCAAGAACTCCTCAGCCTTCGTCCTGTATAGAACAATAGGGAGTGGGGAGTAGGGAGTGGGGAGTAGGGAGTGGGGAGTGGGGAGTGGGGAGTGGGGAGTGAGAAAAGATTTTGACGACTCTAGAAATCTGTCTCACCCCGCAAAGTTGCCTTGCCATACTACTAGTTGGAAATTTTCCCCTACATCATTTCTTGAGATGTTTATTTCTCCCCCCCACTCCCAATACTGCCTAGGTTTTGAATAGTTGAGGTGTCAGAAACCCGGTTTCTTTAAGAAACCGGGTTTCTAATTTTTGCAAATCCTACGCAGTATTGCCCCCATTCCCCACTCCCCATTCCCCACTCCCCACTCCCCACTCCCCATTCCCCACTCCCCACTCCCCACTCCCCACTCCCCATTCCCCACTCCCCACTCCCCACTCCCCATTCCCCACTCCCCACTCCCCATTCCCCTAATTAAGACTCACGTCCTGTCGCCCATTTATCTCGCCATTTCACGGTACCTTCACCAGCAATCACCCAACGACGCGCAACCAGATTTTCTCGCAACGGCGACTGACCTTCCCGCAACAGCGCGTATTTGTAAGAAATCAGCTTTCCCGCACTCTCCTCAAAGGGAATCTCACCAAACCAGGTGTTAGTGTTGATGTATTCGAGTGGGAAAGCTTTAGAGATATCCCAGTTGCCTAACTCTGGACAATCTCCTATGACGACAACAGTTTCACCAAGTTGTGTCTTGACACCATTGAGTTGCGCCCGTACAATGGTTCTTGCCTTGACCCGCTCACCAACGTGGCTCAGAACAATGGCATCCAGTGGGTGTAATTCTAAGTTGTGCAGTTTCCCTTCTAGTACCTCAAACTTGCGTCGCGTTAAAACACAGGTATGTTCTCCGTCAGGTAACTCTGTTTCCACCGCCTCAATTGTGACAGCGTCGCCTCGATTCATAGCTACAAAACAGCATGATTCATGGTAACGCCGCACATAACAATAGACATTGGGGGTAAGGTACTTTTGCCATTGACTCCCCATTGACACCGCTGGATTCAGCCGCCGTAAACCTGAGAGTAATCGAATAGCTCGATAAATGGGTGTCTCAGTATCCCATGTTTCCATCATTGGCCGGTTGTAGGGATCGTTATTGCCGTAAGGATCGTTATTTCCATTGGTATCGTTGTGTAGATACTGCTCTACGCCGTAAAATATGCAGGGAATGCCACGACAGGTCATAATTAATGCGATCGCCAACCGCAGCACCTCTGGATTAGAGTTCAATGTTTGGAACCGATGCATATCGTGGTTATCAATAAACGTGATCAGTTCCGTTGCACTGTAGTAGCGATGATCCAGGTCAAGGATGTCCTGAATCAAGTGAAATCCTCCTGATGCCCATTGTCCTAACGCCAACCGAATTGCAGTTGCTAGACCAAAATCGAGAATTGTCATGCCAGATTCATTGGCAAATTCCACTGAACGGTCATTGTTGGGATTGTTGTAAATCCACTCTCCGAAGATAAAAACATCAGGTTTATGTTTTTGAATGTCACCATTAAATTCTTGCCAAAACCAAATAGGCATATGCTTAACAGTGTCAACCCGTAACGCATCTACCCCCCGGTCTAGCCACTGCTTAATGGCAGATTTTATGTAATTTCGGTAGTTGGGATTATTTTCGTTGAAGGTAGCTAAACCCGACAGTTCACAGTTTTGTACCTGCCACTCATCTTCCCAGTTTTGTACCTGCCCATAGTGATGATACCACTTATTTTTATCGTCATTGAAATCAGCAATCTTCACCCCATCATCGTAGAGTTCACCCTTTTTGCCGCTAAAATCTGGGTTGCTGTGGTTACACACAATATCTAGCACCAATTTCATCTGCCGTTTGTGTAACTCATCAATTAACCTATCAAAGGTTGTATTTCTGGTGTCCTGTGTTTTGTTGAGAGAAGGTTCTTCATCTTTGCCAATAAACCGAGGATTAATCCTTTTAAAATCCTTAGTCCAATAGCCATGAATTGCTGCTTGTTCAATAAATAATGATTCAACTTGCTCAAACAGGGGAGTCAGCCAAAGTGCTGTCACTCCCATGTTTCTTAAATAGTCGAGTCGATCAATAATTCCCTGCAAATCCCCACCCCAGTACTTACCCCAATCCTTTTTTTCTGGATCAAAAAGTTCCGGGTTAGGACCAGAGTTATTTTCAGGGTCGCCGTCACAAAAACGGTCAACAACGATGAAGTAAATAGTTTCCTGACGAAATTCAATATCTCTGGTGTAGAGGAACTCTAAATCAATTTCACTATCTTGTTTAGACTCAGATATGAGAGCCTCAACTTTCTCTTCTGGATTAGTAACTTCATATTGAGCGGGTGAAGCTTGAGATGGAGGGGTTGATACCATAAAATTGCTTTCTACTAGTTTATACGGATGATATTCGCAATGACCAACAACTGGCTATACCACCTCAGATAGACGAGGGGGACAAGGGGGACAAGGGAGACAAGGGGGACAAGGGGGATGAGGGGGACAAGGGGGACGAGGGGGACAAGGGGGACGAGGGGGACAAGGGGGACAAGGGGGACAAGGGGGACAAGTTCGCTGCGCGAAAATTCACGCATTCAAAATTTAAAACACTTTTGACTTTTGACTTTTGACTTTTGACTTCCTTTTGGGGGTGGGGGTGTTTGTAACTTCTGCACGGATTGTTATATAGACTTATAAGCTACTAAAAACTAACATCCCTAATGAAACCCAAACGCCCACGCTGTTCAAAGAATAACTGCTGCATTTGGTGAATGTAAGGTAGTAACAAAGCCTTCTGTTCTGGATTGACACGAGAGATCACTTCATCAGCCAATAGTTGACACCATTTTTCCGTCATTTCCCATTTAATTCCCACACCCTCCACAACCATCACACATAAAGGAAGTAGTTCTTTTTCTATAGGTTCCATGCTATCCTGTAAGAAACATAACCATAGGTAGGCTTGGAACATATTCAGGTCGCGAATGCAAGAGTGTGTTACGTCTGGCTCGTTCAACCCTCCCCTGCGGCTACGATAATTGGGCAACAATTGGACAAGTTGGCAGTAAACAGCTAGGCTAATCTCATCAGCAGTAGGTAACATTTGCTCTACAAGGGTGAAGTTTGGGGAACCTAAGTCATATTTAGCTCCTGCAAAGCAGACTCGATGCCAAGGCATAGCGACTTGTTCTTCGATGAACTTTAAGTAGGGAGTCAGCAGTATTTTCTCAAAAGATGTCAGCTTTTTGAAAATTAACTTGTTGGTGAAGTTCAACTGCGTAGTCATAAAGCCAAGCGATCGCCAGTCCTTGGATGCTAGGTGTTGCTCTTGAAATACCATTAATATTGGTTCCAGCGCATATGCTAGCTCATTGATCACTAGACTCCCCCACTCAGAAACAGAATTACCCTCAACGCCTGCGTTGAGTAAAGCATCGTCACTTAAGGAATGATGTTGGTAAAATTCCAATAGCTTCTTATAAACTCGGAAGGCAAACTGAGTTATCAGCCTTGCTTCGCTTAAATTTAAAATATTACCGATATAACTGTAGAGGTTTTTGGTTTGTATCCATGCCATCTGACAGTTAAGATCCAATACATTATCCTTGAGTTTAGCAGTAGTTAAAGCTCGACTCGTCGGTGAGGCAGCTTCCTGCACACTATGTAAGGATAAAGAGGATAAGTCAGGCACGTAACGCTGTGCCCAAAGGTTGAGCAAGCATTCAACAGAGGGAGTTTTCACAGCTTGAAAGGTTTTTAGCATGAATTTTCCTGTGTAAATTTTTATTACAGCGGTTTTCATCTTTATGAACCACAATCCCTGGTTGGGGCGGGGTAAAAAACGCCTCTACAGTCATATTGTGGTCTACCCGAATGAAATCCGCCCTATTTGAGATCCGAACAAGGAGGACTTGGGGCAATACTGCGTAGGATTTGCAAAAATTAGAAACCCGGTTTCGCACTCCTGCAACCGGGTTTCTGACACCTCAACTATTCAAAACCTACGCAGTATTGGGACTTGGGGGACTTGGGAGAGGTGTTTGTAACTGCTGCACGGATTGCTATAGTCTTTACACAAACTTTAAAAATATCAGGAAGATTTTACTGATTCTTACTAGATAAAAATAGTCTATGTAAGGTGCGTTAGCCAAGCGTAAAGCACTCTGAAAATTTCAGATTTATTTAGCAAATAAACTTGTAATCTAGAACACAAAACTCCCGACGCTAAGATTTACACAAACTTTAACAATAGTCAGGAAGATTTCACAATTTCTACTTAGCAAGAAATAGTTTACCTGGGTTACTATGTATGAAAGATTGCCTATTAGATTAAGGAAAAAACACACAAAGAGTTAGGGCATTATACAGCTATGATGTTAGGTTTATTTAACGGACAATTTTGTATAGCAAGTAACAATATTTTCTATCTACAAGAAAAACCTGTGTATAGTGGAAGTAGAGATTTAATCAATCTTGCTTACAGTTAAAAATTTGGCGTTGCTGAATTTAGTACGACTTACGCACGCTCTACGAATTCTTGGCGTTATTGGCACGGCAGTTCTTTCCGCCGGAAGCCGGCGGAAAGACTGCCTCCAGAAAGGCGGTTCGATACATCAAGGTTTCTGGCAATTTTTGCGTAAGTCCTATTTAGTAATGAATTACGTTACCCTTGTAGAGACGCGATTAATCGCGTCTCTACGATCGGCGTGATTTTCACAATTCATGTCTTGATTCAGCAACGCCAAAAATTTAAATGTCCGCTGCTTCTCAATGAGAATTTTTCATTAGACAGCATAAAAGTAATACCAATTCTTTAGAAAATTGCACGTTATTTCACTTTCCTGTACTCCCCCCGAAATTGGGGGGACAACCGCAGGCTTTGGGCAAAATATAGTGCATCTTTACACAGAAACGGTATAAGTAGAGGAACCGCCAGAAGGGACTGATGCAGCACATTTCCCAATGGCATCTTTTCGTAGTTTTGCACACAGAAGACTACAAATGGGTTTTCTATTGTAATAATGGGCGGTAAGTCCAGCTATAAGTTTACCAGTCGCGTCTATTACCAACCTTAACTAACTAAATACGCAATTTAGATGCGCGACAGCTTAGCTTGAGCAAAACTGCTAAATCTTCAGACAACATCGTTATTATTTTTAATTTTGTTTTGTAAAAATATCTCCGACAAAAGCCGAAAAGTGGCAATTTCAGTGTGTATATCAGTTTAGACAGACAAAAGTGAGATGCACGGACTCTTGTTGCTTCTTATTTTTTATGGAGTAGGAAGAGCATTTGACAATTTTTATCTATTACCTTGATAAGGTCGCCGTTCAAAGGTAAGTAGGGTAAAATATACAGCTTTAGTTGAAGTAGTAAAGAATGAAATTTAAAAATTGTGTTGCACTTTATGAAAAAATGTTATAAATTCTTATCATAGGGGCTCATAATATCATTGGAAGTCAAAATAACCTCAAAATTATTTAAGTAAAAATGCTTAAATAGTAATTTGACTTTACTGAAACTGTAACTGAGATATGTTTTGTTGGGTAAAGCAAAGATTTCAGACTTTCAAATGAAATAAGAGCTAACCTAAAAATAGGTTTTATGTAACAGAACCAAAAAATTATGTTACTGCTTGAGGTGAAAACACACGGCTAAAATTCACTAAAAGGGTAATTAGTAAAAGCAAATAACGATGAATTAAGCCGCAGAAAGGAGCAGCTATATTTATTGTTTATGCGCTGAAGGTACTGAGGTTTATATTTGCTATTCCCCAAATACACATTGTTATGATGAGAATAGCACCAAACAAAATCTATCCAATGAAAGGGCTACTACAACCACATCACATTTACTAAATAAAAGGAGTAATTTTTGCAATGCAGTTAGATAACTTGGTAGAAATTAAAAATATAGAAAAGCAGGCATGGGAAGCACTAGAAAGGTCGATAATCTACTATAAAGGGCTTCCTGTTGGAACCGTAGCTGCCTATGATGTATCAGTGGAGGCACTCAACTATGACCAGTGCTTTATCAGGGATTTTATATCTTCTGCCTTGATTTTTCTGATGAAAGGTAGAACAGATATTGTCAGGAATTTCCTAGAAGTCACCTTAAAGTTACAACCTAAAGAATATCAACTAGATGCTTATAAGCCTGGTCGAGGTTTGATGCCAGCTAGCTTCAAAGTGGTGTCAGCAAATAATCAAGAATATTTAGAAGCGGATTTTGGGGAACATGCGATCGCCAGAGTTACACCTGTGGATTGCTGTTTGTGGTGGGTAATTTTATTACGTGCTTATTCAGTCGCTACAAAAGATTTTTGTCTAGCCTATAGACCTGAATTCCAACAAGGCATCAGGTTAATTATGGAGCTCTGTTTAGCGACTCGGTTTGATATGTACCCAACCATACTAGTTCCAGACGGCGCTTGTATGATTGACCGTCGTATGGGTATCTATGGGCATCCGCTAGAAATTCAAGTTCTATTTTATGCCGCATTACGCGCTGCTCACGAGATGCTGATTCCTCAAGGCAATGAGGATATCATCGCCGCAATTGATAACCGCCTGCCTCTTTTATGTGGTCATATTCGCCAGCATTATTGGATAGATATGCATCGTCTGAATGCCATTTATCGCTTCAAGGGCGAAGAATATGGCAAGACAGCTACCAACCTCTTCAATATATATGCAGATTCCGTGCCATACTACCACTTGGATAGCTGGCTGCCAAAAAAAGGTGGTTATCTAGTCGGTAATGTAGGACCATCGCAGCTAGATACTCGCTTCTTTTCTCTAGGAAACTTGATGGCTATCATTTCCGACCTCGCCACAGAGGAACAGTCCCAAGCAATTATGAATCTCATCGAGGAACGATGGGAAGACCTAGTGGGAGATATGCCCATGAAAATTTGTTTCCCAGCCCTGGAAAACGAAGAGTATAGAATTGTCACTGGATGTGACCCCAAAAATATACCTTGGTCGTATCATAATAGTGGTAGTTGGCCAGTCTTAATGTGGATGTTCGCGGCGGCGGCGATGAAAACCAATAGAACACACCTTGCACAAAAGGCTTTTGCAACTGCACAATCACGCCTTTGGGAAGATGAATGGCCAGAGTATTACGATGGTAAGACCGGACGACTGATTGGAAAACAAGCTAGAAAATATCAAACTTGGACAATAGCGGGTTTCTTGTTGACAAAAGAACTGATCAACAACCCAACTCATTTACCGTTAATCAGTTTTGAGGAATTACCCCCAGAACTTGTTTCTAGAGCGTGTGAGTTTGAACTCAATAATTTTGATAGTATTCTCTTCGGTTAATAGTGACTGGGGAGTGGAGGAAGGGGGGAAGGGGGGAAGGGGGGAGTGGGGGAGTGGGGGAGTGGGACAAATTTTTCAATCTCAGATCACTCATCCCTAATCCCCAATCACCTTTTTTCCTCCCCCCTTCCCCCACTCCCCCCACTCCCCCCCTCCCATGTCCAACCCCCGTCAACTAGCTTTTATTGCCCTGCGAGACGTTCACAAAGGAGCTTATGTTGATATTGCCCTAGATCGGGTACTGCAAAAAGTTAATTTACCCGACAACGATCGCCGCCTAGTCACCGAATTAGTCTATGGCTGTGTCAGAAGACAACGAACCCTCGATGTTCTCATCGACCAACTTGGCAAAAAGAAGTCTCACCAACAGCCAAAAGACCTCCGCACCATCCTGCACTTAGGCTTATACCAACTGTCCTACCAACAACGAATTCCTCCAAGCGCTGCTGTTAACACCACCGTCCAACTGGCAAAAGCAAACGGCTTTTCCGGACTGACAGGATTTGTGAATGGTCTGTTGCGCCAGTATATCAGAGTGGGGGGAATGGGGAATGGGGAGTGGGGAGTGGGGAATAGGGAATGGGGAGATAGGGGAGATAGGGGAGATAGGGGAGTAAACAATTATTGTTCCTCATCTTCCTCATCTTCCTCATCTCCCCCCTCTTCCCCCTCTTCCCCCTCTCCCCCCACTCCCCACTCCCCACTCCCCACTCCCCTCTTAGTGGAAAGGTTGGGTATTCTACACAGCTTTCCGGACTGGATTATTCAAGTGTGGGTAGAACAACTAGGGTTGACAGAAATAGAGCAACTGTGTGAATGGATGAACAAAACTCCAGCCATTGACCTGCGAGTGAACCCCCTCCGCACTTCATTAGAGGAAGTTGAGGCGGCGTTGCAATCTGCTGGTGTTTTATCAAAACGCCTTCCTCACCTACCGCAGGCTTTACGATTGCTTAGTAGCACTGGTCCAATTCAAAATCTACCGGGTTTCAACGAGGGTTGGTGGACTGTACAAGATAGTAGCGCTCAATTGGTGAGTCATTTGCTTGACCCCCAAAGGAGTGAAGTGGTGATTGACTCCTGTGCAGCACCAGGAGGTAAAACAACCCACATGGCGGAATTAATGGGGGATGAAGGAAAGATTTGGGCTGGCGATCGCACTGCTTCTCGTCTCGGTAAACTCCAAGAAAACGCTCAACGGCTGAAATTGCAATCTATCGAAATTTTTACTGGCGATAGTCGCAACTTACCCCAGTTTCAAAACTCTGCTGACCGCGTATTGCTAGATGCTCCTTGCTCTGGTTTAGGAACTTTGCACCGCCACGCCGATGCTCGTTGGCGACAAACACCAGAAACTGTCCAGGAACTCTCATTACTTCAGAAACAACTCTTATCACATACCTCAACTTTTGTCAAGCCCAAAGGCGTACTAGTTTATGCCACCTGTACGTTGCATCCAGCAGAAAACGAAGATGTGATTTCGTCATTTTTAACTGAGCATCCAAATTGGGAAATTGAGCCTCCCAATCCTGATTCACCCGCCTGTGCCTATTCCACACCCCAAGGCTGGATCAAAGTCTGGCCCCATCGACACGATATGGATGGCTTTTTTATGGTGAGGTTAAGAAGAAGTTAGGATCTGACGGGGCGACAAAGTAGCCTGAAAAGCTTGTGAGAGGTACGGCACTTAACCTCGCTCTCCATAAATACTTTCCCGGCTAATATCTTCATCTTCTAGGGTTGAGAGGTTAAGCCCTTGATGGCTTTCCACCCACTCTTAAAATGCAGCTACCCTCTGTTAAGGAGTTGCGGTATCATAGAAAGGACGTTAACCTTACAGCAGCTTTTAGAATGGGTTCCCACTCAAGGTTACACTAGTTACCTGCCCAGTGGGATTGTCGTTAAGATCAAAGACAGTAATAGTGGCTTCACCTTCGAGTTTGTTATGTGTACGAGTGAAGGTCGCTTCAGTGATAGCTGATCCTGTGAGTTGATTGGAAGCATCAAAAATAAAGCTTTTCGCTTTGAAAGTTACTTGGTTTCCACTCTCACTCCACTGTCCGAGTAGTGGCGTTCTTAGGGATGGAGCTATGAGTGAACTCACACCTAGGAAATTACCATCTCGAAAAAATTGATAAACGGTTTTAAAGGTTGCACCAGTAGCCGTTACTTGCCCAGTAAAATTCCAGGCACCTACAATTGGGATACGTTTATGAGCAAGGGTTTCTGAGTGTGCCAACGAACCACTTGGAATACGTGCCTGCGCGGGTTGGGTAAACGTTAACCCAACTGTTTTCATGGTTAATGTTGATAGGGTACAGGCGGTCAATGTAATTAAAAATGATCTGATTTTCACAAAATCTCCTAAGTTAATAAAGCTCAAAAAACAGAAAAAATTTCGCTGTTCTTTCAACGTTCCCTATCGTTAGATCTGATCAATTTGACAATACCGTTGCTTGATGGTTAAGTGAAACCAGCCACTGTTGCAATGTCGGATCACTGTATACTGTATCTGCAATAAAATGATCGCCATCAGGCAGCACTGTAAACTCCACTGTTGCGCCTTGTTCTCGCAAAATCTTGACAAAATTCTCTGCATCCTCGACAGAGAGATTTTGATCCTGTCCGCCTTGGAATATCTGAATTGGAATATTCTTGAGGGCAGCTAGTTGGGTTGGTTCTAATGTTTTGGGTACACGACCAGACACTGCTACCAGCCCTGCAAAGCGACCAGGATTTACAGAAGCGATATGCCAAGCCCCAGCTGTGCCTAAGCTGAATCCAGCCAATATTACCTGTAACGGATCAATAGCTTCAGAGGCAATTAGTTCATCAAGCAAAGCAAGCACATCTGATTCTCGATCTACCCAGGTCTGTTCAGCAGGAATCTGAGGTGCAACAAAGAAATAAGGTAACGACGCGGATAAATCGACGAAACGAGGAAAACCCCATTTCAGTAGTATATTTAGATCAGTTCCGCGATCGCGTCCACCATGTAGAAACACCACGACAGGCGCAGGTTTGTTGGCATTGGCAGTTGCCGACGAGAAAAGATAAGGCAATGAGCCATTGCTGGTGTTGTAGGAACGATGTTCAACAGGCATAGTTATAATTCCTCAAGGACACATTTGATTTGGTGATTGCAGACGGTACTATTGGCCGTCTGTTGGTACTGACCGGATCAGTTATCAGTCAAACTGATAACTGATAACTGATAACTGTTCACTGATAACTGTTAATCGCCTGTTTCCAGACTACTGGTGCGTATAGCGAGGCATCAAAGTCAGGCGCGATATCGCCCGTGATGCGTGCCTCGTGCAAAGGCCAGTCGGCGAAGAACAAGTCATGGCTGATGCGTCCCACTACCGCTGGCACATCACGCTTGATGCTTGGCACGTCGCCGATTGGCAGACCGAAACTGACAAAGCCTGACGGATTGTATACATGAATGTCCTTCAAATAAGGTGCATTACCAGGCACCTTTTCTTGGTATTCATGACCGTTCCCCAGGTATGGGTGCGCCCCCAGTTCGTCATCTTGCTGATTGGATGGCGGCTCATAGCGATCGCGCCAGCGTGCAATGTGGTGTGCAAAATCAGCTAATTCAGGACGTGCAGCAGGATCGACGAAGTAACCAGTGCCAGCGATCGCGAAATCAAATTCAAAAACATCGTCGTTCACCTGTGCGATAATACGACCGTCTTGCTCATGGGCAGCTTTCCAAGGAGCAGATAGGTGCAGGTAGAAGTTATCGTACACAAGCACCCGCTCAATAGCATCCACTGGTGGCGTGGAACCAGCCTGGCGAAAGCGCCAAGCTTGGAACCACCGCGCTGCATCAGGCAATTGGGGATAGTTGTAGTAGGCACCAGGATATCCGCGCACACGAATCACAGGCAGTGACGATATCTGCGATCGCCGTGCGAACAAGTGTACAGCCTTTGCTCCTGATTCAAGCGCTACTGCTGCCGCATCAAAAGCTGAAGCAGCAGCACCTAGTACTGCGACTGTCTTATTACGCAATGCAGCGAAGTCAATCTGATCAGCAGTGTGTGCATATAGCGTGCGAGGTAGACCATCTGTTAGTACCGAAGGTATGTATGGCCCGCCAGCCCCGACCACTCCGTTGCCGAAGATAATCTTGCGAGTGGTTTCCACCTGGGTAACACCGTTCACTTCAAGGTGCAGGCGAAAGAAGCCTTCAGCTGGTTCGATACGCACAAGCCTCGTCCGATATCGAACCGGGATATTTAGGAAGTTTCGATACCATCTGAGGTACTCAGCCCATGCTAATCTTGGGATACGGTCGAGCGCCGCATACCTATCAGTACCATATCTTGCTTCATACCAGCCCTGAAACGACAGTTCTGGTATACCCAACTCAGGACCTGGGAGGTTCTTCGGAGTACGTAACTTGTGCATCCGCGCTCGCGTCAGCCACACACCAGCTTGAGTCTCATCGTCGGCAGCATCGATGACCGTCACGCGACCAATGCCGGCACGCCGTAGAGCAAATGCAAAGGTGGTACCTGTACCGCTGCCACCCACTACGGTGACGTTGTGGTCAATGCCTGGGCGATCAGGCACCCAGTTATCGGGATCGGAACCGAGTAAGCGTAGCGCCTCGCGAGCACTAATATCAGGGTCAGTCGTTATTGTCATTTCAGTCTCCCAACATGAAACGATTGAAACTAATACTTCCAAATCACATGGATTGTTGCTGTGAGTTCTTCTGTAAAGTTTCCAGAAGGCTCAACAGCTAGTAATGCTTCTCTGATATCTGTTTCAAATTCTTCGGCTTTATCTCCATAGAAAATTTTCAGAGAGAAGGCCGTAGTGTATAAATAGCCAAGATAGCTAGAGACTGTCCAGGACTTTGTAAATGGCACTTCATATGTTTGCTGACGAGCAAAACGGGAATTAGCAATCACGACTTCGTGGGGAGGATCAACTGGTTTACGAGTACCTTGTCCTCTTTGTCCGGTTCGTCGCTCCTCACCTAACCATTTTTTTACGACTCCAACAGCAGCTTGTTTCCAGGGTAGAGAACTTTGCCAAGGGTTATCACCAGTATTAAGCAATGCGATCGCACCATCATCTGTCAGTAAGTCATAAAGGCGTTCCAGTACGAGTTCACGTTCCATCCAGTGGAAAGCTCTGCCAATGGTCGCTAGTTTAAATACCCCTAAGCTAGGGTCAATCAGTTCTGCTCCTTGCTCTAGCCAAGTAATATTATTTGCTCCTACAGCTGCTGCTTGGCGTTGTGCTTCTTTGAGCATGTCTGGATCAGGATCAATAGCAACGACTTCCTGAAATTTAGTTCGCAGGGGAATTGCTATTAAACCAGGTCCAGTACCCAAATCAAGGAGTCGTCCTAGACCATTGAGATGAAAGATTTCTGTTAGTTTATCGAATACAGCAGGTGGATATTTAGTCCTATACTGAGCATAGTTCTCAGATGCACCCTCAAATAATGTTGGGTCGTAGTTCGGAAGTGTTTTCAGTTGGGTCATATGTCAACTTTTGAGTTAATTAATCACCACTGTAACCAGCAATGGCAAAACTTCTTGAGCGGGCGTTTAGCCCTTAAAGTGAATCATATTAGCTAAGCTTGCATTGATTGCTGATTAGTCAAAAGTTTGTTATACCAATTAATTGTGAAGATGCATGAAACAATAAAGGGCTGAAAAGCTTGCAACGCAAAAGTATTAGCTTTATGATTCTATGCAACTTCATCCAAAATTGGTATAACTTCGGTTTCTATTTAGAAACAATTCCTAGCGGGACACTATTATCAACTGATGGGAGTGACACGGGTGAGGAAGAGACCTCACTAACAGTGCCGTCTGTTGGGTTCACCTTTAGCACATTCAACACATTCCCGTCAGCTACATTAGGTGGATTGCCTTGCCCAAGGACTTCCAGAAATGATTCTGTTCGGTCAAGAGTGATGTTGGCACCACCACCACTACCTTTGAGTTTTACATTTTGGATTTCTACTGGTGTGGTCGGATCTTGCTCGATATCGTAAACACTAACACTGTTATCACCAGGATTACTCGTGTATAAACGAGTCCCAGCTTTATTAGTAGTAAACCAGCAGATTAACTTACCTGAATTAGGTACGGTTTTAAGGAAGGTCAGTTCGCCGGTTACTTTATCGAAGGAGTAAACTGCTAGTCTATCAATGGTAAAAAATCCAACATATAAGATTGATACTTTAGGATGAACTGCAAGTCCTAGTCCAGTTGCCTGCGGGGTACCTGGACCTAGCACTGAGGACTGTGGAACACCTGAGAATTCTGATGCAGGTACGGGTTGTGGTGAATTTGGGCTCTCGCGTAAACGACCGTCCTTGCGAATTTGAAAAGACCGGAGTTCGCCAACTCCTCGATCCAGACCGAATAGTAAATGTTGGTCTTTAGAGATCAGGGTTTGAGTTGGTCTAGAATCTGTAGGACCTGAAATGGTAGATCCGGGAATGGGAATTAGTTTGCCTTTAGGCGTCACACGAAATGCAGTATAGTTGGGGAAAGAACCGCTGACATCTTTAGTTGGATTTTGACTATCTTTGTTCCTATTGGCCACGTATAGTACATCCTTCGCCAGACCCAGGCTGACTGGATTCACCCCACCACTGGGGAATGGAGAACCCTCCACAGGAGAAAGACTGCCATCTTTTTTAATGTCGAACACAGAGATCGAGTTTGATCCCTCATTCACAGCAAAAAGCCGGGTACGTTTTGGGTCAGAGATCACATTTTGGTCGGTGATCCCACCTGCGCCGATAAAACCTGTACCCCCAGTAGGGACAGGAAAAGAGGGTAGTGGTGTTAGATTACCATCAGCATCGTGCTGAAAGCCAAGAATCGTATTCCCATTCTCAGTTGCAATATTACTTTCTGTGTAAATGATATCGGTCTTAGGAGGTGCATCTCCATACACTGCAGAACCTTGAATTGAAAATCCTCCTGTCAGGACGGCAGCAGTCAAACCACTGATGGCAAAGCCAATTTGAACCGGACGATTAGCTTTGCGACCTATCGAAATAAGATCCATAAATGTATCCTCACAGCTTAAGAGTCTTCAGTGCTGGGCTTAAAAGTTTGTCATCCCCATTTGAATGATTGGATTTGCATGTATTTACATCATTAAAATACTATTCACCAATCGATTTACCGTATTTTCACAATATTAATATCTCACAGTCCCTTTAAAAATACAAGTCCATTTTTCAGAGATGTATTGTACATCATCACCCACCGTAGACAATACGGTTCGGATAAGCACCAGCCGACCAAAACCGGGTTTCTCCAGCCGTCAACTACCCTTAACCAAACCGTATTGCCACCGTAGGGGTGTATTGCAATAAGCCCCTACTAAAACCACCATTATCCGTTGATACATATGATGGTCAATTTGTACAGTGCGCAAATCCTAATGCTAATCTTTCCAGATCGCCTATCTTCAAAACTTCATTTTTAACTGAGCATCCAAATTGGGAAATTGACCAACCCAATCCTGATTCACCCGCCAGTGCCTATTCCACACCCCAAGGCTGGATCAAAGTAGGCCCCATCGACAGGATATGGATGGGGATAAGGGGCAATGGGGAATGGGGAATGGGGAATGGGGAATGGGGAATGGGGAATGGGGAATGGGGAATGGGGAGTTATGAACTATGAATTAGGACTTATGAGTTAATTCATAATTCATAATTCATAATTCATAATTCTTTACGATTTTGGACCACCGAAACCTGGGGTTTCGTCTTTGTCAATCTTAGGTACAGCGCTAGGACGTTGTTTGTCTTCCCAGCCTGCGGGGCGCTTAGAGTTGTACCAAGCAATTGAACCAATGGTAACAGCAGCAATAAAACCAACTATGTACACAATAGTAGCTGACCAAGGAAAATGCGGTCCATTTTCCACTGCTTGTGCTGCTGTTTGCATGAATAAAGTCATAAGTAAATCCCCCTATTGTAGACAAAACTACTTATTAAGACCCTATACAAAGAACATATCACCCACATCCCCCGCAAGTGATAGGAAGCTGCGGAAGCAGGGAGGAATATTCTCCCCACTCCCCACTCCCCACTCCCCATTCCCCATTCCCTACTTCCCATTCCCCACTCCCCACTCCCCATTCCCCACTCCCCAGTTTAATTTCCAGCTTCTGATGGTCTAAGTTTATCCCGCCAAGAGATATGTTCTGATGAAGATGGTGAGCTTGGGGAGGATTTGTTTGAGGAAGAACCCTCCTGAGATTTAGCTGTAGTGGATGAAGAATTTGTTTCTGCTTGTCTGGAGTGTCGTCGCGATGAATGAGATGACTCTGAGGAAGACTCTCCAGAAGAAGCTGATTCTTCACGGCGAGATCTACGACTGCGGCTTCTTCGGGGTGTGGCGTCCTCGTTTTGTTGTTCGTCAGAGTGTCGCCTTCTGTATCTTGAGGTTACTTCTTCTTGTTGTTGATCCTGATTTTCCTCAGAATAGCGCCTGCTTTTGCGCCTTTGAGATGAGCGATCGCCAAACTCATTTTGACTTCGTTTATCTGAGGCGTCTTCATCAGAAGCAGCAAAACTATGAACTATTCGTTTGGGCTTAACAGGTTCTGCCTTGAGAGTACCTTTGCGACCGTTGAGTTTGGGTCGTGGGGGAAAATTTTCTACGGGTATTCCCTTGACTGCTTTTGCCATAAATTCATGCCAGGTGTACGCGGCGCTACCACTGCTACCATCAGTAGGATTATTGTTGTCGTTCCCCAGCCAAACACCTGCTACCAGTTGGGGAATGTAGCCAATAAACCATAAATCGCGGGCGTCATCCGTCGTGCCTGTTTTTCCTGCTACGGGTCGTTCTAATTGAGCAGGGCGACCAGTACCATCGGTCACTACGTTGCGTAGCATCCAGGTCATAATAGCAGAACTTTCGGCATCGAGGGCACGCTTTGGCTTGAAGTCTGCTGACCAGATCACCTTACCCCGGCGATCGATGATGCGACGGATACCATGAGGTTCTACGTGCAACCCACCATTGGCAAAGCTACCATAAGCGCTGGTCAACTCCAGTAGATTCACTTCATTCGAGCCGAGAGCCAAGGAATAGTTTGGATTGAGGTTAGATTTAATCCCCATATCATGGGCGAGTTGGATGGTAGGCCCAAATCCCACATCGATCAGCACCTTCACCGCTACTATATTGATTGACTTGGTGAGGGCATCTATTAAGTCAATCTTGCCGTGGAAGTTTTTACTGAAGTTTTTCGGTTCATAGCCATCCACTTTCAAAGGTTCATCTAAGTATGTATCGTAGGGATTTTTACCACTTGCTATGGCAGCAGCATACACAAACCCTTTAAATGTTGAGCCTGGTTGACGTTGTGCCTGGGTGACACGATTAAACTGGTTTTTCCCAAAGTCTTTGCCCCCTACCATTGCCTGAATTTCTCCATTGCGGGGGTTAATGACAACCATTGCGGCTTGCTTAAAGTTTTCCCAGCGACCTTGATTTTTTAGGGTTTTGGTAGTAGCCTCCTCAGCCACCTTTTGCCAATTCGGATTGAGGGAGGTTTCCACTGTTAGACCGCCGGCTTGCAACACTTTGGGGGAAAGATACTTCGGCAACTCTTTCTGGATGTAGCTGATAAAGTAGGGATATTCTACTCGCCATCGCTTAGCAGGACTGATTTTGAGGGTAAGGGGTTCGGAGGTTGCTGCCTGTTTTTCGGCGGCTGTAATATATCCATCTTCCACCATCCGCTGCAACACCACATTTCGCCGCTGTTTGGCAGCTTCTATATTCACCTGTGGCGAGAAGTGATTTGGGGCGGGGGGTAATGCGGCGATGGTCGCCATTTCCCCCAAGGTAAGTTGCTCTAGTGATTTACTGAAGTACACCCTGGCTGCATCTGCTACACCGTAAGCACCAGACCCTAAGTACACCAGATTTAGGTAGCGTTCCAGAATCACGTCTTTGGGCAATACCTCTTCTATTTTCTGTGCCAGACGGGCTTCCTTTAGTTTGCGCCAGATGGTACGCTCTTGTTTCAAAAACAGAATTCGTGCTAGCTGTTGCGTGATCGTGCTACCACCTTCTACCACATTCTTTGAGCGCAAGTTATTGAAAACTGCTCTGACAATTCCCTGAACATCAACTCCGTTGTGTTTGTAGAACCTTCTATCTTCTGAGGCGATAAAAGCTTTTTTGAGATGATCTGGCATTTGCTCCAGCTTTAGCTGTTCTCTGGTGGCGTCTCCTTGCTGTTGCAATATAGTCTCATCGGCGGCTTTTATAGTCAGTGTTTGCTCTCTGGCAACAGCGTTCAGTTCAGCTTTATCCGGCAAAGTCCGGTCTATTGACCCCACAAGGTAACTTACGGCAAATATTCCACCGCCCACAACCAAGAAGCAGCATCCCCAAAACCAATAGCGACGGTAAAGTGGTCCTGTGCCCATGAGTTTGACTACTAAGCTGTTAGGGTTGCGTAACTGCTTTTCCTCTATCGGCTTTGTTGGTGGCATTTCATTTGTGGATTCCTCATGCTCGTGATGATTACCAGGCGGCAATCCTGGCTTTTGCTTGTCAGAATCACTCAACTTAGTTGATTTTTCCTTGAACCAAGAGGTAAACTTTGCCACGTCTGTTCCTTACTCCCACCAGTTGCAACTAAACCAATATCAAAATATGCTAATTATTGCACTAGGTTTGCGTTAGTATAGCATCCTTCGATTAATTAATTAAATTCACTCACCAATAATGTTTGTGAGATTTGACTAGACCTGTTTTGTAAAAATAAATACACTATTAAATAGTATTAGGAGTAAAAAGACTTTTGAGAGGTTCACTAAAGCGATGCAGCCAACAAGGCTTGTCAAACCCAAATGGGTAGCTTACAAAACGCTAGCGCCATCGCTCTTGGGAGTAATCTTGGTGATTCTCTGGCAACTGTAGAAGCAGCCCTTGAAACCTTAGCACAAACACCAGGAATTACCCTAAAAGCCAGATCGAGTTGGTACAAAACCAAAGCTGTGGGACCACCACAACCAGATTACCTTAACGGCTGCGCCATATTGCAAGTAGAAATCAAACCACACTTGTTATTAGAAGCTTTGTTACAAATTGAGCAGAAATTTGGGCGGGTTCGACAAGAACGGTGGGGAGCGCGATCGCTTGATTTAGATTTGTTGTTATATGATGACTTAATTTTGGATACACCAAACCTCCAAATTCCTCATCCCCGAATGCGGGAGCGAGCTTTTGTGCTAGTACCACTGGCAGAAATCGCCCCTGAGTGGGTAGAACCCGTTTCTGGGTGTGCGATTAAAGAACTCGTTAAACAGGTAGACTGTTCAAATGTGTACTTATTGAGTTGAAATAAATAGTAACACCGATAAACGCAAAACAAAAATCTTTATCTGTGTGTTTTTTTACACTAAAATACAACTATGCCATTAGGTAGAGAATTACCGCAACTACTGAGACAACGCTTATTCTTTAAAGGACGCAAGTTTAATTTTGAGGTGAATCGCTTACGTTTGCCCAATAACGTAGAGGGAGAATGGGAGTGTATTCGTCACCCAGGAGGAGCTCTAGCTGTGCCTGTAACAGCCGAGGGTCAACTTATACTCGTGCGCCAGTATCGTTTTGCCGTTCAGGGACGAGTTTTAGAGTTTCCTGCTGGGACTTTAGAACCAAATGAAGAACCTCTGGTGACCATTCAGCGTGAAATAGAGGAAGAAACAGGCTACCGCGCTCACAAGTGGCAAAAACTAGGAGAGTTTTTCTTAGCTCCCGGTTATTCAGATGAAATTATCTATACCTACTTAGCACAAGATTTGGAAAAGCTGGAAATCCCACCCAAACAAGACGACGACGAAGATATTGAAACAGTGCTTTTAACTCCCGAACAGCTAGAGAAAGCTATTATGGACGGTGAACCAGTCGATGCGAAATCAATTTCTAGCTTCTTGTTAGCGCGTCCATTCCTAATCTAATATCAGTCTTACCGCAGTGTTCATCCGAATAACGTACACATTCATCTGCGTATATCTGCGTATATCTGCGGTTTTGAATTCTTATACTCTCCCTCTTCACGGGGGAGGGTTACGCGCAAAATTTCTGATTAAACAAGAATTTTGAAGCTTGCTTTTTAAAGGCTTGCGAGGAAGCTACGACTATGACACCTGGTAAACTAACGGCGCTTTTATTTCTCATAACTATCTTACTCACACCTTTTGTAGTTGTAAGCGCTGGAGAACGCGGCGTATTAATGCAGTTTGGTAAAGTAGAAGACAAGATACTAGGAGAAGGAATTCACGTAATTATTCCCGTCGTCAATACTGTTAAAAAGTTGAGCGTCCGTGTACAAAAGCAGGAAATTTCTGCTGATGCTTCCTCAAAGGATCTACAGAATATCTTCACTGATGTAGCACTTAACTGGCATATTATTCCAGGGGAGGCAAATGCCATCTTTCAACAAATTGGCGACGAAAACGATGTGATACAGCGGATTATCAATCCAGCAGTTGAAGAAGTACTAAAAGCAGTAATGGCAAAATATACTGCTGAAGAGATTATTACCAAACGCGGGGAAGTGAAAGGAGGAGTAGATGATGCATTGACCACAAGGCTAGCTGACTATCATGTAGCAGTAGATGATATTTCTCTAGTACATATTCATTTTTCACTGCAATTTAACGAGGCGGTAGAAGCAAAACAGATTGCCGAACAGGAAGCAAAACGAGCAGAGTTTATCGCGCTGAAGGCATCAAAACAAGCTGAGACTACAGTGAATTTAGCAAAAGGAGAAGCTGATGCGCAAAGGTTGCTGCGTGAGGATTTAACTCCTGAGTTACTACAACGGCTAGCAATAGAAAAATGGAATGGCAAGCTGCCTTTAATTTCTGGTAGTGGCTTACCAAATTTTTTGGATTTGACCGAATTCTTGCGGTATGCTGAGACTCAATAGTTCGTAGTAGCGCTTCAGCGCCGGCTTTGTTCGTAGTAGCGCTTCAGCGCCGGTTAAATCGCGATTTTTTAGCGCTAAAGCGCAACTACAAACCTAGATACGGATGAAAAGCTTAACGAATCAAAATAAAGCGGGGGTACCAAGAATCTTAAACTGGATTAATACTAGAATTACAAGAGTATAGACCGTTGAGGAAACTAGACCTGTAAATAACTCTTTTTTCAGGTTAGTTTCTTGTGGTTTGTTCTGAAAAACATCCACAGCCCCTACTTGCATCAGAAGAATTCCGACAATATTAGAGAGCCAGTACCCTATAATTGCACAAGGTAGCAGTAATTTTGGGGAAAGCAAACTACACAGATACCCAAAGAAATACGCAATTGGCAGATTGAATACTAGATCATTCCACCAACATAGTGGTGAAAGCAAATATCCAATCACTAGAAACAATCCACCTTTAAGTTTTTTAACCATGACTTGTTTAAAGTTCCCGCTTGCAGGCTGCTGTAACTGTTCACGAGTTGTTTGTCCTGCTACGGGAGACTCCTGACTGACTTGTTGAAGGGTTTCCATAACTAAGTCACTAATCCTACGGTATTACCGTAGTTTAACGAAAACCCCAGCGAAAGTCTAGTGAATTATGAATTATGAATTATGAATTATGAATTATGTTGAGTTTCTTCAGGACGTAATGTAGTTTCATTGACGGGCTGAGCAACATTTTCAACGCTGGCTTGAGTCAACTGCGGTTTGAGGATCAGACTCACGCCAATAGCCCAGGCTATTGAAACCATCCAGCCAGCTAGAATATCACTGGGAAAGTGAACCCCCAAGTAAAGTCGTGTCCAGGCAATAGCTAATACGAACAAACTCCCCAACATGAGAATCAACCAGCGCCAAGCACTACCCCAAGTCAAAATTATCACAGCCGCAACGAGTGCCATGCTGGTCATTGCATGACCACTAGGAAATGCATAATCCAATTCCGGAAAAGGTGAATCCCACAGATGGGGGCGTATTCGATGCATTAATTCCTTAACTGTACGGTTGATAATATTGCTTCCTAGCACCGTGGTGAGCAAATAGGTTAGCGATCGCCACCTTCGTGTACTCAAAAATACCAATCCAATGACACCAACTATGGGCAACACAACTCGAGATGACCCAAACTTAGTCAGTGTCCCTGCAAAAACATCCAGATTTGCCTGTGATGTTTTATGAATTGCTAATAATATTGGCAAATCCCATGGAAAGCCACCTTCATTTTGCCGTAGCTGCAATGCTAGCAATCCAAAGATTTGCAGAGGCAAATAGACTCCTATCAACAATAGCAGCAGAGAACGCCCATTGGCAACGAGCAGTTGCCGGAAAAAATTTATAAAAGACTGAAAAAGCTTACCCACATCAGTTTGAAACATTCCCAACAGCCTTTTTGGAGAAACAACGGTAATCTTATCGGATTGTTGTGGTTATCATAGAGATAAATCTACTAACTAACTTCCACAGTTAGAAGCTCGAGCAGCATAAAACCCTGTATCAGGAGAGCATCATGGACCATTCATTACTACCACTCTTCAGCTTCTTTGTTGGCATCCTCGTTGGTTTAACGGGGATTGGCGGCGCGTCGCTGATTACGCCAATGTTGATTTTTGTTTTTCAAGTTCCGCCTGCTTATGCGGTGAGTTCTGACGTTGTCGCTGCGACATTGATGAAGTTTGTTGGTAGCTTGCAACATTGGAAACAGAAAACCCTTGACATAAAAGTGGTTCAATGGCTGGCATTGGGGAGTGTTCCTGGCTCATTGTTTGGGGTAGCAATTCTGTACCTCATCAAACAAAGTGGAGAACATAACCTGAATCACATCTTGCTCAACATGATTGGGATAATGATTCTGTTCGCCACATTGTTGGCGCTCACACAGTTGATGCTGTTGACTTTTTTCCCCGAGTTGAAGTTACCCGAACTACCAAAGTTAGACTTAGAGACCAAAGTGGGTCAGTTTCTAGCAATGAGTTTGGGAGCATTTTTAGGCTGTTTAGTAGGTTTAACGAGTGTGTCCTCTGGTTCGATGTTCGCATTGGTGCTGATTGCCTTTTTCCGTTTAGATAGTCATAAATTAGTCGGTACAGATATTTCACAAGCAGCAATTTTATTAACTTTTACCTCCTTTGGACACCTTGCTCTTGGAACAGTTGATTGGAGTCTTGTATTTCCAATCTGGTTAGGCTCTGTTCCTGGAGTGTTGATAGGTGCCAAACTCTGCCAGATAGCTCCTCAACGCCCACTTCGGTTTATCATTTATACAATCTTACTTATGGTAAGTAGCAAGCTGGTATACTCGGTGTAGCAGATTGAGGCTCAAAAATCTATATAGATCATAGCTAAATTTTCTACTTTACAAGGGGGACAAGCCGCTGCGCGGAAATTCAAAAGTCAAAAGTCAAAAGTCAAAACTTAAAACACTTTTGACTTTTGACGAACCCTTTGGGGCGTGGTGTTTGTAACTCATTTAGGATTGCTATACAGGAATGAACTGGTTCGTAACTGGAATAAGCACAGGGATAGTTGCCTTTAGCGTCACTAACATCGATGATATAGTCATCCTGTTGCTATTTTTTTCTCAGATAAATGCTACCTTCACTCCTAGACACATTGTTGCAGGTCAGTATATAGGTTTTGCAGTACTAGTCATGATTAGCCTTCCTGGTTTATTTGGGGGGCTAATCGTACCACAGCATTGGATTGGATTGCTTGGGTTGCTCCCAATCGCTATAGGCATCAGCAGCTTAGTTAATCAGCAAGAAGACTTATCAAAGCAAGTCAAGGAAGAA
The DNA here is from genome assembly GCA_016903675.1 of Stigonema ocellatum SAG 48.90 = DSM 106950. Taxonomy (GTDB): domain Bacteria; phylum Cyanobacteriota; class Cyanobacteriia; order Cyanobacteriales; family Nostocaceae; genus Stigonema; species Stigonema ocellatum. Next base: position 7,044 of record JADQBA010000018.1, on the reverse strand, counting down.
ACAGAGCAATTTGATAAATCAACCATCGCTAGTTTTCTTTCTCCCCAAACTTATAGTGTGGCCGTTGTCACTGTTGCTAATGGTAGCGATAACATTAGCGTCTACGTGCCATTATTTGCCAATAGCGACTTAGGGAGCTTTTTAATAATTATAGTCGTCTTCTTTTTATTAATAGGAGTTTGGTGCTACACAGCATACAAACTAACTCACCAAAGAGCCATAACTGATGTCCTGACTCGCTACGGCAATCATCTCGTGCCTTTTATTTTGATAGGATTGGGTACTTTTATCGTCTTGAAAAGTGGAGCGTTGAGTCCAATAAAGCTCGTAGCAAGTTGTCTATGCTTGATAGTTCTAGTAAGAAAAAACAATGAATTATGAATTCTGAATTATTAAGGATAGTTTTATGTAAGAATATATTCGTCAGAATAAGAGTAATACCAATTCGTAATTCGTAATTCGTAATTCGTAATTCGTAATTAATGAATTGAGGTTTCATTACTTGTTTTCGGGTCTGAATCTGTTGCCAGATTTTAGAGAATTGGTATAAAGCAGCAACCTACACGCCTAGGAATAAATTAGGACTTACGCATTGACAGACATAACTAACTGTGGATTACCTCTCGTTACAAGCCTAGGCTTGTAATGCTCGTATGGGAGGGCTGCTGCCTCCCGTCAAACCGGTAGGCAGCAGCCCAAGAGCGATCGCATTCCCAGGCAGCAGCCCAAGAACGAGGCAGGACAAGACTTTTCTCTTCACAATCTTGCTAAGCACATGATAATAAATTTGTAAAGCGCGTAAGTCCTATAAATTACGCACGGCTAATAGCTGAAGTCGGCATACCGCCGACTAGAACTTTCACCGAATGAGTTTCATAATTCATAATTCACCTGATTGCGTCTTCTAAATCAGTACCCTGTACGTTTGCCCCCTCTATATTCGCATTTGTTAGATTTGTCTTCTCCAAGTCTGCCTTCTGTAGGTTTGCCCCTTGCAAATTTGCTGCTTGTAGGTTTGCCTTCTCTAGGTCTGCATCAAATAGATTAGCTCCATGCAGGTTAGCTCCCGCTATGTTTGCCTTGCCCAGATCTGCTCCCTGTAAGTTTGTCGCTTGCAGGTTTGTTCCCTGTAAGTTAGCCCTCTCTAGGTCTGCATCTTGCAAGTTCGCACCCTCCAAATTTGCTGTTTGCAGGTTTGCCCCCTTTAGGTGTGCCCCAGTCAAGTTACACCCAACACATTCGTTAGTTTGTAGTAAATGTTTAACATTTTCGGATACAGAAAACGTTGAGTATGTCGTGTTTGAGACAACGGGTTCTGGTGTAGATTGCGTGGGTATGGATGGTGTTTGTTGAGCTGTCGCGCTAGGCTGGTCAAGCAGAGAAAATAATGCTACAAGTGCTACAAATACGCTAGTTACGATCCAGTGTGTTAATTTTTTTGAATTTAGCTTATTCATGAGTTCCTCTTACCGCAAGTCAGACTGAAATAAAGTGCTTAATGTTCACTTTAGGTAAGTTCATGGATAATATCAAATACTATTTTGATTTAAAGTCATAAATTAAATTGATTAAAAAAAAATATAAAAATTGTTATAATTTAGAGTTTATCATCTAAAACCATGTCTGACTTAGGAAATATCTTACTTGTGAGCGTCTCACTGGGCTTAAGTAACTTTGCTGCTGCTATTGCTATTGGTATGAGCGGTGTTGATCATAAGACACGGATTAAGACAGCAGTGGCTTTTGGTCTTTTTGAAGCGGGTATGCCAATCGTCGGGCTTTTAATTGGTCAAAAGGTTGCTACTTTTATTGGAGACGCTGGGAATTATATAGGAGGAGGATTACTCATCCTGACTGGAGCTTACACTACGTGGCAGTCAATTAAGAGTTATTCTAGTGTGACAACAAGCTCCCTTCAGCCAAGACGACAAAACTTTAGGCAGTTACTCATTGCGGGTTTTGCGCTTAGTATTGACAATCTAGTGGTAGGCTTTGCTTTGAGCCTCTACCATGTTTCAATTATTTTGGCTGCCGGAGTAATAGCATTTGTAAGCATTACTATGTCACTCATAGGTTTAGAGTTAGGCCAGCGTCTTGGTGAAAAGTTTGAAAGGTGGAGTGAACTTATTGGAGGTGTTATCCTTATCCTTGTAGGCTTGGCTATAGGTTTCGGCATACTATAACCCAGAATTCATAATTCATAATTCATAATTCATAATTTAATATCAGTTCAAAAGCGCTGGCAACTCGAGTCTGAAAACGCTGCAAGTGTTTCAACTTCCAAACAGGTTGAAAAATTTCTAGCTTTTTAGGTGAGCCTTTTTCTCTATCTATGACCTGAACTGCACGAAGTGTGGACAGCTTGAGTTCTTTTCGTACCATCAATTCCGGGATTGCAGCTGCATAAACACCGCTTTCAACCACAGCCTTCAACATCTCGCTGCTGTTTAAGACTAGAGCAACATTTAATTCAGCGGGTTCTATTCCCCAACTTTGTAGGGCTTGCTCAAAGGTTTGTTGTGCTCCTGAACCAGACTCTCGCATGACCCAAGTGGTGGTAAGGAGTTCCGCAGGAGAAATGTCTGTCTTGTCATACCAATAATGAGATTTGCCAACAACAATTTTTAGGCGATCGCTCCCCACAACCTCTTGCTTGAGACAGTTCTGGAGAGAGGCTTTAATTTCTCCTGTCACTAAACCTAAATCAAACAGTCCGATTGCTGTCCCCTCGCTAATTTCTTCTGCATTGCCCAGTGTACAGTTGATTACAATCCCAGGATACTGGCGTTTGAACTGGGCAATCTTATCAGGTAGCCAGTAATTACCAACGGTGAAACTTGATCCCAGCTTTAACTCACCTTGTTGCAGATTGTTCAATTCTCGCAAGCTCCGCTCGGTTAGGGCAACTTGTTCAAGAATTTTCTGCGCTTCCGTCTGTAGCAACTTGCCAGCATCAGTAATTTGGGTGTTGCGACCTGCTCTATGGAACAGTTTCACACCGTATTCTGCTTCTAGGCTTTGGATCGCTGCACTAACCGCAGGTTGGGTCATACTAAGCTCTTCAGCAGCACGGGTGAAGTGTAGGAGTTTGGCAACTGCCATAAAAATTCGCAACTGCTCAAACGTCATTTTGGCTCTTTACCACTAAAGTAGGCGATTATGTTACATATTTGGAATAATAAATCCTTTTTATTCTACTGTATTTTTACCAACAAGCAGTACTTATATTTTATTATTTTTATTCTAACCAGAATATTTTACCAGTGATTATTTCTTAATTGTATCCATGTTAAATTTTAATGTAATAAATATTACTAATTGAGCATCTACTGTAAAAACCCTTAAAACCCTTAAAAATATTGTTTTTTTGCGAATAGACAACAAAATTAAGATTTATTTTACCACGTTCACATCTTAATAAGGGTATCATAAAATACAACACAACCCAGGAATGATAACTTGAATCTATGATTTTGACAAAAAAGAGTATTTGATTGTATCGGTGAGGAGACATACAGTGAATTTGTGCCTTTAGTAAAGGATCCTTGTGAAGGCAAAGTTTACCAGTTCAATTTGGGCGAACAGCACCGAATTGAACATCCACGCCCTGGGGAATTTGCTCATGACCAAAGAAATTCGACTTATGCAGAGTACACAGAGTACACAGAGTAAAAACGGCTTAAAGGCGAACTGCCTTTCATTTGGAGAAGTCCTAGCACAATCGTTTGCCGTCATTGCACCTACAACAATACCCGCATCTAACATTGGCTTAATCGTTGCCCTTTCAGGAAACGGTACTTGGTTGAGCTTCTTAATCGGCTTAGTTGGGCTGGTTTTTGTCAGTATTAACATCAACCAGTTTGCCAGCCGTTCTGCTTCTCCTGGTTCGCTGTACTCGTACATCGTCAAAGGTCTTGGTCCAACAGCAGGTGTGATTTGTGGCTGGAGTTTAGTTCTGGCGTATTTGTTTACTGGGATGTCAGTGCTATGTGGTTTTGCCAACTTCAGTGGTATATTGATTGGTCATTTGGGCATTCATCCATCGAGTATCACGCTGTTAGCTTTAGGTGCAGGGGTTGCCTGGTATGCAGCTTATAAAGATATCCAACTCTCAGCCATGGCGATGCTGTGGCTGGAGGGAGCTTCGATTCTTTTTATCTCAATCTTGTGTATCATAATTTGGGCACACAAGGGTTTTGCACTGGATATGTCACAACTGACGCTACAGGGTACAACTCCTGGTAAGGTAGCCATGGGACTTGTGCTGGTGATGTTTGGCTTCTCTGGCTTTGAAAGTGCCACGACTTTGGGTGATGAAGCAAAACGCCCATTGCGGACAATTCCCAGAGCAGTCATGGGCAGTGCGATTTTAGCTGGTTTATTCTTCATTGCCACAACTTATATTGAGGTACTGGGTTTTAGCGGTACAGGCGTATCAATCGCTAAAACAGAGGAGCCACTGGGTTACCTCTCACAACAGATAGGATTAGGATTTCTGGGAGAGTTGGTTGCCTTTGGTGCCCTATTTAGCTTCTTTGCTTGCGTCCTTGGCTCTATCAATCCGGCGGCGAGAGTGTTCTTCACCATGGCACGTCATGGTTTGTTTCATTCCAAGTTAGGTGACGCACATTCATCGAATAAAACACCATACATTGCGATCACGATGTGTTCACTGATGACATTTTTTGTCCCAGCGGTGATGTCGTTCTTTCACATCAAATTGTTCGATAGTATGGGCTATTTGGGGGCAATCTCTAGCTTTGGATTTTTAACGGTTTACATCCTAATTTCCATCGCAGCACCGCTTTACCTTTACAGAATCAGAAAACTCCGTGGCCAAGATGTAGTGTTTGCCCTTCTGGCAGTCGCATTCATGATTATTCCAGTGTTGGGTAGTGTGGGAATTCCCGGTAGCACCATATTCCCAGTACCAGACGCTCCTTACAATACCTTTCCCTACCTATTCTTACTTTACTTAGTTGTTACCTGTGGATGGTTTTTCTGGCAAAGACGTCGTTCTCCAGGAATTGTAGGGTCGATGCAACAGGGAATTGATGACATTCACGACAGATTTACAACCTCTCAACCAGTGGTAGTTTCGTCATCGGTTGAAGACGAACTTTAATGCCAGCAAAAAAATTAAGAACAAACAAATGAGCGGATTATCTACTGTCATTCCCACTGGGTTAACAGCTTTCGCTGCTACCAACCTTGACGACATCGTAATTCTGTCGCTGTTTTTCTCCCAGGTGAACGCAGTGTTCCGTGGTCGTCACATCGTTGTGGGTCAGTACCTTGGTTTCAGTACCTTGGTTTTTGCTAGCTTACTTGGTTTCTGTAGCAGCCTCATCCTACCGCAACCTTGGATTGGATTGCTTGGTATTGCCCCGATGATGATTGGGATCAATAGCTGGCTGAACCAAGATATGGATGATACTGAAGCGGAGGCGGAAAAAGAACAGTCTGTTAACCCTTGGTTTAGCAGCTTTCTGTCTCCCCAAACCTACAGTGTGGCTGTTGTAACAATTGCAAATGGGAGTGACAACATCGCTATTTATACACCGTTGTTTGCCAGCAGTACGTGGGAAAGCCTTCTGGTAATTCTTGGAGTGTTCTTCTCAATGGTAGGAGTTTGGTGTTATGCTGCTTACCTGTTAGCTCGCACTCCTGTGGTGACTGATGTCTTAACCCGCTATGGTAATCAACTCGTTCCCTTTGTCCTGATTGGGTTGGGTGTTTTGATTCTCACGGAAAGTCACACTTTAGAAAATCCCGGTTTAGCTGTACTTACTTTAATTATCAGCGGTTTTTGTCTGTTGACTCAAATTAAGAACATTTCTCGAATGCCCGAAGGCGAAAAGAATTAGCGACGGAATAAGTATCATGTCCCGTTGAATACTTATAATTAGGACTGATGCACCAGACACGCGGACCCAAAGATGTTTTTTATTATGGGCAATTAGGCGGACTTTTAACACAACCATTGGTCTTCCTCGTATTTATATCGAAGGTTAGACCCGTTAGTTCAATAGGAAATTTTTGTCATCCCCACAAAGGAGAAAACTCATGAAAATCTTCAAAATCGCTGTAGTTGTCTTGCTTTTTCTGGTTAATTTGATGGTTGCCCAACCCTCATGGGCAGACAAGAAATTGACTGAAAGTCCTGACTACATTGAGGTGACTCAAGCTCTGGATACTATCTTGAAGCAAAAAGAAACTGAAGGCGCTACAGTAGAGAATGTGGAAAAAATTGCTGATTTAAAGTTTCAGAAATACATCTTGGAAACAGGAGAAAACTTGGGTCAGTGCCGTAATGAAACTGGGACAGCAATATTGGTCTACGGTCAGAAACCCAAAAAATCCTACTCCACCAGCGACAATGCCCTTTATTTACTACCAAGTGGTCAGGAAACTGACGATGAATGGGATTGTGACGGTGTTTACTTACCAAGTGATGTGAAAGTTGCAGGTATAGATCCTGTTGATGGACAACAATCTAGGGGTGCTGTAGCTTATAAGATTGTGGATGGAACTCGGCTAATTGCTAAGACCAATCCGGTCACCTCTGAAATTGAGTTCAATGTTCCACCTGCTAAAGTTTTCCCAGCAGGAGACCAGACAAACTGGTTTATCCCCGATACCTTGCAAGCAGCCCTTGACACTGGTATTACTAAAGCACCGATAGATGATTGAGAAAGGAGTTAGGAGTTAGGAGGCGCGGAGTTCTGTTGAATTGGGTCAGGGAGAGAGGTCAGCGTTGTTGAAGACCTCTCTCCCTGATCGCGACTTTGAGTTACTTCACATCAAGCACCAGCCAGGTAGCCCGCATCAGCCTGGGATTTGAAGTCCCAGGCTGATAGCATAAGTCCTCTAAAAGAGGACTTTTGGGAGTTTTGAAATGACTGTCAATTTTATGAATCCTTGTTTGGTTATTTGTGGTTTCTACTTAGAGGTGCAAGATATAAGCCAATACAGTTCAGTTAGTAGTGTTCACAGACTGAAGATCCCCCCAACCCCCCTTAAAAAGGGGGGCTTATTCCCCCC
>JADQBA010000418.1 GCA_016903675.1 Stigonema ocellatum SAG 48.90 = DSM 106950 | reverse complement strand
TAATTTAATGGATGGCGCTTCTCCTGCTTCCTTAAAAGAAGCGAACCGAAAATTTAATCTAGTACAAGCATATTTTCAGCGCCATACAGATCTCTATAAAGACATTAACCCTCGGACTTTACGTCGATGGGTGCAACAGTTGCCACAGGCAGATTATTAGGACGACCTTGGCTAACGTTACTTACTGATGCCTATTCCCGAAGAATATTAGCAGTTTATCTGTGCTTTTGCCCCCCTAATGACCAAATTTTGGATCATATCCTGACCAAAAGTTAACGCTATTTCAAGGGTTATAGCCAAAACGGATGAGTAAATTTTGCATCAAATCGTGACCGCGTGTTCTAAATTTGCATCATAATAGATCCTAAAGTTTTCAAAACCAAAAAGCGAAAAATTCGACGGCATAATCACCGACTTAGAGTGAATTTAGATGACAAAATATGGTTCAAAGTGACTAAAATATGGTTCAATTCAGATTGAACGGGATTTTTATCAGACTGTTGTGAGGGTTGTAAACTCCGTGTAGCGCTGTTGTTACGCCATTTATGTGAGGTTCAAATGAACAGTAGCGAGTTTGAATATTGGTGTAGGCAACAGCAACTAGCGACACACACACTCGAGTTGATTGCACAAATCAGGTCATCCCCACCCTCGCGTCGGGTACAAGGACGAAGTTTAAACGTAAGTGGTGTGTATCCCAGCAAGAAGATGGGGGTCACAATCCAGTTTGAGAGCCATACGGTCGAATTGTGGGCGATTTACCACATGGAACATGACCCGGAAGTTTTAGAGTTCTACGACCAACCACCACCCTTTAAAATTCAATATAAAAATAAAGCAGGGCGTAATATAGGTCACTATCACACACCAGATTTTTTTGTATTGCGCTCAAAGGGTGCGTGTTGGGAAGAATGGAAAACAGTTAATGAGTTAGAGAAGTTAGCCGAAAAATATCCTGGGCGCTATCAAAAAACAGTATCCGGTAGTTGGCGTTGTCCACCAGGAGAAACCCACGCATCACAATTTGGTCTAAAATACAGCGTTCGTACAGATGCAGAATTGAATCCCATCTTTACCCAGAACTTAATGTTTTTGGAGGATTACCTTGGATTCAAATCCAAACAGACAATAAATGTTACACAATCAGTTCTGGCTTACGTACAAGCAAATCCGGGAACAATGATTGCGGCATTGCTCCGAGAGTTGGAAGATGTCTGTGCCAATGATATATATATGATGATTGCATCCGAACAACTCTACGTAGACTTGGATGCTGTCCCCTTAGTTGAACATTACAGGACACGACTATGGGTAGACCAACAAACTCATGATGCTTATACCCACGCATCTGATGTATCTC
>JADQBA010000017.1 GCA_016903675.1 Stigonema ocellatum SAG 48.90 = DSM 106950 | reverse complement strand
GAGATACATCAGATGCGTGGGTATAAGCATCATGAGTTTGTTGGTCTACCCATAGTCGTGTCCTGTAATGTTCAACTAAGGGGACAGCATCCAAGTCTACGTAGAGTTGTTCGGATGCAATCATCATATATATATCATTGGTACAGACATCTTCCAACTCTCGGAGCAACGCCGCAATCATTGTTCCCGGATTGGCTTGTACGTAAGCCAGAACTGATTGTGTAACATTTATTGTCTGTTTGGATTTGAATCCCAGGTAATCCTCCAAAAACATTACAGCGGTTTTCATATGGATAGACCACAGTGAGCGAACCATCCCCAAGCATCGTCAGACGATATCCGCTCAGTCACAATTTGTGTTAAAACTTGGTTAAGTGTCTCGGTTGTTTGGGCTTTGGCAGCACGCAGGCACTGTTTTAATTTTGACCAACACAATTCAATTGGAGATAGGTCTGGGGAATAAGGTGGCAAAAAGACCACTTTAGCGCCGACCGCCTCAATCAGATCTCGAACCACTTGAGCATGATGTAGTGATAAATTATCCATTACCACTATTGCTCCCACCCACAACTGCGGCGCTAAAACCTCCCTGATATAAGTTGCAAAGACATCAGTGTTAACACTGCCAGGGATACTCATAGTGGCAATCAGTCCGTCCAAACTTAACGCCCCGATCAACGATATATTTTTTCCTTGATTCCGTTGTGCTGAGTCATACAACCTTTCGCCACTTGAAGCGCGTCCATACAGACGGGTCATTCCCAATTTCAAGCCGGACTCATCCACAAACACCAAATTGTGAGGGTCAATGCCCAACACCCAATCCCGATACTCAAAACGCATCTCGAAAATCCGTGAACTTTCTTGCTCACTGGCATATAGCGTTTTTTTTAGTGGTTAACCCTAAGCGATGAACCGCACGGTGCATCGTCGGAACGCTGATTCTTAATGCACTTCGTTCCAGCAAGCGATCGCATAATTCGGACAGTAAGGCATCTGGTTGTTCATTCACTAACTGCTGCACGATTGGTAAATCCTCAACTGTTAATTTCGCTGCCGCTCCACCTCCATGAGGCTTTGGAGCTACAAGTCCTGTGTTTTGATAGCGATTTATTAACCGTTGAACGAACGATAAGCTTACCTTAAAACGGTCGGCAAGTTGTCGAAACGACCCTTCTTTGCCTTTATAAGCATCAATCACACGTTGACGTAGATCACTTGAGTAAGGGGCAGGCATTTGCATGAATGTTTATACGGCTCCTCTAGTTTACTAAATTTTGTAGTCTACTCAACTGAAAACCGCTGTAATGAGTAAGAACGGCACATTCTGTTCGCCAATAATTTTTTCACGCATCTTTTGCTCTTCTTTGAGTCGCCCTGCTGTTTTAGAAAGAGCCAAAAATTCCTTCTCAGTTTGGATATATTCGTAGATATTAACGACATCTGCCCCGAGAATATTTAAACTGTTCCAAGCAATACGGCTCAGGAGATTACTAGCTTCTGATGTGCTACCTTCTGGTATACTATATTCGAGTATGCGATTTAAAGAATGGGTAATTGAATGCTGAAATTTCCAACGTGCTCCATCACGCATTTGTTGAATTTTATTAGTGTAAGAAATAGCACCAACAACCCATCTGCGGATGAATAAGTCCACCGATTGCAATTTATGTTTAATGAATTTATGCTCGCGCCGAAAAAGGACATACATAACTCCTTCTTTACCATCAACTAGCAATGGAAAAGCCACCATTGCTCTAATTCCTGCTTTAAAAGCTTTCGGATTCAACTTTTCCATTTCTAGGTTGTCGTGATTACCAGAGAGATCTGGGATAATCTTGTACTTTTTATCTTGAATTGCTTGTCTTCCCAATCCATTATTACGTGGCGGACAAGCTTTGAGAAATTGCTTACCTATTTCACCAGAGGAAAAGACTTCGTAAATGTAGCGGCTCTGTTGTTGATCTGGCTTGTATAAAAAATGAAGCGTTGCTGCATCAGCATTAAGAAGGTGCTTAACTCTCTCTGCGAGAGTTTCTAAAACACGAGGCAGTAGTGCTGACCAAATCTCTATAGATTTTCTAGCAATACATTGAAGTAATTCAAGTAATTTTTCGGTCTCAATTTGTTTTTCACAGGAGCTATAGCCTGTTTCCACCGTACCAATGACTATAATTTCTCGTTCCGATTGTAAATCTTCTGACAAACGCATTTGGAAAACCTCATTCTGCCCTTCTCTACTTTCTTCATATTGAGGAGTAATCTTCTCCCATTTACAGTTAGTAAACCAATCTTCTATGAGTATGCCATTATTGTCTTCAACCAATACAATAGGCGTAAAAACACGAACTAGCTCTTCATGACGGTACTCTTTGTAAATCCATCTGTCAAACCTTCTGTCCCATCCAGAAATAATCTCAGTTTGAAGAGTTTGGACTATATCTGCTTGTATATCTCGTAATTGTGGATCTTGCTCTAGGTAATGCTTTGCAAACCCAGCCCATTGTTTTGCTATACCAGATCCGTACATAGTCTCAATAGTATTCTCCTCAGGAGAAACTAACGATAACGAAACAAAATCAAACCCTAATGCTTGAATAGCTTGACAAACCTGCTCAAGAACATTTTCTATGTTAAAAAGCTTTGAGGTAGCTCGTTCTACCTGTTCTAAGGTATCCAGAATTTGTTGTTCAAAAGCTTTTTCTTTTAATTTCTCCTGTTCAGCAGCCATATATTTTTTTTTCTTAATGAATAAACTTCTTGCAAAAGCCAAAAACTTGATTATTTTATTCTGAGCAAAACGTAAGGCAGTGAAGAATTTCGAGATATGTTGTTTCATTAGCAGTCACTGTTTCCATGTGCTACTTCGTAAGAATGGTGTCTTATTTACTTATAACTACACTGTTTCGGTTCTAAATTCCGCAATCAGAGTAAAAAGATTAAATAGGACTAAGTAAGTGGGCGTGAAAATTTACCGCTATGTAACAAAATATTAACCAGATGAGTCGAAGTTAAATTTTACACAGTGATCTGCTATTTTCTCCACATACCAGCCATGTGCATTTAGCCTGATTACTTCCGCTCTGTCTTTGACGAGCTGTGGTACATCCTGTTTTCTAAGGTTTAGCAAAGTTTGGTCTTGTTCATGAGTCAGAAATACCCTTAAACGTGCCCCCATACACAAACCACCTTGTAGATAGGTTCTCAGTATTTACACATCTTAACATAGTTGACTTTTTTCGCACCCACTTACTTACTTGCTCTAATGAAATGTTCACTCATACGATCAATTGTTCTGTAATTCTTTACTTGTATCACACTTGGTTAGGAATAAGTATAAGAAATGCAGAACTCCCAGAAGATTGTATATTGTTAAAGGTGTATAGTAATATTTTACAGTTATATTATGCTTTAGAGCCAGAAGGTTTATTATCATCACGAGCATCAATCAGTATGGTATGAGGTGAATCCTCAAGGTTTAATCGTTTCAAAATCCGATTTACTTTTCTAAGTTCTTGGTTTGAGAAATACAGTATCACCTTCAAAGAAGGATGTGTTGGATCACTAGCCTTTTCATAAACTTCGCATTGCTTCTCAAGATTCTTTTCTAGGAAGGAGTTCTTCGCTAGTTTGAATTCTACTAATGTTTTGTCTGCTTTTCCGTGCGATACTTTAAAATCGACAGGTCCGCGTCCATCATTAACTTCCCTACTTATATCAGAAAATGTAGCGTACCAAGTTAAGCGGTAGAGAATTTGGAGGTCTGATTCTCTTTCAAGAGGTTTATTATTGACATAAAATAAACGATGCCCACCTTTATTTTCAATAACATCTTTGAGGAATAATACTCGTTCTTTTGCTTCCACATATGAATTTCCTGTATTCTGGTAAAAACCAATCGGCTTTAGATATTCATTCACTAATTCATGAATTTGTTTAACAAAAAGAGCTTTTACCTCTGCAACACGTTCTTCAGCAATAGAGGTAGCTTTTTCACCTTCCTCTTCCTTAACCAGAATGTAATGATCAATTACCTCTGGAAATTTATCTATTGCCAAGGTGATAGCATCTTGAATATCCTTCTTTTTTGCTGTTGGATCATTAGGAAGAATACGCAAGAGATATTCATTGACTTGAGCACGTAAGACTTCGTTCGGTAATCCGCCAGCAATTTCTTGAAACCGTTTTAAAAGTTCCGGCCTATTAATCCATGACTCATCTTTTGTTAAGATGTCTTTGGGAGTAAGGAGAACATAATCCCCGTTAATGTAGGGGAGTTGAAAAGTTTCATGAGTCCAGCTTCGCGTATTATAATTAAATTTTACTTTTTTTATTTTTATACGCTTAATCTGATTTTGGGGTAAATTGGTTAAGGCAAATTTCTGAGTATATGTAGCGAGGAAGTTTTTTATTAAATTTGTTGTAAAATCGCTGATGTTATCACGTCCTATACCTTCACGAACAAGACATAGTTTTTCTAAGTGGCTACTGCGCGTAATTGTTTCTTCGCCAAAATTTCTAAATACAGAATTTAAGTTTTTATTCAGCGCTTTGGCAAAATCTCTTCCAAGTCCATGTCCTCGATTGCCTGTTATGCTGAATCCAAGCCAATTTTGCTTAATCTCAGGGAATGTGAACCAAGCATCTACTAAGTGTGGATTGATGTTATCTGATAAAGACATATCTTTCAGAAAGCGCATATACTGAATAATGTCTTCGTGAAGCTGTTGATAAGTTGGTTTCTCACTGTTGAACAGTAAGAATGGATCTATAAATAAAGGTAGATCATTGATGAGAGATATATTAAAAGCGCCATAGTCCTCGATTAAATCTGGCGAAACATTAAAGAAATCTGAAAAGAAAATAGCCATTGAATAATTCAAACGCTTTTAAAGAAAATTTATAGGGCTTGCAGGTTACTAAATCAGTATAGCGCACATTATGTTAAGTGTTCTTATTCGTGAATCTATTTTCTAAATACTTATTTTATTAACTTTTAATTTGCATCAATATAGTTCTTAAGTCTTCGGCATAACGTTCATTATGGTAAATAAGAATTGTGAGCGCTGTCCTGTAAGAATACTGCTTAAATTTTAGGCGCTTTTATTTTTTTATAAGGTAGTTTTCGTGTGCCGAACATCTCCGCAAGTGGAAAGGAGCTTGCAAAGATTGGTGACTTTAAGCTCTCCGCTAGAGGTTGGAGTTGTTTTAAAAAAATGGTCTGTTCCAAAAAATACAATCACCTCGTGCATTATTAATTAATGGGATATTCTTCCTCATGAACTGCTGTTTGCTGTGGATTTACAAACCAACCAAATTCTTTCTGGGCATACTCTAATTGTTTCTGGTTTTCATCTGTCCAGGTTTCTTGATGTAGATAAACTATATCGAAGGAACTCCCCTGACCAGGTTGATACTGCTCGGTCGCAATACCAATGACGGTTTTACAATTCTGTTGCAACCCTCGGACTACAAAGCATCTTCCTCCTAATACAGCGACACGGTGTTGTCGGTCTTCTCCATGCGGCTTTGCCAAAAATACATAAGCTATACTAGTTTGCGGTGATATTAGCATTCTTGACTCAGTTTTACGTTTAGCAGCCGAATCCATGAAATCCTTAAAGAATTTTCCTAATATTCGGCGTGTAAATCGAGTTTCTCTCGCCATTGCACGAAGTGCAAGCTCGGATTGATTTAAATCAGAGCAAAATTCTAAATTATTGTTTAGGACATCCTTGCTTATAGTCTCAAGAAGCTTATCCCACATATAACTATCTTTATCAGCGATTTTTTTGGCCGTGTATTCCGGTTTCTTAATTATCTCATTCCAAATGTTGCTTCCCACAATAATGATATTGAAATCCTGTGGATAAGAACGTCCATTATGGATGTAATAACCTAAAAGGTCTTCTTCAGATCCATCAAAGACAGTTTTCTTGCCAGAAGCATATAAATCTTCTTTATCAATAAGGTATTGAACAAAATCTGTTATGGTATCAAGTTCTCTTAGTATTGTTTCAAAGGAAACCCTATCAAATATATGAACAAATCCCTTGCCAAAATCACCAAACTGAATAGGAACCTTATCATCTCCACCCAGAGCGACAGCAACACGATGGATACGCTGCACGTCTGATGATGGAAAGGCTAAACCTTGGCTTCCATCGCTTTGGATGACATGGGATGTCGATTTAATTCGCTTTTCAGCACCATAAATTTGATCTACTGAACCTTCAATAGCCTTCTTAAGCCATCGTTTCCAATCTACTTCAATATCGCCGCTATCTGTTAGCTTAATATCTTTAACACTGATAATAATAATATCTGGCTCGCAGACAATAAGGATATCACATAGCTCTTTAGAATTCTTGCCTCGAGGATTTGCGTAACTCCAGAGAGAAAGAAAAGATTTATGGCAGACTTGGTAAACGAATTCTTCTGAATCATTAACAGGTTTGTCCATATTACGTAAAACCAACATTATGTAGTAAGTATTTCTGCTGCTTTTAGAATGGCAGTACATCAGGGTCGAAGCCAGCGTATAAATACTGAAAATAATAATTAAAACTACCTTTCTGTCGTAATTGCTACGTTAGTTCTAACCCAATCTCTAAAGGGTTTCCCCACTCCCCTGCCCTGCTCTACCGTTTTTTCTTCAAGAACCATCATGGTGCTGGCCGATGTGCCGGACGAGCAGGATCAGAAGCTCTTTTGGAACGCCGGAACCAGAATCTAGAATCATCTGAGTTTGAACCCTTTGGCACCGGAGTTCAAGTTCTCTATCAAGGACCAGAAATCACATTGATGCGTTTTAAGATGCGTGCTCCCCAAGCGCTAGGGGCTTACCTTCAAAAATGAGCGAACGTACAGTTCAAAACCGTCAGTAGACCGAAAAGTTTTGAAAGTTAACGAAAGAATCAGGGTTTGGGGCGATGCTTTTCAGCTTTCCGTCACGACCACAAGCGATCGCTGCCAGGTTAAAATCATTTCACTTATGAGCCGACTGGGCATTGAGCCGAGATACGTGTAAAAACCTGCAAGATGGTCTGGAAACCCCTACCCTATCTAGATTTCAAAGATTTCCGGCGGTAGATTAATCGCCGCTTCCAACGGCTGTGGAATCGACTGCAAATTCACCACATAATCCCCATACCGCTTGATATGCCTCGTGATGAAAGGACTCAAAGCTTTAATATATCGGTGATGAACAACCTCTCCCTGTGTCATTAGGGTCTGAATCGCCAATGACATATCAACTGTGTTCTGCAAAATAACCGCACTTGCAACCAAATCTAAGTATTTAAACCGCTTTTCCTGTTCAATCGGATCATTTTCAGTAATCGTGCCGTCCTTGCCAAAACAAACCCAATCTAGAAAATGATGGTACTTCTCTGCAATATTTGTTACCGCCGTAATTTCCTGACGCATTTTTGGGGAGGAGATATACTCTAGCAGAAACATCGTTCGCACAACTTTACCCAATTCTTGAAACGCTTGATAAAGGCGATTTTTTTTACTATAGCTGCCCAGTTTACGTAGAAGAGTGGAAGGCATGACCTTCCCCGCCTTAATCGACAGCACCACCTGCATCATGTCATGCCAATGTGTTTTAATTAAGTTCCAGTTGACCACACCCTTAAACAATGGATCAATATACTTGTAAGTGGCTGACTCACTGGGACGCAGAAAACTTAAATCCTGCCAGTTACGGATACGTGGCATCAATTTAATACCCAGAAGGAAAGAAATTGCAAACACCGGCCCCGACTGACCTTGAGTATCTGCATACAAAGTATCTGGTTGAATATCTGAAAGATTTTTCAACAACCCATCCAAAATATACACAGCCTCCCAAACACCACAGGTAATGAAGTGTGTAAACAAAGCAATATACTTGTCGGAAACGTGGTGATAAGCAATACCGCCATACCCGCCATAGCGGATGTGATATTCACTGTGTAAATTATTCTCATAAATCTCAAACTTACTGCCATCCGCCGCCGCTTTTTTCCCTGTACCCCAAATCGACGGTAAACTAAAACGGTTGAAAGCATTGATAATATCCCGAATCGCTGCTTCAATCAGAGGTGTACTGATATGGCGACGGTTAGTATAAGAAATCATGTGAGATGTCACTACACCCCTAGAATGGCGAGCAGTTTGATTTGGTCCCAAGTTACACCCGTAGCCAAAAGTCGTAAAAATATAGCGTTCCGCAGACTGTTTGAATTTTGGTTCGCTTCCTGACTTTGGTCCGAGATGCCGCGTCCAATTTAGCCAATGCTCGACATTGCAAAGAATGTCTAAAATACTACGCTCCGGTATTAGCGCACGGATTTTCTCCTCTAGTTCTTCCACTTCCTTTGGTTCGGGTGGTGATTTCAGCCGCTTCAGTACAGGTTCACCGTCCTTATTAATTGTTACTTGCTTCCCATCCGAGCAAATCTGATCGACTACAGTTGCTACCCGTGTTAGTTCTAATCGCAAATACTCAACAAAGTCGTTACTGTTATCGGGAAACCCAAGCTGGCGGCAATATTCTGGAATTTGGGGAAAGCATTCTTCATGGGTTAGCAATTGCTCGCGGAAATCAGCGTAGCTCTCCGAACCAACAACGCACGCATCCCCAGTCTTAAATTCTGTAGCCAAGTAAGAAAAAACACAAATCTCTAGCTGCTGGCGTACCAAAACTTCAATCCCATCCACCTCTAATACAACAAGATTTCGCCAGTTACTACTGATAAAATTTAAATCAATCTCAAACGGTAAATGTTTACCACGTTTGTGTTCGTTATCTAACACAAACTTCAATGCATCCAGCACCGATTCATCCGCAGAAGTGCTGTTAATATCTAGAGAACGTACTAAATTAAACAATACTTTGCGGTTAGGGGAATAAAACCGCCACATTAACGGCAAATGATTGAAAGTGTTGTATGCTGCAATCTCTTCGTATTTAATCAATAACAATTCTGGACCACCATGCTCGTCCAAAATAGATTGTACCTGTTCTCCCAAAACAGCAAAGTCTGCCACAGGGATATTCTCCGGTGGCGTTATGTGCGTCACCACGGCTGCGTCCTTAGCTTCTTTTGATGCCTTTAATACTTGTGCAAACGTAGCCAGTAACTCGGATGTTTCCGTTAAATGCTTGTCGCGTAGTTCCTGTAATCGAAGTTTGGCATTGTTTTGAATCTTGAGAATACGTCTGAGAAACATATCAACGAGATAGTCGCGGGTTTTAACCTGTGCCTCGTACAATAGACATAAAAGCAACGTCCGGCGTTTGGGTTCCTTAATATCTTGAAACTCAGATATATCCAAAGCCCTGGCTTGGGCTGCAAAGTACCTAATTTTGGTTCTGGCGATACTTGCCAACAACCGTTTTGCATCACCGAAGGTCATTAACGTATCAAACTTGGTTTGTAGTTGTCGAACGCCATTCAAAGTCGCGTTTTTAGGTGGAGATTTTAGTAGATTTAGTGTAGCGGTTGACTCATTCGTCTCCCCCATAAGCAATTGGTCTAAATAAATCTGTTCGACTTCAGAAAGACCCGTAGATACCCGCGAAAACAAACGGTTATTAACCGAAGCGCGAATATGACCGACCAAACGGTCAAGAGTGCTAAATGCAGGCAACTCGTACCTTTCCTTAACCAACTCTTCAATCGCTACGTTGATTAAGTCAGCGGGATGGTCTTTAACTTCTGCTGATATTGCAATAGCGATCTGCGCTTCGCAGCAGCGCTTCGCTATCGCAATCAATTTTTGGGCGGTTTTATTGTATTGTTTGACACCCAGATATTCCCGAATCGCATTTTGGTAAGTATAACGTTGGCGTTCGGAGGGAATTGCTTTTACCCAATCAAGTAACTTTAAACACGACCTTAAATGTTTAATCACCGCGATAGGTACGCACTCCGGATGGGGAAAATATCCCAGCCGCTGGAAAGATTTTAACATCACCATAAAACAAAGAAAACCTTCATGGCTCTTGGTTCGAGACTTTACAAACTTAATTTCTGCCTCTGTTGGTGTATAAAGTTCTGCCAGTTCCTTTGGATCAGGATATTGTTTAAATCTGGGATAGGCAGTACGGTCGATTAAGGTCATTAAAGTAAAATTTAAAACATATACTACCTAAGTACACAGGAAATTTTGGGAGCTACCTCACTTTCCAACCAAAGAGTATTTTATACTCTTTTGAGTATACATTTTTATCGAATATTTAGAAGCTACCATCAAGGGTGAAGAAGCGGGACCAATTCAAGGGGTTAGATTTTGCCCGAATTGTTGGAAGGAATGTTGTAGCGCAGACCCAATATGGAGTAACGTTAAAGCTAAGTATTGTTATCTTTGCGGGACACAACTACGCGCTAGTTGCGATCACCGTGGTGAGTTAGTCGTGTCGTTAAAGTATAAATTTTGTCCAATATGCGGAAAGCCTTATAAACCGAGCCGTCAAAAACACTAAAACATAGATACAGCAAGCGTTTCCAGACCCGGAGTGCAGGTTTTTACACGTATCTCGGCTCAATGCCGACTGCTTCACGGTTGCGTTTTTCAATTTTAGTTATCGGTAAAAGCAAAGTATTTTCAATTGTATATCTCACTTGAGCACTAATTACAGAAATATTATTCATACAATCCACTAGCAATTCATTTGCATCAAGATAGTGTCGAAGTAATTCTGTCTGCTTGTCACGGAACTGCCAATCATAGCCAATATCCCTATACTCAACCATTAAAGTTGTCAGTTTATTCACCCAATCTTGACCGTTTGATTGCCACCAATGCTTGAGGACTTTGGAAGTACTTTCTGGGTTAGGTAAGTTATCTTGTAAAGCTTGCAGCACTTGATTCATTTCAAAAGCTAGACCGCAATGAGTAGCACGAGCAACAGCACGAGCAATAGCACGAGCAATAAACGTAGTAGACTCACTTAAATCAATGCCAGTAGTCTGCACAATTACACGGTTGGTAGTTAGGTCACGAAGCCTATATTGCACACTACTAAGATCATATAAGATGGTGTAAAGTATAACCCGCGAACTCTCCAAGGCAGCTAACATATCTTGATCTAATTCAATTTCAGTATAGTCATCATCTTCTAGCGTGTTTTTACTGCTAAGAGTCCAGTCAAGTTTACTAGAAATTTTACTAGCAAGGTGTGAGTATAATGCTCGAACTAATGCTGATTGGGACGACGTTTTAGATGAAGCTTTAACAGATAATGATTTTTTGTTAACCCAGACGAGAAACGCTTGTATATCCTTATCCTTTGATACAAGTGTATCAATCTGACTTTTCATTAATTGTAATAGATGCTCAGGATTAGGCAACATTTGTGCAGTAATTAAAAAGGCTTCTCTCCAATGTTCCTGTGTAATGTGACTGACTAACCCTCTCCAATCACTCCGCTCATAAAACCACTTTGCTACCAAATATTCTTGAAAAGTTAGATGTGAAAAAGACCACATTTTACGTGATCGCTCAATCAGTAATCCATGCTGAGATTCAATCGCTCGTAAAATGACACTACTATCTCGGTACTCAATCCCCAAAAACTCCCCAATATACCCCTCCAACTCCTCCTGTTCAAACAACACATACTGTTGTTGCTCAAACTTCTTCACCGCCAAAAAGCTTAAAAGTTCCAACTTCTGATCCAGCGACAAATCTTGATAGATCTCATCGCGCTCCACAGAGCGCGATTTGTCCCACCGTTCCAACAATAACTCCAACCCCTCCTCATATAACTCGGAACGCTTCGAGTAAAATTTTCCCATTTGGTAAAACACCGCACAAGTTAAACTGAGCAAAATTGGCGTAATCACTAATTCCTGAATCGGCTTGTTTTCCTCTCGAAACAACTGTGACAAAAATTCCCACGCTTGCTTCTCCCCCTCCCCTGTATCTACACATACCGTCCCAAACCAGTGCGCTACAAAAGCCCTCACCTGCTCTTCATTAAAATCTGCCACCTCCACACAGGTAAAGCGTATTGATTTCCAATCAAATAAATCTGGTAGGGTTTGCGTCCGGCACGTCACCACTACCTGTACCTGCGGATAAATACGGGTAAACCGCTTGATTTCCTTGGTGATTTGCTGTTTTGCTTCCCCTGTCACCTCATCCAATCCATCCAGCAGGACCAATGCCTTACCACAGGCTAACACTAATTCTGTATCTGTATTACACAATTGCCACAGTTCTCCTAAGAACTGCTCTAAGTCGTATCCATACTTGCATCTATCATCTACAAACTCCCGCAGCTTAATCAAAACAGGAATTCGTTGTGCTTGCAATTTCCCAGTATTACACTCGGTAACGATTCGTTGCAAATATGTTGTCTTTCCCGAACCTGGTTTACCCACTACCATTAGGTTAGTATTTCGCTCCAACACCGACAGCCCCGGCACTCGCTCCCGTTTCTCACCCAAACCAATCCGATCTAAACTATGGTAGTTGAAATTACCCTCTGTAAAATCCTGCCACAAATTATCCAGTTCTGATCTACAGCTACTGCTGACGTGTTCTAAAATATTTACATCAACAAACAAGTTGCCTAAAGGAACCCAGTGATCTACTTCCCAAAGCGGCATCGTACCGTGTAAGCGTTGGATGCTGTCGTGGATGCATAATCTCACTTGTTGTACTAATGCATCAATATGAGTTTGTTTTTGGGGAATGTTAGCTGGTGTTTCGGGAGCAGAATTTGGCAGTCCTTCAGCAGTCATCCTCAATTGTGGGTTTCCAGGGTTTGAATCACACGCAGCACGAACTAAATCTTCAACCCATCCCTCTGCGTTGGCTGCTTGTATTAATTTAAAAACAATATCTTGTAAACTTCCTTCACCTGCAATTGCTCTTAAATTTTGATCTAATCCAAATGCCAACATCTGCTCTAGGGATGCTGTAGTAGGAAAAGCGTCAATTAAAGCGGATTGTAATTGTTTGCGCTGTTGACCGGATAAACCCATAATTTGTCAATTCCAATAGATCTTAAATACGAATTGAGACTTGTTGTGGCTGGTTTCAAGCGATCGCGCTCCAAACCCCATGACTACATAATGACTTTGCCTCTTACAGACTCACCTTCTTCAATATTAGATACAGAAACATCATTGGTTTTCAACCACTGCTCTATTAGAGGTTGTTTGAAAAGTGTCAGCTTGAGCCTAAAATGCAACTCACAGAAGCGATCGCCAGTCCCAGAACCCTGATTATCTCGTTGAAGAAAGGCAGGAGGCAGAAGGCAGGAGGCAGAAGGCAGAAGGCGATTTGGATGGGGATTCCGACCCCATCCAAATCGTTGACCACCAACCTCTGGTTTGGGCAAGGGAGGGCAAATGGCATCAATGCTCGGTCTTGTCCATTAAACCAAACCTTCAGCATAGCTGCCCTCTGCCCTCTGCCTTGCCCGAAGGGCTGTTCAACTTCTCGGTAGCCAGAGTAGTCAAACATACGTTAGATGACTTTTCAAACATCCTCTAAGGAACTTCGGAACCTTTTACGTAAGAGTAGAACGAGAACACTGGGTGTTCAAATTCAATCCCTCCCAACGGTTGCGCAAATTGTTTGGCTGGTCGTCTACTTAGAAAGTGTAGCAAACGTCAAGGCTAAGCAAACCCCATCAACCCCAGCTTTCTTGCACTTGAATTTCCACTCCAACTGGTAGGGGATTGAGAAATTGTGCCGCCGCTGACAACATACATTTCTGTAAAATCCTGCTTACAGGTGCAACTTGTTCTTCAGGACATTCCAGTAGAATTTCATCATGCACTGTACCAATCAACTTCGCGCCTGTTTTACCCAAAGTTTTGAATAGCTTGGCAATGGCGATTTTGGTAATATCAGCACTGGTTCCCTGTACAGGGTGATTTAACAGTTCAGAAAGACGAGGTTTATTTTCCCAGCGCCGTCGCCTTCCACCAATTGTCCGAATCTCTCTAACTCCTCTACCGTAAACAGTGCTACGAATCCTATCATGCCATTTGGCTACACCTGAGTAAACTTGGAAGAAACGTTTTCTGAATAGCTGTGCTTCTTCAAGTGTCATCATGACACCGTATTCGGTTTCCGCATACACTTGTAGCTTAGCCGCTCCCATTCCATAGATCAAGCCAAAGTTGATTGCCTTAGCTAGCCGCCGATCTTCTGCCGTAATCCCAGAGAGAGGCTTTCCGGTAATCAGGGAAGCAGTAAGCGTGTGCAAGTCTCGTCCTTGTTGATACGCTTTCAGCATCCGGCGATCGCCACTAAGAAACGCTGTTATCCTCAGTTCAATTTGGCTATAGTCAGCTTTGATAATCTTGTAGCCAGGGGAAGCAACAAAGCAGCTTCTTATTGCCTTGTCTCGTGGAATGTTTTGCAAATTTGGGCTGCGACAGCTAAACCGACCCGAACGGGCACCGCATTGACGGTATTGTGCATGTATTCGACCTGTAACAGGATGAACGTGTTCTAGTAGGCTTGGTGACGTGATTTTTGACTTACGGTAGTCCAACAACGCCCGGATGATTGGGTATTGGCTAGCTAGTGGGATTAAGGTTTTTTTGTTAGTTGAATCAATGGGGATGCCCTTAGATTGTAGGGCTGCCAAGACTTGTTGGGGGGACTCAGGATTCACACAGTCTGTGTATTCTGGGAGTAAGGAAAGCTGAGATGAATGCCTGATTTTCAGTTCTTTTAGCTGCAAAGCTGCTACTTGCTTTTTTGCTTCCAAGTCTAAACTTACCGCAAGCCACTTTTGCTGGTCTAGCAGCATTCCGTTTAGCTCCATTTGTGCCACAGCGGGCATTGCTTCAAATTCTAAAAAGGCGGTTGGTAGCAACTGTGCGCGTTTGAGATGAGCGGATAAAACTTTTTGTAATGGGAGCAGAATGGCAGCATCAATGGCAGCGTATTCTAGTTGGTCATTCGATAGTTTCCCTGAAAAATCGCTGTTTTGTAAATCTTTATTAAGTTCTATCTTCAAGAATTTTGAGGCTAGGGCAGCTAGGGTATGGCTCTTTTTCAAGCCAGCGAACAGGACTTGAGATGCCAGTTGAGTGTCAAAATAAGGACCAGTGGACTGTAGGTTCGCCATCGACAGGAAAGACAAGTCAAACTTGCCGTTGTGGAAAACCTTAGTAGAATCATTAGTTAGTAGTTGTCTTAAGGGTTTCAGTTTAGCTATGGGAATAGCAGCTAAGTCCACAATCATCACGGGCATTTTCTCTGCTGCTATCTGCACCAGCCTAAGTCGATGAGTCCTGGGGTCTAATCCGGTTGTTTCTGTGTCGATCCCGATCACTTTGGCGGTGGCTAAGGACTGACACGCCGACTCCAAACTTTGGGCATCCTGCACCAGCTGGTACTGCACATCGCTTGTGTTTAAAGTTAAATTCATGGCGTTTTTGGATATATGCGTCAACTGATGATGAATAATCGGCTTTAACTAAGGGATTCTGGCAGGAGGGAGTTTTTTGAAACCCATTAAAAACCCGCTCTTGGTACTGCGCCCAAACTTCGTTATGGGCGTAGGGGAATAACGGGACAATTAGGCATCTCCGAAAATTAGTTTGAAACCCCTGTTTTGCTTGAGTTGAAATCTAATTTCTGGAGATGTCTAATGAGTTGGGCTAATTTGTCTCTTAGGAGGGCTTGGACGCTACAGGTCAGTTATGCTCAGACTGGTGTCACCTTGGCAAAAGCGGTCATTATATTGTGCTATCGACATTTTGAGTTTGGGCGATCGGCAACTATAAGCTGCTTCGATCACACTGTCTGGGTCAAACTCAGTTGGGACTTTGAGCAATGTCCAGCATGACGTGCCTTCAACTGTTATGCTTTGTTTTTCTCTCAAGAAGTCACTGAGGACTTCTATGAAATAGTCTTCACCATACTGTTGCCACATCTGCTCTAATGTTTGTTTCATTGACTTCGATGGAATATAGGGTTAGACCCAGCTACGTCCGCACGTTCGCAAACTGGTTAACCCTATAGGGCGTTAGCCCCTGACTTTAGCTATGGGGTTTCTCCCCTACTCCCCTACTCCCCTGCCCCTCTGCTTCGTCTTGACAAAGATTGTTCCCTTATCTTGTTGTTCATCCCAGTACCACCAACCTTGGCACTGTTGGTTTAGCATTTTCAGGGTTTGAATGTCTTTGGGTTCTAGAGGCTGGTCACCGTATTGAACTGGTTCTGTGCTTCCTTTAAGCATAATAGTCCAAAGGTTGTGACCGTTTCCGGTTATCCATCCTGCACTCCAGCAATCTTCCGATATTTTCTCCATGAACGCCAGCAGATGCAAAGCAGCATCCGGATTGGCTGACTGCATCGCTTCCTTGGCGATGCGCTCATTTTCTGACCAGTCGGCAGGATAGGGTGAGAAGGGCGGTGGTACTTCACTCTTTTCTATTTCTTCCAAATGTCCATTGCGAATGGCCACGGGGACGGTGATTTGTCCTTTGATTGGCTCTTTGATATTTATTGCACCAAATCCCATTGTTTCAAAAAGCTCTTCAGCAGTTTTGGCAATAGGGTGATAGCAAAGTCGTCCGGTAGATAGCTGTTTCCAAACCCAGAATTGATTGAAGGCAGCAGCACCTTCTAGACTGAGAAAAGTCTGTGGCAAACGTATTGGATAGTGATTGGCATTTTCTTTGTCTTCATTGAAGAACTCTTCCCAAGAACTAAAGTACTTAATGAGTTGCTCTTTTGGTTCTGGGATGCAAGCTTTATTTCCTAAGATTCTAGCTTCGTAGTTTTTGCCACAAGCGTGCTTCATAACCGCACAGTGCCATAATTGTGTGCTGGGATTTTGTACCCATACCTCTAGGGATACAGCTTTGATAAACGTTTCATCCAGGCTAAGAATTTCTGGGTAGTATAGCGTTAATTTCTTCATAAAGAGTGGAAAGGTTGTTGGGTTGATGATTGATGATAACTATGTGGATAATTGCCCCATAATTAGGATTGATTCGATTATCTTTTTTTAGATAAATATATATGAGGCGATGCTTTCGTCAGGTAAATTAATCTTTGTGACCAACAATGAAAATATAGTGTGGTGCATCTTAAGGATTTCTCAGGCTTTGTCTCCTAATATACAAAGTGGTGACGTATTCAAAGCAATATCGAACGGGCAGCGAGGAATTGGGGCATCGCATCTTCACGCGCCTACTCATTCCAGAGGGTTAATGCCTTGCGGGGGTTGGGGCTAAAACAGTTTGAGTTGAACTTCTGACGGTTGGTTTGGTGTCGGGGTGCTGGGGGGTGATTTAGCTTTGTTGGGTGGTGCTTGGCAGTTCACAGATTGAGAAGGCGTCCGTACCGCACGTTTGCCCCAACCAGCTTGGGTAGCGTGTCGCACTACGCTTCTTCTAATCGACCTGGCTATGTCAGAGTAGTCGTACTTGATTGAGTCGAAGTCAACAGGACGCATATCCAAGAACGAGTAGCCACTGCTGACTCCACTCGGTAGTTTGTTATGCTTAGTTACGACCTGATCGAAGCACCAAGCATAGACTGAAAAGTACGAATGAGGTATGGGTGCGACGTAGGTCGCAGGCATCATGTAAGCTAAGATTTCCGTTGCAGTTGCCTGTTCTCCCACTTCATTGCGTTCGTACTCGTCGATGATGGTTTCAAAGCGGTCTTGAATGCAGGCGGTTTTTAGCCAATCGGGGACAGTCTCTGCCCAAGGTGTTCGGTGAAATACCAGTGGTCCCATCAGGTATCGCAAGTGATCGGCGCGGAATTCTCCGAGTTCGAGTAATAATGCTAAGAATTCCCTATTTGTCTCCATTGCAGCTAGAAGCTTCAATGCCTGTAGGGTACCAGCTTGAAGCTGGGTTTTGATTTTAGTGCTGCTAACTTGTTCTAGTATGTCTGATGGTAAAAGGCTCAGTTGGGCATTATTGATTTCAACTTTTTGGTTGTTCATGGTTCTGGCTGAATTTTTTAAATTCAGCCGTTAGGCTGATAGCTTGAATGAAAATTATTCCTGTTGATAGAACCAATCTTTCAAGAAGGTTGGTTAATTTAGTGTGTCAATTTTGAAGGATTTGTAGCTACAAATATATGGCAGTTCTCTATGAGAATTTACCGAATCAAAAACAACTTTTGAAAAAAGCTTTGAACCGACGATGATCAGAAGATTATTTAAATGTTGGCGTTTTCTGACTGGGATATTTTCTGCCTTTTTAATCATTTCAAGTTTTCTAGCATTTCCAGTAGGTGCGGTAGGACAGACTGTTAGTGATGGAAATCTGCCGACACGGATTTGGTCCGTCAGGAGTGCTGATAAACAAAGAAATTCCACCACAACCAATGTTCTTTTACCGGATTGGAAGCAGATAACATTCAGTCAGATGCCACCGATAAGTAAATCCGGCAGTATTAATGCCAGTCAGTATACACAAGCTGTTGGTTACGACTTAAGCCGCAGCTGGCAGGCTGGGCAAACTCCTGACCAGTATCTAAAGCTGGGGGATGTAAGCCAAGCGTTGCAACCTGAACTGCTTTCGGTTGGGGCGATTGCACAAACTGCAAATTTGAATTTAAATCAGGTAGCCTTGAGTAATTTTACTCTAGTTGGCGAGCAGACTTTAGACCAATTAGTCAAGGCAGTGCCGCTTTTGGGACAATTCAATGTCCAGGATGTTGCGCCGATCGCTGCTTTGCTTACCACTAAAGCTGCGGGCATTGATGGATCTGATCTTCAAATTGCTCAGGTACTAGCTCAAAATCCCCAATTAGGGCAACTAAAGCTTGGGGAAACAGACTTGAGCAGTTACTCAGTTTCTTCCATTCCCAATTTAGACAGCACTCCACTCCAACAGTTCACAGGCTGGCAGAACACTTTTATTAAAGATGTGCCGGGGCTAAACGCTGTGCCTCTGGCTGCCATGCCTAATCCCATTGCTGAACTTGGCAGTTTGGTGATGCGGATCGATATGGTCTATGGTAAAGCTGAAGCTAAACGAACTAATACCATTTCTGGATCTGATGTCCAAGGGTTTTCAGTTCCCTGTAAGGGGAATGATTGTGCCTATGTCGAACTGGATGACTTGGAAAATTTTGGCTCCGAGGCTCGCAGTTCGTTGGATGGAAAACAGTGGATTTCTGGTCAATACCAGCAAGTCGAGGGAGGTTGGGGCTGTTTAAAAGGCGTTAACGGTGGCAAAGAGCCAACGGGGAGATTGCCGTTTGGCAGTTCTTTCAAGGTGGTGGTTTGGGATACGGATGAAACCACTGATAGCGTTACTACTGCTTTATTTTTCCGGTTTTGCAGTCTTTGCGGATGTACGCCTTACTTTATTGGACCAGTCCCCTTCTTCACTTATCGGGTGAATTCTCCGATATTTGTTGGGACTTTGGATCAAAGGCTTGTTACTGCTGCTTCCATGCCGACTCAGGCTCAACCAGAAGTGATGTCTTCATTAGCATCGACACCCAAACCCGTTCAAGATGCTGTTTCCACTGCTAATGTACCTTGTCCTCCTGGGGGGACATCTGGAGTTTCTTCGCAAGGGATCAACTTGGATGCATTAGGTCGTGCGATAGCAGGTATCGAAAGTGACGGTCAATCTGATGGTTTCGGTCCTTATGTTTGTGCTAATGGAGGACAGAACTGCGGACGTGCTTTAGGAAAGTACCAAGATATGTCCTACAACCCCTACGCGGTGAAGGCGATTACCAGTAAACCAGGCGGTGAGGCGTGGCTGAATAAGATTCGCTCCGGCGGGGAGATAACGAAGGAAGAACTTTTTGAGTTCTATCCGCCTGCGGATCAGGAAGCAGCTTTCAATGCTTCGTTGCGAGACAAAATTGTCTCTACATCTGCGCAGATTGATCCTAAAACTGGTCAGCCTTATTCAGGCGATCGCCTAATTGAACGAGTAGCGCAGAAACATTTTGGGGGGGAAGACTCCAAAGTTGACTCTGGTGCAAGCGACACCTATGATCGCCTCACCATTTACGCCTATGGGCTTGACGCCTTGAAGCGATACAAGTCAGACGCAGGTGTTACTTCGACCAGCGCTACCTGTACTCCTCCTGCTTCATCAGTTGGTCAAGTGACGGGCAAGTATGTCAAACCTTCAAACGGACTAATGACCAGTGATTTCGGTTGGCAGACTCACCCAGTCACGGGTGTGCGGAAAATGCTCAATGGTCTTGATTATACCGCACCTCTTGGAAGCTCAGTCAAAGCAGCTGATGGTGGTGTTGTTAAGTCGGCTGTGTCTAACTGTAGTCAAGGTCAGGGCAATTGCGGTAGCGGCTACGGGAATTGGATTGAACTCGATCATGGTAACGGCAGAACCACTCGGTACGCTCACCTGCAATCTGGGAGTGTCAAAGTTAACCCAGGAGACACAGTTTCTCAAGGGCAAGTGATTGGTTCTGTTGGCAGCACGGGGTTGTCAACCGAACCACACCTGTATTTTGAAACCCGCTCCTATGGTAGTCCTGTCAACCCGTCTCAATTTGGACTTCTTTAGCCAGTGTCCGTAAGGAAACACTAGCGTCACTCTTGTCTAAGTACATCTCGGCTTTACGCCAGTTGAGTTTTTTTCACGGCTTTGTTGCGCTCCGAAGTGAGTCTCAATGAAAAGACTAATAAAAAGAAGG
Source organism: Stigonema ocellatum SAG 48.90 = DSM 106950 (assembly GCA_016903675.1). Lineage (GTDB taxonomy): Bacteria > Cyanobacteriota > Cyanobacteriia > Cyanobacteriales > Nostocaceae > Stigonema > Stigonema ocellatum. Next base: position 81,844 of record JADQBA010000017.1, on the reverse strand, counting down.
TTTTTGCAGTTTACTTGGGGGTTGTTGACTATCCTGATGATTTCCTTGATCAGCGGGTTGTTTACCCCGAATTACAGCCAAACAAGTCTTACAGAGGTTAAGAGCACCTGCATTCCTGAAGGTGTTGTGAGAACACAACCAGTAACAACTGTGTCAGAAAAAGGCATTCAATACCGCCTGCTGGACGCCTATACAGAAGGAGCCTCCATGCCATTTTCTCTGCTGGTTTCTCTCAAGGGGGAATCGTGCCAGATACTTCTTTCTAATCCCATGAACGACTTTTACCCCTACCACCGTGTAGTGCCGTTGCAAGTAGCGCAGCATCTGGCTTTGGGCGAACTGCGTTACTCGATGAATAAGTTAGGAGGAATGGATAAGTTTCTTGCCACATTACAACCACGGTCTGAAGGCTCATCTTGGGAATTTGCTGAAGAGGACATTTGGGCGTTGCAACACTTAGGAATCACACCACCCAAAAATATCAAGGTTGTTAGAGCAAAATAGAGGTAAGTCAGTGTCAAAACCAAAATTACTAAAACATCACGTTTTATCTTCATCCCTCGTTTCCAAACCTCCAAGCTGCTGGATGTCACTTGCCCGTTGGTTCCGCTTTGGGCTTGGGGTTTTTTTGTTGCTTTCATTATTATTGGGAACTGTTGGTTGTGGTTCTAGTGCCGCAACGGTATCTTGGCAGAATGCATCATCTGTGGTTTCTATCAAGATGTTAGAACAAATTGTCCAACAGAACACTGAACTTGATCCCACTCAAGCAGCGGCGAATGTGTTGGCTTGGACACAATTCGGACGCTTAGGGAAATTGGTTGTTCTTGATTACAATAACTCTGGTGTTTGTGGAGTAGCGGGCTGTTTGTACACTGGCTATTTAGTTGGTAAAAATAAGCAGTTAAGCCAGGTTTTTTCGAGTTATTTGAACCCTCTTTTACCACAGCATCAGCCTTTGTTTCAAGTTGGCGACCTACTTAATGCGGATTTGCCTTGTTTGCAGGTTATGCAGGTGGATAGTAACCGACTTCGACAAATGCTTTTCTGCTTCAATGGTCAAAATTATCAGTTAGCGAGCAGTCAATTACTTGACAAAAATAGCAAATAACGATATAAGATGGGACTGCCAAAAAAGATTCCCCCAGTCACGAATGGTGCTGGGGGTCTTTTTTAGGTTTTCGGACTATGCTTCATCGTCATCTTCATCGCTAAAATCATCATCAAAGTCGTCGTCCTCCTCCAATTCCTCCTCTTCAAGTTCATCCTCGAAGTCGTCATCCTCTTCAATTTGGCTGATTTTACGAGGTGGCTTGTTGTGACTGCTTGTAGAAGTCTTCGTTTTCTCTGCTGGTTTCCCGGCTGGAGGGAGAACTTTGACTTCAAGTTCTTCTGAGGCTGGTAGGGCTGGTGCTTCTGTAAATCCAGCGATCGTGTCATGCAGATTCCAGATACTGGTTTTGTCTTGGAGTCTGCCAAGATAAAGCTGCGGCAGGTTATCAATTGTTGGCTTTGTATATCTGACGGTTTTGCAGCAGTAGGATTTATTGCTTCCTTCGCCTTCCTTAATAGCTTTGAACTGGCAATCGATCACCCCCAGCGATCGCCATTTGTCATTTTTACCGCTAAATGGTACTTTGAAGTAATCCGAAAAAGCTTTTTCAAGCAGTCGGTAAAACTCGTCACGAGCTGCTTTGAAGCTCCACAGCGCCACATTTTTAAAGCGGATGACGATGGGAGTTGAATGCATTGGACGATTGTTTTCATCCAGAAACACCAGCGCGTGTTCGCTCACAACGTCCATTGTTTTCTTGTCGAGGTTTAGTTTGTACTCATCGTACAGCCCAACAACAGTACCACCAACATCGGGGACATCGCTTTTATAGCGAATATATTCAGGTATGAAGCCTAAGACAAGAATTCGGGCTTTAGTAAGTAGCAAACCAGTCACGTCTTCAGTAAGTGTGACAGTGGTTAGATCATCATCATCAGGCATGGCTAACCAATTTGCCTTTTCCAGCTGGTCTTCTGGAATGAGGATGCCTGCTGGGTTATCATTGATGACAATCCCGTAGGGTAAAACAGGGCGACGGACTTGATTGTATTCTGAACCCAGTAATTCGGGGTCAACATCGAAATCTATTGCTTGATCTTGAACTTGAGTTGCCTCTTGGGTGACTTCTTGATCAGCTGGTTTGGTTTTGGATTTAGTTGATTTGTTATTAGTTCTAACCATGAGGGTGAGAATTAAAGTTTCTACCCTCAGAAGTGGCGGTAGCCACAGACATTAGACTCTAACAATGTAATTTTTGAATGGCGACTTATTCGTAACACCGATAACAGCTTAGAATCGATTTGCTGTTGCCCACCGCATGACAGCCTTCTCCAAAGTATCTAATCTTGCTTCAACAGATTTGTACCAGTGTTCTCTTACGTTAGATTGCATACAGCTAGCCCCAGCAAGGAAGGCACGTCGAGACCAAGGTGATTCCTCAAATAATCGATTACGTTGCAAATAGAACCAATGTTCTTGTTTAGCTCTACCCATAGCCAAAATTAATTGACGCTGAGTCGTTGACTCACGAGCCGAGCCTAGTAACCTAAAAAACTTCTGCTCATTGCCCCACTCAATAGAACTTGTAAATAGTTCCAACGCCCACATGCAATGATATTCGAGTTCACTAATGATTGAATCCTCTACTAGAGTTAGCAAACGCTCACCAATTAATAACCGATCTTCCTGACTCAGTTTGTGTTTAAGATTGTGTAGATGCTGGATAATTCGGGGAAATATAGGAAGCAACAGTACCAAGTTATCGGTTTTTAGAACATCCTCCACGAGCGAAGTATCACCTAATTGTTCCAAGCGACTTAGTATATATCTGACGACCTTTAGGTCAGTTTCACCGTCAGGGTTGAGTTCCTTGTAAAATAGCTCAATAAGGTTGAGTGAAGCCAGTGATTTCTTTTGTGCAACGGTTAGATTATCATAATCGATCTGAGTCCGATCACGATCTCATAGAATTGGGCAAGTACCAGGTTTTCTTAATTCCAAATCAGAATCAGGCTGAGTCCCCCTGTCTGTGTGGTGGAAAGTGCGAACAGAGGTTGATTGAGTTAGAGCAGAAATTTCAAATCCTTCTAGACCATCAGAACTATCTCCAGAAAGAAAACGGAAGCCTTAAAAACCAAGTGCAGTATTGTTTAGCAAACTTAGCTAGGCTGGGTATTACAACAGATGAGCAATCCCTAAAAGATTTTGCTGAGCAGGACTGGAACTCTTGGTGAGTCTAAATGTTCTTTGTGGAAAATTTAAATCTCCTGCTATTATCGAACTTTTTTGGAGATAGAATCACGCTCAGGAGGAATGTTGGCAATATCTAAGGAATTACCGACCGTAACAATTGTCATTGTCGGTAGTAAAGAGTAAAGCATAAAAAATATGCCTATTGACAGAACAAAACTGTTGATATGCTTGTTAAAGTAACCTGTCTATTTTGAGCAGTTTGTAGCTACAAATTACATTTCAAGACGCTTTAAAAAATACTTTAATCATACTTATGAGTTTTGATTCCAAGTTTTTGTTAAACCAGGCAGTGAACCAGCCTGTGATTGCGAGTAGCAAAACAGAAGCGTCAATTCCACGTTCTTCAATTGATTTGGGTGGGTTGTTCAAACAATTCAGTAATCCAGAAGGACTATCAACAATAGGTGGGCTAATTTTCATCCTTTTGATGCTGCGATTTGTTGGAGGCGGAAAAGGTAAAATTACCACAGGTAAGGTTTGTGGAGTTGCTGAAAAGTTAGCGGCTACCCAACTGGCGCTTAAGCAAATAAAAGAGCGCAAACATAATAAAGTTTGCCTTTGGTGTGGTAGCCCTCGTTATTGGTGGAAAGGGAAGAATCTTAAAGGTGCGATCGCTTCCATGCAAACAGCAATGGGCGCGATTCCTACGGTTTGGCTTCCTCATGCTGAACGCTCTATTTTGGTAATTGGCGCACCTGGATCTGGGAAAACTTTCTCAACGATAGATCGCGCCCTAGAAAGCGCAATGGTTCAGGGATTTCCAATCATACTTTACGACAAAAAAGGCGACCAACTCAAGCTCCATGCACCCCTTGCGGCTCGTTACGGCTATAAAGTTCGGGTGTTTGCACCGGGGGAACCCTATTCAGGGGTTATCAACCCTCTTGACTTTATGAAATCCCCACAAGACGCAGTCATGGCCGGGGAAATTGGGCAAGTTATTAACAGGAATGCCAGTTCTGGTCAGGGAAAGAGTGATGAGTTTTTCTCCAAAGCTGGAGACTTGCTAGCTAAAGCAATTCTACAGCTAGTTAAGGGGTCTCGCTATCCAGATATGGCAATGGTTTATAGCGTGCTTAGACTGCCCAATTTAGTGAAGCGCATCGACTTTGCCGTCCAGTCCCGCGCTATGGACGAGTGGGTAGCCACCAGTTTTAACCAGTTCCTAAGTGCGAAGGAAGCAGAAAAGACAATTTCCGGTATTTTGACGACGGCGGCGGGAACATTTAGTAGTTTTATCCAGGCTGATTTATTGAGGGCTTTTATCGGCAAGTCGGACATTCCCACACGCATTGAAGGTCGAGAAATGATAGTCTTTAAGCTAGACGACGAGCGTCGAAGCATCGTGGGACCATTGTTGGCAGCAGCAATTCATTTGATTGTTGTTTCTAACCTTAGTCGTCCACGAAAAGACCCTTTAATCATTTCGCTTGACGAGTTTCCTTCAATTCGATTGGATCGGATGCCCCAATGGATTAACGAATACCGTTCCAATGGCGCTTGTTTTATTCTGGGAATTCAAAGTTTGGAGCAGCTGTACGAGGGCTATGGTGAAAAATTAGGGGCGGCGATCGCCAGTGCCTGTAGCACCCATGTTCTATTCAACCCTGGCAACCCCGACACTGCCAAAAAATATTCCGAGCGGTATGGTGAAAAAGAAATTACTCTTAAAAACAAGTCTACCAGTCGCTCCAACGGAAACCAGTCGATTAGTTGGAACGAATCTCTTCAGAAAATGCCCCTGTTTTCAGTGGATGAAATTTTGCGTTTTCCTCCAGGCAAGTGTGTCATCACCAATCCTGGTTACAGTTCCGGGGGAGAAGGCTCAATCCCTTACCCACTGACGATACCAATTCCCAAATCAGATTTAAAGCGCAAAGACGAAAGCGAGGGACTTTGGGACACGCATGTGAGGAAGCATTTGGAGAGTCGCGTCAAACTCGCCAGCCTTGATCAGTTGACCGCAGTTCTTTACGACCGTATTGAGGAAGCAGAGCGAATGTTACCGTTGCCTATGGAGGCTGGTAATGTTCCGCCCACCAGCCCACCAAAGGGAGAAAGTAGCACTCTCGATGCTTTAGACTCCGTTGTTCCTAAGAGAAATAACTTTACTCCTCGCGTTTTTGCACCTCCGCATATTGGCAGTCGTTAACTGTTCTCTAGTTCCGGTAGACATCTGTCGTCAACAGCGGAAGCAAGCTTTTTTGAATGGACATTTCTTCCACTTCTTTGAGATAACGCTGTGCTTCAACTGGGTCATCAGGGTTTCGCCTTTCTCGGCGGGCAGCCAAAGACCAAGCCATTGTGTCAGCACTCCACAGCCGTTGTGTTACTTCACCGTAACGTAGCGATCGCTTGCCACAGCCAAATCCGTGAAGTCTCAAATCTTGGCGGACTTCCTTGATACCGCTGAGGATCGCAGCAATGGTTTTGGGGTGGCGACCAACTAGGGAACCTACCCCAACCCAGGCACCATGTAGCAGGCGATCGCCATACTGCTTCAAATGCTCAATGTAGTCGTGTTTACAAAGCCCTTGAAGTGTCGGCATGATGTATACTTTGTTTATAATTTGCCGTAGTGCATCATAGTTGGCGATCGTTGCTTTTTGATGTTCGACTACCGATTTGTTGCTACGACGCAGATGCTGGGGTTGGCATAGGTAATCGGGTGCGACGACAGCATCAAGTTGTCCACAGCCGCACCAACGTTCAATTTGGTCAGCATATTCTTCAATTTCTAAGTGAGAACCACCAAAGCTTCCGCAATCAAGTATCCAGTTGTTTGGACAGAAATTTTTTCGGTTTTTCGCTTAAGTAGCCGCCCCAACGAGATGCAGCACCTTTTGAATAGGTAAGCATGGTTAGGCTGGTGGCAGCCGATATAAAAGTGTTTCATATGCACAATTGTGTCAAAATTATTGTTAGGAAAGCGGTGATAGCAGTGTGGACAAGTCAATGTTTCAAAAACATAAAATTCATGAGCAACGAAACTTAGTTGGTAAAGTTAGCTTGGTGATTTTCAATGCTTGTGCTTGGTTTTTGATGGCTTGTTTTTTGGTCTTGGCAATACTGGCGTTCTACTACCAGTTTGACCGTTGGTACTATTTGTTGGGCATTGCAGTTTTGCTTTGCCCAGAGACGCCGCTACACCCGCTCTTCAAAGTATTTTCAATTTCTCTAATTTTAGTGTTGCTAAGTTGTTGAGTTTTGAGCAGGACTGAACAGTGTTAAATTTCTACTTCCTCTATTTCTTCTAGGGGTGGAGTCACTGTCTCAGAAGGGACGGTAGGTGATACAAGTACAGTTGACGGTTCTCCTTCTTGGGGGGTCGGCTGTTCTGTTAATACTGAAACTAGCCATTGTTGGGTTTTTTCATGCCGTTGTTGGTTCCAGTGAATTTCGTGTTTTTTGGCTGCTTGTTTGGGGTGCAATGCTAAAATTGTCAAATGTAACTGCTCAGGTGGAACCATTAAATACTCTGAAGTTACCCAGAGCTTGACTTTGTCGTACCTCATGAGACGGGGTTGTCGAATTGCCCACTCGATGAGTCTGACTGATTTTTTTTCAAAGGCTACATTTGTGCTGATCTCGATTGCTACATTGTCGCCATCAAGTGGCAGAGGAGCGCTAAAGTGAGCGTCAATGAGCAATTTATCTTTTTTAAGTGTAAATATTTCTGGAACTAGCGATTGCAGCTGATCGACCCATTGGTTAATTTGTGGATGCGCATCCAACAGTGGCTTTACAGGGAGTCCCAGAAAAATTTGCTTTATAACCAGTTGGAGGTTTTTCTGGTCATAGTTGGTTGACGAAGCTAAGGTTTTTGAATTAAGTAAAACCCCTAAATCTGAAATCGTGAGTTGTCGCATGGTTAGGGAAGTGTTTTGGGTTTCCTAGAACCATGCGGCGATAGCCGCCTCACAACCGCGACCCACTTTAACAGACAGTAGATGTCGCATTTGAGACAAGAGTTTCACTGATGGGGGGAATGTGCTTTGCGCACGCTGCGCGATCGCACGCTTGTTCTATAGGAAAGTTAGACGTGCCGAGACGCATGAGTACAGAAAAGGGGTCTGCTGTTCCTTATCTATAGCCAACAACAACAAAAGCCTCTGCTGTAGAAAGTTTTAACTTGGTTTTGGGAAGAATTTGTGCGCAATTGCGCACATTTTCAACCACCATCGCAGCTACGCTCAAAGAGAAGAATGAAGTTCCAACCTGCTCTGCGGGAAGCCAGTGCGATCCAAGCCATGTTATTTAGTGCGTAAGCGCGTATTTGGGGGTAAGCCGGGATACGTGCAATCTTTCGACACGTTGTAAAGTAATGTAGACGCAAAAGAGTCACAACCATTGATTTGCCGTCGTTTCAAGTCGTGGCTTTGATGTTGGCTGAATATGAAAACATCACCCAAAATGATTGTTTATGGGCAAGCTTGAGGCATTGAAAGGGGTGAAGAGTTGATTTTAGCGTGCAAAACTTTGATTGCTCCAATACCATTTATGGGCAAGTTGGTAAATCAATAAAACACGTTCCGCAACAAAAATTTACAACGTGTCCTGTTTTGCGCGTACCCCGGCGGAACCCCACTTTACCCAGGTTTTCTAAGGTGTGGCGATATTGAATTTCCAAAGCATCCCCATCAAGTGATCGCAAAGCCTCCCAGCTATACTTAGGGTCAATAGTGGAACGTTTACCCAAAGGTGGGGGGAGTTGGTTTTGTTCCTCGACCATCTTTAGGAACAGTAAATAGGTAAGCTGTTCTACATAGTCATTGTAGCTAACGCCATCATCGCGGAGGACGTTGCAGTAGTTCCACAGTTTTTGAACGATGGTTGAGGATTCGTTAGCCATTTAGTCAATGAACTTTGTGTAAGTTAATGTAACTCTGGGAATACTAAGTAGAGTACAAGACTGGTTTTGCTATTTTTTTTACCAAAGCCAGTGGTACATGCTGAAAATTTAGTATTCAGGACTTAGAAAAAACAATGCTTACGCTCACAGGGCTTGCTTTACCAGCTGTTACTAGTCTTTTTGCGTCTATTATACCAGTCATTTTCACTTCGCTTGGTAGCTTACTCGTTTTTGCGATACCACGGGCAGGTCAACTTCCCCGTTATATTAAAGCTCTGTTGATTTTATACCAAGATTCAACGCCTGAGTCTCAAACCAGAAAGTATGTCACAGGTGCTTTACTAATTCTGGGTGGTATTCTCACTTTTATGGCTCACTCCTTTATTCCATTTACAGGAGTCCCAATCATAGGAGCAGTAACAACACCAGTCGCGCTGCTAATTGCTTTGGTTGTAATTTTAACGACTTTGGATTTGATTACACAACTTAATGAACCATACCTCGCAAATCTCAAAGCTATCCATGTAGATGATTTACAAAATATGCAGGATGACCTGCTAACTATGAAAGTTCAGTTAGGAAAAAACTCGGCTGAATTAAGCAAAAAAGTCCAGAAAATTTTGGATGATTTATCGCCAAAAATTGCTGAATGTGGGAAAGATGTTTCCAATGAAATTAATAAATACTTCAGTAAGCAATTACATGAATTAGTTTTGTACGTAGATCCAAAAATTTTCGCCAAAATTAGCCTCAATGACGCTGAAATTAAGATAATTAGTGAAAGTCTTGAACCTTGGAAAAAAGTTGGCGGTTCTTTTTTATTAGGTGCTGGGGCTGGTGCTGGTACAGGGATGTTGGCATCAACTGTTGCAGCCGCTAATTTAGCTCCAGCAGCTTGGTGGACTCCCTTTGTTCCTGGTGCGTTACATACCTTATTTTTTGGAGGAAAAACAGTTGTTAGCGCTACAACCTTTAGTTTATGTACAGTTGCAGCACCAATTGCTTTAGGCTTAACAATTGGTACAGGAGCTTTTAGTGCAATAATGTTTGGTCTTGGCAAAATAGAAGAAAAGAAGTTGAGCCAGTTTTTATCAGATATCATCATAGCTTCACTACCAATGCTTAAAGCAGATGGAGTAGTTAGTGAAGAAGAAAAGCTAGCTGTGATGCAGATTTTAAGTAACCCATTAATCAATCAGTCAGATAAAAATAGGGTTCAAGCTGCAATGGATTCTAATGATAGCTTTGATGATATTGTGACTAAGAATTTGTTGCATGAAGATAAACAGGATAAAGTAGAGATAAAACGGAGACTAATTTTAGCTATTACCTGGGAAATTGCCAAAGCAGATGGCAAAATTGAAGAAGAAGAAATAGCACTGCATGACCGAATGGCAAAGATTTTGCAAGTACCGCAAGAAGTAATTGATGAAATTCGCCGCCTGATTACGCCTACTCTACAAATTAAGCCGAAAAACGTACTGTGCTTTTACCCCTTGGATGACCAAATTTTGAATCATAGCGTGACCAAAAGTTAACGTAATTTCAAGGTTTTGAGCCAATCAACAACCTTAGTTTTTGAATCAAATTATGTCCGCGTGTTTTAAATATGAACCATAGTGCGACCAAAAGTTTTATTTTTGGACTTGGTAAAAAATGCAGAGCAAGACGCACCAATTTAATCGAAAATTTTGTACTTTCGGTCAAAATATGGTTTAAAGCGTCCATAATATGGTTCAAAAATATGTTTAGCCAAAAATGAGCGTGATTAAGCGATCGCCCAAAATTTGGTTTTAAAAGCTCTCGATCAAGAACACGTACAAATGAACTATAAAACCCACGTTGCTTCCAGGAACTAAGTTTTGAGGTTTTTGAACTCCATTTATACCTTTGAAGTATATTTTGTCCTAGTGCAGAGTGAAGTATTTCGCAACCGTTTGGTCAAATTATCATTCAAATCACATTGATAATGCCACAAAGAAGATTCCCAAATCTACCAAAGACTTAAAAGACGCTAACAAGCTAAGGCAGCTTAGTGATAGTGAACTGCTATTAGCATTACGTGAACTCGTAGTCAGCCAAGATATAACTTTTGATGTAGAAGGTAGATACCTAAAACCAGATTGGCAGTAGTTCGTTAACGCGGTAACGAGGGTAAAAAATCCCTGTTTTGGCTCTGTTACTGCTCCGTTACCGCGTTAACGAGCGATTACCGCAATGGCGGTAATGCTTGCTGTACAAGGGCGGTAGCCTACCGTATGGCAGAAACCTCCGTTAACGGGGCGGTAAGCCTTAACGGGGATTACCGAGAGCAATTAATGTTAGCTGAATTCAGCAATAAACTATTAGGAGCAAGACAAAATTCAAATTATGGTATTGGGATACCTGATAGTCTCAAAGCTAACTTGAAAACCTAAGAGTGCAGCTGAGCGTGACAGTGGTGTTGGCAGCAGTATTACCCAAGGATTGCCACCATTTAACCAACTTGCCTAAAGTTCCAGTTTTTGTTTTTTACTCATTATGCTATCTTAATTTGCGGCGCTTTTGATACCATATACTCAAAAAGAGCAACGGGAGCATCCACTTTTGGAAGAAACATAATTCTTGTAATCCAAAAACCCTACTATATGGTTCATCTAAAAAAGTCTATCCGCCAAAAGTGGATGCTCCCAGAGCAACCGGGTATGGTTGCCCTGCCATGTATCTAGACTCTTGGCAGGAGCGATCACTAAACTTTATCTTCAGGATTCAGGATGAACGGAGATATCTTTACAAATTATCTCATCTATATTTGTATTAATTATATTCTCGATAGTTACAAAGTCATTTTTAATAAAGTGCCGCCAAAATTCCTGTACTTTATTCATTAATTCCTCAAGATCAGCATCTTCATAATCTTTAGGCTTGAGAATAGTTTTTGTATAAATAGTTGTCCATTTTGGTGTTAATATTTTCCTCTTGAAAGGAGGTATATTTTTCTGAGATATCTTATGTATTTTTTCGCGCATGGATTTATCCTCACTAGGACAAATTAGCACTTTTATTATTAAGTCTTGAGGATAATTTTCAAATTGCAAATGCAGTTGTAATTTATTGTCTTCCCATTTTTTAGGGATGATGCCTATGCATCCCTTACTCCAAAAATATACAGATATTTTTTGAGAGTCAATCTCTCTCTTTAGTAATTCGTGAATTCTTGTAGCAATTTCTGATTGTAAGTCTGGACGATGCTCAAAAATTAAATCCAGAGCTTGTTTATGCTTAGTGTATATTTTACGGCAGAGTTCAGCGACTTCTGAATCACTCACAATATGTCTCCTAATTAATGTAGAATAATGAGTCATTAATGTGTAAATATCTGTACCAAGTGTAGATTTATAACTTATACAAATGCTATCGATTATCTCAGCTATTTTAGAATAGTTATATATTCTCCAACTTTTTTGAGAAGGTGGATCACCTACTGGTGTTAAATAAATTAAAATTGCTTGATAATCTTTAAATTCTTCCTTAACAGTCCTTTGATATTTTATTAATTGATCTATACCTTCTCCAGCGTCAATTTTATTTTCTATCGCACATACTAGTTTATTGCGCGGAGAGTGTATGAGAATATCAATATTTTGCCACTCGCGTCTAACATCAGCATCTGTAAAATCAGCTATATCTATATCAACGGGACTAACTTTTGTATACTTTTCGTCTGTAGGCTCGTACTCTTCTAACAGCACTCGCTTAAGAAATCGCTTGAGAAAAATATCATCAAGTCTATGGTTTTCAGATGGATTTAGCAGAAATGCTAAAAAATTTGAATGGCGTAATTCTTGACGTACAACACCAATCGCTTCAAAAATATTAAATTGAGCGAGTTTTAACTCCAGTTTTTCTAAATCTTCATTATCAACAATCAAACTTTCCAGCAATGCTCTTTCTGTGGGGGACATTGTCATTACTACTGAATTTTTTACTGGTACGACAGTTGTATTATTCCCAGAAATTCAGCAAAAGTTACTCTTGTAGATTAAGAAATATCCAACCAGGCGTCACCCGTGCCTAAAGCACTGGTTTATCTAACTCTGCCTGTGGCTCGGTAGGTGTTTGGCGACATTTGGCGAAATTCAAAACAACCCTGCCACAAACTGATCAAGGTCACTTCGCTTAACTCGCCAACTCCTACCAATGAGCTTTGCTTTCAACGTCCCATAAGAAATAGCATCACGCAGTAATTCTTTAGACAACCCGGTAAGTGCTTGCGCTTCGTGAACTGTTAGCAGCAACTTATCGGCTATGGGTACACTTGGCTGAGTCTCACTTCTAGCAAGCAGTTCTTCAATGATGGATGACAGCCGATCAATGACCGTAATATCGCCAAACTCCGCAATCTCGCCAGAGTAAAGCACTGGTTTATCTGAGTCTGGCTGTTGCTCGGTCGGTGTTTGGCGAGATTCAACAGCAGGTTTAATCGTGGGTTGGTTCAGTTCAGCCTTAAATATTTCCAGTTCAGAAGCGTCAAAATTAGCAGTAGAGCGAGTTTTCCCTTTTTCATACTTAACGCTGATCCGTCCCTGTTGAACATAGCGCTCTAGGGCACGGACACTTACCCCAAGGAATTCTGCTGCTTGCTGCTTGTTCATAAATTAATGCGACATATATCGCCAGATGTTACCAGATGTATGGCGAGATTGGGTGAGATTCTTTTTATGGCTGATGTCAAGAAATCGGATTTTGCTGACGTAGACTCTATACCTGATGTAGAAACGGTTTCGAGCGAGTGACGACAGAGGCGCGAGATTCAAATTAGCCTACTAGATAAGCATTTGAAGCTATCTTACCTCTGGTGTCAGCCATGCTATATCTACCACGATTTGTTAGCTCGCTGCTACGAGGCTAGAAATAAAACTACTTTCCCACAACCTCTGTCACACCGCTTTTCTGCCAAAATTTGAGCTTGTTAGCTAATCTTCCGATATTTTGCCAAATCTTCCGGTTGCTCCTGTTGAGATAAATCAAGCCCCAAACTGCTCCTATGATAGCTATTAGACACCAAGCACGGGATACCCAAATAAATTGCTCCATATTAATTGATATAATCAGGGGTGCAAAAATAACTGCACCTAATAGCAGGATCTTAAATAGAATTCCTCCTAATCGCAGCAGGTAATTTGCCGAGTTAAGGAACCATCTAATAACTTTTCTAGGTAGCGTCCAAAATAACCAGACAAAGGCTTTCTTGAAAAAGAGTGCTGTTTCCCGAATTAGTGTCCACAGGAGATCGAAGATCTTGCTAAATACTAATACTAAAGTACTTACTATCCATGTAGGTATCTTTTGGAAAGTCAATACAAATATTCCTCTGATAGCTCTATCTAAGCGATCAGAAATCCACTCAAGATCATCAGTATGCGGTTCTTGATTATTCGGTTGTTTTTCATCAGTATGCAGTTCTTGATTATTCGGTTGTTTTTCATCGGTATGCAGTTCTTGATTACTGGGTGCTAATACGTTATCTTCACTGTTCATAATAGTTACCTAAATGTGCGAAAACACTCTTTTACTGTTTTTCTCAATTTCAACAAATAACAAATAGTTTGGCATATGGTACAAGGAAACCACATCCCTGATATTACCTAGTGTGTTTGCCGGGTGTAAGATTCGTTCAACATAGAGCTTTCTTATGTTGAACGAAAACCCCAAAACCTTTAGAGGATAAACACTCAGAAAGTTTTGGGGCACGAAAAAAAAACCCCCATTGCAAGAAAACAATAGGGGATTAGATGACAAGAAAATTGGACAACCTTCAGAGTATTACTGCGTCAGGTACGCAACGACTTATAAAAATTCGGTATATAACATGTCACAATTCTAGCATCATACTGAAATCAAAATAGATTAAATCCCCAAAACCCTTAGAGCGTAACCACTTAGAGGGAATTTACTAATGAGAAGTAACATTCAGGGTAGAATTTCAAGAAATACTAGCAATCTGAAACCCTTACACAGGGTGAGTCTTGCCTTTTTCGGATTTAACACTGATTCGTCCAATGTAACAAAAATCCTGACAATCGCCTGTAGTTCAACAATTTTGTATGCGCTACATGCTACGTGCATGTGACACAAAAAAATAACCCCTTCAGAAAGCGATTTAAGGGGCTAAAAATGAATTGGCGATACAATACATCAAAATCAAAATGTCCCTGGATTTGCCTCTAGAATCACTCTTAGTGCCCCAACCCCAAGCCCAGCAACTGGAACGAATAGGCGGCGACAGCGGAGTGGATGCCGCTGCCTGCATCCAATGTTGCCACTACCCCAGAGTTGATCGGGGGCAGTGGCATCCACCGACTATTCGAGCGAAGCGGTTTCCAGTTGCGCACTTCAGTACTGCGGTTCGTCCAACGAAAGCGCCTGTAACCGCCTATTCACCCCTATCCAAAAAGATTACCCATAAAGCCAGCCTCCACCTGCCCTGGAATCAAACTAGAATCAGATTCTGCTCTTGAGGACTCTTCCACTTCTTCTACCTCTGGCGATCGCCTACCACCCCAAATCTCTTTACCTCCACCATTATAGGAAAACTGAAACACGCTTATTATACGCGCCTGATCACAGATGAAAATATTACCGTAAAGCTGTTATACTGCGATGGATATAGAAAAAATATGGCTTGCTAAGTTCTTTAATCCACCTTTGCTACCCATTCGACTGTCTCAAATCGAGTGGTCTGGAATAAGCAATAAATAGTCTTCCACAAGATTTTTGAAGCATGGAACTTGAAAAAATAAGCATCTAGAAGTATTTGACATCAAGTTTTTCTTGGGAATTGATCTGATAAAATCTTCTGTTTGCTTCTAGAACGCATTATTTCTCTTCTCAAGTCTTCCCAAATCTTTCCAAATCTTGAGATTTAACTAAGTAACAATACTCTAACACCCTCGTAGAGAAAGAGCCGAGACTGTCTCAATACTCTATAGTATGGCGGAATGAAAGTATGAGCGCATGCTAAACGGTCATGGGTTTTTCCAGAAGACATTCTTTTGTTTGGCATTAGTTCAAAAATATCAAAACCTCTAAAAGTTAACTCCTAGAGGCTTTGGCGTTTTAGAGAGTTGGGCGTTCCTAGGGAATTGCCCTGAGTAAAGTTATCCCCATCTGTTTGAGTAGACCTTTATTCCCTTGCGGACACCCATGTTGTTGAAGGCATTTAGGACAACCAGTTTCGCACTCACAAGAGTCGGCAAGCTGTATCGCTGTACTCGCCAGTTTGGTGAGGTTTTGAAAGACAGCCTCACTTGCCCCATTGCCACCTTCACTGCAATCATAAAATAGACCGTAATATCCTCCATCGCCAATGCGTTCAACTACATAGTTGATGTCGCTGCGCGAAGAAAGAACCACCAGCGGTAGCGCTGCCATTACCTGATGACCGAATGAATGGAGTGCGATTAGAGAACTGGGGTACTCCCACAACTGCTGGTAGCCAGCCGGAATTACTTGTGCCTTTTGGGTAATCGCTTTCTTGGTTTCTGCTGCAATAGCTCGCAGGTGTTCCCGTGCTTGATTATTTAACGACACCTGCACCACTGGAGTAGTAAATTGAGTTTGATAAGGTTTCTCAAATTTGACTTCAGAGATAACGGTGATGATTTCGGCTTCTCGTGTTTTCTTTCCACAACTGGAACAATTGCGTCGCGAGGGCTGTGGCTCTTTATACTTAAGGCAACGCTGGTTCAAGCATGTGAGTTCATATTGCTTGGTTAGTGATTGGTAGCCAGTGACTAATTGGCTAATTTTCCCCCAAGCAAGTTCAAGCTGAAGTTGAGACTGAGTACAATTTTTGTCTTGAGACAACTCAGGGTGGGAAAACGAAAGTGGAATTTGAATGGGTGCAGCCAGTTGATCTTCTACCTTGGTTTTGGATTCAGTAATTGCCACCGTGAAGGTAGGACTATCAGCAACTCGCTTAAGAATTGCTTTTCTACTATCAAGGTCGAGCGACACAGATCGGAAGTTGAGCATCTGACCATCAGCGTTTTGACAGCGATATATTGCTCCTGGGTAAACTTCCCTGAAGGCTATATCCTCACTCATCTCTTCAAATTCTTCTCCCGATAAGTCAGCATCAACCAGCTTAATTGTCCCAGAGGACGAACCCCCTCTGAAGTTAACATCTTTATGAGGAAATCCTTTAGCCCAGAATCCCTTGCGCCCTTTAAAGATTTGGTCTTGCCCCATCAACGCCGTTACAATTTTAGAAGCAGCTGGCCCAAAGTAGTGGTTCAGCTTGTTCGTTGGGATACCAGTCTCAACACATGCACACAGTAGGTGTTTTGCCAGCAGAATCGGGTAGGATTCGTTGAAGTTAACCTGCTCGGCTTCCCCCGATAGCAACAGAGTCGGATAGCTGCTGAAGTATTGATCCAATGGGCTTTGAGCCACTGGCAAGAAAATGGCTAAACCTGGTCTTGCTCTGCCAGATCTCCCAATTCTCTGCCGGAACGACATGATAGACCCAGGCCAGCCGCGTATGATACAGCAGTCCAGTTCCGGGAGGTCGATCCCAGCTTCTAAAGCTTCAGTGCTAATAATAAAGCGGATTTGACCGGATTGCAGCTGCTCAATTATCTCAGCGCGGCGATCGCCTGTGAGAGAACCATAGAAAATCGCCACCTTATCTTCATAGCCCCGGCAGCCTTGGCGTATAGCTTCGGTTTTGACCAGTCCTAACAAGCTTTTTACGGCTTGTCTGCTGTTGCAGAAAGTAATACCCGACATCCCCTGTTTTAGCAGGTATAGGATAATCTTGGCAGCATCGGGGTTGGCATTGGTGCTGGGTTTAAGAACCAAAAGCCGCTTTTCGCTCGCAGCTGCTCCACTTTTATCAATCAAGATTAACCGATTCGGGTCACGAGTGCGGCCAGACAGTCGTTGTGCTAGCTGGACTGGATTTCCTACTGTGGCGGAAAGAAAAATAAATTGGAGTTTGGCGCTCGTACCTCCATGATGATCCACAGCCAGTTTTATCCTTCGCAGAAGCAAAGCCATTGATGCACCCATGACACTACTGAAAAGGTGGCTCTCGTCCACAAGAATATACCTTAATTTCTTGAAAAACGCACTCCAATGCTCAGACCTCCAGCTGGCTCTTAGCTGGTAGTGAATTAGCTCTGGGGTCGCCCCGATAATATGGGGGTTTGTCGCCAAGAGCCTTTCTCTTTCTTCTGTTTTGATGTCACCAGTCAGCATTGCCAGTTTGGGACGACTAGCTTGTGGTATGCCTGCAAGCAAGGTTGAAATTTTGTTGAACTGATCGAGTGCTAAAGCCTTCAACGAGTAAAAGCTGATGGCTGTGTGACCCTTATTTAAGCAGCCTTCCAGGATTGCCGGGTATGCACTTAACGTTTTGCCAGATGCCGTTGCCGTCGTGATGATGACATCCTTACCTTTTCGCAGTGCCAATAGCGCTAACAACTGGTGTGAATAAAGTTGAGTAATGCCATTTCTCTGAAGTGCTGCTATTAATTCAAGAGGTAAGTTATCTGGCATTGGTTGTTGATCGGGGAGCTTATGAGGGACGGTTTCTTGCCAAAGAATGCTCTCTGCTAAAAAATCAGTGACGTCCCCTTCAAGTTCCTTTTTCGTGTTGTCTTCGACGCTTTCATTCAGTGTCGGACTACTCCAGAAACTTCGGAGTAGGGCATTGTAGTCTGGTTTATTCATGGGTAGTGGTTTAAATCCTACTACCCTTACCGCGCGCTCGCGCGGAGAGAAAACTGACTAATTTAATTGTAGGAATGTGCAGGCGATGCCGAAGCCGCCGTTACGCGATCGCCACCCTCAAGCTACGAATGAGCGAATTCTGTCTTCCAGATCTGCTATATCTTCTGGACAAAGTTGGCGAATTCGCTCATATCTTCGCGCCGCCTCCTCTGCCAGTGTCTTGCGTCCTTCACCAGGAGCATCTAAAAGCTTTCGTTGTGTAGCCAAAGGAAGAAAGTAAGTTTCTTTGGGATTAACCTCATTGCGGATGACTTGCCAATTCCAATCACTGGGTAAGTCATGACCTGCTAAAACCCAAACCTCAATTTCCTGCCAAGCATTTTCTGCTAACAGTAACCTCCCGCCAGTTAGAATATTTACTGCTTGCTGCTCAATACTAGCCAGCGCTCCCTTTCTCCCTTCTTTCCCATCCCGATCTACACACAGTAAAAACAGGTTAACCATGCCTTTGTACCGCTCAATAATTTCCTTAATCCTTTCCCATTTCAAAGCTTCATTAACGCCTCCTAGAAGTGGATCTTGACAAACTCTAACTTTAACGTTGGGCTTACCTACTTCCTTCATCATCGCCATGAAAATTGGCTTGAGCATATATTGATCCTTACGGAAATCCTCTGGAATCACGAGTACATTCATTCGATTGTGTCCTCGTCTTCGGTGAAATTCACTGCATCTTCCAACCACCCAGATTCATGGAGGCGTGCCAAGTCTTGCTCATGGATGACACGCCGTGCTTCTGGAATATCAACAATCCGTTTGATTTGGGCATCAGGTTTATCTGAGAGCCGATAGGTTAATGAGGCATACTCCAATGATTGTGTTCCTAATAGTCTAAGCAACTCTGGTGAGTGAGTCGTAGCTACAATTTGAATTGTTTCTTGAGAAACCTGACGCTCGATGAGTTGGAGTAGTAGATGTAATCGGCTGGGGTGAATTCCGTTGTCTAGTTCTTCAAAAAAATAGAATTGTGCTGCTTCTGAACCCAATAACGTAGCGATCATTGCTAGAAAACGTAATGTCCCATCTGATGCACTGATAGCAGATGTTTTTTGCCCGTTCTCCTCAATTAAGGTTAGCAAGATTTTCCCGGTAAAATCAGCAGGAAACTCAAAATCCATAGCATCCATCGGGGTTAGTTCTTGTACCCATTGAAGGAGTGCTTGTTTACTTTCAGGGGTTTCACAAATTTTCTGCAATACAGAAGATAAGTTTTCCCCCCTATCCCCCAAAATTGTTTGTCCAGGCAAGGAAGGTAACCGCATAGCATCCGGGCTTAAATCCAAAAACCGCACTGAACTTAGAGCCTTCATGACAGCTTGGGCTGCTCCTCTAACTGATGGAGATGCTGTCATTGCCCAAGGGGCAACAGCGGAGCCAAACGCTGCCATTTGTGCAACAATAGGTCGATCATCAGTAAAAGTTTGAGTTGGATCATTCAGCAGCACGCCGTTTAATTTGACGGATAAATTATTCTGCCCTTGTTCAGAATGGGCTGCTTCAAAAACGCTATCTTTTTCCCCTGCGATCAAGAGACTTTCAGCAATAACAGTGGCGGCTTTACTGCTTGTACCTGGATTAACTTCAATTCGATAAGTTGCTGGAGTGTTGTGAGTCTTTCTCCCCTATTGGCAATGAGACCTCTAGGGCAAAAGTAGACTGACCTTGAAAGGTAACTTCTCGCGTTCCACCACGAATTCCTCGCCATTGAAGAACGCCCCCTTCAATCCATTTTTCCCCGAATATTTCAGCTAGATTGTAATTACGAGATATTCCATGAAGAAACCGAAATGCATCCCGAATGTTGCTTTTTCCAGAGGCATTTGTTCCCACCAAAAGGGTCAAAGAACCTAGAATTAATTCGGCTTCTTTAAAGTTTTTAAACCGTTCCAGTCGCAGTTTCTTAAGCATAACGACTCGCTTCAAATTGGGAATTGGGGAGTGGGGAGTAGGGAGTGGGGAAAGGGGAAAGGGGCAATGGGCATTGGGCATTGGGGCATTGGGTAATGGGCATCGGGTAATGGGTATTGGACATTGGACATTGGACATTGGGTAAGGTTGCAATTTCCCCTTTCCCCCTTCCCCACTCCCCATTCCCCATTCCCCACTTTTAGTTAACAAACATCATATATCGATATATGATGTTTGTGGTTCGATATATGATGGAATGACACGCAAAGAAAAAACCATGCAAATTCGACTAGCTGTAATAAGCAATGCTGGTGGAAGTGGTAAAACGACGCTTTCAGTTCATTTAGCCTACGAACTAGCAAAACGTGGGTTCAATGTAGCCCTTATGGATCTCGACCCCCAAGGGTCGCTAACGCTCTTTTGTGGATTGAGTCCACCAGAGCCAGAACACACTCTAGCAGCTGTGCTGCGAGATAACTTTGACGGCTCTTGGCCCTTAACTCCCTGCTGGAGAGAACAAACAGACAAAGTGGTTATCTGTCAAGGCGGAATGGTGTTGACACAAACAGCGGATGAGCTGGTCTTGCACAAACGAGGAGCCTACCTTCTGGGCGATCGCTTAACTGACTATCCTCTGGAGCATGACTTGATTATCTTTGACTGCCCTGCAACCCTTGGTCCCTTGCCTTTAATGGCATTAGCGGCTAGCACTCACATTGTTATTCCCGTACAACTTGAACCAAAGTCAATTCAAGGAGCGGCTCATTTACTGGAGTGGTATTACTACCATTGTAAGCACTTACGCTTAAAACCTGAGCCAGAAATTCTGGGATTTGTACCAAACCAAAATGATTCCCGACGAGCTGCTCACAGACAGATGCTTTCTGCATTGCCATCTCAGTTGGAGCAGATGAATATCCGTGCCTTTCCAGCTATTCGCGATAGTACTGAATTTGTCAACGCCAGTGGTCAAGGTTTACCACTACATCTTTACCGCCCCAGCCATGCCGCCAAAGATGACTTTAAAGACATCGCGTCATACATAGCGGGTTTGATTAGAAATAAGAAGAAAACAAAAGAATAACTATGACCCAAAGGAAAGCTCCAGACATTACCAATTATTTTTCAGCGGCAAAGCAGTCTCAGCAGTTATCTGAAGCTGAATCAGAACTCCAGCAACTGAGAGCAGAGATTGAAGAACTTCGTTCTAAGGGTTCTACTGAGTTAGAAGAACAGATCCAAGTGCTGCGATCGCAACTTCAATCACAATCAGGCATCCAATGTATTCCACTCGAGCAAATTCTACCGAACCCAGAGCAACCCAGACAAACATTTTTGCCAGAAAGTATCGAGTCCATGTCCCGTTCTCTAGCATCGGATGGACAACTAGAGCCAGTCATTCTGATTCAGCGGGAAAACTTAGTTATATTCGATGGGGAGCGGCGCTGGCGCAGTGCCAAAGCCTTAGGTTGGCAAAATCTCCAAGCTGTCATCATTCCAGAACCTGCTGCCTTGCACCGCAAAGCGCTACTAACCTCGCTGCATCGGGAAGACCTCAATCCTCTCGATAAAGCTGAGGCGATCCAGCAAGAATTGGCGACCAATACTGATTTAGACCATCAAGATATCCCCCGCATTCTCTCGACAGTGGTGCGACGGTTGAACGCACAGAAACGCATGAATTCTGTGATAGATCTGATGACAGGAACAGCAGAAGAGCAACAACTTGGTCTAGCAGATATGGACTTAGATGAGCGAGAACAGGCAATATTGGCATTACTGTTGGATTTACAACTTAATCCTGCTTCCATCGATGCCAACATATTCCCAATGCTATCCCTAGCAGAAGACCTCAAAGCTGCAATTAGATCACTTGGACTCAAAGGTGTTCATGCAATGGCGCTTCAGAAACTCTCGGCCAAAAATTTGGGAGTAACAGAAGAGGAAGCAGAATCAATCAGGCTTAATACCACGCACAATGTTATAGCAGAGAAATTATCTGCTAGCGCTACTCGAAAATTAGTAGCCTCAGTGATAGCTTCCCAGGTACAGCCATCATCAACGTCTGAAACCAAAATTAAGCCAGTGTCACAAGAGGCTCGTCGCCTACAAAAACTCTCCTTAGAGTCATTGAAGAAAACTGATCGAACTCAACTAATAGAGTTTCAAGAAGTCCTGCGTCAAAAGTTAGCAGAAATTGAATTAGTCTTGAAGCAAAACTAAGAGTTCTGTTGTGCGAAAATTAGGTTGAGTCCGGAGTAAAGAAAGCTTGTGTAGACTCTACACAGCGATAGGATAAAACTGTTACGCGTTTACACAACGATAATTTTTAGCAACCTGACAAGTTCAAAAATGAGCAAGAGCCGCTATTCTGAAAATTGGAAGGAATTAGCCACTGCTATGAAGTCAGCGGTGGGTTGGCGCTGTCAAAAATGTAACAGACTTTGCTTGCAACCAGGACAAGAAATTCCCGATTGGACAAAATCCCAACGTAGAGCTTACACTCTTCAAGTTCATCATTGGAATCGCGACCCGTCTGACAACAGATTGCAGAACTTAGTTTGCTTGTGCAGCAGCTGTCACCTCTACTATCATCGATTTAGACAAAGCAATATCTCTCCAGGTCAGTTGTCACTGGAATTAACAATCAAAAATTAAACAACAAATAACCCCTTTCCACAGGCATTTGTCGGATAGAAAGGGGCTGTTTATGCACGGAAGTGCGATCGCCGTTACATGGATTAGACCGATCCAAATAATCGTGCAATTGCAAGTATTGAAGGCAGCATAGAATCTGCTCCGGCTCCCCGTTTGAGGGACACTTCCAACTCAAGCAGTAATGTTACAGCTTGAGCAAGAGCCAATTCAGATGTCTCTGCCACCTCTTTCTTCAGAAAATAAACTCGTTTTGGATTGGCAATTTGACAGACTTTGGCTATTTCACTGTCAAGCTTTACTCCATTCGCCATCGCTGCTTTAACCCAAAGCCACATTCTGAACTGGGTAGAGAGTGTTGCACAAATCACCAGTGGAAATTCAGCACGAGCAAGAAGTTCATTGAGCAGAGTCATTGCCTTTCTACAATCATTTTCTCGAATAGCTTCAGCGAGCTGGAGGCTGTTTTGAGTCTGTGACGGAACTAGCGCTTGTACTTCCGCATTAGTAAGGCGGCGACCTGACCCATAAATAGCGAGCTTCTGCAATTCCGATTCTGCACGGGCTGAATCGTTACCAATAGCTAGAGCCAAATAGTCAACTGTGTTGCTGTCGAGTAGCAACTTCACGGACTTAGCTTGTGCCGAGATAGACTGGACAATTAGATCAGTTCGCCACGGCGGGATTAGCATGAATTCCAAGAGCTTACCATGTGAAATCAAGAATTTAGAAACCTTCAGCCGCTTGTCAAAGGACGGTGCAATAAATACCAAGTGGGAGAAGTCCGGGATTTGTGGCAGAAGGTCTAAAGTTTTCAGCATCTTGTCGTCAAATTGCTTGAAGTTGCAATCCTCCACGACAATTAGCTTCGCTTTTAAAGTGCCGAATGCGATCGTTAAAGCACAGTCAATAGCATCGCTGAGGGACGATTGAGGGAATCGGTGGTAGTTAAAGCTTGTCCAAGCTGGGTCGAGAGCGCTTTTGAAAGACGTAAGTTTTTTCCGGATAGCGTATTGATCGTCGCCAATTAGCAATGTGATCATCAGCTGCGCTCCTTAATCGATACAGTCACTTTTGCTCCTGTAGCTTTCTGGAACATTCTCTCCACCTTTTTGGCGTTGGAATTAAATTTGTTGAAATATTTTGCTTCGACTGTTATGACAGCTTTCCCCCTTACAAATTCAACAAGTTCAGCGTGCGTCAGCAAGGAACGATTGTTAGGTGTAGCCGCCTCCAAGACTTTGTTCCAAACGGCAGTAAGGTTACTCTTTGGACCTTTCGGTTGAGATTTTCCCTTGGAATTGAATGGAGCCTTTGAGCCGTTGCTACGCTCAGATCGCGTTGTCACCAGTCCTAGCAAGCAAACTTCCAGCCAGAGGTGAGGTTGGGCTGCATTGCGGAGTTGGTTTTCCGATTTTTGCAACTGAGTCAGCCCTGTACTGACTGTCTCATAATCCCAATCCGTCGCCAGATGTTTCAGTTGGGAGTAGCTGACTGCCCCAGTCATCAGGTCTTGGCTTTTTGGGGAAGCCATAACTACAAGCAAGTCGCGGTAGATGGTGAGCAAATTGCTCAAAATCAGTTTGGGTGTTTTACCGTTATCCAGGAGCGAGCGCGACAATTGCAACAGCCCAAATACATTGCCTATCTTTATCGCCTGGAAGATTGCCACTAAGTCCGATTCTGTCACACTTCCTGAAAGTTCAAGAATGTGGCTTTTAGTAATTTCAACTCCCAACAGACTCAGCTGATCCAATAGCTGTAAAGCATCTCTCAATCCACCGTCAGCCGTGCGTGCGATCGCAACTAGAGCTTCATCAGTGATGGCAATAGATTCTTTTTGGGCTACGAACCGAAGTTGCTCCACAATGGCAGTAATGGACAAAGCACGAAAGTTGAACACTTGGCATCGACTTGTAATCGTCGGCAGGACTTTGTGAGGTTCCGTTGTACAGAAAATGAATATTACATGAGCAGGTGGTTCCTCAATGCACTTCAAAAGAGCGTTTTGGGACTGTACTGTAAGTTGATGGCAATTGTGAACCAGTAATCCGTTTGCGATGAAGTTGTGATTGTCCTCAACTTCGATGTCGTAAACAGGTTCAATGCCGCCAACTGTGACAGATTTAACAACTTCCAAACTTGTAAGCCATTTGTGGGATTGCGTATTTGCAAAGTTGAGCAATCCATCGTTGAGAGGATTCATTTGGAAGTATGATGAAGTAGTAAGACTTAGCTCCTTTTTTCCGGCGTAACAATTGGAGTTTGCAGGGGTAACCGAGCGATGTAAGCCAGTCCACCAAGATTTGATTTTCTTGAAGGCTATACCCTTCAGTGTGTAAACTGACCTTGATCCAACCCGTCTTAGGGGTGAATTTTGCAGACCCATCATCCATGTACCACCAAGCCAAACCTTCCTCAGTGATTCTACTAAGCCAGTCGAGATTGACTTGCTTTGGTCCCCTATCAGGTCGAACCACTGCATAAACTTCTCGCAGATCGGGGTGGCAGATTGTTTTGGCAACAGCCAACTGCTCTCCATAGCCACCATTGGGCACAATTGTGAGTTTAGGTTTAAGTTCGGGCAAGCGATCGCACTTTTGTTGCAGCCAAGCCAATTGAATAATTCCATGACTCCAAGCGAGTCTAGGGGATCTAGAGGTTGAATGTGGGTAGCCAATAGACCCATCTCCCAGCAAAGTTCCGTAGATTCTCCCCAAGCTTTCTGGTGACAACGGTTCAAGTGATTTGTCCCGTTTTTCTGTATGAGCTTGCCATGCCCCGTGTCGTTGAAGGTTTGGGTGGTTAGACCAGTGCTTGAGTACAGCTTCAACAGAGCTTCGCCTTTTAAGAAGATGCATGGGTATGTTGAGTTTCTCACCGCATCCGCAGGCACAGAAAGGTCGAAGCGGTTCAAGTTCCACAATCCTGTCTTCGACTGATTGCTTGATGTGATGGTTCTGTTTGGTTGGATGCTTTTTCCAGTAGATGTTAACAATGTAATCGACGGTATTATGCTTGTGGATCTGCGGGATGTTAAGTTGTTCGCCACATCCACATACACAGAGTGGTCTGAGTGGTTCGAGAATCCGAAGTCGCTCTTCTGGAGTAAGTGATTTTGTACACTCAGGATTCTGTCTCCTAGTTTGATTGTCTCTGCTTTTTTCCATCCGTTTTCTGTCCTAATTAGGTGTTCAGGGGTACAACAAATTTCAGAAGTTGTTGTTTTGATAACCACAGTCTGACGTTGACCTTTGACCAAAGCACGAGTTATCCGCTTAAATTCCCATTGTTCCTTAACCTCGTTGTAGGACAGTGCGGCTTTGCCGACTATATTCGGGTCATCAATTCTTGTTAATCCTGAATATGTTAATACCAGACTATCGCCCGTTAGACACTCATCGACCAGAAAAATTCGATAGCGCCCTACCGCTGGGGCAAAGCTGCTGCGCTCAATCAGACTGCGGGCATCATCAACCCCGTTATTGCTCGCTGCGTCAATTTCCGCAACATCCAAGCTGGTGCTTTTATCGATAGAACGACAGGACTGACACTCACCGCAGGGATGAACAGTAGGTTTAGGACTTTGGGTACAGTTTAGTGACTTCGCAAACATTCGGGCTGTCGAGGTTTTACCCGTTCCTCTAGGACCAGTGAACAGGTAAGCCGGGGCAATTTTCCCTGACTCAACTGCATTGACGAGAGTTTTCTGAACGTACTCCTGACCCACCAACTCGTCTAAGGTACGTGGACGGTACTTAAGGTGTAAAGCCGTGTGCATTTTTGTGATGGTTGAAATTTTCAGGTTCTCCCCCCAGATAGGGGGGCGAGTAAATTTGTGCTTTTAAGCCGTTAGAGATCATTAGAGCTAAAGATGAAAGGAAATGAGGGGTTTAACTTTTCGATTCTTTGACCAAGAACGGGGTGTAGGGTGTAGGGGAAGAAAATATGCCCACACCCCACCCTCTACACCCCTTTCACCACTGGCATTAGTAAATACTTCACGTCAATAAGTACATGAGGCTTGTCCCGATTACCAAAGGGAACTACAATGGCTGGACCATCGGATGAAGTCAGTTGCATTTGTACTTCAGAGCTTCTAATTGCCTTCACTGCATCCAGCAGGTATTTGATATTGAAGCAGATGTATAGACTTTCCCCTGAAATGCACGCTGGTATTAATTCCTCTCCTTCGCCAAAATCTCGCGCCATGAAGAGCGAAAGTTGTTGATCTTCACTGTTGAAGTAGAGCTTGACTGTCTTTTCCTTCTTGTCAGCCAGTACCGCAATCCGTTCTAAGGCTTTTACTAAGGGTGCTTTTTCGAGTGTCATTTGGTGCTTAAAGTCGTGTTTCAACAGTTCGGGGTAAGCTGGGTACTGCCCTTCTAAGCAACGGCTAACCAGACGTTGTTTTCCCCAATGGAAAGCGACGATTTCTTCTTCTTTCTTGTAGTACAAAGCCACAGGATCGGTAGAAGTACGCATTTCTAAAATTCGCTCTAATTCCCGCAAGGCTTTAGCGGGTACAGTGAATGATAGTGACAGCGGTGCATCATCAGTGTTGTCTGGCTGTTTCTTCTTACCCGCGATGCCTTGAGTTGATGCTTGTAGGACTGCTAGCCGATGACCATCTGTGGCCGCCAACTCTAAAATATCTTGCTCTAGTTTTATATGGACACCTGTCAAAATTAGTTTGGCTTCGTCACTGGTGGTGGCAAATAAGGAACCTCGTAATCCAACTTTAAGAGTCTCTGCTGGTAAGTGGATGGCTTGTTGTACTGTTACTTCAGGAAGGCGCGGAAATTCCTCTGCACTAAGACCCCGCACCTGATAACGTCCTGAATCAGCAGTCAGTGTGGCAATTAACGATTCAGCGGTTTCCTCTGATTCCCCTAGCTTGTCTGCTTTTACCGCTTGGTTATTGAAGGTGATATCGCCCTGAGGGAAGCGTTCAACAATATCACTTAAAATTTCGACTGGGATAGTGATTTCTCCTCCTGAACGCACTTGAGCATCAAAGCTTGTTTGAATTCCCAGGCTAAGGTCAAACACGGTTAGATGCACTTGCTGCGACTTTTCATCAGCAAACAGAAGAACATTAGCCAGTATTGGGTGTGTTGGGCGTTGCGGAACGGCATGACTGACCAAAGACAGATTTGTACTGAGGTCATTTTGACTACAAATTATTTGTATCCCTGGCGTTTCTACTAACTGTTGCTCATGAGTTTCAGTCTGTGGCTGAATTGGTGTTTCAACTTGTTTCGAGGTTTTTGAACGTTGCGTCTTTTGTGTTTTAGGCATTTTCTTTCATGTCAAAATATCTGACCTAAAGCTGCGTAAGCAGCCGACAAAAAAAAGAAGTGGCGATCACATAGCGCGATTGTCCTATGCCTAAAAGCAGATTATGGCAAGGTCAAGACAACACTATGCGATCGCTTCCTTAAAAATTGGATAGTCTTAATCAGGACTTACGCAAAACACCTCTCAAACTCTCATTCCTCCGTGTCCTCTGCGTTCTCTGCGGTTTGATATTCGTCCTGTTAATGAACAATGAAAACTCGATGGCGTGCACGAGAAGAAGCAACGTACCACAATTGGTTGCACTCTCGAACTTTGTCGTTTTTGTTCAGGTCAATTCCATCGATTCCCACTTCATCAAAAGTGCTGCCTTGACTGTTATGCACAGTAAGCGCATAACAATTACGGATATCAGCAAATACTTCAAGATGGTTGTAGTAGGCTTTCCAGAGTGAAGGATTCTTCTTGGCATTCCGCAACAACCTGGCATTATCTTTCTTATACCTTTTGGTATCATCTTCATGCAAAACGTAGATTTGACGAATTGTTCCTTCATCCGTTACTACCTTCAATTGCCAAGCTTTGTAGCCAGCATATCGGTCTTCACAAAATTCTAAGACTCCAATTTCTGTTGAAGTTGGTAGGATGATAGTTTTTCCATCAGGAGCGGTAACTGAACTTTTGGTGATTAGCCTTTCACCAACAATAAATTTGGGCGCGTTCTCTCCGTAAATTTTTGCCCGGATCTTTGCATTGTAGTAATCGACTTTCTTGTTAGTCCAGCACAGAATCCGAAAGCAGTCTGGGTTTTGGGCAAAATTTTTCGAGACTTTTTTAAACGCATATCTCAACAATGTATTCTCTTTGACCATGAATGCTCCATTAGTCTTGTCGGGTAAATACCTTGAGAAAGGTTTGAAAGTCTTTTGGCTTTTAACTGCTTTTCTAGAAGTTGTGACAAATTCTAATAATGGGCTATCAATGCCTTGTCGAACAACTTCAGTTAAAATTGCTTTGTCAGGTACGCCGAAGGAGAGCGATTTCACTTCATTGACTGGAGGCAACTGGGCAGGATCGCCCATGAGAATGAGTTGCTTATTTGTGATTAAAGACCGACTGACACTTTCAGTAATCCAATGCCAAAGCTCTTTATTGACCATGCTGCATTCATCAAGGAAAACGAGGTCAAATAAACTGAGCATGGAAGGAGCGGTCTGTTCTAATACCTTATTGCTTCCCCTTCTTACCAATCCTAGTCCCAGAAGCTGATGAATGGTGAAGAAATCTACTCCGTAGATATCATTTTTTGATGCCATTCGTTGCAACACCCTGACTGCTTTATTTGTTGGTGCAGTCAGGGCAATTCTCTTTCCTTCACCAACAAGTCTCTTTATTAATTGAAAGATAATCGTTGATTTTCCCGTACCAGCGTACCCAAGGATAAGGAAAAGGTTTTTAGTACTTTTGAGAAATTCGTGCATTAACTCAAGAGCTTTGATTTGTTGATCTGTGAGAGTAAAGGAAGCAGTTTGTAGGGTGTGGAGCATTTTGACTTTTCCGCTATGTTTCAAATCATAAACACAGCGTTAGCTGTCATCACCTTAGCCACTGCAATTTGAATTTTCAATTCATTACTCTCAACCTAATTTTTCAAAAAATCATACCTTAATTAACATTTGAGAACAGTTTTTAACTATCTCCTAGTGTTCAACAACACCAGGAGACTTATCTTACGCACTCAGCTTTTGTTGCAGTGCTACTACTATCTCAGCCTTACGTAAATGCCGCTTTTTACCTGTTCTGGTATCCGTCACTGCATCTCTCCATTTAATGCCCATTTGGCTACATTCTTTTCGTAAATGCTTTAAATTCATCTTGGAAAAATCTATGTTTTGTTTAGCAGACTTTATTGGCTTTAGCGAATTTCTAAATTCAGCTAAATCAATAGGCTTATCCTCAGTTGTTTGGGGTAACAATATTTGTTCTTGGTAAATCTCTTTGTATGTAGTCTTCTTGGAGGATACTATTGAGTGGTCTTCCACCGATGCTATATTTTTCGATAAATTCAGTTGCAACTGATGTAATTCTGATACTTGCAATGCTTTCCTTGAAAATATAACCCTGGTGATTTCGTTGTAAACAATAAGCAAGGTAAAACAGATAGTTACTGCATGGAATGCAGTAGTCAAAATTTCTTGTGCGCTCATCTAATATAATTCCTGATTTTTTAAGGCTGGCTTATATGCAGCGATTGCCAGCTTCAAATCCTTTCAAGCGTTAGCTTGCTGTTATTAGAACTTACGCATTGGCAATCGTGTGCCGAAACATGCTGTAAGTGGACATAAGAAAAGTAAGAGGCGATAGAGTGCAGGCGGCTTCCGCATCGCCTCAAAGAGCAGATCCCAGAAAAAGCGGTTGCCGCGATGCTACCTCTGGATAGTAGCAGGCTTCCCAATACAGTTACCAACAGCATTTTTTCTCCTGACTACGTTGGTGTGGCGTTGGGCATTGGGAGTGGGGTAGACGTTGGGCGACAGCGGACGAATCGCGCTTATGTGCAATATCTTTGCCTAAAGAAAGCGGTAAAAGTCCGCCTGCGACGATTCTCTAGGAAGTTGTTGGTAAGAGTAATTATGTTTTAGCAAGCAAATGAAATCGCGTGTGATTTGTATAAGTTCTAGGGGTGAAATGAGCAGTGAAGCAGAAAATTACGTTAAGGAATTGATCGCCTGCTTTCAACATCCTGACCGCCAGTTTGTATAGCTGTACCAATTGAAGGGTCTGAAATCCAGGAGTCTGAAACCCAAGATGAGCCGTACTCGTTTGCCATACCAAATAGAGTTTAGATTAGTTGGTACTTTGAACAGGGCACTGGGCACAAAGATTGCGGTGCAAAAAGAGTGATTTATAGAATGCTTGCCTAGCAAGACTTTCAGCCAAGCGCGTAACTTTCTGTACGGTTGCTCATTTACCCCCCTCCCCTGCTTCCTAAACGGTAATCTTCAGACGAGAAAGGAGTGGTTAACTCAGTATTTAAATTTTTTATTATGTTTGGTTTACCCTAGAACGGGCTATGTCATAAGCGTAATCATGAATACCAAAACTTATTATACTGACAATTTTGTCTTTTCCTGTATCTACTATTTTATAAACAATTCTGTAATGTTCTTCATACCCTTCTACTCTATCAATTATTTCTATCGCTCTATAGCCTTTTAGCTCTCTTTCTAAATCATGACTAGGTAACTTTATACATTGATCGACGTTTTTTTCTAAATAACAGTTGTAAGGATCTATACTAAGTATCTTTAGACAACTTTTGAACTTGTCTTTTAATATTTTGCAGACCTGAGGCAGATCCTGTGTTTCTATACAAGGATGGCTTCTTACAAGAAAATTTGGTCTTAAATCCACTGTTTTAGAAAAAATTGCTAATTTCTTCTATATTAATACCGTCATCTAACGTTATGTTTGTTACCCAATCTATTTCTTCGTCATTTTCAATCCTTTCAAGGGCTTTTTTTTCCGCACTACTTTTACTTAAGGAATTAAGCCTTGTCTTTTTAACTAAGTTAAGTATAAATGTAGCTGTATATCTTATTCTTCTTCTGAGCGACTCTTTTTTGTTGATAGAGTAATTAGTCCTTTCTGTAACAGCTAATAAATTTCTTGCTAAATCCTCAAGTATTCCTAATGGTAAATCAGGACATAGTTTGATTAGTTCTTCTATTCCTTCTGCAAATGTCTCTACTCCTTCTGCCCATATTCTATATGTATCTTTTTTGCTATCAACTTGCAAATTTAGTTTTACTAATTGTAGTTTCTCTGTAGAAACTTTGATAAAAGATAATAAATCATCAAGTTTACTTAAATTATCACTACTACTTTTAAGTATCTGTTTTAAGTCATCAAATATTTCATTCGGAATGCTTTCTTCATATTTTTTTTTAACCTCTTCAGTTTTTGAGATTGTTTTTTTTGCTTTTTCTATTATAAGTTTAATCTTTTTATGTAAACTTAAATCGACACTTAAATCAATTCTTTTTGCTTCATCAATAATGCATTGAATATCTCTTATATCATCATTAGCTTTAGCACTTAATGAAGTGTGTTCAAAGAGTTTTTCAAACTCAAATTTTAAATTGTCTAGCTGATTTTTTAAATTTATTTGCTCTTTTTCAAAAGAAAGTATTTGATTGACTACTTCGGCTATGGTTTTTTTGTCAAGTAAATTAATCATTTTGTGAACTTTTGACAGTTTTTTAGAAAAGTCTGCTGTTTAATTTTATTTGTACTTGTACTTTATATACTAAAACAATTTTTTATCTTTACTTCTGTTAAAGGTGATGCAAATCGTTTTTTAAGCTAGTTATGGCAAAGCGGTGACTGAGCGCCGCAACTATCTGGTTGTTTCTGCCCTCACTTTAGCCTTCACGCTCTAGGGTAGTATTAACTACCATTACTATCTAAATATATGCTAATGAATAAAAGAAAGCGAATTGGTGATCACTGACTTTCAGCTTATCATTTCCATAATTTCCCAAATCTTTCAGGATTCGTCGCGGTATAGCGGACGGACTTCTGGTCGCACAACACCTCGCCCACATGATGCTGGTTCAGGCCCTGCGGCTGCATCTGGCGTCAGGGTTGAGAGGTGGCGTTGGGTGGCTCTTCGCCCTCGCAGATCAACAGATGAGCGCGGCGATCAACTCTATGCACGACGATCCGGCGCATGGCTGGACAATACAGAAGCAGGCGGAGTGTGCCGGCATGTCGCGATCGACTTTTGCCCTGAAATTTAAACAGACGGTTGGGGCATCACCCATGGAATACCTGACGCGCTGGCGAATGCTGCTGGCCGGGGAAAAGTTGGTGAATTCCAGCTCAACCATTTTCACCATTGCCCTATCGCTCGGCTACGAATCCGAAAGCGCTTTCAGCCAAGCCTTCAAAAGGGTTATGGGCTGTTCGCCACGGCAATATGGCCGACGGCACTGAAGGGTAAATTGTTAGCGGGAATAGACAAATTCACCATATTACCTGTGCCGGAAACACGCTGGGAATATGGTGAATTGCTTGCAGGGTAAAATTTAGTCGCTACTTGCTTGACCTGTTCAAACTCTTAAACAACTCGCGCACCGCCTTGGCATAACTATTGCTCCTGATTCACAGTACAATAAGCCAAGCGTGGTATCATAAAGATTGGAGTACTGTTATGGCGAGAGACTTACGCCGATTTAGTTAAAGAACTTTGAGTAGTCATACTTCGGCTGACTAATGTCTCCACTCCCACATTCACTACTTGAGCCACTGCCTCAGAAGGAAGCAATCGCAGTGTATCTAATATCTGCTCAAGTGGGTATATCGGTTTATACTCAGGTGAATCTCCTTTGACTAGGTACATCTGTAAGTCGGAGAGGCTCCACCCTTTCAACGCTGCCAGTTTTTCTAAGTTTTCTATCTCTGGCCAAGCTTGACCAGATTCCCAAAAAGTTATCGATGAACGACTGACACCTAGTTTTTTGGCGAACTGGTGTTGACTTTGAGAGCTTCTCAGCTCTTTTACCAATTTGGCTAATCGTTCTACTTTTGAGTTCATATAAGTATTTTAGTTTATTGCTGACCAAAAACCAACGTTATGGGATAGATTATAGGAATTTGGTTAACTAATTAACCAAACTTGGTTGAACAGTTAACTAGTAGCTGTCAACAATGATTCCAGAGCAATAACAAATCACGGTTAGGGGTGGATTTGGGCGTTCTCTCTGGAGAACCGACATGAGTTGAGAAACACCATCCATAGTATTTTTGAGAAAGAAATTAGTTATTATTCTACGTTTTCAGAACGTATTCTTAGATAAGAATTACAATTATAAATATCTCATTCTAGATTTGCTAGAAACGCTACACTCGAAGAAATGACTTCCGCAATATCTAGTGGTTCGAGTGAATAAATTTTTGCTAAAACTTCTTTCTTAATGCGCTCAGCAGTCGAGCTTTTACCGCTTTTTACTTCCTCTAATGGTTTCTTCTCCAAACCTTGACGGTAGGCTGATAGAGAAATTTCACCATCTAAATAAAGTTGCAGTGATCTACTGTTACCACCGCTCAGCTTCGCCAATTGCCGGAAGTTTTTGGAATCAGGTTCGGGTATAGTTTTACTCTTCATCCATCGGTATATAGTTGAGAAATCTACACCAATAGCTGCGGCTAAAGTAGTTTGAGTCCAGCCCTCTTGTAGTAGCTGTTCAATCAACTGAGCAAGTCGATTTTGGCGTTCCTGCATATTAGAAGACCCGGACTCAACAGTCACAAAAGTTACTTTAGCGGTCATACTTATATAAACTACCTTATCCTTTGTTCCACTATGTCCTAACCTCCGCAAAAAGATGTGTGGTTAGGATCAGACATTGTCGAATTTAATCATTCATTCTATTTAACTAATTTAAAACAAAAACTCTTACATTTACAAGCGTTTCAACTACCCACCTCTGTCGTCTGGACAATTGTTTTATTTAGCATATTAGCATATAAAAGTCATCTACCATAAGGGATATAAAATTTTTATATTGCAAAATACATAAACGAAATTTTAAGAAAGTTTAAGCATTTACATATTAGTCTTGCATAATGCAAGACTAAATATTGTATAGTGCAAACATACCTTAGTATGTACAAAAGTATCGATCAAAAATGACGCAGTTAAGTACACCCTCAGTTAATGAAAGAGTTTCAACCTTATCGGAGGACAAAACATATCAATGTCATCCTCTAACTCTACTGTAGATTTAGATACATTTGACCTCACTCAAACTCACGATAGTGAACAAGTGGCGTTAAATAAGAACTGCACTTCAAACACGGCTAATGGTCAAAACCTGCTGAGCATAGAAGAAAATCTACTCAGCGAGGCTGAGACACTAGAGCTAAGTAGGTTAGAGGCTAGAGTAGAAATCGGCTTAAAAGCGTTTTGGGAAATTGGACTTGCCTTAAGTCAGATTCGAGATCAACGTCTTTATCGGGAAAACTACAAAACATTTGAAGAATACTGCATCACTCGCTGGGAGATGTCTCGGCGTTCAGCTTACCAGTTGATCAGCGCTGCCACTGTAGTTGAAAATGTGCGCAATTGCGCACAAACTCTTCCCCTTAATGAAGCTCAAGCCCGTCCTCTGACAGCACTCCCTCCTGAACAACAACGAGAAGCTTGGGCTAAAGTGCTTTCCACGGCTCCAAGTGGCAAAGTTACAGCTGTTCACGTTGCCCAAGTTGCGAGAGCATATCAGCGAGAGAGAGTACCTGCTAGACCCAACAGGAAGAACTCTCAGGTGAAACAAATGCAATCAACTAACAACTCTACACAACCAGCTGCCCGGAGCTGTTGGAATTGCTCTCATTGCAGCCGAGAGTTTCTAGATGATCCCCAAAGCTTTTATTGCTACCAGTTGGGGAAATTGAACTTCATCGACAAAGACGGTAATCAACGGGGGCAAACATGCGAACTGTGGACTGATCGAAGGGCAGAGTCAGATCAAATTAAAAAGACCAGGCTACCATTACGAGAAACCTTCACCCTAACTCTACAGCTTCCCGCCCACTTGCAACCCTTGATACAAGACGCTGCCAAAGAGTCCGGTTTGGTTGTAGTGGACTGGGCAGCGAAAATTTTGTCAGAGGCAATTTCCACTAGTCTAGCTGCCCAAAGAACCCATACTTATCAGGATGTTATCGATGTTTCCGTGTCGGAAGTTGCCTAATTTTAAGCGACTGCTGAACAAACAGGTGCAACTTGAAAAGGGCGATCGCCTTAGCGTCAGCGTTGCTACGAAAAGGGAGCGTCCCGTACCCCTTCTCACTCGGGGAGACGCACTCGCGTTCGAGACGCGCAAGCGTGACAAGCAGCGTCTTATAGAGAAGCGTAGATCGCGTAGTGTCTTTGTAGATCCCCAGTTTTTGCAGCGCACACCTTGGGTAGGAGATTTGCTCTCGACTTCGATTAGTTAAACACAACGGTTAACTCATAGCGAAGCAACTACCGCCATGCGGCGGCATGAATTTTGCTGTCTGCTTTTTTACTAGCGTATCGGTCCAGGTCTTTCACCCCATCAAGTCAAGGTCAAGGGCTTTAGTCCATATGCATATTTTACGAGAAATTTCTTCAGTTTTTCCAATGACTGAACCCAATACCTCAAATAATGTCCTGAGAATTCTCCAGCCATTCGCACTCCACCACAGCACTCTGTTGACCGAACCAAGCAGGGGGCAGGAGGCTCTTAACAGGAGGAAAGAAAGAGGATCATCAATATCGACGAAGCCCCCTGTTCCCCTGCAATTTGGTCCCAAGAAAGCGAATTTATTCGTGGAATCGCACTTCCCCTCATCCTCAAACCAAGCCCCCAAATTTATTTGTGAGGTTTCTCACCTGCTCCCCTCTCCCTGCCCCTCTGCCTCTTCTGTGACTGTTCTGCATTCTCGGGGAGGGCAAAACTGATGCCAGTAGTAGACGATAATAAAGGATATCGCAGCCCTGAATTACCAAGCTACCAACTGACAATTGCTGGGTTAAACATCCCGCAGGTGGCAATAGCCAATAAGCGGGTGAGGAAACCTAAAAACCTTCCTTTCACAGAATCACCACTATTTACAAACACAAACTACGAGATGACGGCAACAGGCGCACCAATTATCAGTGCCACTCAAGCGTACCTTAAACATCCAGACTGGAGTGAGTATAGTAATGGCTGCCTTTACTTCCAAAAACCATTTGGGAAAGGTCGTTATATAGAGTTTTACATACTTCACAAACA
This sequence comes from Stigonema ocellatum SAG 48.90 = DSM 106950, assembly GCA_016903675.1. Classification (GTDB taxonomy): domain Bacteria; phylum Cyanobacteriota; class Cyanobacteriia; order Cyanobacteriales; family Nostocaceae; genus Stigonema; species Stigonema ocellatum. Next base: position 45,240 of record JADQBA010000017.1, on the reverse strand, counting down.
GGAGCATCAACCGCAATACATCTCAGACTGTGCCGAACATAAAATTCTTGAGCAATATGGTGTGATGGCGGCAAGACTTCATGCTGTGTTCGCCACCTATGCTGCTCTTCAAGCAGAACCTTGGAAGCAACCGTTTGTTCTGCAAGGTTCGGAACTCATCAAAACACTAAAGGTATACAAAAGCAAAAAGCTGACGAAATCACAAAGACTAAAAGCTATAGCAGACTTGGCTTTTGTTGTTGGGACTCTCGGTGCAGTCATCCACTGGTACGAAGGAGAGTTAAACCTTTGTATCAAAGAACGCTGCCTACTTTGGATGGTGAGCGTGCAAGAATACAGTCAGCCAAATTTATTTGGAAACCCAGATGAACTTTGCGAAGTTATCATCCGGGTGCAACCAGGTCTTTGGACTTACAACTTCCTCAATTATCAAGGTGAGCAATCAAAAACTGCTCTATATCAGTACGGCTTTATCCCAAAGCAAGTCTTCGATCTAGATCCGCATCGCCATAAGCTAGCCAGTAGCTTAGTGTTATACATTATACAGAATAGTCGCGCTCACAAGAGTGGTATTTACACGATTAATAGCTTATTAAGTAACGTTTTGCCATCCTCTCAAATTGAACAGGCAGTCAGTGATTATCGGTATGGCTGGAGACTTAAAGAAACGCTAGAAGAGGCATTACTGATTTTAAGAGATAAAGTTGGTATCAAAATTGAGTTTGATAATGAAACCTATCCGATGTGGCTCAGACCTTTATGGGCTATGCCAGATGAAGTAAGCAGCCTGTCTGCTCAAGAAAGAAATCAGCAGTTGCTTGGAACTAAAAGACTACCTGATAACTATATACAAAACTTTTTGTTGCCTGCAAAGTTGATTTTGAAGATGCCAGTTAGAATCCAAAGACATTTGAGTAAATTTGAGACTCACAAAAGCGACGCGGCAAAAGGAACTTCTCAAAGACAAACAAAAAAGCACAATACACGTAACACAGCCAACACCCCTAAACTGGCGAAAACACATTCCCAGGCACCAGGCAAACCAGAAATCGTTGAATTAGCTGAAATCAAGGAACTTACTGGGGCTATTTTACGGCAACTTAGAAGTGCCAAGTGTATGAGTCAAAGAGATATTGCTCGTGCTATCGGTATGAGTCAGAGTTGGGTGCGAGATATTGAAAATGAGGGTAAAGACCAGCTAATTCCGCAGAAGTATGCTGTGAAGCTGAAGTTCGTCTTAGGTATTGTCTAATTACTAGATGTCTTTGTGGAAGCACAGCAGGTGATCCGTTTTTGGCGGCAGCGCTTCGCTATCGCATTAAGTGTTACTCCCGCACCCCTGGAAAATTACAGACTTAAAAAACCACAGAGGCGCAGAGTACACAGAGAATGTTGCAGAGAAATATAAGTAATTTACAGCAGTTTTCATTTATTTATACCACATTTTTTAGCGTTCTTCTTTGCGACGGGCAGTCGCCTAGGTCGGGAAACCCTCCGAAGAGCGCTGCCCTCGCCTTTGCGCGGCAGTTGCTTCAAGCCGGGGAACCTTTTCGGCAGTCGCCTAGGTCGGGAAACCCTCCGAAGAGCGCTGCCGACGCTCCTACGTCGCTACCGCTACGCTAACACCAACGCACTGCCTTGTCTTTGCGCGAGATAAAAAAGGTCTATTTACCCTATTTGCTGTAATAGCGGTAGGGGAGTAGCACAATTTGTGCTGGGAGTACTTACTTTTCCCTCCTTACCTCAAATTATCCCCCTCGTGTGATATTAACGCCCCCTCGTGTGATGGTTATTTTGTTTTAACCGCTTACATAGCAAGACTTTGAAATGAGTACTCAAAATCTCTAATATTAACGCCCCCTCGCGTGATATTAACGCCCCCTCGTGTGATAGTTACTTTTTTGAAACGCATATCTAGTAAGGGTTTTAGCGAATAGTACTCATTTGATCATATTGATCTATATATATAGAGGAATACGAAATTAGCGAAAAAACGCAAAATGGTATTTTACAGACGCACCTAAACCTCATGCATGGGAGATTCAAACTCCCTTCAAATTGCGTCTATGAAACGCCAGTACACTAGCAAACGTAATCCCTGTCCTGTCTGCGGAAATCACCACGGCTGCGCCACACGAGAAGATGGTTTAATTGAGTGTTTGCGAAGCTTTAGTCAACAGGACGCTCCTCCTGGATATCGCTTCCTGGCGTTGCTGCGTAACGACATGGGCGGTTTGTTTGTGTTTGACGACGGCAGCGATGCCGCGAAGCGGCATCGCCAAAAAGAAACACCAGCATACTCCCAGCAGCAGCGTCATTCCGCTAATGTTAAAGTCAAGGATCGGTTGAGTGTAGAGGAACGCAGCAGCCAATTCCAATCGATCCTGCAAACAACTGTAACAACCCTGAGTACTCAACATTCCTCACACCTTGTGACAATTCGTCAGTTGAGTACTCACGAGATTAACTGGCTTGAGGGGTTAGGTTGGGTAAGGACTTGGGAACCCGGTTTTTATGCTCCTTTGGGTGTGACTGCCGACCTCCCTGGCATTTCCCCTGATGGTAAACTTTTAGGTAGGGAGGGGATAGCGATCGCAGCCTTAGACCCCGACTTTCACATCACCGGCTTCCAAATTGCCACTCTGCGTACTGACCCGAAATACATCTGGCTGAGTAGTACCAACTACGGGGGAAACGGACCACAATTACCAAATGGGGAATTGCCGCTATTTTGTTGGAAACACCCTGATACCACTCGTGTGAAAGTCGTGATACTTTGTGAAGGAGCACTCAAGTCTCTACTCACCGCCCAGTTCTTTTGGCGAACTGGGGCTACTGATATAGCCGTCATCGGCACAGCGAGTGCTGCGCGATACGGAGAGAAAACCCTGAAAAATTACCTGAAGCGATTGCGTCCTCAAGAAATTAGGTTAATGCCCGATGCGGGGGCAGCAGCCAATCCCCATATTGCCACAGCCAACCAAGAAACTCTCCAACGTTGCCGTAAGTGGGGCTATCAGCTTACCGTGGGTGACTGGGGACACCTGGACAGCAAAGAACACCTGGACATAGACGAATTATTAGCAGCAGGTCGTCAAAATGAAATTAAACTGATCACAAGTGCTGCTTATTTTACCCGATGCCATACTCACAGCCTAATTAGCCAACTACTCAAACAAGGTTCGTTCCACCTAACTGGGGATAAGCTGATTGAGTTACGACCCCTAAAAGACTCCACGGAAAACCTGGATTTAATTCGCCACTATGCAACAAGTATTCAACAGTGTCGTAAAGGTGGGTATCGGGTCATTGTAGCTTGGAATGACGAAAACATCACACCAGAGGATTTCTTTGCACTGTGTCCAGAATCAATCCAGAAGCAGCTAGCTTCTGATGATCGAGAGTGGGGAATGCTTTACAACCTCAAGCTGTGGTTCCGGCGAATGGTAGAACGATATCGACCCAAGAATGGTTTTGGCAAGAAAGATCCTGTACCACAAAATGATTCCAAAACTTTAGACTCTGATCTAACTCCCAAGACCATTGAGTACAAACCAGGGAAGTTGCCCAGAAAGAGTGATTGTTCGCCCCCTCCCAACATCCTGTTTAAGAAAGGTCAGCGGTTGCAGGTTTACACCGAAGCGATCGCCGCTGGATGGAAACACATCTTAGACTCTAGCCCCACTGGAACCTTCAAAAGCCATGATGCAGGAATTGCCACGACCGTTGCTTTTGGGGTGGACAAGCTGTGGTACTTTACATCTCATGCTAGAAATGTTACTACAGAAACCGTCGAGCGCAATTACAGTTATCTGGACGTTCGCAATTCGGGGATGGTGTGGGACTATACTCCAAACGGTAAACCATATTTGAGATGGCCCAAAAATGGGGAACTCCCCGACACAACTGGCAACTGCCATCGCACCCCCATTTTTGCAGCGCTACGGAATAAAAATATTTCGATAGATGAAGGTGAAGAAAATCCTGTTTGCAGCACTTGCCATTTACTGGAAGCGTGTCGTTCCCGTTCGGGATCTGGGTTTGGACACCGCTTTTTAAGGCGAGAAACATTGAAGCGCGATCGCATTGTTGCACATCCCGACAGCGCCCCAGATACAAACAATTTTAATTGGTCAAATTGTGGTAACTTTTGGGATGAAGCAATGCGGACGGTGCAGCCAATTGGTTCCGTTGCCGCACGCCTACTAGACCTAGACCGGGTGATAGCCCAGTTGACTATCCATTATCCCAAAATAAGTATCCAGTTACAGCCACTTTGGATGGTGCTGCGTCAGTGCCTAACAGGAGAAATAAAGCAACCTCACCACGGGTGGAATGATGCAGCAGTGAGGGAGATGCTGGGCATAGCACCGGATAATTTGGATGAAATCATTGCTCAAGCAATGTCCATTCTACACCCCGACTTGAAATCACTACTCAACACAACCAGTTTGTATGGGGTAAACCTGAATGATTTACCAGGGATGTTGCGAAAACGCTTTGGCGACACAAGCTTATGTCTAACACAGAAAATTCAGCAGGAGATAATTCTTAATTGGTTTGTGCCATTTCTACAAGTCTGGGGACGACAAATCAAGGGTGCTTTGCGGATAGACCAAGGTCAGTTACTGATTTCTACTCGTAATGAAAGACATGCACTGATAGCAAAAGTTTCTGCATGGAACATTTACTTAGATGCTACAGCCAGCCCTGAGTATTTGTCTTGGTGGATGGATGTTGATGCAGAAGATATTTTAACCATAGAGCAAGAGGTATCTCCAAGCAAGAATCTGAAAATTATTCAAGTCACAGGACTGGGACAAGTTTCCAAAAATCGCAGTGAATTCTGTCAAAGTAGAGTAGATGCACTCCGACAGGAGTTTTTAGTACGTCACCCCGACATCAAATTCATGGACTTTGTGAAGTTTTGTCATGAAGGTGATGGAGGCTGGTTCAGGGACAGTCGAGGGTCGAATGATTTCAAAGATGTGAGTGCCTTAGCTACTTTTGGCATTCCCTACCAGAACATTGGTTCCCTAGAGGTACTTTACCTAACTTTAAGCAGTTGTGATTTTGCAAGAGAGGATATTTCTGAAAAATTCCAGGGATTCGTAGATTGGGCGACGCAGGCAGAGATTAAACAAGCTATTGGACGGTTGCGTTCCTACAATCGCCCGACGCAACAAGTTCACTTCTATTTCTGTGCTGATTATGACCTTAGCTTCTTGTCAAACGAGGTAGAATGTGTTAATGCAGCGGATCTTACTATTGAAGCAGGTTCACCAGATGAAAAATCTTGGTGGAAAGTGAAGAATGCAGTAAAAGAACTGTGGGAGGCGAGACAGAAAATTACCCAGTCAGCTGTTGAAGCGGTTTCTGGCATTAGCCAGGGTTACATCTCTAAATTAGCAAGTATATTTTGTGGTAGTTGGAAACAATGGTTAAAAATATTCCTATCGCTATTAAATACGAATTATACGACTAGGAATAATTCTGAGTATGAGTCATGTACGCTACGAGAAGAAGCTCATTCTATAGTCCGCGCTGTAATGGGAGAATTAACACAGTATGATGACCCAGACGTTTTATTGTTAAGAGAAATATTTTCTTGGCACAAGCATCTAGACAATCAGTATTGGGAGTGGATTTTAGAAACAATTCCCTTGAAACTGCAAGCTAAAATCATTCTTGCCTTACTTTCAGTGTTGCCTAAACCGTGGCATCAAGAGTTGATGACGTTTTGTTTAGAGTGAATTGATCTAATGCACTCATGTCACAACCAGTCGCTTCTACACACTTTGAAGGTGCGATAACTTATTAGATGTGAACCACTATTGAGCCGAAGATAGTTGACCAACGAAGAAATTAGACTTGAGGTGCTTACTTGACTGTTCGGCGAACAGTCGGCGGTTGTCCGGTTTACTTGGAGCGCTATCTGCTCACTTGTCTGCCATACAGTCGGCGGTTGTTCGGTTTACTTGGAGCGCTGTCTGCTCACTTGTCTGCCATATAGTCGGTGGTTGTTCGGTTTACTTGGAGCGTTGTCTGCTCAAGTGTCTGCCATACAATCGACGTTTGTCCGGTCTACTTGGAGCACTGTTTGCTCAAAAATCAGCCAGTTGTCTACCAGTTTACGCCATACATGAGAGAGGTTGTCCGCTCCTCATGAAAATTGTCTGGCAGACAACGCACGCCAATAACCGTAAAAACTTTTATTTTTTTGAAAAATTCCTATATAGCCCACATTCCGCATCCACAACTGTCACAATCGGTTATTACGGAAACAAAGGAATAAAAACAGAATAAAAGAATACACAAACAACAAAAAAAGAGATTTGAGAAGGAAAAAGTCGCACGAATCATATTCTCAATAAGAAGCAATAAGGAATCTAAGCAACTCACAACTAAATTCATAATCTAATTCCATATAGCTTTCAGTAAGCTATAAAATAAACTTATTTACTTAAGATTTATGAGTATAAAAAAGCACGATAAATCAGGACTATTAATGAAACAGAAGTAGTCCGTTTATAGAAAATAAAAGATTAAGAAGCAATCAAAAATTAAGTCACGCAATTGTAGTAACGACGACAACTTTCTGGGAGGAATTCAAGAATAAAAATTCTCTCTGGAGTCAAATTAGAAACATCTGTTTCTTGGTCATACATAACAAGATGAATGGATTGAAAACACGCTCATTATCCACCTAAAAGTGGGATTATTTATGGATTTACCCAATTGATTTTTTACCGTTGATTTTGAAGCACATAAAGCTGCTCTGAGTTGTCTTTGAGCCAGGGTATAAACTAATAAACATAACCCCATAATCATTGCCAAAGCCTGTATTCTTTCTGGACTTTTAAGGAAAATACTATCCGCGAAAAATAAAGGATCTTTCAGAAAACCAAAACCTCTTTCGCATGATTGCTGGGCTTTGTATTCAGTAATCATGTCATCGTTGCTTAGCTTACTTGACTCTAAAACATTTGTGGCAATAACGAAACGCCCAGCACTTCTGGTTTCAATATCAATTGCATTTTCATTTTTTGAGACAGTCGCATAAATTTGATAATATTTATCTTGCTTTTCATCTTTTTTAGATGACTCTTTTTCAGTTATTTCAATATTTTCTACTTGATGATATTTAAATTGTTTCGATATTTTTGATAACGCCTTCATGGCATCAGCAGAACATGCAAATCTCTCTTGGGATAATGTTTTCAACTTAGCTTCAGAGCTTTTGAGGGATTTTTCAATATTTTGTGATAACTTATTTAAGTCTGATTTTCTTCTAAGATGACTTTGTACTACTAACCATCTTTGGTCTACTCCTGCATAAGTGACTTTTTTTTCAACATATGAGTATCCATCTATTTTACTTTGAATAAACTCTGATTCTGGTAAAGTTGTGACTAATGTTTTTGCCTCTTTTATAGTTAATGGTACACGAGATAGCCACTTAATATTAGACATTAATTTGATATTCTCCTCTGTATATAATGCACAATCTGCAACCATCAAACCATCGATTTTTATTTGATTTTGATATTCTACAGCAATTGCTCCAAAACATGCTGAATCAGCTTGATTTCCTGATGCTGTTTTCAGAAAAATTGGTATATCCCCGTCTCCTGAACATATTAATTGCATGATAAATTGTTTCAAATCTGGTCTATGGTCGCGAGAATAACCATATGTAATATTTATGGCTTCTAGTGATTTAATTTCTGATGACTCTGGAGATTGCAAATCACCAGAGCTTTTAAAGATTACGTCGGGTAAACTATACTTGTATTCCCCATGTACATGAAATGAAGAGGAGTCTAAATGTGAGGTTTTTAAAGATATTTCAAAAATTTTGACGACAACTAAGCTAATGGCTAAAAATATTGTATCTAGCCCTTTGAGAAATAATTTATCCATCACCCTACCGAGTTTATCATCATTTAAATATTCGGCTAGGACTCCTGGTCCAATTAAATGCTCGCAAGCGATGTTCTCAAAAAACTTGGGAAACATGTATAAGGGTTGAGAAACCATTCCTAACCCGTTTAAAATCATTGCTTTAACTACATGCCCGGCACTTACTTTTTCTCCTGGCTCTTGCCCTATTAAATCATTAATTATTTCCACCAACCCAATCGCATCTACTATTCCTGCGACTATGCCTAAATGGTCTATATTCTTAATTTCAATATCTTTGACACGTAGCCACGAACATTGTTACCACACACAACGATATAAGTTTAAATTTTCACATTTTTCGTGACTATTTATGCAAGAAATTTTATATTTAATCGAATTATAAAAAGGGGGAAGGGAGAGGCTGGCGATCGCAGCCTCTCCCTTCCCCCTTATATAATAATGATTATCATTTTTATTGACTGGAGATTAATATTACCCTGACCTTGAAGTTAATAATAATAATTCTTATTTAGTTCTAGTAAACTCTCTTGAAAAATAGTTCTTATGTACTAAATACATCCGTTTCGTCAGGGTGTGACAGTTGTGGGTGCGGAATGTGGGATATAGCAAAAATATCAAAAAAATTAGTTCAGTTGTTGGTCGGATGTCACAGCGCTAGTCTTGCATTAATTCCTCTGTCTTCAATCAGGAGCAACCGTACAGTTATTAGGTTTGCTTATCATATCTTTTTTCCCAAAAATCTGAAAAAATGTATTCAAAAATACAGTTAATTAGACAGTATTCTGATTTTCAATCTGTTTTTCAAGGCGCGAGCAAAAGTTTTCGGTCTACTGACTTTAGATAACGACCTACAAACAATTATTGAACCTTTATTAGCATTACCACCCGAAGAATTTACTTCTTTGTTGATACAATTATCTCGTGAGGATTTATTGAGGAGATTTAGTCAAGAGTAAAATAACATTCTAGAGTGTTTCCGATCGCATTTCTCCTAGTTGTGACGAAAAATATTGATGGTATAAATTGCAACTCGGACTCCAATCATCCCCTTGTGTCTTTACTAACCCCATGCTCTGTAATTTAAACGCCTCATGGGATTTTAGCCTCACAGGAGCGATCGCCGTTACTACCGTGCGGAAAGTATCAGCCAGTTCTAGATGTTGTTGTAAATTCCACAAATGCTGTCGCAAATGGTCGCGGAATGGACTAACTTCCGTCGATGCTATTTGCAAAAGTTTCTCCAAAGAAACTTTTTGACTTTTAAGATAATGGAGAGCCAAACGCACCAGATGAGGATGTCCACCAATCAAATTCATGAGTTGCTCAACCTCAGTTCCCCCCCAATTTAGTTCATAACGCCGTGCTAACTCAATGATTTGCTCCCGGTTAAACTCTTCTAAAGCAATAATCTGTCCCACCCCTTGTAGTGGAGAGTAATTAATATCCAGGGAGCTATAAACCTCTGTGGAATGTACCACTATCAACCGGAGTTTTTTCCAAATTTCACCGCGATGACCACTCCGCCTTGCTAAGTCATGCCATGCTCGTACTAAGCGACAAAAATCAGTGGCAATTTCAGGTTGTTCAAAAACGAAATCGACTTTATCTAAAGCCAGTACTAATGGATGACTGCATTCTGGAAGTAAATACTCTTCAAAGTAATTTGTCGCATTATCATTACAGCCATAAATTTCATCCCAATAATCATCTAATTGATTAGGTATCCTTAACTGCTTACTAACACAAGCGCAAAAATATCGTAAGAATATGTGTATGTTAGAGAAGACGTTACTATTAGTTTCAAAACTCAAATTTACAATTTGGTAATTCTGTGTTTCTGAAAAAGCCAGAATCCTTTCTAGTAAAGATGTTTTTCCCATCTCTTGAGGTGCTTTAATGCGAATTAGCGCTCCAGGATGCTGTATCGTCTCGTAACACAATGATTCAACGTCGTTACGTTTAATATAAAAGGGAGATGAGAGTGGTACTCTACCTCCTGGCAATTCTAAGCTGTCAACTTTCCTTAAAGGAATCGTATTTCCCAAAGAAGCTCGCTTGTCCCTATAACGCTTCAGAGCTTGCTTAAAATTCTTTTTAGATACCTCTTCTCCTAACCCATCTGAAAGCTTCTTCCATAATGGATTACCAACATCTTTATTGAGATAGCTAACCGAAAAACCCAACTCATCGCCAATTTTATCATAAGTTTTTCCCTCACTTGCCCCCTGTAATACCTTCGTCTCTATATCACTTAGGTGACTTCCAGTAGCCTGAAATACAATTTCATCTGCCAGTCTTTGGATTTCTGACCAGGAAAGTTCTGATTCGGAGTTCATGGCTGTAAGTAGTAGGTAATTTTTATGTATCATATCAAATTTCCGACTTGAACGAGCGAGCCTAAGTATTTTTTATTACAATTTTTGAAAAAGCTATATAAATTATCTCTTTTTACCAAATTAACATCCTGTTTTTCCCTACTGACAATCGAAGCTCTATTCAATATTGTAAATATATGAAAGAGTGGAGTTTTAACTACCAAGCAGATTTCAATTCTCACAATAAATTCAAAGGAGTCATTTATGAAAAGTAAAATCGCTACAATTATTGGTGGTACTCTGCTTGCATTTAGCAATACAAATGTCTTGTTACCTGCTTTTGCCAGCGATAGTTTTAGTTTAAATCAATTCTTGTCATCGGCTCAAGAGTCCCCCCAATCTCAAAAGTTGAAGAATCAGATATTTAGTACTTTACGTTCTAGTAGAACCTCTTCCGAGCAAGTTCAATGCATAGGAACAAAACTGCGCGGTCTTGATAGCTCTGTTTTAGGTTCTAGAATAGGTCCCTTTGATTGCCGTTTTCCCAACAAAATAACTCTCAAAATTAATGTGAAAAACTTTGTGACACTACCAAGTGGTAGAGCAACACCTCTTGAGAATGCTAAGAATTTTAACTCTATGCCCAAACCAATTTCTTTGTCTTATCAAATAACTTCTTGGCGTTGGGATAAAACACCTTAACAAGAGTCAACGGATTTGGGATTTTGGAGCCATCCCCATGCATAAACTGCTCCAATACTGCAAGAGATACGATAGTGATAGTTGAGATGCTATAGAAATCCTATTTTAATTTTGAAAAAATCTAAGTAGGGAGCATCCCAATGACAATACGGTTCTGTTAGAAGCGTCACTCCCTGAAGACCCCCCCAAACCCCCTAAGAAAGGGGGGCTTGTTTTCCCCCCTTTTTAAGGGGAGCCAGCGTTGCAGGAGGGTTTCCCGACCTAGGCGACTGGTGAAGCAGCGCTGCAGGCGGGTTTCCCGCCGTAGGCGACTGCTGAACCCGAAGGGCGTGGGCTAGGGGGGATCAAAGCCTTAACACCAAGCGTATTGATCCCAATGAGTGCAAAAACGTGTTTGTCATTGCGTAGGCGGAACGCCTTCCCGCAGGGTACGAAGCCACAGCGTAGTGAAGCAATCCCAAGATATGGGATTGCTACTTTTCTAGTTTTTTCAGTTCCTCATCTGTAAACGGTTTCTTACCAGCGCGTAGGGCATCAATCCAGTGTTGCCGTTGTGATTTTTTCTCTTTATCTTTAGTCTGGGCAATGAACGCCTGAAAGTCCTCAATTGCTCCATTGGTATTGCCTGTTAGCGCCCTGGCAAGACCACGACTATCTCGAATGTTTCTATCACTAGGAGCAAGTACCACGGCTTTTTCACAGGCATACATTACATCAGCTGCATATCCAAGCAGGCTACCTTGCCAACATAGGCTGTTCCAAGAATAAGCAGAGATTTCAAATTCTGGCTGGAGTTTTTGGGCTTGTGTGTAAGCTGCAATAGCCTCCTTTATCTTACGCTCACCAACAAGTTTTTTCCCCTTGTCAAGCAGCGCTTCAGCAGCTTTTGTCTTTAGCTCACTGTTTAAATTAGGGTCACGCTTCAAAGCGAGTTGGAATACAGCAACAGCATCTTCAACCTTACCCTCTTTTAGCAAATTCTTGCCCTTTTCAACTAGCTTTGAAGCTTCTGCGATTTGCTTTGCTTTTGTTTCTGGGTCAAGCTTTAACTTGGGATTCCACTTTAAGGCTTGACGGAAGGTCGCAACAGCATCATCAGTATTACCTTCTCTTGCTTGCTCTTCGCCTTCTTTAACCAGAAATGGTACTGCTTCTATTATATTAGACTTATTTTGGCATACCTCTAGTTTCTCCAGGTCTTTCGGATGGGTGATTAAGTAATTATTTAACCATTTACAACCTCGTACCAGTAGTTGATTTAAGTCTTCAACCCGCCACACCCGTGCGGTTTGGTCCACGGATCCAGTGACGATGCGTTGCCCATCTGGGCTAAAACTAGCACTCCAAACTTCACCAGTATGCCCATTGAGTTGGGCTAATAGCTTGCCAGAGATGTCCCACACCCGTGCGGTTTTGTCGAAAGATGCAGTGACGATGCGTTGCCCATCTGGGCTAAAACTAGCACTCCTAACTACACCAGTATGCCCTTTGAGTTGGGCTAATTGCTTGCCAGAGATGTCCCACACCTCCCACACCCGTGCGGTTTTGTCCGTGGATGCAGTGACGATGCGTCCCCCAGATCGGCTAAAACTAGCACTCGTAACTTCACCAGTATGCCCTTTGAGTTGGGCTAATAGCTTGCCAGAGATGTCCCACACCAGTGCGGTTTTGTCGAAAGATGCAGTGACGATGCGTTGCCCATCTGGGCTAAAACTAGCACTCCTAACTACACCAGTATGCCCAATGAGTTGGGCTAATAGCTTGCCAGAGATGTCCCACACCAGTGGGGTAGCATAGGATACAGTGACTATGCGTTGCCCATCTGGGCTAAAACTAGCACTATTCCCTTTGAGTTGGGCTAATAGCTTGCCAGAGATGTCCCACACCTGTGGGGTATAGTTCTCTGATGTAGTGACTATGCGTTGCCCATCTGGGCTAAAACTAGCACTCCAAACTTCACCAGTATGCCCATTGAGTTGGGCTAAGAGCTTGCCAGAGATGTCCCACACCCGTGCGGTTTTGTCGGAAGATGCAGTGACGATGCGTTGCCCATCTGGGCTAAAACTAGCACTCGTAACTTTACCAGTATGCCCATTGAGTTGGGCTAATAGCTTGCCATTGATGTCCCACACCTGTGGGGTATTGTCATTATCGGATGCAGTGACTATGCGTTGCCCATCTGGGCTAAAACTAGCACTATCCCCTTTGAGTTGATTCTGCTCGTGAATATTATCCAGAATTGCCTGTAAAGCTAACTGAGGACTATCAGCAGGATACTTTTCCAGTGGACGACCGTCTTTGACAAGCTCTTTCAACTCTTGCCCAGCTTGCATGGCTAATAGTAATGGTTCTATTTCTTGAGACTCAAATTGTCTTATAGCATTTACTCCGTCTCGCTCTAATCTTACAGCTGTCCTAGTTTCTGTAATCGTTTTTGTTGCCCATATTCCCGCCAACATTGCTGCTACAAGTGAAATTACCAGAATTGTAGAGGCAAGACGAATTTGCTTCTTGGCTTTTTGATTCGCAGCCTTCAAAATTTTATTAGCTTTCGCTTGAGCTTCTAATTTTTTTCTTTCTGCCTCTAAATTAATTTCAGCTTCTAGTTTTTCTAGTTCTCTAGCCTTTTCTATTTCTCTGTTCTTCAATTCTTGGCAAGCTGCAAAAAATTGATAATCGCGATCGCCCAAGCTTTTATTTGCAGCCCAACCCAAGGCATCATTTAGCGCTTCTCCCCGCAACAACCGGGACTCATCTGTACAACCTGAATCAATCCAAGCTTTCAAAGCCTCGGCGTAGGGTCGCAGTTTTGCTAATTCCTTTTCAACCCAACCCAGGTTAAAAACACATTCATAAATGCGATTGTAAACCTTTAATTTTCCTTCTTGTTTGACCACTAATCCTGACAAACTCATTTTCCCTTGTTCAGAACTATCGTCTGCTGCGACTGAGCCAGTAAGCAAAATTTGTTGATAAATTCCCAGCATTCGACCTGCACGCCGCTCATTGCTGGTTATGCGATCGCGTATCGTCCTCAAATGCTCAGGCTCATCCTGAGATTGCCAATTTTGGATTAGGTACTTTTGAACTATTTGCTCGATATTCGGCTGTTTACTTTCTGCTTTATCAATTACTAAGTTGCACAACTTCTGAGTTAGAAACGGTTGTCCTTGAGTCCACTCCAACACTTCTTTTAAAACCGCTTCGGGATGATCTACCTTCTCTACCAATCCCTGAATTAGCGATACCTTTGCTTCTGACAGTGTAAACCCAGTTAGCTCAATCGCTCGACCGATATTAAACGGCGTGCGTTTTTTATCAGCAATTAAATCTGATGGTGTTGCTACCCCCAACAAACAAAACGTAAGGCGATTGTACTCTGGAACATCAACTCGCCGATTATGACAAGCGCGGATAAAAGCAAAAAAATCATCACTGGGAAAATTTAAGCTGAGAACACTATCAATTTCATCAATAAAAATGACAATATCTTCTGATAACTCCCTTAACAAAATTGATTCAATAAACTCTCTAAATTGGTCTAAAGGAGATAACCAATTCCGCTCTTTTATCCAGCTTCTTAAATTGACATCTAGATTGAAGTCTTTTTTGATATTGTTAAGGATTCCAGCATACCACTGCTCCAAAGTTGTTTGCTGGATATTTCCGCCAGAAATATCAATGATACTACAGGCAACTCCTACTTTTTTAAGCCGACTCATCACTTGAACTCGCAAGCTAGACTTTCCCGTCTTGCGGGCGTTAAACACATAACAAAAGTTCCCTGTTTTCAGTGACTCATAAAGTTGATTGTCAGCTTCGCGCCTGACATAAGTCGGCGATTTTTCGCTCAGAGTTGCATTAAATTCATATTTATAAGTCATAAAAATATTTTTACTAACGATTCTGCATTTACATATTCTAACCCAATTTGGTCAGGAATTCTATTTTTGTGGATACTCCCTATTTTTTCCTATTTTTCTAAATTTTCCATAGGAAAATTTCTCATGTTTTGAGAATAAAGTTGATTTTTTGACCAAATCAACATCCTATTTTCCCCTACTGACACTTGAAGTTGGATTCAATATTGTAGAGACATGAAGAGTTGAAGTTGAGCCACAAAGCTGACTTCAATTCGCAGACTCAAATAAAGAAAGACATCTGGTCTTGATTTCGATTATCCAACATCAACAACCACGGAGTCAATATGAAAGGTAAACTGAGTGCAATTATCGCTGGTACAATGCTTGCTGTTACTGGTGCGACTTTGCCAGCATCAGCTATTGTATCAAGCACAATAGGTCAACAACAGATAGGTGTACAACAAGAAACGCTACTGTTAGCAGCAAAAGATAATACCGTCAAAGGTGGACATAGTAAAATAACTCCAACCAAGAAAGAAAAGCACCAGAACGGAGAAGCGCGAAGAAATCAGGATCAAAATGTAAATCCTGCTTTTAAGGCGTATAAGAAGAAGGGTGGAAAATTAGACAAACACGCATGGGAAAAAGCAGGGAGACCCACAAAATAAATAACTGCTCTTGCTTATTTCCAAATATTGGAGAGTAAATAATACACTTTTATTCACTCTCCAGATTTACTTCAAGACTTTCTCAGATTAAGTTACATTCTCAACCCGTAGTCTGAGTACTTTGCTGACGATGCCGACAAGATGTTTGCATCAGATGAAATTTTTGAGTGCTAATTGAGATTAAGACAACGAACAAGCAAAGACTCAAATCATAATACAAATCCTGTGAGGTAAAACTGATGAACACTAAAGGACTGTTTTTTGGCTTTTTAACTGCAACATTAACACTGACGCCTCTAGCAACCTTTAAACCCGCAAGTGCAGTTGACCAGTTCAACCATCAAACGATTCAATCGGCTCACACTAAAGCTAATTTAATCGCCCGTGGTGGTGGTGCAGCGGCTGGTGGTGACTTAGCTATTGGTGCGGCTCAATTAGGATTACAGATTAACAATCTAGTTGTAGCCAGCAGAAACCGTCAAGGATTTGTTAAGGGACTGATGGAACAAGCTACTTATGCCGCACACGGAAAATACAACGTGATGGTGTTTAATATGAGCCAACCCTATGACCGAAACATTAACGGGGTGAAGTTTTTCAAGCAAGCAAATTATCAGGGGGTTCCTTACGGAATTTGGATCTTTGAGGACGGTACTTTCACCAATAAAGGTGATGGTGGATTCATTAACTGGGCTTTTAACGGTAGGTTCCAACGAAGCGGGAATCAAGGTCATACTGTGAGTTTCCAAAAACTCTAAATTTTGTGTTCCTACCAGCCCTCGACTCTGAATCATCTACAGTTGGTAGTGTATATGAAAGCTGATTTATAAAGTAAATCTTACAGCAATTTTCGGGTAAATAGACCAAACTGTAGGGGCGCAATGCCTTGCGCCCCTACGAAAGATTGTGGTTCAAATAGATGAAAAACGCTGTAAACAGGTAGGGTGCGTTAACGCAGTGTAACGCACCATTAATAGCGGTGCGTTACGGCGCAAAAACTGGTAATTATGTCAAAAATAATACTTGAAACGCGCCTAACGCACCCTACCCGTAATTTTTCGTGGCTCATTTTTTCCCTGTTCCCTGTTAAGAGTTCCTTGTTCCCGCCCTGAAGGGGCTTGGTAAAAAACTGTAAGTTGATGAGGGAGATTGCTATTGTCTAATACTATGTTTTACAAACACAAAATACCCATTTTTATCTTGACCATTCTGGTCATAGCAGGGTTTATCAGCAGTGGCTCGTGGTTTTTCCACAAACACATTAAACACGAAATAGCCTTCAAGGATAATTCCAATCCTGTTAGCCAAAAGAACGACGCAAAGTCAAAACTACCAAAGTTGGTATTTTCTCAGGTAACGAATGTTCCTAACGGAGTGTTTAACTATGGTGGCAGTACTTCTTGGGCAGAGTTAAGTAAAAGGGCTAATCCAGCGATTCAAGAAGCATTGCCTCAGTTTGCGTTGCATTATGTTCAACCCATTGGTAAACCCCCCAGTTCTGGTGCTGGAATTAAGATGTTACTATCCGGCAAACTGGCTTTTGCTGAGTCCTCCCGACCGATTTCTAGTCAAGAGAATAACCAGGCGCTGCAACTAGGGTTCAAGCTTGAACAAATTCCTGTTGCCATTGATATTTTGGCTTTTGCAGTTAACCCTAACTTGAATGTTCCAGGACTCACCATAGACCAGATCAGGTCTATTTACACTGGCAAACTCACGAACTGGAAACAAGTGGGGGGCCCCAATTTACCGATTAAGCCGTATTCACAACCCATTGGAAGCGGCACGAGAGAATCTTTCGCACGAGACGTCTTGTCTAATCAACGCTTCGGCTCAAATGTGAGAAATGTTCCTACCACAACCGTTGCTGTGCAAAAACTGGCGCAAAATCCTGGTGGTATCTACTATGCCACAGCATCAGAGATTTTGCAGCAGTGTAATATTAAGCCCTTGCCCATAGGGCGAAATCTGGATAAATTTGTCACCCCTTACCAGGAACCCTTTGTACCCCCGTCTCAATGCCCCCGTCAACACAATCAACTGAACATAGCTGCCGTTAAGAGCGCTCAATACCCTATGACACGGCTGTTATATGTAATTGTCAAACAAAATGGCACACAAGAGCAACTGGCAGGGAAAGCTTATGCTGACATAATGCTAACCAAGCAAGGGCAAGAACTGGTAAGTCAAGCTGGTTTGATCAAAATGCGCTGAAATTTTCTGTTCTGGATGCATGTTCAAAGTAAGTCGAAAGCAAGTCGAATGAGGTTTTCAGTATGGCGGAAATAGAAGTTAATGAACAAATACAGCACTTGCAAGAGGAAGTGCATAAAGTAGTTCATGAAATCCACGACCAACAGGAACAACACTCTCATGAGTCCCATTGGATTAATCAGGTTGCTGTATCTACTGGTATTTTTGCAGGTCTGGCGGCGATCGCTGCCATGCAGGGTAATTTCTTAGCGGAAGAAGCCGTGGTTGCCCAAGTCAAAGCTGGTAACTATTGGGCTTGGTATCAATCGGAGTCTATTAAGTCTGATACTCAGCAATTGTCACAAGCAATTATAAATTCCCTAGGAAAGCCTCTTCCTCCATCTTTAGGACAAAAACTCGACCCGCAAGAGCTTGAAAAGAACAACGAGCGTAAAGCTATAGCCAAAAAGCTAGGAGAAGAAGCTGAGTTAAACCTAAATCGCCACGAATCTTTTCTTTACAGTGTGGTGTTTCTACAAGTAGCGATTGCTTTAGCGTCTTTGGCTACCCTGCTAAAACGCCAAAAATTGTGGTATGCAAGTTTGGGACTTGCATTAGTGGGTACTGGCTTTATGCTTTGGGGTTCAATTCCCGTAAATCATGGCTCAAGCGTGCCAACATCTGTTGTAACGAACTAACATCAGTATATCCCTCTTATTGTCTCTACTAAATAAAGGAGATATATTTCGCCTTTGGTTGAGCCTCGCTACAACTCTCAAGAATTTCAGGCAAACGCACCCACGATTTACGCATACAAGCAGTAGTGCTTGCCCATAACATCAGCCATATTCTGACTTTAAACCCATTCATACTTTGTAGAAGTTGAAGGAATTACTATTGTTCACCCCAATAGCATAAACTTTCAAATAAAATGGGAATAGGTAGTTTTACGGGGCTACCACGCGGAGCGTTTTATTTAGGTGTGACGGTACTTCACGAACTTCAAGTTGGGATTTTTCTAGTCCCAGTTGTCCCAAACTCGAAAGGACTGATAACGGCAGATTGACACTTGCGGCGGCTTTGGGAATTGGCGTTGTGTTCCGTGCCAATGCCAGAAATTCACGCACTTTAAAGACAACCGGGTCGTTGGTAGCGGTATAGCCCAAAGCGATCGCCATTTGTAAACCCCGTTCAATGTCACTTAGTGTAGTAACTTGGTTACTTCCTACCAGCCAGGTTTGTTCGACTCCGCGAGTTATGGGGGATATAGAAATGCCACTGTAGGTGGGTGTGCCACAGCCTGGAACAATATTAAAAGTGTAGAGGCGTTGTTGTCCATCAGGTGTGCGGGTCTTGATAGACAAATTAGTGATCTTAGTTGAAGTAGCGCCAGGAAAGCGCAACGGCTTAATCACCTTCAGAAACACGGTTTTTGC
The DNA here is from genome assembly GCA_016903675.1 of Stigonema ocellatum SAG 48.90 = DSM 106950. Taxonomy (GTDB): domain Bacteria; phylum Cyanobacteriota; class Cyanobacteriia; order Cyanobacteriales; family Nostocaceae; genus Stigonema; species Stigonema ocellatum. Next base: position 26,137 of record JADQBA010000017.1, on the reverse strand, counting down.
TTGATTGCTGCTTAATTCAGCGTCAGTGTTGTAAACAGTGCGTGAAGGATCGGCTATGAGAATGTAAGTGATGATTTCGTTGGTCTGGGAAAAATCAATAGCTGTGAAACGACCAGGCCAAACTGGTACGTCTGTAGTATTTGTCACTGCCGCCTCTTGCCCAATGACGCGCAAAGCTGGTGTCTGTGCCAGTGTCCGTAAGGGGGAAAGTACTGTAGCAGTTGTTGTGAACGAAGAAAAAGCGCACGCAAGTAAGATAGCTTTTAATTTTTTCATCTGTCATCCCTCCAAGTGACTCCTGTTATGGCTACCGACGCACACGTAGAAAGCTGTTGACAAAAACAGAAACCTTAGTCCCTTCTGGCACAACTGCTACATTCGGTGTTTGAAGCATTTGCTGTACTGCTTGATTTGAGCGTTGGGCTAGGCGATCGCCTGTCACTTTAAAAAACCCTTCCAAAGCTGCTGCTAGGACATTGGGATTACTTGTAGTAGTGACTGTGGATTGGCTAAAGCCAAGAGAGGATGACGAACTGGATGATTGAGTACGAGGTTGATTGATAACTTCTCCAACTTTTCCCAAACTACTGAGGACTCCGACTAGCAAATCTTGTTTGGCGATTTCAGGACCTTTATCGTGTAGTCCTTGAGCAATTAACGGCTGATTATGTTTACCACGAATCAACAAGTTGCCAGGAGGAATTGCTTCTTGCCGGATATGCCCTTGTGAATCAGGGTAAACCAGTGCCACAACACTCATATTCACCAATTTATTACCCTGGTTTACAGACTGTACTTCAGTCACTAAGATAGTGCCAGTTGGTAGAGCTACACTACCATCAGTTGCCCGCATATCCTCAGTCAACTCAATAGCAAACCTTCCATTTGTAGGGCTTTTGCCGCTTTCATCCCAAAGCATCGGCACAACCACCCGTGCGTTAACAGAAGTTCCGATCGCCACTTCTAAAGCAGAGGAAGATGTTTCACCACTATTACTGTATTGATTAACCGGGGATCGACGGAGAATTCCCATTTCTCCATCTGTCATTCCAGTAGTATTAGTTGCTGTTGGTGAGGTGTAACCAATGGAAACAGTTGAAATGCCTTGCTGTGTACTTTGTTGTTGCGTTCTTGCCGGGGCAGATTTGGTATTGCTTTGGGTAGAAAGTGCTGTTGGTGAAGCCGGAATATCTCCTATGGTTGGTGCAGTGGTTGAAGATGTAGTAGAAGAATTAGCACCAAAAGTTGGTTGTCCTTCGCTATTCAATGCCGTTTCTCGCGTGGTTAAACCGCGAGTTTGCCCCAAGGAAGCCAACTGACTCCACCGTTCAAAGGGATCTACATCTGGACTCGGCTGTGGTGCAGGGGATGCAGGTGCAGGCTGTATAGGCTGAGGTCGTGCGGCTTGTAATACTGGTTGCGGTGGTGGAGGGGATGGTTGACGAACGAAAACTGTCCTGGGTGCAGGCGGAACTGTAGGAGTTTGACGGACTGGCTGTGGAGGCGGAGTCGTTTTAGCCACCGGTGATGGAGAAGCTTGCGGCGAGGTAGTCGTAGAACGTTGCTTCTGTAAGTCCGGTTTAGTTTCCAGTTGTCGTCGTTGGTCTTGAAAAGCTAATTTGCCTTTGAGTTCAGCAGATTCGTTTTCTAATGGCTTGGGGGTTGGTGAAGGAGAAGGGTTAGATGTTTGTTGACGCGCAGGCTTAGGAGCAAGAAATCCAAACCAAACGAATCCCACGACTCCCATGATGGCTGCTGTTACAGCCAGAACTGATAACATGCGAACACTTGGTTTTTCTGAAGTAGAACGCACTTCGGGTTCTTCGTCATCTTGTTTAATGCGGTATTCTTTTGTAAGCAACTCAGTCAGATCATCGTTATATCCAGCCAGTTCTTTTTCATCTTCCAAGGTGATTTCGTCTTTATTAAGACTCAAACTGCTTGCTTCTTCCAATACTTTCCCAGAGTCATTAGTAGAGCCATTAAAACCGTTAGGCGGAGTTAGTGGACTGCTAATTTCATCTGGCTCATTGTCTAATCCATACTTTTCTGGTGATGCTTTAGTGTTCATACTATTGTGCATATTTATTTAGGAATAAATTCAGTTATTCTGGTAATTTCTAGCCCGGCTGAGCGAACTTCATAAACTTTCTGCTCAAATGCTGAAGCGTTCTGTCCTAAAGGAGATTTTTGAATTTCAACAGCTTTCAACCGGAGCGTTCTGTTAAAGGGAATTCTTTCATCGGTTCCTGAAGTGCGGTCAACAAGAAGTCGTGTTGCTATCATGTCAACTTCCCATTCCCCTTGCCGAATTTCTCGTGGTTCTGAGAGGTAAGAAATGATTACCGTGGAGCGCAGCTTACCAGAGAAAACGCTATAAGGGACTAATTCAGCAATTTCTGAAAGTGCTGCTTTGGCAAACTCTGGTTCAAGTAGTAAGGAGGCGAAATAGGCACTGGTAGGGATTCTTTTTCCACCTTTTCCTACACGCACACCAGTATCGGTATCGTTAGTACCGGGGATTTTGTTATCCCAGTTAAATGTTAGTTCAGTCCAGGTTCTAACTGTATTTTGGATAACCGATGGATAACGCCAGTAGCGGTCCCTTTCAGAAACGACTAATGTTTCACCGTTTACTAGCTGCACGAACGTTGTTTTCCTCGCAGCCAGCGTGTTAATTCGGAAAGAAACGAATAAAAGAAAGATTAAAATTAGGGCATTAAATCCTGTCAAAGCTACAAAACATAATGCCAGTAAATTTTTTGAATCAGGCAGAAGTGGAGTCTGAAATCGTTGGATTTTCATAGCATTAATTATTGTCCACTCTTAATAACTAGGTTTGTAACTGAGCCGATAGCGTTGCTGAAAACATCGATTAACTGCTTAACATTTGACGAGATTCCGTTGTAGAGAGCAATTCCACCACCACCAGCAACTAGGACAGCTAGAATGGGTGCGAAAATGCTGAGGAAGAATAAAAAGGCTACATCAGAAGCGAGTTCTGCGCCAGATTTTACAAGGACAACAGCGGCTAAACCAACGATGATGTTGTAGCCTAACTGAATACCAAATAGACTTAAAAAGCCAGTTGCCCAAGCCCAGATGGGACGACCTTGGAGGGGAAGTAGTGACATACCCATTGCAATTGGAGAAAACAATGCCGTTAGCAGTAGTGCCGCTTCGAGTATGTTGACAAAAGCCCACTGCAAACTGTAAAGAATAAAGCGGATAATTGGTATAGCTGTTTCTCTAAAAACTCCTCCGGGGTCTGTTGTCAGTCTCACTGCATCTCTAGCACCACCTATTATTGAGCGATCTACTAAAAAATTCGCAAACTCTCGTAGAGGTTCGAGGGGTCCTTTGCTTTGTTCTTCAGCCCGTTTAACAATCTCTTGAACTTGTGCTTGTTTGGACTCCCAGCATTCAATTAATTCTTGTCCAACTTTTCCTCTGCATTCGCTGTAGACATTTTCTATCTGCTGTTTGGCGATGTTGCTAATTGTGACGTTGGCGATCGCGTTCTTAAACGTGAGTTCCCCTAATTGTGCTTGAAGAACTTTCTGTACTTGCTGGTATCCAAAGCTTCTAGCAACCGTAACAGTTTGTGATAATAAATTGCCGTTACCTCCCAGAAATAAAGCCATCACAATTGGCCAGAGAAACATTGCCATTAGCTCTGACCATGATTGCTTTTCAACGATTTCTCGGCCCGAAGTTAAAGTCAAGAAGACAATGGTGCCTGCTGCTAAAGTTAAACCAAGCCGGACTAGACCAATCCACAAGCCGGAATCCAACGGTTGAAGTATAGTTATCCAAAGACCATTCCAGGCTTCAGAAGTACTCCGAGCTAAGTCAATTGAACTAGAAACTATCTCAAATGCATCCCCTTCTCCACCGGTCTGAGGATAGGTAAATGTTTGTGCTATGAAGTGCAACATTGCTTTAAAAGTTGTTGTCGGGATTTCAAGAATAGGGGAAGTCTATTGCTTCCCCTATATTTCTTACTCCCGAACTGCCCGAAGAATACTTATTTATCGAACCGCCAAGACGCCAAGGACGCCAAGAATATGATAGGTAATCTTGTAGCGGTTCGGGAGTAATCAACAGAGGAAAAACCCAATGTTGGATTATTGGTTGGCATCGTCAGTGCCAATTGTGCCACCGCCCGGAAGCATTAACATTCCCGCCTGTTGGCTTGCAGCATTGCCAGAGGCGGCATCTGCACGTCTAGAGCTAGTGTTGATCGCCGCGATTTCCTTAGCTGCCTGTGCAGTTAGTATGTTATTGACTGCTCGGTCAGTCCGGGCTTGCTGCGCTTCCTTGACCAGCATTTCGTTAGTTTGAGTGTTGAGGGCGGTCTGCTGGCTGATATTCTTCATGATCCACTGAGTAACGTCTAGATTTTTCGAGTCTTCACTCAGCTGGTTACTCTTAAGAGTTGCCGTTTGTGCTGCCAATAGTTGTTGAGCGCTTTGTTCTTGAGCTTGGGTGCTAAGAGTTGCACCATTGGCGACACCAATAGCAGCAGATCGTTCAGCTTGCTTGTTGAAGTCATCCTTAATGGCATATGAACCTTCGCCACCAATTTTGTTTTCTAGTATCTCTGAAAGAAGAGTGCCTTCGTTGTTAGCAGTTGAGGATTTCATAATGTTATCGCTCACCTGATTTAGGACTGGCACTTTAACAGCACCTAAAGTTGAAGAAAGGAGGTTGTTGAGAGAACCGAATAGGTCGTTGTGAACAAATCCAGTTACATCGCCAATGAAATCATTGGCTTGCTGTACAACATTTTTAATTGGGACAAAGAAACTGCTTCCTGTGGTTTGGTTAGCAGTTTGTATTTCCATTTGTGCAATTTCTGTACTCGTTGGTGTGTTTATTGATTGTCCTGCTTGGGTAGCTGCATCTACGGATTCTTGGGTCAAAGCAGCAGCGCGAGCAGTATTTTTTATCGCACCAATTAGTGTAAGGACAAATGCTAACAAGAGTACTTTTGAGAACTTGAGAAATTTCATGGTTGTCATTCCTTAACGTGCAATAAGTTGGTCGTTTGTCTTCGTTTCTAAGGGTTCGGGTTCATTTGAATTTGACTCTCGACCAATATGTGAGAACCCTTTACTCTCTTTGACCGCTGGGATATATTCTTGGGTGAAATGTTTTAATCCTTGAAGTTTGCCCTTGAGAGTGGGCGGGTATTTCGCCATGATGCGATCGCGGGCTTCGCGTTCGTTTTGGTTATTGGCAATGGAAGCCAACATCATCTCGCCTGGGTAAAATCTGGTTCGCCAGAAGCGTCCGCCTCTTTCAATCAGCCAACAGGAGTAAAGGTCAGCAGCTCTTGGCAGAAAAGCTTCAGTGGCATTTCGACTGATAATATTAGGGTCGTAACCCAAGTGACGTTGGAAAGATGCTACGCCGTTAGCTGTGATGCGCCCGGTGATTCTGTAGACCATGTTTTGCATGATCTGAGAACCTGTAGCACACTGGCAGATAGTGTCAGGGTCTTGACTCAGCAGCAAAACAGAAATCCCATCTTTTCTCCCAGTTGCACAAAGTTCTCCCACCATTTGGGCGAAGCCGTCACGACGCAGCAAAACTGAAAGTTCATCCCCAATAAACAGGCTTCTCGGATGTGAAAGTGCATTTCGGATGCAAGCAGTGTGAGCGTTAATTGCCATCAAGTAGGCATCTTGTTCATTTGACAGTCCACTAAGGGCAAAGAATTTAACTGCTGGTTCAGGTGAGAAGGTGCTTGGTCTGCCAATAGCTTTCCCCAGGCGTGATGCTAATAGAGCATTTCCTTGGCTGAGAATTTGGTTAATGGCTTGTTTGTCCAATTCTTCAAAAGACTTGAGGTCGAGCCTTTCTTTACTGCAAAAACGTAGTAAATCCTTAAGTGTGGGGATTTGCTGCCATTCAGGAGACTGCCAACCTTTCTCGAATGCTTCGTTATAGCGGGCAATGATTTCTGAATCTCTAAGGAATATATCCAGCATTTTGAGTATGATCGCATCAACCCGTTGAGCTAAGTGCGGATTGTGGACTTTCCCTATAGCGATCGCAACCATTGCTTTGCGAATAAACTCTTTCCAAGATTCCATTCGCCGTTCTCTTTCCGGCTTCTCAAATTTTCGCAGGTCGGGGGGTTCTACCAGATTACTTGAACCCGCCGAAATATCATAGTACGCACCTTGCTCACCTAAAAGTTCAATAGCTGTTTTGAACGTACTATTACCACCACTGCTAATATCCATCCCCACGACTGGGATATTATTGGCGAGGGCTTCTACTGCAAAACGCCATCCCAAAACACTCTTACCTGAACCGGATTCTCCGGTAATCAAAGCACGACTGATTTGGTCATGGAATAAGTCGATAAAAATTGGCTTACCTCCCCGGTCTGTGACAAATTCAACTCCTCTTTTATCGATGTCCCTTGGAACAGTTAAAGGCAGGATTCCAGTAACAGTTTCTGTGTCTAAAGTGAGTCGTCGTTCGCTGAAAAGTGAACCACTATGTAGCAGCCATTTCCAAGTTATTGGCAGACACTGCAACCAAATATCCCAAGCGATATTTCGCTCTCGGATAACTTTAGCTGTTCCAAAGCTATTACTCAGGACATTACAGGCATTGTTTAATTCAAGAGAGTCATTGCGGTAGACTAGGAAAGCCACAGCGCAATGGAGTGCTTTTGCACCTTTATAAAGTCTTCGTTGTGCATCAAAGGATTCTTCTTGTTTGATTTCTGCTCCAATATCGCGCCCTTGTCCCTTGGTTATCGCCCTAGTATTTGCTGCTTTAGATTGTTTGGCTTGACGTGCCAAGTTGTCATTGATGATAAAGTTGTTTCCGGCGCTGATTTCAATCCATGCTTCGGTGTCGTGGACGTAGCTAGAACTCATCACTTCCCAAATCCACTTGAGTTGCTGTGTCGTATTGATCCAGCCTGTTGGTGGCTCATACATAGTCAACACACCACATTCTTTGCCTTTGCCATTGAGATAAACACGGTTGTGGCTTAAGCGATGTTCTGGACAGGACGATCTACCTTCTTCTCCCTCAATCAAGACAGTACAAATATGCTTTTGTGTGGTTTTAGTTTCAGTCAGTTTGAAGCCCGACGGCGTTTCTTCTAGTGTTAGTATTTGTGGAATGGGTGGAGCCTCACTGCTGTTAAACCGTTGCCAAAGCCATTGCCAAAGGTCTGCTGCATTGCAAGGAGTAATTTCCAGCCCCATTTTGGTGTTCAGCAGTAATTCCCAACGGATGAAACCTTCTTCAAATCCTTTGAGGAACAGCTTTGTATAAAACTGTTCTTTATAGAGCCGTGTGTTACCAGTAATGGAGCCAAGTAACGAGTTGCTAAGATTTTTTACACCGTCAATTACCCTACCGAGAAAGTCTCTAGATTGCTGTTCGGCTTGGGCATCAGCTGTCCAAGTACAGAAGGCAATTTGTTCCCAGACTTGGCGTGTACCTTTTTGGGTCAACTGTTGAAGTCGGTGCTGCTCATTCCGAACCAAGATGGAAATCGGCTTCAGATGGGTGTGATTAGCTAGTTGGGTGAGTTCCTTTTGGCGATCGCTGTCGTCGCTGTAGCAACCTGTACAGAAAGTCATCTTTTCGCCGTTTGGGATGTTTTTCATCCCTTCTTCAATAGAGTCAGCAAATCCCGAAACCTCACTCTGGAAAAGCAAATTGTGAAGTCCGTTGGTGTTAAAACCAAATACCAATTGGTATTGTGAACCATTATTAAGAAGCATTCCGGCGGCTTCTCGACCTTCTTTTTTGATTTCAACTAAGCAACAGATGTGTGTTTCATTTTGAAATGGCATAAACTTGCGGAAGCCTCCTTGTTGATTCGGGACAATTTTTGGCTTGAGCTTTACTCGAAAAAGTTGCGAGTTTTTGTGCTGTTTTACGGCTTGTTGGCGATTAGGGTGCGAAAGTGGAGAAATATAGAGAGAGTCGCCGTTACACCATTCGTGTCCTGGGGGTTTTCGGAACTTATCTGTAAAATGGTGTGGCTGATTGCCAGTTAGGAGCCACCAGCTGACGATTAGCCAAAACGAAACAGCAAAGAACCACCCTAAACCTAAACTGAAAAGTCCGTTTGTGAAGATGTAGGAAACGACGAGAATTGCACACCAAGGTCCTATTTGGTTGGCTGGAATTGGGCCGACACTTGCCTGTTTGCCTAAAATCTTATTAACACGGATAAAGTCTTTTTCTGGATCTCGTGGCATGGTGACTTCAACTGTTTAGCTCAAAAAAATCGTGGCAATGTTACGTATAAACAGGCAGTTGATTACAATTTAAGCACCTGTTGTAGTGCCATTACCAATGAACAAGAACGTAATCACATCAATGGCAATGACTATGCCAAAAGCCAAGCCAATTTGAGTGACAATAGGTCGCCAGTCATTACCCTGTTGCGCTTGGTTGTAAGCGAAAAGCGAAGCTGCTGCAACCAGTAAAAGGAAGACACCTCGAATGACGTTAAATATCAGTGCGATAGTGTTGGCGTCAATTGACGTACCTCCTCCAGCAGTAGAGCTTTGTGTTGCTAACTGTTTAAAGAAGGCTTCTAGACCGCTGAGGAAGATGGCGTGAGCAGGCATCTCGAAAGTGTTGAGCAATGCTGTGACGGTGATGATTGCTGTGACAATGTGCCAAAACCGAATTTTGGCTCCAATTAGTTTTTCCAGAATGGGTACTGTTCGTGTAATCTGCCAAAGCCCAAAGAACACAACGCTGGAACACCCTAAAACACTTATTAACACGGGTTCTTTGACGAGCATGTAAATGCTGACAACAGCACAGATCGCAATAAAGAGCAGGTCAGCCTGGTTGATTTTAAGTTTTTGTAACAACTGGTTGACAGAATTGCGATGGTTGTATTTTGATAGTTTGATTTGGTAATTGCTACGCATTTTTACTCCTTAAGGGTTGTTAAGCTTGCAGTTCGTCCTTTTTTTGCTGTTCTTGGCGTTCTAGCTTCGTGACATCTCTGCTGTTCTTAGATGGTTGCGATTTGGCCCCCTGTGGTTCACCGAGCAAACTCTCCATTTCTTCGATGGGAATACGACACTTTCGGATGTCCGGCGGTTGACCGTCTACTAGAACAGCCTCGAACACTTGTTCATCACCTTTGCGCGGGTCAAATCCTTGTAGTACTTTTGACCCTTTTAAAGAGAGAATTTCAAATTCATACTTGGGTTGTTTGTTCTCTTTCCAGGTGAAGGTAGGCTCCTTCTCTCCGTTGAAGCGTTTGGGGAAGGTTTCTTGAAACTTTTCGACTAAAGCTTGGGCGCTGGCTTTAATGGCATAGTCTTCTGACGACTGAGGCAGATTGAGTATGTGGTTCTTTTCGTCAGGGTTGAGGTTGTCACCAATGACGACCCACTGTCCATCCTTTTTGGTGCCAGCGAACAGTTCTTGTCCATTATTGCTTTTAAGGGTGAAAGAAAGCTGGTCATTTTGACCCTCAACGAATAGAGTGCTACCACCAGTCAGAGGAATCCCCTCTTGAGGAGACTGCTGTGTTACTTGCGCTGTTACAGCAGCAAAATTTACCAAGGATTCAGCGCAGGCTGCCCGTTGCTGTTGCACTTTCCGTTGCACCACAATTTGTTCGAGAATGTCTTCTGGATCGTCAGTTTTCAAACTTCCGTTAGAGCTAAATTTCTCCTGTGTGGCGTGGAGTTCTTCTTCATCTGAATCTTCATCGTCAGGTTCCAAAACACCGACGCTGTTATTAACAACAGTTGACTTCTGTTTTGACACCTTAAGTTTTGTAGGGGACGATGATACGGGAGCAACCTCCAATTTGGCGGCAGGCACAGCATCTTCTGTTGTGCGAGACTGCGTTTGGGCTTTTGAAACGAGCTTTTCTTCAAGGTCACTCACGATCGCTTCCAGTCGGTCGAGTCGTTGCGAAAGTTTGTTTAGGTATTTTTCAATCTGGTCAAGTTGCTCGCTGATGGGTGCGTTTTTATCCAGTTGCAGAGGTTGAGACTTGTATTCTGGGTCAAGTTGGCTTCCTAGCTTGTCAATTTTCTCTCCTACTTGAGCCGCAGCGCTGGCGATGGGGTTGTTTGCTAGGGTTTCTGACTGGCGGAACTCTTGCTTAAATATTTCAGCAAAGGGAGCCAATTCTTCTGGCAGTTCCTCAGCTGGTGTACTTTCCACCACTTTGGCAATGCGTTTGAAAAGTTTGCCAATACGGGCATCTTTCTCTTCTAGATCTTTAAGGATGTCCTCAAGCCGTTTCTCTTCCCCTTGTCGCCTGATCTGCTCTAGTAGGTCATCAAGCATGGTAATACCTTTTGTTCCTAGCACAATGCTTAAGCTTGTCATTTGACCAGCTAAGCCGATTTCGTTGATCCCGTTGAGTTCGTTACCAATGGTTGCAGCGTTAGCGCTGAGGCGGGAAACTTCTTCAGCCAAGTTGTCTGCAAAGTCTTTTTCAGACTTAGACTTTTGGTCGTTTGAGTCTGCTTCGGTTTCCCGGTTTCTACGTTGGGGCTTAATTACGGTGCGTGCCGCTGCTTTGTTCTGGTTTTTTGGTTTTGCAGAACGCACCTCGTCATCTTCAAGCAACTCTTCTGGGTCTATATCGTCCGACTCTGCTTCAGCCACTTGAGGTTTAGCAGTGCGCTTTGCTGCTTTTGAAGCAGGTTTTTGCTGGGAGCGGTTGTTGGATTGTTTGCTGGTTGATCGACGGGGAGTTGCTTCTTCCTCGTCATCTAATAAGTCTTCTTCTAAGTCGTCTAGATCCTTATCTAGGTCGAGGTCTTCATCATCTTTGTCCAAGTCAAGGTCATCTGAATCTTCGGTTTCTATCCCTAGCATTTCCATCACATTGGATGGAGTGAAGTAGTCTTCATCCTTACTGGTGGCGTCTCCCAGGTTTTTAATTAAGTACTTACCACTAGTTCTTTGGTTTGGGTCTTTGGTAAGGTAGAAGCGAAATCCTTTAATTTCGTCGCTACCTGGTTCTGTGCATAGTTCTACAGCGATCGCAGCTTTGCCCGATTGTTCGCTATACTCCTCCACAAAATTTTTAAAGTCTTCTAGAGACTCAATGTCTCCTTCTTCTTGCATTGCTGCAATTGCTTTGTCAAGGGTGTTTTCGATGTGGCGCAGTTTCCTGATGTCAGTCAGGTTCTGCCATTGTCTTTTCTTAGGAGTAGCTGTCTTAGCCATTTTTTCAATTCCCCTTTCTTTTTGAGACTGTTTAATGCACGGGAGGGCATTTCAGGTTTAGTCGCAACGCTGTCCTAGATCCTTTCCTTTGCAGCCATCCTGCTGTTCAATCTTTTGTTGAAGAACCTTGCCTTTTAACTCCAACTGGTACTCGGCTAACTGCCTGCCGAACTCCCGCAAAATTTCATAGTTTTGTTTGGGCATCTGTCCAGCTGCTAAAGCGGATTGAGCAAACAGGGCGAGGGAGTGCAGATGTGCGCTCATGCGTTTCAGTTCACTGGCTACCTCTTGATTGATTTCTGGCACTACAGGACGAGGACCAAACTCGAAAGCGCGTTTGCGGAGATAATCAGATAAAGTTTTCTCGCCTGACTGCGTTGTTCGCCTTGCCAAGTCCTCCTTCTCAACCGGGGTTACCCGCATTCGGACGACTTCAGTCCGATGGCACGAGTCTTGCAATTGCTCTTGTATCTGTGTGTTATTACGCATCTTGTTCAAAAAATTACTTTTTAATAACGTATTACCACGACGCTAATAAACTAATTTATTCAATATTTACACTTAATAAATTAGTTATTGATGTTGAAAAATTCATAAATTTAGCTAGATTTATGAATTTGTTGTTAAGCTGTACATCTACCTTAGTAATATCATTTTTCTATTGTCATATCAGGTGCTTTTGCTATTACCAATTTGTCAAATAGAGTATAAATTTCGGGTATTTCTTTAGCTGGATATTTACTATGTCTAAAGCTATATAGCTGATTAAACAAGCCTTTAAAACGTCGATAATCGATTTAATTGCGACTGTGAAGCGATTCAATTACGACTTGCAGCCGCATCAGTATTTTTTTCATGATTTTTTTTATTTCTAAGTTAAAATATTTGCGAATAAATTACGAATTAAATACGTATTTTGGCTGAGTGAGTTTCTAGGGTTGAGATGTTTATAGTAGATTTATTAGTCGTAAATTTTTATGGCAATTATGCAACCTATCAAATCAAAGGTATCGAAAATACTGGAGCCAGCGAACGCACAGGCGATAGTGATCGGGTCGCGTCTCGTCCCTTGCGCGAAGGAGTGCTCTTGAGAAGAGAAGCGTTGCTGCGTTCGGCAGATCGCTGCTGCCTCCATGCAAGTAGGAAACAAACATAGTAAAAAAGTGGGAGCATAATCAAGATGAGCGAGGAAATTACACTCCATCTCAAAATACGAGTTCCGGTCGATTCCTTAGATAGTAAGCTGCTGAGTTTCCTGAAAGATAGCCGTACCTCAGCGACCAGTATGGTGTTAGAAGCTGTTCGTGCTTACTGGTTGCCTATAGCTTATGCTGGCAATAAACATCCTGAACGAACTAAGGCGATCGCTCACGAGTGTTTACGAACTTTGCAAATTCAGGAACGGTACATCAGCACAGTATGCGAACTGGAAAGTTCTTTGGCATCTGTACCTGTTCATCCCGATGTGTCGCGTTCCAATCTGGGTACCAGACACCTCAGCAACCTTGAGCATGTTGAGAATTACTCGTCTAAGGATGTCTTATCGCAATCTCATTAACTAATAAGGATGCCTTATCGCAATCTAATTAACGCGGAGGCGCATGCTATTTAAAAGCAGCGCATTGTACTGTAACGAGGTCAAAGACAGATTGTAGGGGAATTGCGGGACAATTGCGATAGCGAAGCGCTGCGCCCCTTGGGCGATCGCATTCTAAAACTAATTTAAACCGTAGGTAGGTTTAAGAGGTTGTAGAACAGGTTCCTACATTTTGAGCTATCCTGCTATGCTCTTATCTCCTCAGGGGACATCTCTAGCATAGCTCAAAACACCCGTGAGCGATAGCGAAGCGCTGCGCCCCTTGGGCGATCGCATCTCTGTTTTGTGTGGACTACATACACGTAGTCACGCTTCTTGCAATACTTTGGGATCACCCTACACTTTATAGGCTGAGCCTATGCGGATCACATATTCTCTTGTTGATCTTCCCACGCCTGTCAATTGAGTTCGCAGAGCTGATCGCAATCACACTTAAATAAATCGGGCGTGAATCGGTAGCGGTGAAGTAGGCTCGCGCCTTCCTAAAACTTCGTCTTCCCCAACAACACATCCAGCCCCATCTCTAGGTCGGACTTCAAGAGTACTTTCTCAATGGTTCCCTCTTTCAACTCATCAGTCAACGCTAAAATCTCAGCATTCGCTCCGCGTAACTTCTTCAACTGCCCTTCAAGTCTGTCAATTTCCTTTTTCTGAGTAGCATTTAAGTTCTCTGCTTTCCACCTAGCTAGTTGCTCGGCATAGATTTCAAAGAATTCCTGCCGCTTGCCAAACACTTCAACTAATCGCCCCACTGTGTAATCATCAAGGATATGGGGACGGCTCTTTGCTGCTTGTAGATTTTGATATTGGGTTTCGGTTTCCGCCAATTCCCCATCAATCATTTGGGCAATCAGGGGAAGTTGAGTTAGGGGTTGCCAGTTTGGTGTTTGACTAGAATGATTTGGCACGGTGGTTTGTAAAGGGTACTCGCCTGACCATACCAAATTATGCGGCACTGACACAATCTACGTAACTGTTCAGGGGGTAGGAGAGCGATGTCTACGACGGGCTACGCCTAGCCTATCTTGTACCTTAGACATAATCACAGTTTATGCGATCTCACAAACGTTAAATGCAATATGTCCTTTGTCGTAACCTGACCTGCTGTAAACACGCTTGCGTCACCCGTTCCCATCCAGGAAGCAAAAATTAAGAAACGCCCTCAGTATCCGATTTGCAGATGCTTTGGACGTTTGCTTTTTTACCGAAACGCACCCCGTCAGCCTATTAACGTCGGAGCGATGTCTACGACAAGCCTAACTAGCGTCTACGCGCTGTTGAATTCATTGGAGCGCGAATACCGAGTAATCACGTAAGCCATAAGTCAATCATTACACCTTTTTCATGTCAGAATTGAAAGTTATCGCGCTCCGAAGGTGCGTTCAAGGGAAGTGAAATTTATCAACATACGTCCGTCTAATAGTTAATAATATAGTGCGACAATGACGCTTTTCGCACTACTTAGATTGTAAAATACAAAAGGCAGAGGAGCAGAGGAGCAGAGGAGCAGAGGAGATGGATAGAGTTGCGATTAAGAATCACAAAGATTTAAGGGTTTATGAAATGGCTTTTGATGCCGCAATGAAAATATTTGAGGTATCGAATTCGTTTCCTGTGGAAGAACGATATTCACTCACTGACCAGATTCGTCGCTCGTCACGCTCTGTTTGTGCGCTCTCTGGCGGAAGCGTGGCGCAAACGAAGATACGAAGCAGCATTTGTAGCTAAACTAAACGACTGTGAAGCAGAAGCGGCTGAAACTCAGACGTGGATAGAGTTTTCTGTAAAATGTAATTATTTGGATGTAGAAATAGGTCGAGAGCTTTATGGAGTTTACAACCAAGTTCTAGGTTGCCTTGTCAACATGATTACTAATCCTTCACCTTGGCTTATGAAAAAAAATTAGACATCCCCACTCACAAACTCCCCCACTCAAGAGCCCCTCTGCCCCTCTGCCCCTCTGCCCCTCTGCCCCTCTGCCCCTCTGCCCCCCTGCCCCCCTGCACCCTCCACAAGCTATATGACTTCTACCCATCCAGAGAATTTGAGTATTTTAGAAAACTCATTCGCTTTAACAATTGGTGAAGGGTTTTCTTTAGAAAATGACCCTGATGTGGTAGCGCAGTTAATTGGAGATAAGCGATCGCCCAATACCAAGCGCGAATACCAAAAAGATTTACGGGACTTCTTTTTGTACATTGCCAAAAAAGAACCAAGCAGGGATTTAGTTTTGGAATTTCTTCATCTAGAACAAAAACACGCAGTTGCTCTCGTTTTGAAGTACAAAGCGCACCTGATTAAGAAAAAACTTTCCGAAGCAACAGTCAACCGTCGTCTGAGTGCTATCAAGTCGATGGTGGAGATGGGGCGACGGTTGGGGGTGTGCAATTTTTCTATTGATGATGTAAAAGGGGAGAAGGTTGAAGTTTACCGCGATACGAAAGGCATTTCACCAACTGACTACGCTAAGGTAATTGCCCTAGTTGACTGCAATACTCAAAAGGGTAAGCGAGACTATGCCATTTTGCGGTTACTTTGGGATTTGGCATTGAGGCGCAATGAAATCGTCACTTTAAATGTGGGCAATTTTAATGCCAAAGAGAAAACTTTGGCTATCCTTGGTAAGGGCAAGGGGACTCAAAAACAAATCATCGATTTGTCGGATAAGACTAGTGTTGCGATCGCGACTTGGTTGAAAGCCAGTAAGAAAAAACGTAATGATGAACCCATGTTCACTGTGCTAGCATATAACAAAAACGGTGAACGAATAACAGGAGAAGCAATTAGACGCTTGGTAGATAACTTGTGTCAACAAGCCGGAATTACCAAAAAGATGTCACCACACCGCGTCCGCCACAGTGCGATTACTACGGTATTGGATCAGAATAATGGTAACTACCGTGCTACCCAAAGGTTTAGCCGACACGCCCAAGTGCAAACGGTGTTGAAATATGATGATAACCGTCAAAACTTACAAAAACAGATGACGGACAAGATATCGGATTTGATTTAGTTATTTCTAAGTGTTCACCTTATTTTACTGGATGATAAAGTTTATCCCTTTGGTCGTAACGCCAGCCCATCCCACCTGGGTCACGTTGGCGGCACCAGGACTCGAACTCCTTGGGACTTGTGGTGTCGCGCTGGTTACGTATAGTTGAGGCAGAAGCTGCTAATCTTTTTGCCAAATTTTCTTCAGTGAATGGTTGAAGTTCTAGCTGTGGTGGATGGTAGTTGAAAGGTTGCCTTCTGCTAGGACTCGTTTGTTGACGCTGTCCAAGGATGGCGATCGCTCCCTCTATTTGTGCCAACTGTAAGGCGATTCCTTCAATTTTCTGCTCCAGCAGCGAAAGTCTCTGTTTTGAGCTATCGTCTACACCATTTTCCACACGTTTATCTATACGGCTTTCCAGATAATTCAATTGAGTTTCCAGGTGGTGTAGACGATTTTCTATACTACTTTCTGTACTATCTGCTACCCTGTTTGCTTCCAGTGCCTCGATCCGGATGATTAGCGGATTTATCAGGTCTTCTGTAATGTTGTCTACACCGTTATATGCTTTATCTAAAACGTGATGTAGACCTTGAATTACCAAGTCCGTTGCTGTAGTGTTTAGCTTCTTAGCTTTTGCTCTGAGTGCTGTTGTCAATGGTTTGGGCAGCTTAAAGTTAATAGATTCTCGTTCAATTTTTGCCATGTCTACACCTGCTTATATATCAGGGTGTAGATAGTTTACAGCATGGGCGAGGTTATAAGCGTGGGCGATCGCACACCTAAATAAATCGGTTCGTCTGGTAGCCCCGAAAACTGACTTCGCTTACCCTACCTAAAATGTATAGTATTTTTAGGTAGGGACTGCGCTCAGTATTTCCGTTCAAGTTATTTCCATCTCCTTCATTTTAACTGGTTCTCTGGAATTTGGTTCTAAAACAGGGGATTGTAGTTGGGTTGATTGCTGATGAAGGATAATCATCTCCTGCAATTGCAGTGCCCCTGCTTCTGTAAGGGGTAAAATTTCTTCTCCAGTATAAATATTGCCTTTGCAGATGGTTCGTTTGGACTCTGTGCGCACAAAGAAGTCGCCATTGGGTTGCACGTAAGCAGTCCAACTGTTGCCGATTTTGAACTGTTTGGTTTCAGTATTATCAGGTTCTATTTCTTGCCTCCGTTTGTACGTAGTGCTGACGGCTTCAAAGAGCAAGTCTTGCATTTCTTTGCGCCAGTCTGAGTTAATATTAAATTGGGTAGGACTTTCTGTCTGGGTTTCGCTTTGGGCGACTGGCAAGCGAATGGAATTAGGGTCAATATTGAGTACAACGGCAGCACCCAATGGTTCCAATGAAGCTTGGAATGTGGTGCCGATAGGTAGTTTAGGGGTGTCAGGGGCGAAGGTTCCCAGATTTTTACCATCAATTTGAATAATGGGGATGCCATTGTACCGGTAAAATTCTGGGTGCGATTCAGTCAGTGAGAAAGTACCGACTTCTAGGGTGACTTTCTGCTTTTTCCATTTTTTAGTAGCAAAGTCTTCATTGGCATAGTCGTTGTATTTTATGCCTAGCACTTTGATTTCCTCAAGTTGAAACTGTTGTAGTTGTTCTACAATTTCGTTCATGAATAAATGGTAGGCGATCGCAGCTTTTCCCGGTTCAGTTCTCGATTCCACCCAGGCGCAGTCAGCAGGCGGGACAATCATGACATTATTGGGCGAAGGGAAAGAGTCAATGTCGTTGTAGTTGTTACCATATCTAGCTTCTAGCTTTTCGATTTGTAGTGGTGATAAGTCTAGTAAGGCAAACTCGACTAGTGGTAATGCTGGGTGAACAGTTGCCTCATATTTAATGCCTTTCTGGTCGAGAGATTCTTTCCATTCATTTACTTTCAAACCAAATGGAACTTGCAGGACATAGACATCTCGCGGGAGAGCATCATGGAGTAATTCGTAGTCTGGTTCAAGGGAAAATGTGATTTTTAGGTTTTTGGCGATTTTTAAACATTCCTCTCTGTGGCTATCGATGTCGAGTTTGGTATGTTGGGTATGCCAGGTAGCAGCGGCGGCGCGGAAGCGTTCTTCTTTTGTGGGGAACAACTCATCGATTTCGGCACGGTAGCTATCGTAGAGTTTCCCTAACTCTTCATTGAAGGCGTCTTTGTCGTCTCCAATTCGTTGGGCGATGGCGGCAATGTCTTGTTTAGATCGTTTTTTGAGTTCTTCTGCCCATTCTAGTTCGTCTATGCCGAATGTCTCTTTGGGGAACAGATACCGAAATTCGTGGCGATCGCGGTGTCGAATACGCGTCGCTTGCCAATGGGGATTTACCGCTTCTTTGGGAATCACATTAATGGGGTTGGACTCATCAGCTGGCATAGGGAAGGTTTTGTAAAGTCGGTCGTCTTTTTTGAAGTCGAAGAAGTAACTTGGATGAGCCTCCGACCATTTTTTAGAGTCTCTTAGCAAGTTTTCCCCGTCGATTTCCTTGACATCCTCCAAGCGTTCTGCACTTTTTTGGTAATCAACTTCAGGCTGTAATGCTACGAACAGGCGGTTTAGTAGTCTTATTTTCTTGCGCTCAAACAGTCGGGGGTTTTCATCTTCATTTGGGACTGATGATTGGACTCGTCCAATTGTTGTGGCGACTAGACCGATTTTATTCTGAGAACTGGCTGCGGCTATGCTCGACAAAGTTTTATATTTTTGTTTCCCATTTTTATCTAGGACTTCGGTGTAGGGAACTTTAGGGCGCTGTTTAACTTCAGCGTAGCGCCTGGTTTCTCCGGCGCGTAGAGTTTCGGCGGCAATGTGGGGCAGCATTTTGGAGGTCGCAATTACCATCTGGTCGCCGTCGAAGTCAGCTTGGTGGTATTCTTCAGCGTCTTTTGGCTGCATGAAGACAACACCTTTGTATTTCATCAGTTCTGGTTTGTGAACGTTTGTATAACGTCTGATGTTGTCGCTGGAGACAATTGGAAAGCGAGTGGTGATAACGTCGCCTTCGCTCAGGTGAGGTACGCAAATTGTCCCTCTTTCCAAGTCTGTACATGGCATAGCCATCCCAGAACTAAATTTGAAAGCTCCCTTGATTGCTAGGTCGCACCAGCGATTAGCAACGTATTGTCGCATGGCATCAGCAACAAAGGGGCTGTCGAGCAAAAGACCGAATTTGTCGTTGCGTAACAAAGTAACGAGCCGTAATTCTTGTTGCTCTTGGTTTTTGTCAGTATTTTCATTATTAGATGAGTCGTCATCAACTGAGAGTGCAGCATGTTCCCTGGCACGCTGCTGTTTCTTGTCGTACTCTTCAACGATGTGTTTAGCTAGGGCAAGAGGGTTGCGTTGAAGCTGGGCTAGTTTTTCGGCTTCTTTTCGGGTTGGTTCTACGAAGTCTTTCTTGAGAGCTTCTTCACTATACCAGATGCTAAATTGCCAGCTGTTGTCGTAGTTGGTTACCTTGGCATTACCCCGGTTGCCCAAAGCACTTCTGGGCAAATCATATTCGCCGCAAGGGATTAAATCGGGTAGCAGTGTTTTCTTGATACCTTTAATAGAGGAGCGATCCATGACAATATCAAACCCCTCTGCATCTATTGTGGCATTAGGTAGTAAAGTGCCTTTAGCCAAGAAACTGGTTAAGGATTGCTCCGGATTATCTGCCCAATTTTCTAGCCAAGCAAAGCGAAATTGAAAGGGTCGGTTAGTTAAACCTCCCATGAGTTTAACAAGGCTGGGTGATATTTGTCCATGACAGTCTCCGGTTTTATATTTTTCGGCTTCAGCTTTCTCTTTGGGGTCTTTGCTGTTATAGTCTACAATTTTGAGCCGTAGACCTTCAATTTGCTCTGCTCCCTTAAAGCAGTTACTGACTAACAGAGAACCGTAGCGACAGGCAGTATCTTTTTCAGTTTGGAAGAGGTTGCCTATTTTAGCGCGTAGTTCATCATCTGCAAAGTAGTAGTTATTCCCAGAACTAAAGGCAAGTTGTCGTTTTACGCCATCAAAGGTTCTGGATCTTAGATGTTTGGGGTCGGGGTTTTTCGAGTCAATTTTGACCAGTGCGAGAGATTCGAGTTCTTCTGGTTCAAACATGAGTTCCAGAAGAGAATTTTTGATAATTTCTGGTTCAGAAAGGAACTTTCCTTTACCGTTTTTATAAGAGCCGTCAAAAACTTTGATTTTGAGACCGATGTCTTGAGTGACTTCTGTTGTTGGTATCATTGTTAAATTATTATTGATTGCTGTTGTTAACTATAGAAATATGCGTTTTTTAGGTTTAACATAGGACAAGTCTGTTAGTGATTAGTCGTCAGGAGGATTCTGGAGGATTAGTCTGCCTGTAGTATTTTGGAGAAGTGATTTAGGGGGAATTTATGTATATTGGTAACGGACGGGATGGAAAACTACCTTTGAAAGTCTCGGACTTGGAACTGGAGGACGATGGGCTGTTGGAGGATGAAGGTCCGGGTGAAGTTGTAGAAATTTTTCCTGGCGAGTTAGAGAAGATAGGAGCAAGGAAAGGTAAAGTTAGGTTTGAGCGGGATAATATGGATATGGATGAGCGGCTCAACCTTTATCCGGACGATATTGACCGGATTTAATAGCACGTGCCTTCTCCGAGTGTGGGGTTGAGAACTGTTCGCAAATTTTTTAGGTTCACTTACCAGCTATGCAGCGATCGCTGCATAGTCCATGTTTGTACTTTCTTTAGTTTGCACACTTGTAGCGCTGCATAGTCCAAATCTTGTTTAATCCCCATTGCCACAGGTTTATAAGAACGGCAGGCTGAAAACCCCGAAGTTCAAATCATTGATATTATCTGGGGTAAAAGTAGCCAAGGCGCATTTTGCCGCCATGCGTCGTCTGAAACTCTTACTGTCAGTGGAACGATAATATTGCCAAAATGGAAGTATAACGTTGCCAAAGTCAATTGGCAACGTTATACTTCTAATATCTAGAATGCATAAAGCTTCTATATTACATTAAAATCGATAGAGAACATATCCCGAAAAATCAAATCAATTGACCTCCATATTTTTGCAAGCTTATGATTCAATTATTTGGGTTTCGGCAAGATTATGGTTCAAATTGTTTAATTAGGGTTGCGATCACTTAACGTCAGAATGAGCATTACAGCCTCTGGCGCGGCAATGTTATCGTTCCAGTTTCGGCAATATTATCGTTCCACCGACACTTACTCAGACTATGTTTCAAATAAAAAACTAACTTTTCCCTAAAAAGAGCGGATTTGGCAGATTAGATTCATGACGCGTAGCCGTACCATTTGAACCCCTCTGATTTTTGTAGCCTGAAACCCTTGTGGCTACGTTCCCAAACACTGTGCCAAATAACCTAGACTTTTATTGGTACAGTCAAAACAAGCTTTTTCTCTGTTTTTTGATGAAAAGAGCGATTTTATTTCTGTAACTCCTTCTTGTCTTGCCTTTCAAGCTTTACGTGGCGGCAAAATGTGTCTTGGCTACTTTTACCTCTTGTAACCTTTATGGTTTTGATTTTCTCTGAATATAAAAACATCACAAAAAATGATTGTTTATGAGCAAGCTTGAGGCATTGAAAGCGGTGAAGAGTTGATTTTAGCGTGCAAAACTTTGATTGCGTGAATACCATTTATAAGCATTTTTGTAAATGAATAAAACACGCTCTGCAATAAAAATTTACAACTTGTCCGATTTTGCGCGTATCCCGGCTGAACCCCTATTTCCACAGTAGGTGGTGTTACTTCTTTTACAAGACATTGAACGCCTCCAGGAACTAGCACTTAGTCAAGGAATTGACATTCAAATTTCCAGATGCAAGATCTGAGTTAAGACAATATTGAAATAGAGCCGAGATATGTGTTTTTTCCTGCAAGATGATCTCAAAAGGTTTGATTCTCGTTACCGAACACGGCTTTTTTGACAAGAGTGTAGCAAATTCTCAAACCAAGACAGGATAAGGGTTTTCAGACCATGTTGCAGGAAATTACAAGGATATCGGCTCGATAGTTTTTAGAATTCAACCTTTATTACCACATTATATTCATATAAATCCTTTTTAAGTCTATCAATTTGGCTTGTTAAATTTATGTATAATGGAATATCAATAGATAGTGCAATTTTTAAATTCTTTTGGCTTTCCTTAGTTAAGCTTAAAACTACTTCACGAGACTGTAGTAGAAGTCTTTTCTTGCAACGTTGCAGAAGATCATTCATAATGATATCACCAATATGATGTTGGTTAAGATACTTTTCTGCTTCTGTTACGTTTGGTTCGATTTTGATAAAACTGTCATCAAGTTTTAGCTGGCTTTTTATCTTTTCAAAAGATGTATTTTCTGTTCCTACATTTCCACTAGCTGGAAGTGAATTTCCTTTAATATTTGTATTAAATATGATTTTTCCTTCAGTATTTATAACTTCCATCCTATCTATAAAAACCTTTTTTGCACCTAATAATTGGCAGAAATATGAAAAATGAAGAGCCTTTTGCACCGTAAAGGATGAAGTTGCTTCAACAGCCTCTACATATTTATCTGTATCATAGGGATTTTGAATTAACAAGTTTCCTGGAGAAAGAAGCCCATCTTGTTCCAGCTTTCTAAACAAATCATTTTTATCTTCATTCCTGACAGGAATTGGTAGTAAACAAATCTGAGGGTTATTTAAAATTTGCAAATTATATCTTGGATTTGTTTTTAGAGTTTTTAAATCAGATGTTCTGACAATAAGGATAGCTCTACGATTATCTGGATTTTCAGGAAGAGAAGTATTAGACATAATTGACTTTAAAAGAGCATTATTTTTTTATATTAAAAATATTATATAATTCATTTTTCATAACTTTTATTCTTCATCATTTTGAGCCTCCAAACGATATTTTTCAGTATCGACGTTTTTAAAAGGAATATCAACAGGTTGTTGATTACTAACACTACTATTATCGTTAACGTTTGTTTCACAAGTATCAACCTCAGTGTTTCTTTCAGTGTTTCTTTCAGATTTAGGCTTAATAGATTTATCTTGTCTAGATTTAGATTGAGTAGATTTAGGTACTCTGGGAGATTGATGCATTGAATTATTATTAATATCAGGCTGAAACCGCACGTGGAGCTAATAAATAACAGACCCTCTTTTTGGATTAAAGACTTTTTTTGATTATCTTGATAAAGTTGAACTAATTGTTTTTGAACTTGCTCTAAAATTTCTGGTTCAATCTTCCTTTCGGCTTTGTTTATTATAATATCCTCAACTTCTTTTTTAATTGCAAAACTCCATTCATTAATATTAGCAGATTCATCTGCTGGTAAATATCCATGAATAATAATAGGTGATAAACGGTGAGCTATATCTCTATCTAAAGGAATAATTTGGATCACTATTTGTTCTTTAAATTTTAAATATAGCTTTAATTTTGTGTCTTGAAAGAATGGTTTATTCCCATCCATTATTAGAGCAATACTGTCAAAAACTTTGCGTACCTGTTCAGAACCATTAGAAACTTTTTCTCCGTTATAAAAAATTAAGTCATCATTTTTATTATCAAGGCTTTGTGCTATAAAAGATAATTTTAGCGGCTTAGTCATTCGTAGCTCCTGTTAATGTCTTTAAAGTTTAATACAATTCACTAAAGATCCGATTAACCAATTTCTCTGTTGATTCTAGACTAGCAAGGCTTCCAAGAACAACATGTACTCTATGAGATAATTTAATTTTTTTTAAAGCTGTAATCATATTTGCTTTTATTTCTTGTATTGAATCTAATGCAACAAATCTATCCTCGTCTTTTGCTAAGTCTTCATTTTCTCTTTTAGAAAAATGAAGAAGTTTTTTATCTTCAAAATAATTGCCTACAAGAAATATTAATTGTTCCTCATTTTGTTTATAAGCAGATTGATCTTCAATGAACTCTGTTATAGAATGTACAATCATATTGGACTCTTGTATTGCTTCGTCATCGGATTCTAATAATTCTTTAGCTGGAAGAAGAAGTATAATTAAATCAGATTTCTTAATCAGCTTTATAGTATCTCCTGTATAATTAATTGCAAACCCTGGTAAATCTTTGCTCTTCTTTACAGCAAGAATTTTTTTATTGTTGATAAACAATCTCTCTTTTAGATCTTCAGGAGCTACAGTAGCTGTGTATATATCGAACCAATTCCCTTGTGACAAATAATTTTGTAGTACTGTTTTACCAATTGCTCGTCGTCCTAACACAACAATTTTTTTTCCTTTCAAAGCTATAAATAGCTTAATAATAACCCAAAAAAAAGTTCCCGAAGATAAAACTCCTCCTATTATAAATTTAATAGCGGTTAAAGTTAGTGGATCCATAATTTTTTAAATTAATAACCATTGTCTATTTAAAGGGCATTAATGTATGGCTTGCTATTCGTGACAAGTTAAGATAGAAGATAGCGCTGCTAAAATAAATAAGCAAATATGCTGACGTAGATGCAAAGTTTAAATATCGAATTAAGAAACTAACAGAATTTTAGTGTGATTTCAACTATGCTCTGACCACAATAGACATGAAACCGAGATATATGTAAAAAGCTGCAAGATGGTCTGAAAATCCTTATTTTTGATTAACTTCAAGTTCTCTCGGCTGGAATACCAAGCATTTGTAGTCACTATCTTTGGCTGTAATCCCCAACTCAAAACTTCGGTAATCATTTCTTTCAAATAATCGTTTTTTGTCTTACCCTCCTGTTTGTTATAGAGCTGATAATTGACAGGTAGAGACTTGCCTAGTCCATCAGTATAATACAAGGTAATTAACTGAATTCCTTTGACTACCCGATGATGCTTCCCTGATCTTAAGGTACTCAATTAACTCTGTTAACTCTGGGTCACTAGAGGGTTTATCTATAACTGTATCATCTCCACTTAACGTACCATTGTTCAAATTGATATATAGTTTTACTTCATCGAATAAATCCTTAGGTTCATAACGTTCCCTCAGTAAAAATCTATTGACGCTATCGTGAGACATTCCTCCTTAGAATCGCACCACCAGTCAATGGCTCCATACGCTACCTTGGTTTCACGGCATCTTACTTTATTACTACATTACTACATACTTTTTGTTTAAAATTCCACAATCAAAGCAATTGAAATAAAAAACTTGTAATTTACTTTCAACCATGAGTCACGTCGCGTTCCACCTTATCCTAATTAGGTTAACTGCACGCCTCAAAGTATTGAAATTTCGTCATTTGCAAGCAACCACTGCTGAACTAGTTCAGTGATCGCTTGGCTCATCTTCAGACCCCGAATAGGACAGGCTGCGTGAAACCTTTTTTTAATGTCGTCTGCGATACTTATATGCATAGCTTTTACACATAATTGGCAGTATAGAAAAAGTATTTACATAAACATTACTACAAAAGTATAAGATACGATTCCGGAATAGATACAATCAAATTAGATGGATTGTGGATAGCTTGGTTAAACTAGTACAGAACCAGTACAGACCAGGGGTATAGAAATGCCTACACAATTAAAGCCAATTCGGGAGTCAGTCAACTTCCGCCTAGATTCAAAACTTCTCAAAGCAGCTCGAAAAAAAGCAGATAAAGAAAACACCTCACTCACTGCCTTGGTGGTCAGAGGATTAAATATTGTTCTCGGTAATCCAAGTACAGAAGATTGTATTGATTTAAGTGTAGAAATTCAAGAGGGCATGAAGTCGAGATATGTGTAAAAACTTGCACTCTGGGTCTGAAAACCCTTATCCTGTATGGTTTTGATAATTTGATACAGATTTGGCCAAAAAAGCCGTGTTCGGTAACGAGAAATCAAGCCTTTTGGGGTCATCTTGTAGAAGCACTCAATCCGATTGCTACTTCACTACCTTCAATTCTCCTATGTTCCAGTTCCTTAGAAATTCATACCTGGATTCAGCAACGCCGAAAAAAAACACAGATCTCGGCTCAATGCCCAGCCGACCCACAACTGACCCCCTACGCCCCGTGGATCTGTCCCCCTGCTGCCTCCGGTGCGGCGGCTGGGAAGGTTGGATCGTCCCTCGCCAGCCCTTCGTTGTAGTGCTTTGTAGCGGCTGTGGGGAAGTGGTGAGAAAGATTGGGAAACCGGAGGGCAGTGTCGGGGTGGGAGTAGCATTGGAACCAAAATGTACGCTAACGACTGATTCCTGTGATAACGATAAAATTTCTACCTTCTTCAACGCCTCATTCTCACCGACAATTAAGGCTTTGAGCGGATTTTTCCTGTGATAAAGATTGTTATCATAGGAATTAACCGATTTTAAGGTAGTGGTTCAATTCCAGCTACAGCAAGCCTTTTGGGCTTAGCGTACGTTTTTGTTCCATTGCTAC
>JADQBA010000037.1 GCA_016903675.1 Stigonema ocellatum SAG 48.90 = DSM 106950 | reverse complement strand
GTTTTATATAGCAATCCTATATCATTACTTGAACAATAGATGATTTTGTAGGGTGGGCAATGCCCACCAAACCTCGTAATGGTGGGCATTGCCCACCCTACTAATGATTTCACCAATCAAATTGCATTAATAGATATGTTTATTTATAACAATATTTTTTTGTGATTATCATTAGTAACCAATACCTATTGCTACAATTTAATTTTAAAAAAAAATCTTAATTAATTAAGATAGTATGAGCTTTAAGTCAGGAAAAATTGATTTGAAGAAAAATTATTTTTTCGGATCTTAATCAGAGAATTAATATTAAGTTAGGATGAGGGGAGAAGCTCAATCTGATTGGCAAAAGGTACATTTATGGCAACACTAACAGGTTTGACATTTGGTGGTAAGACTTGGACACCTAAATTTGTTCAAGAAATTGATCAACACAAATGTATCGGCTGTGGCAGATGCTTTAAAATATGCGGACACAATGTGCTGCTGTTAAAGGCAATGAATGAAGAAGGGGAATTCGTGGAAGATGAGGAAGATGGTGAAATTGAAAAGAAAGTGATGACGGTTGCCAATCCAGAAAATTGTATTGGTTGTGAGGCTTGTGCAAGAATTTGTTCCAAAAACTGCTATAGCCATGCTGCATTAAACAACTAGGTATTTTTTGGGTTTGTGAGGAATTTGTACTCATAAGGCGTTGTTGGAGGAGAGTTTGAATATAGCGAATGGCACGCTTAGCAAGGTAACCAGAGGGGAAAGCTCAATATTTATTGTAACCACACACAAAAAGTTCCCAGGAAACCATCCGTAAATCGCAAATTGTCAGCTATGAACAAATTAAAACTTGCTATTAATATACTCTGAGCCATAGTTAGGATTAACAGAAACCTCCTCTAAAACTAGCTTTTTTTGAAGCAAAACGCTCCTCAACCCTAGTAGTTTATTGTTCGTAGTAAGCACTTTAGTGCTTGAAATCGAGCAGCACTACTACGAACCTCTCAAAATTAATGACCTAGTGTTCTGTTTCATTATTTTTGAGGTGTAAACTCTTAGTTCGTAGTTGCGCTTCAGCACGCTTTATATCGCGGTTTTTTGCGCTGAAGCGCAACTACAAACCAAAAAATCTGTTTCGTGGGGAAAGATATTAAAACAACATGAGTTTTCCCCCGAATCTCTATAAACGATGTCATCATTTATGAGTCATTGGTCATTGGTACTCATATAAAGGACAAATGAAAAAGGTCAAGGGTCAAATGCTAAATTAGCAACCTTGAACTCAAATGACAAATGATAAATTACACACAGAGCAGGTATTTATGCAACAAATTCCTGTTTCATTACTAACCCTAGTTGCTGGGATAGTAGTCACAATTTTCAGCATCTGGGCTGGTCAAAACCACGGACTACTACCAGTGCAAGCATCGCAACAAGCGCCTTTGGTAGACGGATTTTTTAACATTATGGTCTCCATTGCCACGGCTCTGTTTTTAGTGGTAGAAGGAACCATTCTGATTTTTTTGGTTCAGTATCGTCGCCGTCAGGGAGATGATACTGATGGCGTGGATGTTGAGGGTAACTTTCCCTTAGAAATTTTTTGGACAGCAATCCCAGCAGTCATTGTTCTGGTGTTGGGAATCTACAGTGTTGATGTTTTTCAACAAATGGGAGGATTTGAGCCTGGAAGCCATCCTCACATGCCTCGTAGCCATTCCTCAGCTCATGTTGAGATGCCAGGAACTGCCATTGCTGCTACTTTGAGTGATGTTTCTGGTGTGGAGTCGGAAGCAATAACCACAAGTATTCCGGAAATAGGCATTGGTGCAACACCTAAAGAGGTAAACAAACCAGCAGACTTAGTTGTCAATGTCACAGGGATGCAGTTTGCTTGGTTATTTAACTACCCCGATAGTGGAGTCAGTACTGGAGAATTACACGTTCCAGTGGGCGCGGACGTGCAACTTAACCTTTCTGCAACGGATGTGATTCACTCGTTTTGGGTACCGCAATTCCGGTTGAAGCAAGATGCAATACCTGGTATACCTACTGAACTGCGATTCGTCGCTACCAGACCAGGGACATACCCTGTAGTTTGTACTGAACTGTGCGGTGGCTACCACGGTTCAATGAGGTCACAGGTCGTTGTTCACACTCCAGAAGAGTTTGAAAGCTGGCTGGAAGAAAACCGCATTGCGAGTAAGCAAGAACTGAAGGAAGCTGTTGCGATCAAGGCATCTGAATTATCAACACCGGATTTTCTCGCTCCCTACACCCGCAATCTGGGAATTAATTCAGAAACTCTGGAGTCAATAGTTAGGAGTTAGGAGTTAGGAGTTAGGAGTTTGGTACCTACTAACAACTAACAACTAACAACTAACAACTAACAACTACCAATAAAGGAAAAAATATGACCCAAGTAGAACTTCCACGGAATATTCCACCCGAAGACAATCAACCCGGAGACATGGTGGCTGTTCACACTGAGTCTCCCAAAGCGTGGAAATGGTACGACTACTTCACGTTTAATGTTGACCACAAGGTTATTGGCATCCAATACCTGGTAACGGCGTTTGTGTTTTATCTCATCGGTGGACTCATGGCTATTGCCATACGTGCCGAATTGGCGACACCAGATGCAGACTTACTCGATCCGAACCTGTATAATGCTTTCATGACCAATCACGGGACGATCATGATTTTTCTGTGGATCGTCCCTAGTGCAATTGGTGGATTTGGCAACTATCTGGTGCCATTGATGATTGGCGCTAGGGATATGGCTTTTCCGAAGCTGAATGCGATCGCCTTTTGGTTGAACCCACCCGCAGGCGCACTGTTGTTAGGCAGTTTCTTCTTCGGTGGATCGCAATCTGGTTGGACAGCCTACCCACCCTTAAGCCTGGTTACAGCTAACACTGCACAAACCATGTGGATACTTGCCATCGTCCTAGTGGGAACTTCCTCCATTTTAGGTTCGGTGAACTTTGTGGTCACCATCCTGAAGATGAAAGTTCCAAGCATGAAATGGGATCAGCTTCCCTTGTTCTGCTGGGCGATGTTGGCAACCTCGGTTTTAGCACTTCTCTCCACTCCAGTGTTAGCGGCGGGGTTGGTGCTGTTGTTGTTTGACCTGAACTTTGGTACGTCGTTCTTCAAACCAGATGCAGGCGGTAACGTCGTCATCTACCAGCACCTGTTTTGGTTCTATTCCCACCCGGCAGTTTATCTGATGATTCTGCCCATCTTCGGCATTATGTCGGAGGTGATTCCGGTTCACGCCCGCAAGCCAATCTTTGGGTATAAGGCGATCGCTTACTCTAGTTTGGCAATCTGCGTTGTAGGTTTGTTCGTCTGGGTACACCATATGTTTACCAGCGGCACACCCGGTTGGATGCGGATGTTCTTCACTATCTCCACCCTCATTGTTGCCGTTCCCACTGGCGTGAAAATTTTCGGTTGGGTAGCAACCCTCTGGGGTGGAAAAATCCGCTTTACCAGTGCCATGCTATTCGCCGTTGGTTTGTTGTCCATGTTCGTCATGGGTGGTTTGAGTGGTGTCACCATGGGAACAGCCCCCTTTGATATTCATGTCCACGATACCTATTATGTAGTGGGGCACTTCCACTACGTCTTAT
Source organism: Stigonema ocellatum SAG 48.90 = DSM 106950 (assembly GCA_016903675.1). Lineage (GTDB taxonomy): Bacteria > Cyanobacteriota > Cyanobacteriia > Cyanobacteriales > Nostocaceae > Stigonema > Stigonema ocellatum. The sequence goes on along the minus strand of JADQBA010000037.1, from coordinate 63,232 downwards.
TTGGCGGTTCCGTATTTGGCATCTACGCCGGAATTTATCACTGGTTCCCCAAGATGACAGGGCGGATGCTGAATGAAACCTGGGGTCGTGTTCACTTTATCCTCACCTTCATCGGTACTAATTTGACCTTCCTGCCTATGCACGAGTTAGGCTTGCAAGGAATGCCCCGACGAGTCGCAATGTACGACCCACAATTTATCACCCTCAATCAAATTTGTACCTTTGGTGCTTTTGTCTTGGGGATATCAGTGATTCCGTTCACCATCAACATCATCTGGAGTTGGATTGCTGGACCCAAAGCAGGTGATAATCCTTGGCAAGCTAAGACCTTAGAATGGACTACGAGTTCTCCACCTGCCATTGAAAACTGGGAAGTTTTGCCCGTTGTCACTCACGGTCCCTACGACTACGGTAAAAATGGAAAAAGTGCTGTTCTAGAAACAGTTGAAACGGCTATTCCTGTAAATTAGAAGGTTGGTAGTGAGCGCTTAAGCGCTTACTACGAACTAAGAGAGATTTATTCAAGGTTGAACAATGGAAGCAGCAGAACATATTGTCAACAATCCCGTTTCTGTAGATACAATAAGTGTGGAGCATCACGAAGAACATGCGGATTTACGAGTTTGGGGACTATTGACGTTCCTCGCCTCTGAATCTCTCATGTTTGGGGGATTTTTTGCCACCTATTTGTTTTTCCGAGGCACTAATGAAGTCTGGCCTCCAGAAGGAACGGAAGTAGAGCTATTGTTGCCTACAATTAACACCATCATTCTAGTTTCTAGTAGTTTCGTTATTCACTTTGGTGATACGGCGATTAAAAAGAACGATGTCAAGGAAATGCGGCGATGGTACAAGATTACTGCCATCATGGGCGCACTTTTCTTACTTGGTCAGGTTTATGAGTACTTGACTTTGGGATACGGTCTGACTACTAATGTATTTGCTAACTGTTTTTACTTGATGACTGGGTTCCACGGTATACACGTTTTTGTGGGACTGTTGTTGATTTTGGGTGTGTTGTGGCGATCGCGTCTTCCCGGTCACTATTCTGCTACCAAACACACTGGCATCGAAATGGCAGAAATCTACTGGCACTTCGTAGACATCATCTGGATTATTCTCTTCACTCTGTTGTATATTCTCAGCCTGTTTTGAAAAGTTACTCCCGAACCGGTCTCGCGATTACCTATTTGAATGAACCGCAAAGACGCGAAGTACACGAAGAAAGAAGAGAAGAACATCGGTAATCTTGTAGCGGTTCGGGAGTAGGAGTTAGTATTTGAAAGTTAGGAGTTAGGAGTTAGGGGTTAGGAGTTAGAATTTAAGAGTTAAGAGTGAGGAGTTTGCACTCTTGTCAGAAACCGGGTTTTTTGAGAAAGGCTCTTCGTCAAAACCATGATTTTTCGTGAAGAAACCCGATGTATTTGCGCTTGCTAGGAATGGTGCAAGATATAGCAATCCTATTTGATTTGTGAAAATTAACGAACCGCCAAAACGCCAAGAACGCCAAGAAAAGAGAAGGAATATTTTCACGAATGATTTAGGACTGCTATATCAAGAGCTATAAATCTTTATTCCTAACTCCTAACTCCTAACTCCTAACTCCTAACTCCTAACTCCCCACTCCCCATTCCCCACTCCCCACTCCCCATTCCCCTCCATTTATGAAAGTTCATGCGGAAATGTTCTCTTGGTTCCAGGTTCCTGAGGATATCAAGAAGTTATTGGTCATGGCTGCCGAAAATTGGGAAAATACTTCAGATTCGGAACATTATATTAACCAAGCTTTAGCCAAAAATGGTGAAAATATAGAAGTGTTGGTAGCGGCATATCGATATTTTTACTACAAAAATAACTACCATATGGCACTGCAAACAGCAGTTAAAGTGAGAGATATAATTAAAGAATCAGAGAAATTACCTGATGATTGGCAGCAACTTAAGGCAATATTACTTAGTCGGAAAGAAGACCCAAAAATCCGAATGTTATTAACAGCTTATGCTGCTTCTGGATTGGTATTGGCAAAGCTGGGAGAAATAGAACCAGCAAAAGAAATCAGTACTCAAGTTAAAGAGATTGACGATAAAAATGAGTTTGGGTCAGCAATCTTGCTTGATATTCTGACAGGCGAAGATGAATGATGAATTATGAATTATGAATTATGAAGGTTTTAGGGCAATACGGTTGGTGTTAAGGAGAATCGTAGGTTGGGTTGAGGCAATGCGTTACCCAACAAACCGCGAAAAATGTTGGGTTTCGTTCCTCAACCCAACCTACGCAGAACAAGGGTTGTTGGGGCTAAGTGAACCGTATTGGGTTTTAGGGGTCAGGATTCGGGATTTGTTTTATGGGTAAAGCATTATGACAGGTAGGGATTGGCTGGTAACTAAAGACGGGCATTATGAAGCTTGTAAATCTGTTAGAGTATGGGATTTATTAAGGGAGAATTATCGCCTTTATCGGTTTCTGACTGAGATGGAAGATGTTATTAATCATGTTGAAGATGAAAGTAGCCGTCTTCAAGAAATCCGGATGTTGGTCAGGCGGTTGGTTGTTAATTCTTATTGGGTACAAAGTCAGAATATGGAGCCTCATCCCACGACTGGAACTTCAGTTTTGCTCCTGTATGATGAGTTAGGTTTTCCGTTTACTGTGCAAACAGTAACATTTGCACCGGGAACCGTATCGACAATTCACAATCATGGAACGTGGGGAGTTGTAGCGGTGTTAAAAGGTCAGGAAAGAAACACCTTTTGGCGGCGAAACCCTGTGCCAGAATTTCCAGACAAAATAGAACGAACAGGAGAGCTAACTCTATTTCCAGGGGATATTATTAGCTTCGCTTGTGATGCAATTCATAGTGTTGAAGCTGTGGGTGAAGAACCAACTGTTACTTTTAATCTTTATGGCGAAACTTGCTCAAAAGAGCGATTTGAGTTTGACCCAGTTACCCATAGTGGTAGGAATTTTTAAGTGGGTGTGGGGGAAATAACTGTGGGTGTGGGGGTGTGGGGGTGTGGGGGTGTAAAAGAAATAACTATTTAACACCTACACCCTTACACCCTTACCCCCCTACACCCTTTCTTAACTAATAACTAATGACGGAGTTAATCCAATGGTACGTGTGATTTTTTATGAAAAACCAGGCTGTATGAATAATACTAAGCAAAAAACTTTGCTTGCAGCCGCAGGTCATGAGTTAGAAACTTACAATCTGTTGAAGGAACCTTGGACAACTGAGCGTTTGCGTCTATTTTTTGGCGATCGCCCCGTAATCGAATGGTTTAACCCTACCGCCCCAAGGATAAAATCTGGTGAGGTGGTTCCTGAACAGATAGATGCTGAAACTGCTTTGTCAGAAATGGTGAGTGATCCGGTGTTGATTCGCCGTCCTTTGATCCAGGTGGGCGATCGTCGTGAGGTAGGTTTCAATATTGAACTGGTTGATGCCTGGATTGGCTTAAAGCCTGTGGATGAATCTCTTGCACTTGTCACCGAAAATCTAATCAGCCAGGATTTGCAAAAATGTGCTCACGATCATAAGCACAGCCAAGAGCACAGTCATGATAGAGGTTCTTGCAAGCATTAGTGGTTCGTCAGAGTTTCATTACCTTCGTGTTCTTCGCGTCTTCGTGGTTCAAAAAGATTTTTAAACCACGTTCGCGTAGCGTCTCCCCTTGGGAGAAGGCACGAAGAACGCGAAGGTCAAACATTTAGTGATTTTCATCTTGTTCAATTAATGCCACAATTTCTGCATAGCCAGTCATGGGTGCAAAGGTGCGATAAGCTTCTAATGCATCCTGTTTGACTTGTTCTGGAACGATGGGAAATGTGCTGAGAATGTAAGTAAATTCTTCTTCGGTTAAGCCGTAGAGGTGCGCTATCATTCCGTCGAGTTCGGCGCGGAGTTTGGCGCGATCGCTTTCGTCAGTAACACCGTTTGTGTGGGAACCAAGTCCGACTGCTTGCGCGAGTTCGTCAAATTCTGGGGTGGTGCAGATGAGTTTGGCGGTGCGTTGTACAATTTCAAAGAAGTAGCGATCGCCTTCTGTCAAACGTGGGACAGGTAACTGGTAAACAAAGAACATATTGACGTTAGTAGTTACCTTCTGGCGCAAATAGTAATCAATTACATAACTATTGAATACTGCTGCACTAAATAGCATCTCTAAGTTATTCAGGCTGATTTGATTATCTTCTGAAAACCTCAATGATATTAAAAGTGAGTTTCCACAAAATACTGATTTAGGTACAGTACTCGCAATTAGCGATCGCTCATTTGTACTAGATGCCACTGACCTAAAAACAAGCCGATAGAATTGATAATCTAACTGTTGACCTTTATCACTCTCCTTTCGTCCTAATAAAGCTTTCCTTGCTTCCTGTTCATCTACCCAATATCTGGGTTCAGCAAATTGATGTGTGAATTGATGAACCATCTTACCTTCGTAAAGTGGTAATCGTCCCTTTCCTGGTTGCTGATTGAATAAATAGCTATCATTGGTCATGTGAAATTCCGCAGATAACCGCAAATTCCACTTACCATCAATTTTTTCACCTAGTAAGGGAAACTGAAGCATTTTTTCAGCAATTCGGATATCTATCTCGTTCTTAAACTCCATAACTGATAGTGAGTCAGGAGATAAACGCCAAACTAGTGGAACTGAAATATGAACCTGTTCATCTTTATTTTTGAAAAAACTTTCTAACTGTTCTACTCTAATTGCCTCATGCGGATTAATGCGAAAAGCAGCAGAAAATGTATTAGTTACTTTACCTTTTTCAAAAGTCAGTAAAGAAAACTTGAAACGATGGTCTACAGCATCAAAAATAAACCTTTCATTAGATAATCCAAATAAAGTATCAATTTTAGTCTGAGAAAATAGCATTTCCCGTAGCTGCTTTGCACCAAGATCTGTGTAAATACCTGAAGGTACAATAATTCCACACAGTCCACCAGTACGTAGCAGATTAAAAGACTGTTCTATAAAAAGTTTGTAGAGATTAATATCCGTACCAGCTTTCTTACCGTTAACAATAGAAATCTGATTTTTATACTGTCTTGCTGAACGATAGTAAGCACTTACATAAGGGAATTGGCTCAAATACTCTAGCCAAGTATTAGCAATTTCAGGATTTTGTAAAAGCTGTTTTTGCTCTTTCTCAAAATCCTTAATATCCATCTTACTCTTTCTTACTAACTCATTATGCTGAAGAAAAAATTCTCTACCATAAGGCTTAAAAATTTCCCAAGGTGGATTAGTAATAATCGCATCAAATCCACCATGATCTAAAACCTTATCAAAGTGATATCCCCAGTGAAAAGGTTTCAACGCAGCAATATCTTTAGCAGTCAAAACACGCTTCTTTGACTTACCAGTTAACTGCACTTCTTCATATTTAATCCCTAAACGTTGACTAAATTCATTCAACAACAAAAGATTTAACTTCTCTTGCGAATCCTGGTTGAGTTTTTCAATGTGTCGCCGCAGATTTAACAATCTTGCATCTTGATGGGTTCCCTCATCACCACCAGCTAGCTTTTCCTCACCAGGAATAAAAGCGTGTTTTTTGTAAAGTTCAATCGATTTATTCTTATCTTCTAAAATCGCCTTGTAATTTGCAGCAGCAAGGGGTTGTAATAAATTACCCTGTTTTGAATCTCCTACCGTATCAAATGCAGTTTCATCTACTCTAATTAACCCAATCAGCGAATTCCCCGCCATGATATTAAAGTCAATATTAGGTAGCGGTTCTAATTCATCAACATCATGAGCAGAAGAAACCAACGCCAAGAAAAGGCGTAGTTTAGCAATTTCCGTCGCTTCCTCCATGATGTCAACACCATAAAGTTTGTCAGTTAAAATCTGCTTTTTAATGTAATACGATAGCGATTTATGTAAATTTCTTGTATCTTCAAGTTCCTTTCTTAAATTTGCATCTCCCATTAAATCAATTGTGCCAATCACTGCACTATAAACTTGAATGAACGTTTTCATAGCAGCAATAAGAAACGCTCCCGAACCACAAGCTGGGTCAAGAATTGATAAATTTGGGAGGATATCTTTAATCAATAAACGACAGACATTACCATCCAGTTTGAGGAACAGTTCGTTAATATCCTCAAAAGGTTTATACTTGTCTGAAATAGAATCATTTACACGGTCTACAATTAATTTGTGAATTGTTCTGTCACAGAGATATTCAGTAATCTGCGGTCTGGTATAGTAAGCACCAAAAGCCTTTTGGTTAATATATTTCTCAAAAATATAACCTAAAACATCGGGGTTAATTTCATCATCCTTACCCTCTGGGGTATCATCCAAGTTCCAAGAATAACGAGCAAATAAATCGAGAACTTGTTCAAACGCCTCATCGGCTATGGCAATATCATACTCTTGCTCAATTCTATGCTTTAAAAATAATCCCCCATTGAGATATTTAATATTTCCTACCAATGCTTGTACAGATGCATCTCGGTCAAACTCTGGTTTAGCAAAACTATCAAAAAATAACGCTTTGAGAAATTCACTATAAAAGCGATTTTTGCCTCGCTGCTTACTTTCTTCGAGTTTATTTTGCAGATAATCTAAATCACCATTATTAATAAATCTTTTACGTTGGAGAAAATAAACAAACATCATCCGGTTGAGAAGTACCGATGTATACCAACGTCTGTCATTCTGATTATTAATTCCTTTAACGTATCCTAAAAACTGCTTATGCTGCTCTTGAAATTCCTTATAAAACTGTTTAGTTACTCGCTCAACATCAAAAGCCTCTTGCAGTCGATAAGCAATTTTTACAACTGATAAACTATCATCCTCCAGTTCAGTGATATCAATGACGAGAGAAGCAAGCTTACTTAAAAATAAATCCCCCGGTTGACCTTTTACATACAAATGGTCACGAATAAATTCTTTATTTCTTTCTCGCTTTACCCAATACCAAAGACTGCGAGTGCGTTGATTACCAATAAAAATCAGCAGATTTTCAGCTTTGAATTTAGTAATCTCTTGATGAATTGCAGCGCGAATTTTAGCTTCTGGAATAGCGCCATCTGCAGCGGTCACTTCAAAAACAGCTACACCAGAACTCTCAGCAATAGGCTGGTATTCATAGGTCTTGTCCTCAATCTCCAGCAGAACAGGCTTTTTACGTGTCGTTTGTGACCAACCTAACTCCTCTATAAACAAATCCTCAAACTGGAAGTTATAGAGTAAATCCCGTGTCCTTTGAAAATTAAGTTGCATAATTTACCTTTTCAGCTAACCTGGGCTTGGAAAAATAAGCATGAAAAATTCACCCTTCAAACAACTAGTCTGAGGTTAAACGAACTCACATTCGCCTAAGCGGATTTAATTAAAATCCTTTAATAAAGGTAATATTTTTAACAATAGCGTTTATAAAGTATAAACGCTGACTCACAAAACTGAGTTCAGTGTTTACACATAAAAAATAGAAAAAAGTAAAATGTGGGCATCTCTCGTTACAAGGCAGCAGCCCACTAATGCTCCTGTGGGAGGCCTGCCCTCCCAATGTGTGAGGGCAGGCAGCAGCCCATCTTTAATGACATTCCCAGGTCGAGCCTGGGAACGAGCCTGGGTAAGATTTTGAATTCAATAAGTAGAGACGCGATTAATCGCGTCTCTGCTATGCATATGATAGTCAATTTGTAAAGTGCGTACGTCCTAAGAATAATACCTACCGAGGGATTTTCATCCTCTAACCTGACTTTGTCGTCCAAATTACGAGATTATGAGTACAGCTAATTTCTGCCACCAATGGTGACAGTTTTTCATTAGCATGGTATGTTAGGTAAAAATCGCGCATTCCCCAAATATTACGAGCCGAAAATCGAGTGCATCCCAATGCGTGAAAAAATACCCGGCACAGGTGCGGCACTTTCAGAAAGTCCTCGTTGAGTGGGACTTATGTAGAACCTGGGGCGGCAGGCTTTGTTTGACAAGCCGCCAGACTTCCAGTTCGCTTCGGACATAAATATTTTTGCATACGTACTTACAACGTCACTTTTCCTGAAATAATCCCAGCGAACAAATAATTTGAGGTTCCCGTTTCTCTACCTCTTCACTGACAATACATAAACGGTCATCCATCCGCAGGGCTACTACTAATTCTGCCAATTGCTGATTACTAATACCGCTTCTTAATTGCCGATTTAAAGTATCAATGGCTGACTGTCTTAACGGGTAACGATAAATATCATCAATTGCCTTTAGCAATTCATCAGTAACAAATAACGTCCCCTTCATTTCCTGAACATAACTTTTTAATCGTTCATAAGTGCGGAACCTTGCCCCTGATGGTCTTCCCAATTGACCGCCTGCATTTTTTTCTTCCTCAGCAATCAGTTCAGCACCTTTTTTAACTAACTCGTGGTGCTGTTCGTCTTTGGGAATGGCGGAAATAGTTTCTTCACATGCTGCCATTTTTAAAACTGCTAATTGCGACTGAGTGACACTATTTCCTTCGCGGTCAACATAAATTAAAGAATCATTCCCCTCAGTGGTTTTCATATAAAGCAGTACCCCCTCTGGTTGCACAGGTTGGGGAGTATGGGCACGAGTAGAATAAACCACGTTCGGCATTTCTTCAATCATCTTTTTCAAAGCTGGATTATCATCCGTAGCTTTTTTCCAAATTTGAAATGCTTCCGATGTCAAATCTACTTCCGTATCCTCTTCGCCATCCAAAATTCCAGATTTTTCATTATAGAGGTCGAGAATTACTTGTGCATCGTCATCTTCAAAAAATGCTTCATCGGTTCCCAACACTTCCGCATTTTCTTGTAGTCGCTGGCGAAGTTGCCCCCGCAAATTAATAATGCGTTCTACTCCTTCTGCTGGTAGGAAAGAATAACAAAGAATTTTTTCGGCATTTTGTCCAATCCGATCTACCCGTCCCGCCCTTTGGATCAGCCTAATAATAGCCCAAGGTAAATCCCAATTGATTATAATTGCACAGTCTTGCAGATTATGACCTTCACTGAGAACATCGGTGGCAATTAAGACTCGCAACTCATTTGATGGTGAAACGCGATCGCGTTTTCCATTACTCACAGGACTAAACCTTCCTGTCAGTTCCGTAGGGTCTTTTGATTGACCTGTCACTCCTGTCCCATCAGAAAATTCTAAATATTTACGTACCCCCCTTTCTCCCTCCTTAGCAAAGGGGGACTGAGGGGGGTCTGATTTGGCATAATTATCTTTAATAAACGAGCGAGTTCGCCGCACCATATAGCGTTTCATCAGTTCTCGCCAGTCGTCGGGATGTTCGCTTTTTTCAAAAGCTGCTAAAGAACGTACAGAACATTGATGTCTTCTAATAAACTCTAATTCTCCCACCGAACTACCGCCAAGTTCATTGATTAAAGCTTCTGGTCGAAATCCTAAATCCTGGTCTTCTGGCACGAATAATCGGAGTTGGGAAGAAAGGTCAAGATAGGTTTTGTTATAAGGTGTCGCTGAAAGTAAAATACATTTACTTTCGTTGGCAGTAATATATTCTGCGATCGCTCTATATCTCTTACCTTCCCGGTTACGTAAATTGTGACTTTCATCTATTAACACAACTCGGTAGCGGCGTAACTCTGGTAACTGATTCTGCACTTTACTAATCGGCAATACTTTAGCATAAAGCCGATATTGATCGACATATTCCTGCCACATTTGCACCAAATTTTTCGGGCAAATAATTAGCGTTTCTAAAAAACAATCTTCCTGTAATATTTTCGCAAGGGCAGTTCCCACTAAGGTTTTACCTAAACCAACTACATCCCCCACCAACACACCACCACGTCTGGTGACATGACGCGCTGCTAGCTGCACCGCTGCTTTTTGGAAATCAAATAAATTGTTAAATTCGCGGGGAATGCAGAATTCTGAAAGTCCAGCGATCGCCTCATGAGATAAGTGATAAGCAATCTTTAGGTAGATGTGGTAAGGCGGGATTAATTCTTCCCTCGCCCAACTCTCATCAATAATTTCCGCTAGTTCTTTGGAAATATCTACACAACCGTAATCTTTCCAACGGTCATCAAACCATTTTTGCAGTTTGTTGCAAGCATCGTGGTCTAAAATATCAACATTCAATTCCCCTTGTTTCGCCAGCCCCGGCAAAGTCAGGTTACTACTACCCAAAAATCCGACTATTGGTGCATTTGGATCTTGTCGGTGTACAAGGTACAACTTAGCGTGGAGGGGGTGACGCAGAAACAGTTTAATAATTAGTTTCTTAGTTTTTAGCTGATGACTTAACCGTCGCAACCCCGCTTCATCTTGATTCGTAGGCGCACCGATAGTTAACTGCTTGCGAAATTCAGCCGCCATCCGTTTTTTGAAGCGCACGATCGCATTGTTATCAATACGCCCGTCACCAGTCCCAAGGGTGAAAGCTGCATGGACTTCATCACTCTCGCGACTTTGCATCCCAATCAGCAAACGACAACAAGCTTTTTCGCTACCAACATACTGTTCAATTAAATCATCTATTTTTCGCCAACCTCTGAGATTGAAGTAGCCAACGCAAAAATCTGCCCGATAAGAGACTTTGAGAGTCTCTCGCAAAATCGGTAGCAGTTGCAAATCTATGTTGTCAAAGATGCGTGGCATGGTTTCATACCCAATTGGAGATTTTGTGGTGGGTTGCTCACCAACAATGTTCTACAAGTATAAGCAACACAAAGTTCTTAATACCATATCTCAGATCTTGCACCAACGTGTTAATACTTTAAATTTATGTGAAAGTGTGGAAATGCGATCGCTTGAGAAAATATATGATCCACGCCAACACGACGCAATTTAACGTGACTACCTTTTTGACTATGTATCTGAAAGCCAAACTCACCTACGATCTTACTCCCGAACCGCCCGAAAATTACCTATTTAATCAACCCTTGTAGAACGCGGGGCGTTCTACATTGTTTTTCACATTTTGGCAATTGTGCCGTTGTGGGAAAGGGCAAAGCCAATTTTACAAGCACAACCAGAGTACGATCCAACCAAGGCAAACCCAGGCGACTTGATGGGTCGCGTAGCCTTAGACCATGTTACCTTTCGCTACCGTGACGATGGATTGCCGATACTTAATCATATCAGTCTTTATGCAGATCCAGGGGAATTTGTAGCGATCGTGGGACCTTCGGGAGGTGGGAAGTCAACGATATTGAGGTTGTTGTTGGGGTTTGAGACTCCACAGAAAGGAACGGTGTACTACGATAACTTGGACTTGGCTCAATTAGATCTTCAGGCGGTATCCAAAAAATCAAAAAAATTGCCGCTAACTGACCATGCCGCGTTCGGCTAAAGCAGCTTTACTTATATCTTGCATCTCTAAGTAGAAGGCACAAATAGCCAAATAAGGAGTCATAAAATTGACAGTAATTTCAAAACTCATTCAGTCCTCTTTTAGAGGACTTATGCTATTAGCATGGGACTTTAAGTCCCATGCGGATATGGGCGCCGTCAGAAACCCATTAAATACTGAGTTATTTTTTTGATGTACTGTCAGGCTGGTGCAAGATGTGAATTTAGTTGTGATTATGGCACTGTGGAGGATAAGCGATCGCCGCAGATCCCAGGGTTATCGTCCAAGACAAGCCTCCCACAGTCCATCAGGTTCGCTGTCGTATAGGTTTCTCAATCCTGCTTCTGCCAGTAACTCATATTCACTAACCTGACGTAGCTTGAGTGTTCCATCTGCTTCTAATGTATAAAAGTAGAGATTTTCATCTTTGATATCAAATTTGGCTTTAATTTCTTCAAACTTAGCATGGAATCTCTTAGCAGCAAGAGGGGGCTATTTCATTGTCATTATCGCCCTCACAGAAAGCCCCTCTCCCAAATTGGGAGAGGGGCTTTCTGTGAGGGCTTTCATTCACGGGTATTGCCATTAGGTTTGCCTCACCCGGTTGAAATCCGCTATAAAAAATCCCCCACCTTGCGGCAGGGGATTTTTTTAACTACTTACAACTAGCTCATTAAGTTAACGACGTTAACCGAACTTACCAGCAGTAGAGGCGATGAGGAAAGCAGCGTAGGTCAAGATATAGCCAACAGTAAAGTGTGCTAGACCAACCAAACGAGCTTGAACGATGGACAGAGCTACAGGCTTGTCCTTCCAGCGTACTAGGTTTGCCAGCGGTGTGCGCTCATGTGCCCACACGATGGTTTCAATCAACTCTTGCCAGTAACCTCTCCAAGAGATGAGGAACATGAAGCCGGTTGCCCAAACCAGGTGTCCAAACAGGAACATCCAAGCCCAGACAGCCAAGTTATTCATCCCGTATGGGTTGTAGCCGTTGATCAACTGTGCGGAGTTTGCCCACAGGTAATCCCGTAGCCAACCCATGAGGTATGTGGAAGACTCGTTGAACTGAGCGACGTTACCTTGCCAAATACCCAGATGCTTCCAGTGCCAGTAGAAGGTTACCCAACCAATGGTGTTAAGCATCCAGAACATCGCTAGGTAGAACGAGTCCCAAGCGGAGATGTCGCAAGTACCGCCACGACCAGGACCGTCGCAGGGGAAGGCGTAACCGAAGTCCTTTTTATCGGGCATCAGCTTGGAACCACGGGCATCCAAAGCACCCTTCACCAGGATGAGAACAGTGGTGTGGATCGCCAAAGCAAAGGCGTGGTGTACCAAGAAGTCGCCAGGACCGATGGTTAAGAACAGGGAGTTGGTACTGTTATTGACGGCATCCAACCAACCAGGTAACCAAGCACCGCCAGCAGTGGAAGCAATGCTTTCAGGGTTAGACAGAAGGGTGTTTAAGCCGTACAGTACTTTCCCGTGAGAAGCCTGAATGAACTGAGCAAATACTGGCTCAATCAAAATTTGCTTCTCAGGTGTGCCAAAGGCAACCACAACGTCGTTGTGGACATACAACCCGAGGGTGTGGAAGCCCAAGAACAGCGATACCCAGCTGAGGTGGGAGATAATCGCTTCTTTGTGCTTGAGCACACGGTCAAGAACGTTACCCTTATTTTGTTCTGGATCGTAGTCACGAACCCAGAAGATGGCTGCGTGGGCGAAAGCGCCGACCATCAAGAACCCAGCAATGTACTGGTGGTGGGTGTACAGAGCTGCCTGAGTGGTGTAGTCCTTAGCTATGAAGGCGTAAGGCGGCAACGCGTACATGTGCTGCGCTACCAAGGAGGTGATGGTACCTAACGCTGCCAAAGCCAGAGATAACTGGAAGTGCAGCGAGTTGTTAATGGTGTCGTACAACCCTTGGTGTGGCAGATTGAATTGTCCTTCGGTGTTGGTGCCAAAGAAGCTCTTGGCATTCAGCATTTCTTTGATGCTGTGACCAATACCGAAGTTTGTGCGGTACATGTGACCAGCAACAATGAAGATCACTGCGATCGCCAAGTGGTGGTGAGCTATATCGGTCAGCCACAGTGACTCTGTCTGTGGATGGAACCCACCCAAGAATGTCAGAATTGCAGTTCCTGCGCCTTGAGACGTACCGAACACATGGTTGGCAGTGTCTGGGTTTGCAGCGTAGGCACCCCAGTTTCCTGTGAAGAAGGGTGTTAAACCTTCTGGATGAGGGGGGGTGAACAGGAAGTTATCCCAGCCCACGTGCTGTCCGCGTGATTCGGGAATAGCAACGTGTACCAAGTGACCTGTCCAAGCCAAAGAACTCACACCAAACAAACCTGCTAGGTGGTGGTTCAGACGTGGCTCAGCACTCTTAAACCAAGAGAGGCTGGGACGGTACTTGGGTTGCAAGTGCAACCAACCAGCGAACAAGAACACTGCTGCCAACAACAGTAAAAATACTGAACCTTGGTACAGGTCATTGTTTGTCCGGAGCCCGATGGTGTACCACCAGTGGTAAACACCTGAGTAGGCGATGTTTACTGGGTTGCTAGCTCCAGCTTGGGTAAATGCTTCGATAGCGGGTTTACCAAAGTGGGGGTCCCAGATCGCATGGGCGATTGGGCGGATATGAAGAGGATCTGTGATCCACTGTTCAAAGTTACCTTGCCAGGCTACATGGAACAGGAGGCTGGATGCCCACAGGAAGATGATTGCCAGATGACCGAAGTGTGTAGCGAAAATCTTTTGGTAGAGATTTTCTTCTGTTATGCCATCGTGGCTTTCAAAGTCATTTCCCATAGCGATCGCATACCAGATCCGACGTGTCGTCGGGTCTTGTGCGAGATCCTGGCTAAATTTTGGAAATTTTGTTGCCATAGGTTTTGATAAGTCCTCGGACCTTGACAGGAGTCAGGAGTTAGGAGTCAGGAGTTAGCAGTTAGGAGTTAGGAGTTAGGAGTTAGGAATTATTATTCCTTCTTTATTCCTCACTCCTCACTCCTCACTACTAACTCTTCTTGCTAGCCTAGCGAGAGAATTCGCGCATGGAAGAACGCCCAGGTGGTTACAATACCTCCTAAGAGGAAATGAGTCACCCCGACAGCTCTACCCTGAATGATGCTCAGAGCGCGAGGCTGAATTGCTGGTGCTACTTTGAGTTTGTTGTGCGCCCAGACGATGGACTCAATGAGTTCTTGCCAGTAGCCGCGACCACTGAACAGGAACATCAAGCTGAATGCCCAAACAAAGTGAGCGCCCAAGAAAAGTAGACCATATGCTGACAGCGCACTTCCGTAGGAGTTGATCACTTGTGTGGCTTGTGCCCACAAGAAATCACGCAACCAGCCGTTAATTGTGATGGCACTCTGGGCGAAGTTACCACCAGTGATGTGAGATACCACTCCATCTGAATCTACAGTTCCCCATACATCAGATTGCATCTTCCAACTGAAGTGGAAAATCGCGATTGAGATGGTGTTGTACATCCAGAATAAACCGAGGAATACATGGTCCCAACCAGACACCTGACAGGTGCCGCCACGACCAGGTCCATCGCAGGGGAACCGGAAACCCAAGTTCACCTTGTCTGGAATCAGACGAGAGCTACGGGCAAACAGGAATCCCTTTAACAGAATCAGAACTGTGACATGAATTTGGAATGCGTGAATATGGTGGATCATGAAGTCCGCCGTACCCAGCGCAATAGGCATCATTGCGACTTTGCCACCTACAGCCAGGATACCGCCACCAAAGGCATAGCTAACGGGTTCCAGTGCGTTAGGCGCGGTTGAACCAGGAGCTAGTGTGTGTAGGTTTTGTACCCACTGAGCAAACACGGGCTGCAACTGAATCGCCGTATCCGAGAACATGTCTTGGGGACGACCTAAAGCACGCATCGTGTCGTTGTGAATGTATAGTCCAAAGCTATGGAAGCCTAGGAACATAGACACCCAGTTGAGGTGAGAGATAATCGCATCGCGGTGACGAATCACGCGATCCAAAACGTTATTTTGGTTCACTACTGGATCGTAGTCCCGCACCATAAAGATGGTGGCGTGAGCTGCTCCACCGACGATCAAGAAGCCACCGATCCACAGGTGATGAGTGAATATACACAACTGTGTCGCGTAATCGGTTGCCAAATACGGATACGGAGGCATGGCGTACATGTGGTGCGCCACAATGATGGTCAACGAACCCAGTAGGGCAAGGTTGGTTCCCAACTGAGCATGCCAAGAGGTGGTCAGGTTTTCGTAGAGACCTTTGTGACCCTCGCCAGTGAAGGGACCTTTGTGGTTTTCGAGGATCTCTTTGATGCTGTGACCGATACCCCAGTTGGTACGGTACATGTGACCAGCAACGATGAACAGTACCGCGATCGCCAGGTGGTGATGGGCAATGTCCGTCAGCCACAAGCCACCTGTTACTGGGTTGAGACCGCCCTTGAAGGTGAGGAAGTCAGCATACTGACCCCAATTCAAAGTCCAGAAAGGTGTTAACCCATTAGCAAAGCTTGGGAACAGCTCGGTGATCAAGTCACGGTTCAAAATGAACTCGTGGGGTAAGGGCACGTCTTTGATGGGAACTCCCGCATCCAACAACTTATTAATAGGTGTGGATACGTGAATTAAGTGACCTGTCCAGCCCAAGGAGCCACAACCTAGCAACACTGCTAAGTGGTGATTTAGCATGGATTCCACGTTTTGGAACCATTCCAGCTTAGGCGCACGCTTGTGGTAGTGGAACCAGCCTGCAAATAGGAACAAGCCTGCCAATACTAAGCCGCCGATAGCAGTGACGTAGAGTTGGAATGTATTGGTAATACCCCAACCCCGCCACACTTGGAACAAGCCGGAGGTGATTTGAATCCCGTGGAAACCACCACCAACATCTCCATTCAAAATGTCTTGACCAACAATTGGCCATACAACTTGAGCGCTTGGCTTGATGCTCAAAGGGTCGCTTAGCCAAGCTTCGTAGTTAGAAAAACGAGCGCCGTGGAATATCATCCCGCTCAGCCACAGAGTCACTACGGCTAAGTGACCGAAGTGTGCTGCAAATATCTTGCGGGATATATCTTCTAAATCGCTTGTATGTGTATCAAAATCATGGGCGAGTGCATGCAGGTTCCAAATCCACGCAGTGGTTTTGGGACCTCTCGCTAGACTTCTGTCGAAATGTCCCGGCTTCGCCCATAGTTCAAATGAGGTTGGAACCGGATCGTTATCGACGAGTACTCTAGCCTTTTTCTCCTCTCGCTCTGGAGGACTTATTGTCATTCGACCTCCTCTCTAGATAAGGATTGAGGAATTTATCAGTACCACAGCCCGTCTTCGTGAATCGCATCCTCCAGGCCATAGCCTGGTTTTGCGATGAACGCTCTCTGTGGATAGTGGTTTCTCGTTGAATTATAAAGTCTTATCTTGTACTTTGTTGGGCAGATGTTAACAATAATTCAAAATCCCTGAATCAACCGTGTCATCTACTTTTTATGTTTGGTTCTCTGACCAAAAAGTCAATACTTTTTTGATTTAATTTACAAATGGCAACAATTTGCGAACTTAGTATAGCAATCCGTGGAGGAACTACAAACACCTCCCCCTTGTCCCCCTTGTCCCCCTTCTCCCCCTTGTCCCCTTCTCCCCCTTCTCCCCCTTTGTTCGGATCTCAAATAGGATTGCTATAGATTTCACCTTTTGGGCTATAGTTCCTCATGGACAGTTTGAGCCAAAATGATTCAGTCAGTTGTTTATAAGGACAGAGTCAAGGCATGAACTCATGGCAGACAAAGGCAATTGCTATCATCAGGTCGCTCATGGCATTGCTACTGGTATTAATTTTGACTAGTTGTGGCGAAAAAGCCATAAGCCAAGAACCGTCTGGGATTTTACCAGAAAAGGCTCAATATAATAATATTTCAAAGCAAATCTCAGAAGTTTCCCCTCCAGCAGCAATCCAAGAACTGCGTCAAGTCTTGGAAGTTTATCAACCACAGGTAGTAATAGTTACTCCCAAACCAGATGAAATACTCCAAGACAACACGGTAACAGTCAGTTTTCAAGTTAAGGATCTACCTATATTTAAAGACTCACAATTAGATCTAGGTCCCCATTTAAACGTAGTCCTCGACCAAGAACCATTAGTAACCGTCTATGACCTAAATCAGCCCCTAATTTTGCCAGACTTGTCCCCTGGTACCCATACCCTACGTGCATTTGCTTCCCAACCTTGGGATGAAAGCTTTAAAAATGAAGGCGCTTATGCCGAGACAACATTTCACGTCTTCACCAAAACTGACGACAACAACCCTAACCAAGCCTTACCACTGCTAACCTATAACAGTCCCCAAGGTAAATACGGGGCAGAACCAATTCTGCTAGACTTTTACCTAACTAACGCTCCACTGCACCTGGTCGCTGTTGATAATCCCAAGGACGAAATTGCTGATTGGCGCATCCGGTGCACTGTAAATGGTGAAAGCTTCGTCCTCGATCGCTGGCAAGCAGTTTATCTTAAAGGCTTTAAGCCTGGTAAAAACTGGGTAAAACTGGAATTCCTTGATGAGCAAGGCAACCCTGTTAAAAATGTCTTTAACAGTACAGTCAGACTAATTACCTATGAACCCAAAGGTAAAGATACTCTTTCTAAAATTGTGAGAGGGGAACTCTCGGCTGATGAAGTTCGCACAATAGTAGACCCCAACTACACTACCAAAATACCAGTTACTGAACCTACTCCCACCCCTACCTCAACGCCTCAGGTGGAAAAATCCCCTGAAACACAGCCAAAGGAAGAAAAACAGCCTATTCCAACTGTTGAACCATCTCCCAGTTTACCCCCCACCCTGCCAGAGATTGTGATCGAATCTCCATCACCAGAAACTACAGCAGAACCACAGCCTGAAGTAACCACAAAACCAGAATCAACCAGCTAGCCCTTGGGATAAAGCCTCAACAAAGGCAAGTGCTGCTATGGGATTGCCTACACGGTCTAAAGCAGGACTATAGCAGGCGATCGCCCCCTGACCTGGTACTATCGCAAGGAGTGTACCACTAATACCTGATTTCATTGGCAGACCAATCCTCTGGGCAAAATGGGAAGAAGCCTCGTATAGTCCACAAGTTAGCATCAAGGCATTGACACTATATTGGTGCTCTGGCCTCACCCATCCACTTTCACAAGCGAGGAGTTTTCCCAGAAGAGCTAAGTCTTCAACTCTCCCAGACAAACAGCATATATGTTCGTAAGTGTCAAGGGCTATTTCAGGATTCTTTAAATACCCGCAGGTGGCAAGATACTGGGCGATCGCTTGATTGGCGTGAGAAGTTCCCAAGCGTACAGAAGCAAGCAGATCCCGATCCAACTCTAGCTTGCAACCCGCTAGTTGGTTAAGCCATTGACACAAGCGCTGACAGCGATCGCTAGCATTTCGTCCAGGTAACATGGAAGCAAGGGTAATTGCTCCACTATTAATCATGGGATTGCGGGGGCGTCCACTATCAGCAATCAGTTGCTCTAAGGAATTAAAGCCTGCATCTGATGGTTCAACCCCAACAAGGTGAAACACAGTCGTTGCTCCCAGATGTTCTAGGAGATAAAGTAGCAAAAACGGCTTAATCACACTCATTAGGGAGAAGATACAAGCTGTATCACCAAGACTGACACTTTGCCCCGTTTTGTCCCAGATGTGAACAGCAAACCACTCTCTTGAAGCCACAGCCAATTGAGGGATGCGGTTAGCAACTTGTCCTTGATATGCTTTAGTTTTGGCTTGTTGCATCCAAACCAATAACTCTTTACTGGTCAGTGTTTTGAGTCCGATCATTGCGGCGATTCCACCTTAAGTGTCAAGTAGTAGAAACCATTGTTGGAACAGAAGGGTAGTGAGTGCTATTTATAAAGAAAATCTTTCCACGGTTCCGAATGTCCAGAAAGTCGAATTACCAACCATCCATGCGTCCCATAGTACTTATCCCTAGCCCGACCATTGGCGATAGCATCATCAATCAACGCCATTTCTTCAGCAGTTGGTTCATCAATACTTAAAGCTTGCTCAACTTCTGTGTCGCGCACCTGGGGTTTTATAGTTAAGTTCCAGCCCTCGGACAAAGACCTACGGAAGAATCCTTCTTTGCTCTGCTTAATTTTACCAGCTTCGTCCTGGGCTATAGTGTAGGCGATTGCCTCTTCAAACTTGTCGCTATACTTCAACCACAAACGTTCTGCTGTCCCCATGCCAAGGTCAATTCCAGCCTTGCTGAGGGCAACTAGAACCTCATCAGGAATGCCAGAAGAAACAGCAGATGGGATTACAGATCCAACTGAATTTAAGCTGGGTGTCCGTTTTTCTTCAAGGATTGATGGAATACGATTCAGCTTGTTATAGAGCAAATCCACTGCCTCTTTAATAATTCCTTGGCGCGGTCTAGACGTTGCTTCATGAATTGATTCAATCTTGCTGCCAGTCTCTTGGTCAAGTTCTGGTGGGATGTACACCCTAGGCAATCCCTGACCAACATACTTCCAAGGCGATTTGGGGGTGTCCGTCGTGGGGACGCTAACTTCTTCTTCAAGTTGTTCTTCTTTTAAAGAAACAACAAACAACATGTTTGAGTCCGTTTCATGGCAGTCCATATTACGGACTACCTCATGATTGCTGGTTATTTGCTGTTCAGTTTCTACTGAGTCAGTGTTGTGTGATGATGGAAACTGCAAAACTTTCCTTGTACGGGTGTCCCTATTACGGACTACCGGCTCTGGTAACCACTCTTCTACTGGTTTGAACCAATACTCGCTACTGGTTCCAGGACGTTTGTTCTCTTCAAGAATGTTTTGAGAAACTGCTTGGTCAAGTCCTTTGAGGATGGTTTTGCGGTCATGTCCTGTTCTTTTCGCCGCCTCCTCAGCAGATTCTGTGAATGTATTGCCTGAAACAGTACGATAAATGACTTGGTTGATGGCGAACAACTCTACTAATGTCGGTTTGGCTTCAATTATCTTGAGCATTCTGTAGAGTGCTGCGTCTTTCAGTTCTGGCGAAAGGCTTTGAATCCACTCATAGCTGACACCAGGGTCAACAGTGTCAAGTGTACTTTGAGGAGATAGTGTTGTGATCATGGCTCACCTGCCTCAATGGATAGAGCATGATCTCTTTGGCTATGTGGGCGAGGGGAATGAGTTCCGATGCAAGGTGCATGGAAATGTGGTATTATCGAATTAATATTTTTCATTATTTTAAAATCCCCCCTGGTGATGCGGAAACATTCACTGGGGGTTTAACTTGTGAGTCTTTGGGGTGAGTCATTGTTTGTGTAGCCCCTTTTCAACTTGGATAAAGCTGATAGACCAGCTGATCTCCTGGTTGGTAATCGAGAAATGCTAGGGATACAATTTTTGATTTTTACTCAAAATGAACATTACTGTCATCAGGTATATCTTTGTTTTTATCCGGCTGATATGTGTTTATCGTCCTCCCATTCATATGACATTTTTTTGTGTTTAGCACAGTTTAACACGCTAAACACAAAATCAACCAGATTAAAAAAGAACCCGCTACGGATGGTGGGTTCTTTTTTATGCATTCAGTTATTTGATTGCGCCATTGCCTGATCTCTCTATATTCTTGTCTCAGGCCACCAATTTTCCCATTTGTTGCTGAATCTCCTGCATTTTCTCTTCCAGGCTTCTGACTCTAGCCTCTACGCCCAGATTCGTTGGTTGATTGATATAGTTCAACACAAATTCTAAAAGCACTTGAGACGGGCTTTTTCCCTCCATCTTAGCTTTGTCTTTAAAAGCGTCAAACTCGCTTGGCGTTACTCTAACTGCAAGTTGCTTTTCTCTAACTGGAGTTTTAGCTTCCCCAGCTTCAATCATAGGCATTTGCTTCTCTTTCATTTTCAATTCGTCAATCACGTTTAGCATTTACTATAACTCTACTCTATCATAAGCTTGAGTATTTGTTTAGCGATGCTTGACACGTTTAGCATGAACGAGTAATATAGATAGTTCACTGCCCGAAGGGGCGGTGGCGTTATCGCCTGACCAGCCGGGTTTACATTTCTGAATGAGTTGGCTAATCTATGTATCCACGTGTAAGAGCACCAGAACTGCCACAAAATTATCCTTGGCTCAACACCGAAAAACCCCTATCTCTTCAACAACTTAAAGGTAGAGTCGTCATTTTGGACTTTTGGACATACTGTTGTATCAACTGTCTGCATATCCTACCAAAACTGAAATATCTAGAAAAAAAATATAAAGATAGTCTTACTGTCATTGGCGTACACAGTGCCAAATTTGACAACGAAAAGGAAACCGAAAATATTCGCCAAGCTATTCTACGCTATGACATCGAACATCCAATTATAGTTGACAGCGGTTTCCGGGTTTGGCAAGAGTATGCTGTGCGTGCTTGGCCTACTTTAATGGTGATTGATCCAGAAGGTTACGTCATTGGCTACGTTTCTGGTGAAGGTAATCGCGATGCTTTAGACCAACTGATTCAAAAGTTAATTAGCCAACATCAACACAAAGGTACCATCTACTTCCAAGAACTGAACCTTACCTTGGAAAAACAGCAACAACCATTAATCACGCCGCTGGCTTTTCCTGGTAAAGTTTTGGCAACAACAGCGGGTTTGTTCATCGCTGATTCTGGACATCACCGCTTGGTCATGAGTAGTCTAGAAGGAGAAATCCTGCATTTGATTGGTACTGGTCAATCTGGGTTAACAGATGGTTCCTTCGGGGAGGCTCAGTTTTTCGCACCCCAAGGAATGGCATTTGATGAAGAAAATCAAATTTTATACGTTGCTGATACAGAAAATCATGCTTTGCGGCGAGTTGACCTCAAACGCCAAGTCGTGGAAACCATTGCTGGAACAGGAGAACAAAGCCATAATATCCGCCCTCACGGTGGTAATGGTTTAGAAACAGCACTCTCGTCTCCTTGGGATTTACAAAAGGTGGGAAATAGTCTGTTTATAGTTATGGCTGGTCCTCACCAAATCTGGGAAATGAATTTACAAACCGCCAGAGTAACAACTTATGCTGGTACTGGCGCAGAAGGTTGTGTTGATGGTGTACTTACCGAATCTGCCTTTGCTCAACCCAGTGGGATTACGAGTGATGGAGAAGAATTATACATTGCTGACAGTGAAGTGAGTTCAATTCGTGCTGTGGGACTGATTGAACCTCAACAAGTAAGGACTGTTTGTGGTAGTGGTGACCTCTTTGGCTTTGGCGATGTTGATGGACAAGGTTCCGATGTCCGGTTACAGCACTGCTTAGGAGTGGAATACTCTCAGAATTCTCTTTGGGTAGCAGATACTTATAACCATAAAATTAAATTAGTGAATCCTGGCACGGGGAGTTGTGAAACGGTTTTGGGAGATGGTTCGGTTGGGTTGGAGGATGGTGAAGGTAAGAATAGCCGCTTTTCTGAGCCTTCCGGACTGAGTGTTATGGGTTCGGTTTTATATATTGCTGATACAAATAACCACGCTATCCGCCGGGTTGATTTGGATACGCTGAGGGTGACAAGGTTAGAATTTACGGGTTTGTGTGCGCCAGATGTGTGTATTCCTCAACAAACTTGAAGTTATCTTCATGAAGATAGTCAGATAAGTCCTGTTCTAATAGGCTTTCTGCTTCTTCATCAGTTGTCATTTTTGGTAATATTTTCTTCATATTACTTTTGATAATTTCCATCGCCCCAATCAAAGCCGGATATTTTTTCAACCATTAATCTTAGTATATAGGAATCCTAAATCATTCATGAAAAATTTTAAGTAGGGTGGGCACTGCCCACCATATCCGGGTAATGGTGGGCACCGACTACGTATATTTCAACAATCAAATATGATTCCTATAGCAATATGATGTATATACAAATGTCAACTCCAAAGTATAAGCTTTTGTATATAAAACCGTGAATTATGGTTTGTGGGCGATTAGAGATGAAGCTGGTGGTTAGTAAAGTGCAAACACTTGATGGATTCCGGGTTGATAGAGTTCAATGTGAGTTGTGGAAGCGATCAGTGTGATGTGTTTTTTCTCAGTGTTTTCACTATCTTGATGTCAATAAATTTGCAGAATAAGATGGAGTTAGTTGAAATTATTAGGTGGCCACTGCCCACCCTACGAAATCATCAGGGCTGAATAAGGGCTGGTGGGCAGTGCCGACCCTACGAAATCATCACCTTGTTGCTCTGATTTTCGCAACAAGGCGATGGTGCAAGATATGATTAATTCCCACTACCAAATCTGTAGCACAACCCACCAAAACTCCAACCTAAAACACCCAAATGCCTGAATATCGCCGCGCTTATGTGCCTGGTGGAACCTTCTTTTTAACATTGGTAACATATCAGCGCAACCCTCTGTTCTCAGACCCAGAAAATATCTTCTGCCTACGCCATGCTGTAGCAACAGTGAGGTGTGAAATGCCATTTGATGTGACAGGTGCAGTCATTTTGCCAGACCATATTCATTTTCTCTGGACTCTACCTGTCGGCGATCAGGCTTATTCCAAACGGGTAGGGAGATTAAAGGTGATATTCACCCAGTCCTTGCGAGGTAAAGGGGTGTTACCTCAAAACGTATCAAATTCACGCCGCAAACATCATGAAAGTGATGTTTGGCAACGCCGTTTTTGGGAACATACTATCCGTGATGAAGCTGATTTTGAAAAACATCTAAACTATATTCATTACAATCCAGTTAAGCATAGTCTAGTTTCATGTCCACACCTATGGGAGTATTCCAGTTTTCATCGGTGGACACAACAAGGTATGTATACTAATGATTGGTGCTGTGTATGTTCTGGTGTAAAAGTACAAGTACGTGATTTTGGCGAAATTATAGAAAAAGTTGGCGAGTAAAGATTTAAAGAATGATTTTTGTTACGTATAAATGGTTAAATGGTGGGCAGTGCCCACCCTACATCTATAAATACGAATGAATACTATTCTGCATATTACGCAGCGGCAACAATGGGAACAGGCAAAACTCGTCGGGACGTATCGGGGTGATACGCTGGAGTCTGAAGGTTTTATTCACTGTTCGACACCAAGACAGGTTATTAAGGTGGCGAATACCTTTTTTCCTTATCAAGGGGGGTTGGTTCTTCTTTGCATTGATTCAGGTAAAGTTCAAGCTGAGATTCGCTATGAAGGTGTTGAGGGAGAGGATCTGTTTCCTCATATTTATGGGGCTTTGAATATTGATGCTGTGTTTCAAGTGGTGGGGTTTGAGGCGGGGGAGGATGGTAAGTTTGTGTTGCCGGTGGAGGTTGTGGGTTTATAATATGAACCGCCAAGAACGCCAAGAAGAAGAAGAGGGGGAGGGGAGATGGTAGGTGAGGGGTTTGATGTGGGTGGGTATGTGGATATGATGGTGTTGTTGTTGGATTTGCCATTGCGGGATGAGTATCGGGATGGGGTGGTGGCAAATTTTGAGAGAATTCAGGCGATCGCTCAGCTTGTGAATGAGTTTCCGTTACCAGATAATATGGAAGCAGCGTCAGTTTTTGAGCGATGAATTTAGAACAGGTTGATGCTGTGGCGATCGCTGCTGCTGTGCGAGAGGGTAAAGTGAGTGCGGTGGAGGTGGTCAAAGCTGCTTTACAAAGAATTGAAGCGCGGGATAATGACCTGAATTGTTTTACTGCTGTGACTGCTGAAAGTGCTTTGGTGGATGCAGCAGGAATTGACAAGGAAATTGCTGAGGGTAAAAATCCTGGTCCCCTCGCTGGTGTGCCAATTGCTGTGAAAAATCTTTTCGATATCGCTGGGATCACAACCCTTGCAGGTGCAAAAATTAATGCTGAAAATCCCCCAGCAACCCAAGATGCAACGGCGGTGGCGAAGCTGAAACAAGCGGGTGGGGTATTGGTAGGTGCTTTAAATATGGATGAGTATGCCTATGGGTTCGTGACGGAAAATTTTCATTATGGTGCTACTCATAATCCTCATGATTTGAAGCGGGTGGCTGGTGGTTCGTCTGGTGGTTCGGCGGCGGCGGTGAGTGGTGGATTGGTGACCCTGTCGCTGGGTTCTGATACTAATGGTTCCATTCGTGTTCCTGCGGCTTTGTGTGGTGTTTTTGGCTTTAAGCCGACTTATGGGCGGTTGTCCCGTGCTGGTGTTGCTTTGTTTTCTAGTAGTTTAGATCATATTGGACCTTTTGCCCGTTCGGTGCGGGATATTGCTACGGTTTTTGATGTGCTTCAGGGGGAGGATGATCGCGATCCGGTTTGTACAAAGCTTCCTCCCGTAGAGACGTTGGATAGAACGTTTTTACAGGATGTGGGAAATTTGCGCATTGCTATTGCTGGTGATTATTTCATGAAAGGGGCAAGTTCTGAAGCTTTGGCAGCAGTGTACGAGGTTGCTGATGCACTCAGTGTGACTGAGTCTGTGAGTATACCAGAAGCCCATCGCGCCCGTGCTGCTGCTTTTGTGATTACAGCTTGTGAAGGGGCAAATTTGCATTTGGAAGACTTGCGATCGCGCCTCGAGGATTTTGATCCGGCTACACGCGATCGCTTTGTTGCTGGGGCGTTAATTCCTAGCAGTTGGTACATTCAATCGCAGCGTTTTAGAAGATGGTTTCGCGATCGCGTCCGGGAAATATTCCAAAAGGTAGATGTCATTCTTGCACCAACAACACCTATTTCAGCACCACTCATTGGTCAACAAACTATGATTTTAGAGGGGGAGGAAATCCTCGTCCGTCCCCATCTAGGTCTGTTCACTCAACCATTATCTTTTATTGGCTTACCCGTTTTATCAGTACCAATTCAACGCCCCAATGCTTTACCATTGGGCGTGCAGTTAATAGCTGCACCATTAAATGAAGCCCTCATTTTACAAGTTGCAGCGGTGCTAGAGGCAAAAGGGATTACATCTGTGAAGATGTCAATCCACTAGACCATGTTTCATGGCAAAACGTACCAATTCTGCTCGATTACTGGTATCAGTTTTTTTTAATAAACTACTAACATACTTTTCTACTGTCCGAGGACTGAGATGCAGTTGCTGACCCATTTGGGCATTAGAAAGACCATGAGTTAAAAGTTCTAAGACTTCCTGTTCTCTGTTTGTCAGTTCTGAGAGTATGTGGGGTTTCTCAATCCTCTGCAACTCAGATTTGTTTGCTTCCATGGGTTTTTTCCTGGAAGCGGAGGTTCCCATATTCTCTTGTTGCAAAAAACCATACTCAGATTGAATGATTTGGGATCTCTCTAATAGATTACGAATCGCTGCTGCTAATTCTTCGAGTTCAAAAGGCTTAGGCAAGTATAAATCGCAACCTGATTGGTAGCCAAGAATTCTTTCCTGAGTCTTTGTGCGTGCTGTTAACAAAATTACAGGTAACAAACGGAATGCTGGATGTTGACGCACCCGGCGCACCAGTTCATAGCCATTCATCTTTGGCATGATAATATCCGTCACCATTAAATCAGGATGGTAGTCTTGTACCATGGCTAAAGCTTGTTGACCATCATCAGCCGTGAGTACCGAGTAGCCAGACAGTTTCAAATAATCGCTAATAGACAAACGAGTGCCCAGGTCGTCATCCACGATCAGGATCGTCAAGGGCATGGACACTACACCCCTAGCATTTGTTACTAAGAAATTTACTTCCATGAGCACAGTCACCAGAGCACAGGTAAGAATAGTACTCCTATGTTTCATACTATGACAGGATTACCTGCTGATAACTCTCTAGGGTTGAATTGTTAAGTAAGTATTAAATATATCTAATGACTTTACAAAATTTAACGAATCTTTAACTGGCTATATTTTATAACAAAAGCGGTTTCATTCGTGTATAGAATTCTTACATAAGATGAAAGTGAAACATACATATAATATATAGGTTTGTATAATTTGGGGAAATCAAAGACAGTGTGAATAATAAGTATGACCGCCGAAATCGTTATTTCAGTGGTGGGAGTTTCAACCACGGCATCTATAATTGAATGTGATTTGTTATTCAAAGCACACGCGGACAATCAATTATGACAGGAAAAGGACAGGGATTTGGCTTTGGCTTGGGAAAAATGAAAGAACTGGCTGAAGCCTTTAAAAAAGCGCAGCAAGTTCAAGAAGGCGCGAAGCGACTCCAAGACGAATTGGAGCAAATGGAGATTCAAGGCGAGTCTGGCGGTGGTCTAGTCAAGGTGATTGTCAGCGGGAACCAAGAACCTAAGCGAGTGGAAATTTCCCCAGATGCTCTCACTGAAGGGGCAGAAGTAGTTTCAGATCTCGTGACAGCGGCAATGAAAGACGCCTACAACAAGTCCACGGCTACAATGCGGGAACGGATGGAAGAATTGACCAGTGGGCTAGAACTTCCAGGATTGTAGTCAATAATCAATGTTAGTGGTTAGTTGATTGTTGATTGGTGTTTGGTCATCAACCAACCACCAACCAGCAACCACCAACAACTAACGCCTGAGAGTTTCAGCCAGCAGTTTGAAAGTCTCCGATCATTTTGACTTCTGGTTCTAGCCAAATTGACCAACGTTCTTGGACTTGCTCCTGAATGTAACGGATGAGATTGAAAATATCACAAGCACTAGCCCCACCACAGTTGACGATAAAATTAGCATGGCGTTGTGCTACTTGCGCTTTGCCAATTTGGTAGCCTTTTAGCCCTGTTTGTTCAATGAGCCAACCAGCAGCGTAAGGTTTGGGATTACGGAATACACTCCCACAACTGGGCAAGTGGTAGGGTTGGGTGCTCAAGCGATGCTGTTTGTGCTGCTTTGTCGCTGCGAGAACTAGTGAGGGATCTGCCCCTGGTTGGAGTTGAAAACTGGCTTGGGTCACTATGCGATCGCTTCCTTGGAGTATAGAACTGCGGTAGCTGTAACCCAACTGTTCGCGGTTGAGAGTTTCCACTGTACCATCGGATGAAAGTACCTCGGCGCTCACTAAAATATCTGCCGTACAGCTATTGTGTGCCCCTGCATTCATCACAACAGCACCTCCCACAGTTCCAGGGATACCAACAGCCCACTCCAGTCCTTGCCATCCCCGCTTTGCTACCTCCCATGTCAAGCTAGGAATTGGCTCTCCAGCAGCTACAGTTAACAGCCCTGTTTTAGGGTCGAATTGAGAAGAGCGAAGATTGCGCGTCACAATCACTAAGCCCGATAGACCACAGTCGCTTACCAGTAAGTTCGAGCCTGCTCCCAGAACTGTTACCGATAATTCTTGTAACTTAGCATACTTAACACTGGCTTGCAAAGCTTCTAGATTGCGGGGAGCAACGCACAAATAGGCTGGACCACCTACTCTGTAGGAAGTATACGCTGCCAGAGAAACTTGCGACTTGATCGCACAATCAATATCAGGCAAATAAATTTCCTTTCTTTCGTCAGATAATGGTGTTATTTGTTTGTTGCTATTCAAGCCTGAAAGTGTGCAGACATTTGCGGATGCCTGAGAGATTGTCATATTTGCTAAAATTAATTGAATTTTGACGTCAATACGCCGTAAAAATACGGTAATAAATTGAGTAAGTGTAACTGTTACGAAACAGACACTATGTATGTGATGAAAACCCTCCTGCAAAAACTGCTTAGGATGTGGCTGTAGTTAGATTACAAAATGTTGCCATGACTTCCGGAATTACCTGATTCAAATTCCCAGCTCCCAAAAACAGGGCCAAATCTCCTGGGCGCAGCGCTTGCAGCAAGAACTCGCACACAGAGGCTAAAGTTTGTTGATACGTCACTTGGGGGTGTTCCTGGGCAACTTTACTTGCCAGATGTTCACCACTAACTAGCCCTAAATTTTTCTCGCCTGCACTGTAAATGTCTGTCAGGACAACCAAATCGGCATGAGTAAAGGACTGGGCAAAATCCTCTAAAAAGGTAAGTGTACGGCTGTAGCGATGGGGTTGAAATATAGCAACCACTCTTTGCCCCGGTCTGGCTTGGAGGCGTGCAGCAGCCAGAGTCACACGAATCTCGCTGGGGTGATGGGCGTAGTCATCAATAAAAGTAATGCCGTTGACTTCACCCATGTACTCAAAGCGCCGTCTTGCACCTTCAAAGGTGGCAATACCTTTTGCAATTTCCCCGAATTCCAAGCCCAATATCCGACCGACACTCACTGCTGCTAGGGCATTGCTGAGATTATGCCTTCCTAGCAGGCGCAAGTTTAACACACCTAGGGCTTTGCCTCTTTCCCAAACAAGAGCAGTGGTGCCATCAGCGCGATAGTCAATATTGGTAGCGGTGTAGTCTGCGCCAATTTCAGGGTACAGACTGTAACTTATTTTTGGTTTGAAGTGTTCGCGTACCGTAGCACAGTCAATGCTACCTACCAGGGTTTTACAGCCTTTGGCAAATGTCTGAAAAATCTCAACCACTTCCTGTAATGTTTCGTAGTAGTCGGGATGATCCAGTTCTATATTGGTAATAATGCCTATTTCTGGGGTATGTTTGACTAAGGAACCATCTGATTCATCTGCCTCAGCCACCAAATATCGACTGTTCCCAATTCGGGCTGTGCCTTCCCAAGCATTTACTTCACCACCCACCAAAATAGTTGGGTCTAAATTGGCTTGGAGTAGCATATAGCCAATCATGCTACTGGTGGTGGTTTTGCCGTGAGTCCCTGCCACTGCAATGCTGTAGTAATCGGCAATTAAGGCTGCTAGTAGATCAGAACGGTGGAAAATTGGGCAACCTAATTCTAGTGCCGCTTTGTATTCTAAATTATTGGTGTTAATTGCTGTTGAACAAATGACTTGCGGCAGTGTCGCCTCGATAACAGTAGGTAATGCTTCTTTGGTATTTAATAATACTCCATTAACCTTAACAGCAGGTCGAAAGAACTCAAGATTATTTGCTTCTTGTCTGCTAAAAACATGAACTCCGATAGATTCCAGTCGGCAGGTAATGTGGTTAAGATTAATATCCGAACCTGATACTGGCAAGTTAAGCTTTGCAAGCACATATGCCAAAGGGGACATTCCCATGCCACCAATACCAATGAAATGAAATGGTCTACCGCTAAAGTCTACAGCATTTTTCATTTATTACTCCTCTAACACCACACCACACAATGATCGTAAATAACACGCGTATCATAACAGGGATTTGTTTTTTAACGATACTACCTGTTTATACTTTTCATAACTGATGATACGCGGATTTTTGGCTTTTATTTGCCTTGTTCAAAACGATTTTACCCTTGCGGGCGATTTTTACCTTCATCAACAGATATTATGTTTATTCGGAAAATTTCTGGGGAATCTGGAAATAAATGTTTGTGATTGCAAGCACATAATTTTTAGTTTGTTGACTAGCGAGAATCGGGTACAATAGTGAGTTGGCGGCTAAACTGCTTTGAAATTGAATAAAGTACGAGAACTGAGTGGATGCGACAAGTAGCAATTTTCGGCGGCACTTTTGATCCAGTTCATTGGGTACACTTATTCGTAGCTGAGACAGCTTTGCATCAAGTCGCCTTAGCACAGGTAATTTGGGTGCCCTCATTAAATCCTCCTCATAAACAAGCGGCTTTATTTGAACATCGCCTAGAAATGGTGCGCCTTGCGGTTGCAGACAACCCAGCGTTTGCTGTTTCACTGGTTGAAGCAAATCGTCGTGGAACTTCTTATGCTATTAACACCCTGATTGACTTATCTGCTTTTTACCCAAATACCGCCTGGTACTGGATTGTAGGTTTAGATACTTTCCAAACCTTACCCCGTTGGCATCAGGTAGATGAATTAGCACCACTATGTCATTGGTTAGTCGCACCGCGACTCCCAAGTGGTGCGACTATAGCTGAAAGTGAGTTCATCTGCAAGCAAGTGGCGCAAAAATTGGCAAAGCAGTCTTTAAGCATACGCTGGGAATTATTGCATACACCTTTAGTAGGACTTTCGTCAAGTATGATTCGCAACTTATGCCGCGATCGCCAATCAATTCGCTATTTAGTTCCAGAACCCGTGAGAATTTATATCGCCAATCACAACCTCTACCAAAATTCGGCATAATACTCTATGACTGTAGGGAAATGGTTATAATGTAGTATTTCTTATCCCCTATAACCTCACCCCATCCCCCCATCCCCCCATCCCCCCATCCCCCCATCCCCCCATCTCCCCACTTTCCTTCCGTCATTTTTGGGTTGACAGACTCATGGTAATCTTTATGTTTTTTTACGATTTAACACTTTATAGTTATAAATACTCTCCCCTTTGCGGTATGATCGGGGTCATCCAAGCATTTCTTTAGGCATAGATTTACAGAGGGCAAGACGCTGTGATTAGAGTTGCAATTAACGGTTTCGGTCGCATTGGGCGTAACTTTGCACGCTGCTGGTTAGGTAGACAAAATAGCAACATCGACCTTGTCGCTATCAATGACACATCAGATCCTAGAACCAACGCTCACCTGCTGAAGTATGACTCGATGCTAGGCAAGTTAAAGGATGTTGACATTTCAGCTGATGATAACTCAATTGTCGTAAACGGTAAGACCATTAAGTGTGTATCTGATCGCAATCCAGAAAACTTGCCCTGGAGAGATTGGGAAATTGACCTCATTATCGAAGCAACCGGAGTCTTTACGGCCAAAGAAGGGGCTCTCAAGCACGTTAATGCAGGTGCTAAAAAGGTTCTGATTACTGCTCCTGGCAAAAATGAAGATGGTACTTTTGTGATTGGCGTGAATCATCACGACTACGACCACAACAAACACCACATCATCAGCAACGCCAGCTGTACTACAAACTGCTTAGCTCCCATTGCCAAGGTGTTGCACGAAAAATTCGTCATCATCAAAGGCAGCATGACCACCACCCACAGCTACACTGGAGACCAGCGCTTGCTAGACGCTTCTCACCGGGATCTGCGACGGGCGCGTGCTGCTGCAATCAACATCGTACCTACATCCACTGGTGCGGCAAAAGCAGTAGCATTGGTAATACCAGACCTTAAAGGTAAGCTGAATGGTGTCGCACTCCGCGTACCTACCCCAAACGTTTCCATGGTAGATTTTGTGGTACAGGTCGAAAAGCCTACCATTACGGAAGAAGTTAACCAAGTTCTCAAAGAAGCCGCAGAAGGTTCATTGAAAGGTATTTTGGATTACAGTGAACTACAACTTGTATCATCCGACTACCAAGGTACTGATGCTTCTTCCATTATTGATGCTAACTTGACATTGGTCATGGGCAATGACCTCGTCAAAGTCATGGCTTGGTATGACAACGAGTGGGGTTATAGCCAGCGAGTCCTTGATTTGGCAGAACTCGTAGCCGCGAAGTGGAGTTAAGAAAGTGGGGAGTGGGGCATGGGGAGTGGGGAGTGGGGGAGTTAGGAGTGAGGAGTTAGGAGTGAGGAGTTAGTTGTTTTATTTACAATTACCAACCAACACCCAACACCCAACACCCAACACTCAACACCCAACACCCAACAACTAACTAAAATGTTGAAATCCTCGATTGAGTGTCACAACTTGGTCGGGGATTTTGCCATTTTGGTCATGTAACAGTACTGTTGACCCTTCTATAATCGTTCCGATCACAGCAGCGCCTTTACCAAGGTTTTGTACTATAACATGTGCTGGCTCTTTTGGCAAGCACAGTACCAATTCAAAATCTTCACCACCGTAGAGAGCATATTCCAGTGCTTGTTGTTTTGGAAGCCAGTGGTCAAAAGCGGTTGGCAAGGAGATTTGAGGACTTTCGAGAACTGCACCAACCCCACTAGCACGGCAGATTTGCACAACAGCATCTGCTAAACCGTCGCTGCTGTCCATTCCAGAGATGGGGAGGGGGGAGTGGGAATCAAAAATTTCCCAGAGTATTGGTAATACATCTAGTCGGGGTTGGGGACGTTGGTGTGCGTGGATTAATGCTGTGCGATCGCTATGAGGGAGATTTTCTCCTATTTCGGGATGGAGGAGCAATTCCAAGCCAGCGGCTGAAGCCCCGTGAACGCCTGTCACCACAATTGCATCTCCCACCTTAGCTTGATTGCGGCGGATGATACGCCCTGGGTAAGCTTGACCAAAAGCAGAAATTGCTACGGTAATCACAGGCGATCGCACAACATCACCACCGACAATGGGGGTGTTATACTTTTGTAAACATTCTGTCATTCCCTCGTACAATTGTTCTACCCAACTTACAGGGACATTTCCTGTCAGTGCTAATCCAACAGTAATTCCTAACGGCCAAGCCCCCATCGCTGCTATATCTGATAAATTAGCAGCAGCAGCACGCCAACCTACATCATGTGGAGAAGTTGTAACTTCACTGAAATGCACGTTATCAACTAACACATCTGTTGTTACCACCAAAGATTTCCCTGGTTCAGTCAAAAGCACCGCTGCGTCATCCCCAATAATTTCCGGGGGACAGAAACGCTGCAATATTTGTAAAAGTTTTTGTTCACCAATATCTTGAACTTGCACAGGTCCTCCTGGGTATTGCATTGACTTGACAAGTTACGATTAAGATACCGTCTATGAGTCAGTTGAGATGGTCACCACACTAGCATCTAATCTCACCTTTGAAGAGTACTTAACCTATGATGATGGTACTGGTTTTCATTACGAATTGGTGGATGGCAAATTAGAACTAATGAACCCACCTACAATTCAACATTTGTTGATTGTTGATTTTCTAGATATCCTCTTGAGGACAGAAATTAAGCGCTTGAGCTTACCGTGGCTTTGTTTTAGAGAAACTGGGGTGAGAACAGGTAGAAATAAATCCAGGTTGAGTGACCTGTGTGTGGTGTCAATAGAGCAAGCAAGGGAACTGATGAACGTGTCAGCAGTATTTCAGTCTCCTCCATTACTGATTGTAGAGGTCGTCAGCCCAGATTCAGTGAAGTGGGACTATCGCTATAAGCGGTCTGAATATGCGGCGTTGGAGGTATGTGAGTATTGGATTGTAGACCCACTAGAGACGAAGATCTCTGTGTTGTTGCTGGAGGAGGGGTTGTATGAACAGACAGTGTTTACCGCCAGCCAGCAGATTGTGTCGCGGACGTTTCCAGAGTTGGCGATCGCTGTTGAACAGGTGTTTCAAGCAGGTAATCTCAGCTAGCAGCGTGATTTCTTTCATCGAATTAATTATACTAACCGCAGATGAACGCAGATGAACGCAGATAATTCTTGAAATTCATCTGCGTTTATCCGCGTTCATCTGCGGTTAAAATCAAAATCAACTATGCCGCAACCGGCTCAACTAAATTCTCTGCCCCTTTAATGACTTTAGCGAATTCAATTTTGTCACCCGCCTTAAGTTCTTTCAAAACTTCTTGACCCTCAGTCACATAGCCAAAAACAGCGTACCGACCATCTAAGAGGTTACGTCCTGCTGGGGTAAGTTCAGGATCAAACAGAAAGAAGAAAACTTGCGAAGAACCGCCATTCGCGTCACGTTCGGGACGCGCTAGTGCTAGGGCACCAAAGGAAGAAAAGGGCAGAACTGGCATATCAGTGTAACGACCAGCATCTTCTAGAGTTATGCCGTAGGTGGGCGCTTTGTCTTTTTCAACCAGAACTTCTAAGGGAATAGCGCGATACTTACCCGTCTTTGGATCAATGAAACCTACCTCTTTCCCTAGTGGATCTCCGGTTTGCAAGACGTAGGATTCTTCGGAGCGGGTGAATGGTAAATTATTATAAAAACCCCGCTGCACTAAATCAACAAAGTTCCCAGCGGTGACAGGAGCGCTGTAGCCATCTACAATAACTGTGAGAGGACCTTTGCTGGTTTTTATTTCTACAGTAGCACGACCTTTGAGTTGGGGTAAATTGCTGTATTTTGCTGGCACTTCAAAGGGGAATTTCTTGACCATTAGCTGTTCTAATTCACCTACAAGATTTAGCACTTCGCCTCGTCGTTGCCGCACTTGTTCTTTATCTTTGGTTTCAGCCACTTTTTTCAAGGCATCCACGCCAGATTTCAACTCAGTAATCAAAGCTTGAGCTTGGGGTTGACGTTCTGTTGGGACGCTTCTTAAAAGTTGAGAGGGGTTATCAAGAATCCGGGATGCAGTACTGAGGTCGCTAGAAATGGCACCCCAACGTCGATTAGCCCGAAGTTGATTGGAGATGTCTTCTAGAGAGGCTTGTAGTTGCCGTACTTTTTTATTATCAATCGGGAGTGCCCGCCGTAATAAGGCGTTACCCTCAGTAATCGCATTTCCAGCTGGTAGCGCTGCGCTACTAGAGGGAGTCCACCCAGCTGTACTTATTCCTAAAAATACTATTACCAGCAGTAGAGAAGTTAGGCTGTTTTTCAGCCAAGATTTGAATAAATTGAACATGGGATGGCTCAAGTGCAGTATCAAATTTTTGACTAGGTGTAACCCATCCATCATTTTCCCACAGTACAGGTTGTTAATCGTCCCTAAATAACCCAAACACAGGAGCAAGAATGACTCCCAGTACAAAGCCGCCAACATGGGCCCAGTAGGCAACTCCGCCGGTCTGCACAGTCATGTTGGCGGCTGCTTGCAGGCTTGCTAGACCAGATATGACATTTTGGACTATGAAAAGTCCTATCAGGATGAATGCAGGGACTCTGATGGTGGTGATGAAAAAACCTAAAAAGACTAATGAGACAACTCTGACTTGGGGATAGCGGATAGCGTACGCGCCTAAAACCCCTGCGATCGCACCACTCGCCCCCAAAGAAGGAATAGAAGAAGTCATGCCAACAAACCACTGGCACAAGCAGGCAAAGACGCCACAACTTAGATAGAATATTAGGTACTTGAAATGACTCAAGCGTTCTTCAATGTTGTTGCCAAAAATCCATAAAAACACCATATTAGAGATTAAGTGCCACCAACTGCCATGTAAAAATTGTGACGTAATCAATGTTGCCCACTCTGGCACTGGTGTATTTAAGTGATGACCCGCAAAGGTAGCGGTTAGCTCTCGTGGTATTAGTGCATACAGATGCAAAAACTGATTTAATTGTGCATCTGATAGCGTGAATTCACGCAGAAAAATGACAATATTCATGCCAATCAACCCATAGGTGATGTACGGGGTGATTCGCGACGGGTTTTCATCGTAGAGAGGAAACACAAGTGTTTTTCCTAATGAGTGATCGGAGTATGGGGTGAAATATGTTTATTATCACCATGACTGTCAAGCTATATAACTAACTTAATAAAGATATATGTAGAAATATAAAAATTGCTATAGGACTCCTCCGCAGATTTTTGAAATATACGTAGGGTGGGCACTGCCCACCATAACCCGGATGTGGTGGGCAGTGCCCACCCTACATTAATAAAAATATATGTAGAAATATAAAAATTGCTATAGGACTCCTCAGCAGATTTTTGAAATATACGTAGGGTGGGCACTGCCCACCATAACCCGGATGTGGTGGGCAGTGCCCACCCTACATTAATAAAGATATATGTAGAAATATAAAAATTGCTATCATAATATGTAGTGGAAGTAAAAAACCTATAAAGCTAGCTGATACTATTATCCCTTATGACAGTTATTTATCCCCGGAAATTCCAGAATGCTTTGAGTGCCAGGGATATCCTCAAGCATGTGGTACGCGATCGCGAACTCCATCTCATCACTCTCAACCGCTACCGTTACAGCGAACAACGCAGTTGCAAAGACCTGACTGAGTTAATTGAACAACTCAATGGACAACCACGGGAACTGGTGCGGGATTTGTCCCACCACGTCTGTGATGAAGCCCGTCACTCCATGTGGTTGACCGATTTATTGGTGGAACTGGATGCCAATGTGGGAACACCGTCTGGATCTTCCTATATAGATGAATTTGAACGTCTTATAGATAGAGAATCAGACGACCCAAAACGCAATCTACAGGACGGTGTCATTGCTGCATTGGCTGCAATTAATGTAACTGAAAAACGGGGCTGTGAGTATTTCTCTGCCCATATTCACGCCCTGAAGCAAGCGCCACAAACGGAAGAAAATATCAAAATCCGCGAAACGATTGAAAAAATTCTGCCTGAGGAAGCAGGACATGTTCGCTGGGGTAATCGCTGGCTAGCGCAACTCGCAGCCCATAGTCCAGAAAATCGGCAAAAAGTTGAGCAAGCCAAGCAGAAATATGCTGCCATTGAACAAGCAGCTTTTGAAGCAGGAATGGATATCACCTTAGGCGCAGAACTACGAGGGGTTGCCAACTTGGTGGAAGTAGCAAATACCATGCCGCTTTGGCAACGTCCTCAGTACCTGATGGATCGCTTACCACAGACCTTGTTTGCACCTCAGTTGCAGTTTACCAGAATTCAGGCTGCACAAAAGGCTTGGCAGCGCGATCCACAGGCATTTATGGAGAAGTTTGTGCCGATGTTCATCAACGGTTTGGCCAAGCCTGCTATCAATCGTGTTGTTAAGTAGACATAGTCGTGAAAAACAATGTAGAGACGCGATTAATCGCGTCTGTTGGGTAGTAGACAACTATGTCTAGTGAAAAATAAACTTTTTTACCTGTATAGCGGTTCGTCGTTGGGTTGATCGCTAAATAAACCCAACAACGGACCGAGAACAGCCCCAAATAGAAAACCACCTGCGTGGGCCCAGTAAGCAATACCACCACTTTCCATACCGATGTTGGTAGGTGTTTCTAAACTGGCGAGTCCGTAGAATGCTTGCTCGATAAACCAAAATCCGAGAAAGTAGAATGCGGGGACGCGGAAGCTGGGAAAGAAAATTCCTAGGGGAATGATGCCGAGAATTTCCGCTTGGGGAAAGCGGAGAATGTATGCCCCTAAAACCCCGGCGATCGCACCACTAGCCCCTAAAGAAGGAATAGAAGAGTTTTGTGAGAAGTACCACTGGGTCAACGATGCCAAAACCCCGCAAGTCAAATAGAAAAATAAATATTTGACATGACCCAACTTATCTTCAACGTTGTTGCCAAAAATCCAAAGAAACAACATATTGCCAGCTAAGTGTAACAAACCACCGTGCAAAAATTGGGAAGTAATTAAAGTTACCCATTCTGGCACGAGTTGATGCACTGGAATACCCGCAAAGCTAGCCGTTAGTTCTCGTGGTACTACAGATGCAAGGTGTAAAAACCCCTCTAATTCCCGTGGGGGTAAACTGGATTCATAAAGAAAAGCTAAGACGTTGGCAGCAATCAGTCCATACGTGACATAAGGCGTGATTCGTACAGGATTAAAGTCTCTAATTGGAACCACAGCTATCTTTCCTGATTTTTAAAAACCAGTTTCACATTACCTGATTTTTGTAATAGTTTCTTCTAACCTGTGGTTGACATTACTTGAAGAAAGGGTGTAAGGGTGTAGGGGTGTAAGGGTGTAAGGGTGTAGGGGAGGAACAAAAGGGTATATCAATTAAAAATGCAAAATTTAATTTTGCATTTTGCATTTTTGTTCTCCCCCACACCCCTACAATTAATAATTTTTCATCGCCCTTTGAATATCCCGCTGATCTTCGCGTCGTTTCAGGTCTTCTCGCTTGTCGTGAAGCTTTTTACCTTTACCAAGGGCTATACTCACTTTTACCCAGCCCCGTTTGAAATACATCTTCAAAGGCACCAACGTCAAACCCTGCTGTTCCACCTTGCCAATTAGCTTACGAATTTCCTGGTGATGCAGCAGCAACTTGCGCGTCCGGCGGGGTTCATGGTTAAAATACTGTCCACTGGCGGAATAAGGTGATATGTGCACGTTGATTAGCCATGCTTCTCCATCGCGAATCAAAGCATACCCATCTTGGAGATTGGCTTTACCCGCCCGGATGGACTTGACCTCGGTTCCTGTTAACTGAATTCCAGCTTCGTAGGTTTCAAGAATCTCGTACAAATAACGGGCTTGACGGTTGTCGCTAATAACTTTGTAACTGTCGCTTTTTTCGCTCATGAAGAATTCTACGTGCGTTCAATATGAAATGGGGAGTGGGGAGTGGGGCGTGGGGAGTGGGGAAGAAATATTTTTATGAATAGGTAAAAACCCTATTTTAGCAGCCAGTTCAATTTTTTCTATTTTCAGCTTAAGTCCTGAGGATGCGTAGTTTATGGCTAAAGATTGATTTTGTTGATGTATGGGCTCGTTAGAGTGGGAAGTAACTTGAACGAAATGAGGATCTCAAACTATGAAACGCAATTTAACAAAAGCCTTTGGTGCTGGTGCTCTTACCTTGAGTATGGCTCTTTTGCCCTTAACTCTACCAGCTTCTGCTCAAACTAGAACTACTGACCCAGGACGTAACACTACTTCTACTAGTACCAGAACTACTGACGATAGA
Organism: Stigonema ocellatum SAG 48.90 = DSM 106950; assembly: GCA_016903675.1. Taxonomy (GTDB): domain Bacteria; phylum Cyanobacteriota; class Cyanobacteriia; order Cyanobacteriales; family Nostocaceae; genus Stigonema; species Stigonema ocellatum. Next base: position 23,604 of record JADQBA010000037.1, on the reverse strand, counting down.
GGCATGGATTGGGGTTGGCTAGGATTGTTGGGTTTGTTGGGTTTAGCTGGTTTAAGTGGTAGAAAGCGTGCAGACGAAGCGGCCCGTTATCGTGACCCAAATGCTGTAAATACGACTTCTTACAGAGAATAGTGTTCAAGGCACACCTTGTTCAATCGTTCGTATATAGGGTAGGTGTAGCCCCAGGCTTCTAGCCTGTGGGCCTTTTTGTATTCACTAATCAGAATTAGGACGTAGGATTACGGAGTGTTAAACCTTGGTTTTGAGGTAAAGGCGTGTAATAGCTAGCAATCAAGGCAACCATGAGCCACCAAACGGTATTGACCTCAGGACGAAACCAGACTGTATCAACAGAGCCGTGACTAAGCATACCTACTATAGCAGCGATCGCCCCAATTAACCACAATCCCTCCACATTTCTCAATTCTCGCAACCGTCGCAATTCTAAAAAAGCTGTATTAAATATCACAATTAATAGCCAGACAAAACAGGCTAAACCAATCAATCCAGTTTCTACAGCCACCTCTAGATAAATAGAATAAGCACTCAAAGCACTATAACGGGGGAGTTGGTAAAAGGGATAGATTCGATTAAAAGCGTTATGACCAGGTCCAATACCGAGAAGCGGGTAATCGCCAATCATCTTGTAAACAGCAGTCCAAACATTCTTGCGAAAATTATTACTGCTATCATTGCGGTCAGCAAAAATACTTAAAACGCGTTCGCGCACTGGCTCCACAAATACCATCGCTAGTAAAAATAACCCCGTTAAAGTTCCCAAGATAATCCATAGGGACCAAGTGCGCCAAAAAGGAGGCATTTGCACACTCCACCAATAATACAGCAATGCCAGCGAAGCCAAAACAGTAACCACTAGCCCAATCCAGCCACCACGACTATAAGTCAGAACTAGGCAAGAACCATTAACGACAAATATTGTCACTGCCAAGGCTTTCTTGAGCCGACTTTGCCACACAAAAATTGCAACAAAGCTTAAAATCACTGCCGGCAAGAGATAGCCAGCGAGTAAGTTGGGATTACCCAAGTAACTGTAGACTCTTGTAGTCTTAGATAGAGTTGATTGCGGGTCAACCCAAGTTGCTAGTGCTGGGGCACCAAAAAACCATTGCCGTAACCCATATACACTAACAATCAGAGAAATATGTAAGTAAAGGGTGATGAACCAAGCCCGGAGGCGGGGCGACCTTAGTACTCTTGCACAAAGAGGAAAGATGAGCAAATAAAGTGTTAACGTTCCCAGGTCGAAAAATGCTGCCTTTTTCACAGGTGATGAAGCTGTGGCTACTATGGCAACTGCCCAGTAGAGTAATACCAGCAGATGGATGGGGGTAACAGTAGAGGAATTTCCTGGTACTACTTCATCTGATAAAGTCAAAAGCAGCCACAAACCTACACAAGCCGCCAGTAATAACCCTACTAGATTATTCGACACAAAAGGTGCAAGACCATAAACCAGACTGAGTAAGGCAGCTGCTATTATATCTCCCCACTGGATGAAGATACTGGTTTGCCGCCAAGAGCGTAGCAACCCTACCAGAGAACGGTGTACGTAGCTAGTGCCAAGATATTCTTTGAGCGGTAAATAAGATAAGGTGAATCGTTGCCAGACTAAATTCATCCCTTAAAAGGTAATAATGTTGATTGTTGGTTATTGTAATAACTTTGGTTCAACATCGCTCACTGCTCCCCTGTTTCCAGATGCAGTGGCAAATTTATCACATAGCGGTATCCTGATTCTAGTGAACCGTGGATGCTTATTCGTCCCCCATGCAATTCTGCCAATTGACAACTCAGCAACACACCCAAGCTTTCGCGAGAAAGATTACGATAGTGACCAGATGAATCGGTGATTGAACCTACATTAAGCATACCTGAGTTAGAAACTTTTAAGTCTTTGGAATTGTCCACTGCTACTGGTAAATCGCCTCCTTGCTCCTGGTTTTCTGGATGAACATTGTATGTAGGCACATCTGTAAACTCAAGCAGCGGCAATGTATTGAGGCGAAACAAAGGGTCTATCTCAGTTATGCCGTCTCCTAGCCAGGGATGGGATACCCAAACAGTAATGTTGAGCATATGGTCTTTGTAAGAGACATGAATGCGAACAACGCTACCTGTAGCAGAAACTTGAATTACGCTAAAAATCAGGTGATACAGGATTTGCCTCACTTTGTCTTTATCTAAAGCCCAAATGCGACTGCGTCCTGGTTCTATAGAAAGGCGAATATCTTGCTCACGACGGTGCGCTGCTTCTTGTAGGGTATTTATAGCTTGTTGACACAGCATTTCAATATCTACAGGAGATAGATTCAACGTAGTTGCGCTTTCATCTAAGACCCCCAGTGCGAAAATTTCGTTTACCAGGGAGAGTAAGTACCGACCACTGTGTTGGATAATTTCCAAATATTCTCTCTGCTTAATCGTCAAAGGACCATAAATTTCACGTCCTAGGACACTAGCCATACCTAGTACCGATGTTAAAGGAGTACGTAATTCTTGAGTTAACTGTTCCAAAAGTTCCAGCTTCAGTTGGTTGGTTGGCACTGGAGTTTTTTGCAAAGGTGGTGGAGAGAAGTTCCTTTGGTTGCTTCCGTTCAGTGGAACTTCGGGGATGATTCTGATTTCACTGGTATGGTTGTTCTCATTTGGCCAGCTGGGAGTTTTGATCTCTGACATTGCTCGCAGGAGTCGGTTGCGTTCAAATTCACTCATGCTCCAGCGAGCTATTATCTGTAAAAACTCAAGATCTCGAGTTTTAAAGTTGCGGGGCACCAGATCCATCACCGCCAGTGCACCTAAACAATGCCCAGAAGCATTAATTAGTGGTACTCCTAGGTAAGCGCGAATACCATAATCCAGCACCAACTTGTTGTTGGCTAGCTCTGGGTCAGTCAGTTGATGCGTATCATCTATTACCAAACTTTGCGAAGTATCTACCACTTGAGTGCAAAAAGATTCCTGGCGTAATAGTTGACGGCTTTGTGCCAATTGATTCATGGGTCCTAGCCTGGATAACCCCACTGCTGATTTAAACCAGTGGCGTTCTTGATCCACAAATCCCAAGATGGAAATTGGTGCTTCCAAAAAGTGGGCAGCAATTTGAGTAGCTTCCTCAAAGATTGGAATCGTTTCTGTTTGACGCAAACCTAATTCTGACAATGCCTTGAGGCGTTGTTGTTCTTTCGTTTCCTGGTTCACCCAACCATCTTTGAGGGCAAACAATTTGTTTTCAGGCTCTACCATTGCCACCGCTACCTTGCTAATCGCTTGTGTAATTCATATAACCACCGTCTGCGGGTTATTTGCTATTCTTAAGCATTCCCCAATTTGATATCAGATAAACAAGGTTAGAAGAAAAATTTTACCTTCAGCATCAGTAGGGTTTGGTTTTGAACCTCAGTAACATTTAGAGACGAGACTCAGTGTCTCTTCTCTAGTTTCTTTTGCTTGTGGCTATCTTAACAAGGGTGTAAGGGTGTAAGGGTGTAGGGGTACATATCTTAACAAGGGTGTCAGGGGAATGGTACTAAGATAAACCGACGACAGAGGTACATGGGGACACTGTGACGCTCTGACAGAGGGAAAATTCATTCAAAAATATCTCCGCGTCTCCCTTTCTTCCCCTCTTTGCGTCAGTCTCAACCCTTAACGGGCGTGCCATTCGGGTGTAAGGGTGTAGGGGTACATTTATAACCGCTTGCGATCTGCGCTTTGCTATCGCGCCCAGTGCGGCTGATCCAATTAAACAAACACTTTCTTCCCCCACTCCCCCACTCCCCCACTCCCCACTCCCCATACCCACTCCCGTGTATCTTCACGGAGAAATGGTATAAGCAGCGTTAGTTTTGTATTGCACCTGGGTAATATAACCTTAAGTCGGACAAGGCTTGCTACGCTTAATTCGTAAATGGAAGAATTTCCGTTCATGAACTCAACCTCTATAGCAGTCCTAGATGATTCGCGAGATCAAGAAACCCAGTATCTGGGAGATACCGGGTACAGTCGGTTCAGTATTTTCTCACTTTGAAAGCGAAGGATTGCTATATGTTATCTGAAATTGATATGTCAGGGTATTTTATTATTGACTACGGTTAATTTTGTTGACATACTTAAATCAGTAAGAATATCAATATTACTGCATTAAAGCAGGCTAGAGTACAGCAGATATCTGATGTTACTTTGGTTTTTTTTAATTTTTTTTTATCTTGAGTAAATTACTCCCGAACCGCTACAAAATTACCGGTCTTAAACCTTGGATTCCTTGGCGTCTTGGCGGTTTTTTTAGGTAATCTTCTGGCGGTTCGGGAATAATAAAGTTAAAACTTGGTAACTCTAGTAAAAATGATTCAAAATTCATCGATTCTTTACAAGGATTATTTGCATAAATTTTAATGTTCGGTCATAAATAGATTAAGTGTTTTTAACAGTATTTTGATATTTAATTTTTGGGGCTGGTTTGCTAATGAATAACAAGAGTATCAGGATTCCTTTTGTAGACCTTCAATTACAGTACCAACCAATTCAAACTCAAATAGAACAAGCAATCCAAGCGGTGTTGGAAAAGGGCGATTTTATTTTAGGTCAGGCACTGAAAGATTTTGAGGGAGCATTTGCCGCAGCATGTGGGACAATATATGGTGTTGGTGTAGCATCAGGAACAGATGCCATCGCCCTGGGCTTACAAGCATGTGATATTGAACCTGGGGATGAGGTGATTTTGCCAGCAAATACCTTTGTGGCAACGCTAATTGGGGTGCTACATGCTGGAGCAAAACCGATTTTTGTAGATTGTGACGATCGCACAGCTTTAATTGATTTGTCAGCAGCAGCACGGGCAATTACGCCAAAAACTAAAGCAATTATCCCGGTGCATCTTTATGGTCAGATGGTATCGCCAAGGGAACTTTTGGACTTCGCCGAAACCCACAAAGTGCTGATATTTGAAGATGCAGCACAAGCACACCTAGCCAAAAGGGATGGATATGGAGCAGGTTCAGTAGGAAGAGCAGCAGCTTTTAGTTTCTATCCCAGCAAAAATTTGGGGGCTTTTGGGGATGGGGGCATAGTGTTGACAAGAGATCCAGATGTAGCAGAAAAAATGGTACGCTTACGGAATTACGGTGCATCGCAAAAGTATCTTCATATTGAAGTCGGTACTAATAGCCGCTTGGACACGTTGCAAGCGGCAGTGCTACACCAAAAGCTACCATATCTGCCCTCTTGGAATCGAGAGCGGTGGAATATTGCCCAGCAGTACAACACAGAACTAGCACCCTTAGCTTCATGCGGGATAATTCCTATGGAAAACCACAGCGGCGAGGGACATGTTTATCATCTTTATGTCATCAGAATGGATGATTCTTGTGCCATAGAACGCCAGCTACTCCAAGAAAAACTGACAGCAGCAGGAATTCAAACTGGTATTCACTACCCAATTCCCTGTCATCTCCAGCCAGCATTCCTTAACTTAGGCTATGAAGTCGGAGATTTTCCTTGTGCTGAAAAGCTGGCAAAGCAAATATTATCCTTACCTATGTATCCTGGGTTGAGCAATAGCCAAGTCCAGGAAGTTGTAGGGGCGATCGCCTTAAGCCTCAATGCTGAACGACAAAAATTGTTGTGCATTTAATGAGGTAACTAGGTAATGGTAAGTAGCAAAGACGAAAATAAATACATGAAGCTATGATGCCACTTGAGGGTAAGCTGAAAAATACAAAAGCACCACTGTTCAGCCTAGGGATTTTAAGTGTTTTAGTGCTGCTTTATGCTCCTCTGCTACTGTACTGGTGGGATGGTTGGCTCAAAAAAACTATCAGTACAGAACACGAATATTTCAGCCACGGTATTATTGGTCTACCGTTTGCCGCTTACCTAGGCTGGAGTAACCGGAAACAATGGCGACGACTCCCTGATACCAGCCACCCCTTGGGTGCAGTCTTGCTGTTAGTGGGGGGTGTTTTTTATCTTAGTGGTGTCACACAATGGGTTAACCTTTCCTTACCTGCCATCCTCACAGGATTGTGCTTATGGCTTAAGGGCATTTCTGGCTTCCGATTGCAAGGCTTCCCTCTGCTGTTAGTGTTTTTGGCAACCCCAACGGCAATACCCTACCTCCTTGCTCCCTACACCTTACCCCTCCAAAGCTTTATTGCTGGTACTGTCGCCTTCATACTCAGTCAGTTTGGGATGAATGTAACAGTGAATGGGATAAATCTATACACAGGGGGACGGATTGTGGAAGTTGCTCCCTACTGTGCAGGGCTGAAAATGATGTTTACTGCTCTCTACGTTGGCTTGATGCTTCTTTATTGGACGGGTGCTTTGTCTTCGCGCCGTAAAACCATTTGGTTTTTATCAATGACAGTCGTAATGAGCATTACCGCCAATATTATTCGTAACACTTTCCTTACCTTCTTTCATGGCACAGGTCAAGATGCAGCTTTTCATTGGCTGCATGAAAGTTGGGGTGGCGACATCTACTCTGCTACTATGCTGCTTTTATTAGTGCCTGTTCTTAATTGGATTGATAGCTATTTCTCAAAAGCCCCAGAAATTTGAATTGACGGGTTGGGATTGACAGGTCGCCACGGGGACTGAATTTGGATATGAAATTGGTTTTTTGTACAAACACGATTTTTGTAGAGACGCGACACGATTTTTGTAGAGACGCGATTAATCGCGTCTCTACAGATGACGTTCATCCGCGTGATTCAGCAACGCCTGGTAGTTTTATTATTACCGTACAATTTTGAGTAGGTGCTACATATTTTACCAATGATTTCCTTTTCCAAGTTTCTCAAGGAACGCCAGTTGTCTCAGGTAGTGCTGCTTTTGTTGCTGCTGGTACTGTTGACAATGGGAGCACTTCCAGGATACCTAACAGGACACTGGGAATGGCAGGAGCCGCCACCTGTCATCAACCTGAAGAATTTGAAAGAGTTACGCCACAACGGATTGTCTCTCCCTGGTTGGCAAACTATTGAACAACGCGAAGAAGTCATTAGCGGACATAAATGGTCATATCAGGTAATCACCAAACAAGGAGCCAAAACCCAGGCTATCCTGCTTTTGCAGCCACAAAATGGTCCTCAAGACCAACCGGAAGTGGAATGGACGGAAATTAATAGTTGGGGTCAGTGGGATGTAGCTCAATATCGCTCTGCTGAATTTACGGTCAAACCGCCACAAGCATCAAAGTCAAATGCCGAAGCAAAAATAAAAGCTCGGTTTTTTCGTGCCTCCACAAAACAGCAAACCGTTGCTGTATTACAGTGGTATGCTTGGTTGAATGGCGGAAATCAATCACCTTTGCCGTGGTTCTTCAGAGATCAATTGGCACAGTGGCGTAAGAACCGTGTTCCTTGGGTTGCTGTTAGCATTCTGTTACCCATGGAGCCTTTCGGCAAGGTGGAAACAACTTGGCAAGAGGCTCATTCTCTTGGTGAAACAGTGCAAGCTGCATTGATGGCTAGTGTTTTGTAAACTTTGGAGAGTAAAATAAGCTCTCGACGCTGCAAATTTTTACTTCAGCGTCATTTTACCAATGTTCATACATTCCATTTTCATATGCGTGCATTCAGCACTTTGTGTGTAGCTGGTCTTCAAGTCAGCGTTTTCATAGCAACAGCTATCCAACCTGTTGTTGCTCAGTCTTTACCACCCCAAAGACAATCTCCAAGGCAAAACCCCTTACTACCTGCTGTTCGAGGACAATCACCAGCAAAACCTCCCGCGCCTCCACCCGGTGCTGATACACCTAGTGGTTCCGAAGGGATATTGCCAGAATTCAGCCGCTATCTCTTGGGACCTGGAGATGGAATTGGCGTTTCGGTTCAGCGTCCTCAAGGGCGGTACATCTTGGGACCTGGAGATGGAATTGCCCTTTCGGTTCAGCGTTTTCCAGATTTGAGCTTTCAAGCCCAAATTAATCCAGAAGGTAATATTACGCTGCCACTACTGGGAACAGTGTCGCTCAAAGGTTTAAGTTTGCTAGACGCGCAAGAAAAAATCCGCATCGGCTTAAATCGCTTTGTGGTTGATCCAATAGTGGTTTTGTCACTAACACTACAGCGTCCACTGTTGAGTTTTCAGGCTCAAGTTAGCCCAGAAGGTAACATTGTCGTGCCGCAAGTGGGAACTGTGTCTGTACAGGGCTTGACTGTGGAAGAAGCAAAAGAAAAAATTCGCTTGTCCCTCAGGAGCATTTTGGTAGATCAAGAAGTTGTAGTTGTCGCACTGACAGCACCGCGACCAGTTCAAGTCACCATCAGCGGGGAAGTACCTAGACCTGGAGTTTATTCTGTTAACTCGTCTGGTGCCCGTGTCGGTGATGCGCTGCTCATAGCAGGGGGTTCTACCAACATAGCAGACCTGCGACAAATACAAGTGCGTCGGAAGTTAATTGATGGTTCTGTGATTTCACAAACTATTGACTTGTATACCCCGTTACAAAATGGCGGCGCAATCCCCAATTTACGCCTGCAAGATGGTGATTCAGTCATTGTGCCGCGTCGTGAAATCGCCACAGATGATAACTATGACCGCAATTTGGTCGCTCGCTCAACTTTAGCTGTACAGCAAATTAGAATTAGAGTATTAAACTATTCCGCTGGAGGGATTGTCACAATACCACTAGCTAATGGCAGTACTTTCGTAGATGCTTTGACAGGAATTAGTCTTGACTCTGCCAACCTCAAGGAAATTGGTCTGATTCGCTTTGATCCGGAACGAGGTAAAGCCATAGCACAGAAACTTAATGGCAAAAAAGCTCTGGCAGGCGATGCCTCTCAAAATGTCCCACTTCAAGATAATGATGTTATCGTTGTTGGTCGCAACCTGCTCGCTAAAATTACTAATGTTATCAGTACCATTACCCGACCCTTCTCGGATGTTCGGAATTTCCTCAACTTCTTTAGCACCTATGGGAACAATGGTTTTTAAACAAATAATTGGGAAATAGCAAATGGATACTCGATAGTAGTTAGTAGTTACCAACTTTTTGTAACACCCAACACCCAACACCCAACACCCAACACCCAACACCCAAGAACTAGTTTTTATTAACCTTTGCCATGACCCCACCGATTGTTAAACGCTATCTCATTGCTCTCGATAAGTACAAGTGGATTGGACTTGCCAGTTTTGGTTTAGTTGTAGTGGGTACAACGGTGGTGGCTGTGCAACCGGAACCCTCCCCTAGCTACATAGCAGCAGCTGCACTTGCCTATTCTCGTCCAACTGTCTCTTTTTCTCTAACTGGTAATCAAATCCAGCAGCAAGGACAGGAACTGAATGAAGAAATTTTGCTATCCGACCAGATACTTGAAACGGCAGCAGCGAAAGTAAATATTCCTGCAAAAAAGATTATTGAAAATCTTGTAATCAAGATACCAGAAAGACCTAAGGCTGGAGATGCTAAGGCAGCAGGAGGCGCAGAGTCATCTACATCATCTATTGAACTGAAATATAAAGATACTGACCGTAAACGAGCACAAGAAACATTGCAAGAATTGATGCAAGCAATGGTCAAGTTGAGCAATGATATCAACACTCGCCGGTTAAAAACAATTATTCAAAAAATTAACGAACGCTTACCACAGGCTAAACAGGAACTCGAAGCAGCAGAGCAGAAACTAGAACATTACGATCGTGTACAGCGACCAGCAATACTGGCAGCTGAGAATGGCAGTCTGCTTGGCGCGGTTACTAATAGCCAACTTCAGCAACGGCAATTAAAACTAACACTTTCTGGAATTGATGCTCAAATTCGCAGTTTACAACAGAAGTTAGGGTTGACAGTTAAGAAAGCTTACGTCTCTTCTGCTTTGAGTGCCGATCCCATTATAGGCAGCTTGCGAACACAAATTTATCAAGTTGAATCTCAAATGGCGGTTCTCAAGAAAGACCTTCGTCCTGACCATCCCACGATGATTCAGTTGCGGCGTCAAAAAGAAGCTTATGAACAATTGTTGCAACAACGAGGAATGGAAGTGGTAGGCGGTCAGGGTGGGACAGCTCCTCTTCCTGGTACCGCTACGAGTATTCGCTCCCAAAGCAACTTAGACCCAGCGCGACAGCAACTAGCAAACCAGATGGTGGCTTTGCAAACCCAGCAAGAAACTCTCAAAGAACAACTGCTTGATTTGGAGAAAGAAGAGGGAAAATTACGATACGAGTATTCCCAGGTACCCAATAAGCAACTGGAGCGATCGCGCTTAGAACAGCAGGTTGTACTCAAAAAAAATCTCTTTGACCAAATTCAGGTGAAGCTGACTGATGCAAAAGCCGCAGAGGCTGAAACCGTCAGTAGTCTTAGCATTGCCAGACCACCAGTAATTCTCCCTAACACCAAAAGTCCTAAGAATGTGCCGATTACATTGGGTGTGGGCGGTTTACTGGGATTGTTGGTTGGTGCTGGAGTTGTGTTTTTATTGGGGTCGCTGGAAAGTACCTTCAAAACTAAAGAGGATATACGCGACAGCTTGAAGCAACGAGAAGTTGCTCTGCTAGGAGAATTACCTTTTATGCCAGTTGAGAGTGTGGATGAAGAAGGGACTCCTGTGATAGTTTCCCTAGATTCTCCCTATTTAGAGTTTTATGAGAAGTTTCGCAGTAATTTACGCCGTGTTAGTGGCAAAAACTTGAAGGTGTTATTGATTACCAGTGTCAGCAGTTCTGAGGGTAAGACAGTGAGTGCTTATAACTTAGGTATAGCTTCTGCTCGTGCTGGAAAACGAACTTTGATTATCGAAACAGATTTGCGATCGCCCTCACACTCTTCTTCTCTGAGAGTTACTCCCGACAACGATGCTACTATCGAGCCTTTGCGTTATTACTCCAGCTTAAGCGATTGCATCCGCTTAGTTCCTGATGTTGAAAATTTATACATTATTCCCAGCCCAGGCCCTGTGCGTCAATCGGCTGCTATTTTGGAATCTAGTGAAATGCGACGACTCATGGAGGATGTCCGCGAACGCTATGATTTAGTAATTTTAGATACTAGTCCTTTGGGATTATCTAATGATCCTTTGTTAATCCAACCCTACAGCGATGGCATGGTGTTGGTGACCAGACCAAACTATACACAAGAAAACTTGCTCGGTGAAGCTATCGATCAATTAGTTGAATCTGAACTAGGACTTTTAGGTGCCATTATCAATTGTACTGATATCACCGTTCCTCAGCGTCCGTCCGTTAGACCGTCACCACCGTCTCCACCTGAGGAAGAAGAATTGCCAGCTGGATTGAGGAGAAATTAGAGGGAGGAGGAGGGGGGGAGGGGGGGAGTTAGGAGCGCCCCACGGGCGGCGCGCCACCCGTTATGAATGAAAAAAACACTGTCTTTCCCCCTCTCCCCCTCTCTCCCCCTCCCCCCCTCCCCCCCTCCCCCCCTCCTCCTTGGTCTTAGTAGTTCAAAGTTTCAGATCCAAATATCAGTCATAGTTTTTCACCTTTGACAAGCTTAATCTTGAAAATTAGTCAGCAGCGCCTACTTGGGAATTTTTGAGATTGCGTTGTTGTAATTTATACATATGGTTAAACAAACTCCAGCAATATTCTTCTGGTAATCCACAGGTAACTGCACCCCGCAGAACGATATTAAAGTACCAGTCGTTTGGTGCGGCTTCTTCTGAGAGCTTGTCCACTACTATGTAGGTGCGAACGTTGTTGTAAACTTTTCCTTGGCAGTGAATATCTACAAATTCGTGGCGATAGCCGCCGTGTGGAACATCTTCGCGTTTATCTAGCTGTTCGCTCAGTCGCCACGGTAAGTGATAGAGTACTCCTTTCACATTGGATTTGGGGTCTTTCACTACATCCAAAACGCCACAATTCCGCAGGGGGGACAAGCGATAAAATCCCAGTCGATAATCTTTGAGGGTTCCAGTCCCAATGATATAAGGATGGGTGTTCTCACCGAGCGATCGCTTCAAATCTACTGGACACATACAAGAGCCGTAAGCAAAATAGTAAAACATCGGCTCTTTTTTTTGCACCTGTTGCAGTCCCAAATCTCCGTCGGCAGTATGATGGGATTGTATCCAGATATGGTGTATGTGTCCTGCTTGCTTGCTCATTTATCCTGATAAATAATCACTTAGTGATGAATTATATTACAACTTCCTCGTAAGTACAACCACATTTCTATAGAGAAACTGTAGTTTTAACATGAATTACGAATTACGAATTGTTGAGCGGTTGTTCATAATTTTTTGATGAAGATGATGAAATTTGTTAAGTGGTGTGCTTTCCATTTGCATAATACACGAAATCATCAAAAGCAGGTGTTCTTTGCTCTGTTGGTTGCCTTGAGTATGGTAGTTACGGTGACGCTATGGTTTCCTTTATATGGTAAAAATACTCATCTGGTTCCCCGTCCGCAAAGTTCTGAGTTGCGGGGGGTGTGGTTAACTAATATTGATAGCGATGTCTTATTTGAGAGCGATCGCCTGAAGAACGCTTTGCAACGCCTCAAAGATTTGAACTTTAACACCGTATATCCTACAGTTTGGAATTGGGGTTATACACTATATCCCAGCATAGTTGCACAAAAAGTCATTGGGCAAGCCCTTGATCCAACGCCAGGACTCCAAGGGCGAAATCTGCTCAAAGAAATTGTGCATTTTGGACATCAAAAAGGCTTAAAAGTCATTCCCTGGTTTGAATTTGGCTTCATGGCACCAGAGTCCTCAGAACTTGCCAAACATCATCCGCAATGGCTTACTAGTCGCCGCGACGGAACCCGGATTGTCAAAGAAGGTATACACGATCGGGTATGGCTGAACCCCTTTCGTCCAGATGTACAACAATTTATCCAAGATTTAATCGTTGAAATAGTTAGAAACTATAAAATTGATGGTGTTCAATTTGACGACCATTTTGGCTTACCTGCTGAATTAGGGTACGATACTTACACAGTTACATTGTACAAAAAAGAACATTTTGGTCAAGCCCCTCCGCAAAATCCTCAAGACCCGGAATGGGTAAAGTGGAGAGCAGACAAAATCACCCGCTTTATGAAGCGGGTGTTTAAAGCCATCAAAGTCAGTAAAAAAAGCTGCCTAGTTTCCATTGCTCCTAATCCCCAACGCTTCTCCTACCCCTTCTTTTTAGCGGACTGGGAGAAGTGGGAACGGATGGGACTCATTGAGGAACTGGTTTTGCAGGTGTATCGGGATGATTTGAGGGTATTTATCAGTGAATTAGAGTACCCAGAAGTGAAAGCAGCACAGAGTCATATTCCAGTGAGTATCGGCATTATGGCTGGGTTGAAAGATAAATTTGTACCTATGGAACAAATTCAGACACAAGTACAAAAAGTACGCGATCGCAACTTTGCCGGCGTCTCCTTCTTTTTCTACGAAACTCTTTGGAATATGACCAAACAAACCCCACAACAACGCCAGTCGGGCTTCCACCACCTCTTTACCCAATTCCCAAACGCCCAGCCAAACCAGGAGTCAGTGGTAGGAGAGTGACAATCATTAAAAACAAAGCTAAAAGACCTAAAGCGGCGCGTGCATCATCGGGTTCGCTGATTTCATTTAAGCAAGGGCGTTCTAGATCCCGTTGTAAAAATAGAATCACCACCGCCCAGTACATAGCCAGGGGATTACCCAGAGATACTAACCCCAGCACAATTAAAGTTGCTAACGTTGTCCGTCCTGCTGTTTTGCGTCCATAAATTGCCTGGACAATGCGACCTCCATCTAGTTGTCCTGCTGGCATTAAGTTTAAAGCAGTGATCACCAACCCTAGCCAACCGATGATCACCAGCGGATGCACGTCTACCAAGGAAGAGTGTAAAGCCGAACCTAGAACAACCCGCGCCAAAGTTCCCACCAAAATCGAGCCTTGGAAAAAATCATTCGGCAATTGAAAAAAACTGCCCTGGTGGGAAAGTAGCAACCCAGTCACCAGCATTAACATTGAAACAATCCCCCCTGCTGCTGGTCCTGCTAAAGAGATATCAAATAATACCTTACGGTTAGGCAAAACAGACTCAAAGCGGGTAATTGCACCAAAGGAGCCAATTTGCACGGCGGGGAGAAAGAACGGCAAACTGAGGCGGACTTGGTGACGACGAGCAACCAACCAATGACCGATTTCGTGAGCTACCAAAACCGCGTAGATACCAACACTCATGGGTAAAGCTTCTTGGAACCGTTCTGGGTTGGTAAAGAAATCAAAATGCAACAGTACCCCCACAGCTTCCAGACTGGTAGCCATAGTCGCCACCAGCAGGATAACTGCAAAGATTTTTTGACCTAGTGTCATTAGACGTGAGTCATTACGACTAGGCAAGACAATGATTACGGGTCTACCATCCGTATTTTCCACTAAAAATAAATGATACTTGTTACCCAGTCGCTCCTGTAAAGTCACCGTTAGGCGATGGTGAATTGCCTCAGGTTCTCCTCGCAGATTGCCTTTGAAAATGGCTCCTTCTTGGTAGGCAATTGTTTCTGTAGCAAAAAACGTATCAATGCCGAAAATACCTTTGATGGCGATCAAGTCCTCTTCAGGAATGGGTAGTACCTCAGGTTGAATCGGTGTGTTTCCTTCTGGAATGTGAGCATTTTCTTTGGGATTTGCTTGATGTGAGGTTTCAGCAGCAAGCCTTTGGGTTGCCCGCTGTCTGAGTATGACATCTTGCCCTAGGTTCCGCAATTGTCTTCCAAGAAGGATATACAACCCAGCAGAAGCCACCAACAAGAAGAGGATACTCACTATGTTGATGTAAATCCCTGCTGCAAATAAGCCAAAAAATATTAGCCAGGGAGTCATCAATACCACTGACTGTAACCAGGCTAGGATTCCCAGTTTGCCAAAAGGTCTGGCACGATAAAAGCCCCAACCTAAGATTCCGAAAGCGACCAGCACAATTGTGGCAATAATAGGAGTTTCTGATGATGAAGTAAACATCTTTAAACCTTTGCTGTTAAAACCAAGCCCTAGTAAGTCAATTATTATAGATATAGGAATCCTATTTGAGATCCGGACTTGGGGGACAAGGGGGACAAGGGGACAAGGGGGACGACTTGGGGGACTTGGGAGAGGTGTTTGTAAATCATTTAGGATTGCTATATTACTCATATAATGATACCTGAGTAGCCAAATACCGTAGTCAACCGGAGTTAAGCACCGTATTTGTTCACTTTTTCGGCTCCTCTGTAGTCGCTTCCAGTAGCTTTTGAGACGTAGCCTCAACCAGTTGGAACGTAGTGGAGTAGGAACCATTAGGCAGTCAACCCAAGCCTAGTACAATGAAAGTGGGAGGCTGCAATTCCCGTTCTAGTTTCATTGCACACCTAAAACATTACTGTTCTAGGCTTTCTCTTGCGCCGAGTTAGTCTGGTACTTTGTACCTATCCTCGTCACAAGATTAGTTCTGTGCCGTAATATCGCGCCTATCCCAATGTTGCGTGCAGCATTCAACCCAGAGTGAGCAATATAGCCGTTAACTGTTCCCACAAAGTTTGCTCCTGCTTGGTAAGACTGGAAGTCAAACAAGGTAACCGGAAACTCGTTACTGCGCCAAACAGGATTACCCCAAGGGTCAAGACTCGATGTATTACGAGGATTGACCCTTGTTGTTAGGATGCCGTAGTCTTGGTAGGCAATACGGCTTGAAAGCTGGTACACTCTAGATTTTAACCAGTAAGCTCGTTTCTGGTTTGAACGACGGGAATATTTACCGCGTTTGGGCTTGAGGTTGCCTAAATGCTCGAAGGAAATAACACAGCATCCCCAAGTTTTAGCAAACTCCACAATGTGTCTTGCATATGCTCGACCAGCATCAATTTCACCGTTGTGCAATTTCTCCCACATGGTAGAGCCAAAACCCTTTTCAACGATTCCCGTTTGTCGCATTTTCAAGGCTATTCGTCCTAGGAGTCGCTTCCTATTAACTCCACGATTTGCTTATCTAGTGGCATGACAGAAACCCGGTTTCGTAGGGGCGTATTGCAATACGCCCCTACAACCGGGTTTCTGCAGTATGGGGAATGGGGAGTGGGCGGACTACCCTTAAATTCCTGCACCATCAAGAAACTCTTCAATCACCAAATTAGTCCTAGATTTGCCGTTATTGGTTTGTGGTTGACTAACCTGGAATTCAGATAAAGATGATTGATCTCCCAACTCTTCGACCTGTTTCTCTAGCGCCTTGACCCGTTCAAATAAAGCTTGGATCACTTCCGCTTCCACATCCCGCAGTTTATTATGAGACAGAGCATCGGCTGTTAGGTTTTCCTGCTGACGAATCAGACGCCCAGGAATGCCGACTACGGTAGTGTGACTCGGCACGTCCCGCAGTACCACTGAACCTGCTCCGACGCGGACATGATCGCCAATTTGAATATTTCCCAGTACCTTTGCGCCTGCTCCCACAACTACATTATTGCCTAAAGTTGGATGGCGCTTACCTGTCTGTTTTCCCGTACCACCAAGAGTGACTCCTTGGTAGATTAGGGCAGAGTCGCCCACAATGGCTGTCTCGCCAATGACCACTCCCATTCCGTGGTCAATAAAGACACCCTTGCCAATCTGTGCCCCTGGGTGGATTTCAATCCCAGTCAAAAACCGACTGATATGGGAAATAAACCGAGGTACAAAGGGAATGCCCATTTGATACAGCCAGTGTGCCACTCGATGGAACAGTAGAGCTTGGAGTCCCGGATAGCAGAACAAGACTTCCAGCCAGTTACGGGCTGCTGGGTCACGTTCATAAATTGTTCGCAAATCAGTAAGCAACATACTTAGTTCCAATGATCTTTACTAGGATAAGCTCAAGTTTTGAGGAAGTTTAAGAATTTTCTTAACCGATGGATAAAGCCATTGGTGGAAATTCTGTGAGATAATCTACTGTAAATCGATAGATATATCGTTATAATGGAACTTAAGTGGGATATTATCACATCCAACACTTAAGATAAAAGTGAATTTTGCATAAAATACGATACTTGTATTGATGAATAGTAGTATAGCGATGACTGAGTAGAGACTTGAATAGCCAAAATTACGCTCTCCTGGATCTGTCTTCCAAAGTCGAATACGCGCTGCTAGCACTTTTAGAACTAGCAAGCCATAAGGGAAAAAAAGCTCCTTTAACCATGAGTGAAATCACTACCAAGCAACCCATACCAGAGCGCTATCTGGAGCAAATTCTTGCCAGTTTGCGACGTGCTGGTATGGTGCAAAGCCATCGCGGCTCTAGAGGAGGCTTTGTTTTAGTTCGTGAACCTTGGCAGATTACCTTGCTGGAAATTGTCACTTTGGTGGAAGGTGAGAAGAAAGACAGAGAAAGTTCTGAAACTATCACTCTGGAAAGGGATCTGGTTCGTGAAGTCTGGGATAAAGCCAACACCGCCTCTGTTGAGATTTTAAAAGGTTATACACTCCAAGACTTATGCCAGGAAAGAGAAACTCGCATGCAGCAGGAACCGATGTATTATATTTAGCGACTTCTGGTAATACGGGATAATGATGGAAGCAGCTGATGACGATAGCAGTCCTATTTGATTTGTGAGGATTGCGGATATCAGAAACTCAGTCTCTTGAAGCAACGGGGTTTCTCGACTCTCACGAATGATTTAGGATTGCTATATTCCTCCAATTGTACACTATTTTATTTTGAGATTGCAGCCTATGCGCCTAAGAATAAATTCTTAGGCTAATAGCTGAAGTCGGCTTAAGCCGACTTGAACAAACTTGAATTTAGTTCGTTGAAACGGGTCATGGTCATAGGTGATAGGTTAAGATAATTGCACGAATGTCTGCGGGGCGTAGAGGATGGATGTGATAAATCCAGCTTGAGGAGAGGCTTTCGGAGTACTTTGACTACGCCTAAATCTTAAATTTATTTTGCAGCAAAATAATCTATTGGGTCGAAAGTGTACTCCAGGCGCTGCAATTTATCAGTAAAGGGAACGTCCTTTCTATGAAACCGCAACTCCTCAAGAGTGGGTGGAAAGCCATCGAGGGCTTAACCTTCCAACGCTAGAAGATGAAGATATTAGCCGGGAAAGTATTTATGGAGAGCGAGGTTAAGTGCCGTATCTTGTAGATACTAATGTCCTATTAAGGACCTCAAGCTTCAGAAACCCGGTTTCTTAAAGAAACCGGGTTTCTCTGCGTTTACAAATCATTTAGGATTGCTATATAGTGCCTTTTGCTCCAATTCCAAATTCATGTTCATTCAGCTATCACATTGTTTGCGTGAAGGGGAACAGTGAAAACGTAGTAAATAACCCCAATTCCTAGAAGTATGACAGAGAGGCTAGAGAGGATGACCCAAAGGTCTGCTGGTTCATAGTCATCTTGGTCAATGTCACGACCAACTACACGGTAGTGCAGGGCGGAAAACAGCACTGTCAACAGACCAACTAATGAGAATGCTAAACCTAACATCCAGCCAGTCCCAGGAGGCTGGGGTGCAAGGGGGGGACGGATGATACGAAGACGGACAATGAGGACGCCAAAACCCATGAGGGCGATCCCACTTCTCATCCATGCCAGATAAGTACGTTCGTTGGCTAGGTGTTCCCGCACCCGTTCTGAACTGCGTTTCTTTGAAAGAGACTTTTCTTCTAAACCCTGTGTTTCTTGTGTCTCTAGCTTCATGAATTATGAATTATAAATTATGAATTATGAATGAAATTATAGTTCCTAATTCTGTGACATAGTTAGGTTTATTTTGGGTTAACTCATTTAGGATTATTCTAATATATAGGAATCCTATTTAAGATCGGAACAAGTAGGGTGGGCACTGCCCACCAAAACCAGTCTCTGGTGGGCAGTGCCTACGTATATTTCAAAAATCAAATATGATTCCTATAGATATTTATTGTACAGTAATTCATTTTTTAAAATATTAAAATGGGACGTTTTCGTGAATACTAGAGAAATGTATAGCAATCCTATTTGAGATCCGAACACCTCAAGTAGGGGCGTATTGCAATACGCCCCTACTTGCAATACGCCCCTACGAAACCGGGTTTCTGGGTTTTTGGGAGCTGGCTTTGAGTAGGGTGGATAATATCCGGCAAACCTTTCTGATTTGCCGTACCCACCCGATCGCCCTTTGTGGAGTGTGCAGAGGGCGATGGCACCGTCATCATACCAGTAAAAAATCAGAAAACTCCATCTGCTGCATGTGGTATTTTTGGTTATAGCAATAGACATATAGGAATCCTAAATCATTTGTGAAAAATCTTAAGTAGTGTAGGGTGGGCACTGCCCACCATGTCTGGGCTTTGGTGGGCAGTGCCCACCCTACCTGTGGCTTCAAAAATCAAATAGAATTCCTATAGATATTTACTTATACAGGAATATAACTTGAATATTTTAGATTTTTCTTTATTAGTTTGGATCGGGTCATTTACAGCAGGTTTTGTAGGGGCGCTAACTGGATTAGGGGGTGGAGTAGTCATTGTCCCCTTGTTAACTTCTGTATTTGGAGTTGATATCCGGTATGCTGTTGGTGCTTCCTTAGTGTCTGTCATAGCTACTTCTTTGGGTGCAGCATCTACATACCTTAAAAAAGGCTTTACTAATTTGCGTTTAGGAATGTTTTTGGAAGTAGCGACAACAATAGGAGCGATCGTTGGAGCAGTGATAGCAACTTTTATTTCTGTTCAAGCTCTGAGTTTCGTCCTTGCCATTGTCCTACTTTATTCAGCTTACCTTTCACAGCAACCCAAACTCGAAAATCCTGAAAATGAGTCAGCGGACTTTTTGGGAGGCTATCTGAAACTGAATAGCACTTACCCAACCCCTGATGGATTGATATCCTACCAAGTTCATTCTGTCCCCATTGGGTTTCTCGTTATGTTGGCTTCTGGAGTGATTTCCGGATTACTTGGCATTGGTTCAGGCGCTTTTAAGGTACTGGCGATGGATCAATTTATGCGTGTTCCATTCAAAGTTTCTACAACCACCAGCAACTTTATGATCGGTGTGACAGCAGCCGCATCAGTTGGAGTTTACCTAGCGCGGGGCTATATCGATCCTGGACTGTCAATGGCAGTGATCTTGGGAGTATTACCTGGTGCTTTTTTGGGGGCTAGGGTTCTTATGGGAGCTAAGACGCAGATTTTAAGAATTATCTTCAGTCTTGTTATGGTGGCATTGGCTTTTAAGATGCTCGGCAGCAGTTTATCAGGGGAATTTTATCATGGATAAATTTGGTTCTTCTTCGGTTTCATCAGCATCGCCAAAGGTTGTAGAGACGCAAAATTTCTCGTCTGTACACAGCTGGTTGGAGGCAAAAAAACCAGACTCTGATGTAGAGGAGTTAGCACAGCAGTCTGCTGTTGATGGCTGTGAGGTTGATGCTAACAGTAATGGCACGAAAACCTTGAGTGAACAGCGACTTGAACTGTTGCTGAGCAACATATTACAGTACGGCGTTCTGATTGCTAGCGCTGTAGTTTTGGTAGGTGGCATACTGTATTTGATTCACCATGGTGCTGAACCTGTTGACTATCAGTTTTTTCAAGGGGAACCATCCGAGTTGTGTTCTCCAACAGGTATCATGACAGCAGTTCTTTCAGGTAGCAGCCGTGGTATTATCCAACTTGGGTTACTGTTACTAGTTGCTGTTCCCATCATTCGCGTGGTAGTTTCTCTATTGGTTTTCCTCTGGCAGCGAGAATTTACCTACGTTATTATCACTTTTTCAGTATTGATGGCTCTGATTTATAGTCTTGTGGGAGCGCATTAGTGAACTACCCCGCCTTAGCTTCGCTTGTTGGCGGGGGAGCTATTGCCTTTGAACAAAATGTTGAGCCAATACTGCACAGGTTTTGCCTAAAAAATAAAAATCTGTAGGTTGGGTTGAGGAACGAAACCCAACATTTTGCGGGGTTTGTTGGGTAACGCATTGCCTCAACCCAACCTACGAATATTCAAAACCTACGCAGTATTGAATGTTGAGCGCATCCCATTCCTGAGCAGATAGCATCCATTTGTGAATGGTAGTGGAAATTCTTGAGAAGAGTTTGTGTAAAATTTACCACTTAGGGAGTGAGAAATTCACGTAATATTTACACATATCTTTACAGAGTTCTATTAAGGTTTATATATCAGGTCTATTTGATACCTAAGTTCCGACCCAATACTCAGCGTATATAGCTACTGGGCATTGGCGGTGCTATCTTGACCACTCATCAATGAGCTTTAGCCAAGAATAGTTCCTCAGAATAATGAAAACCTTAAGACAGAAGGTAGCACTATTTGTGACTACACTTCGACGACTGCTAACTCAAATACTACCAAGGTTTTCAACAAGAATAAAGAAAACCGCCACAATCATCGTATTTGTTTCTATCGCAATTATAGCAGGGCATACTGTATCGGCGCAAGTCGCCCCATCAGGTCCGCAGGCTCCGCCTTCGCTCAAAAGTGTATCGGTTCCAGAACCGGATGATATCAGTAATTACATCAGAGACAAGACAGCTGCGATCGCCTTGGGAAAAACTCTTTTCTGGGACATGCAGGTTGGCAGCGACGGCATCCAGTCGTGTGCCAGTTGCCACTTCCATGCAGGAACAGACAGCAGGTCTAAGAACCAGATCAACCCCGGACTGGATAAAATTTTTAATCCGGGAGGCGGACCAAACTATCAGCTGACAGTAGCAGATTATCCATTCCACAATCTAACGGACCCCAACGACCGTAATTCGGAGTTATCTAAGGATATTGACGACGTTACCGGCTCCCAGGGTGTCTTTCAGACCAAATTCAACTCTATCAATCCTGGCAGTGCCCAAGATAACACCACCGTCCAGCCCGATCCGGTCTTCAATGTCAATGGTACAAACGTCCGTCAGGTCACAAGTCGCAACACTCCGAGTGTAATCAATGCGGTGTATAACTTCCGCAACTTCTGGGATGGACGCGCTCAAAACAAATTCAACGGGGTGAATTCCTTCGGGGATAGAGACCCAAATGCCTATGTCTACAAAGTAGGTGGTTTGCTGGGTCTGCAACTAGAAAAGGTGAAAATTAGCCTCAAAAATTCGGCGGCGGCTTCCCAGGCAGTGGGACCACCGCTCACTTCCCTTGAGGAGTCTAGTACTGGTCGTACGTTCCCAGATATAGCTGGTAAGCTCACTGGTTCCCAGCGCTTGGAATTGCCAAGGGAGCATGGTAAGAAGCTACGTGGACTCAAACCACTCGGCAAGCAGTTGGTGGCGAAGGATGACAGCGTTCTCGGTAGCTTCAGCAATTTCCCCGAAACAGGGCTTAAGACGACCTACGCGAAGTTGATCAAGAAAGCTTTTAAGCCAGAGTGGTGGAAGTCCCCTCAGATAATTAAGATCGATGAATTGGGTAACCGTACTATCGTTAGGAAATTGGTCAACTTAGTGACAGACTTAGATGGTGTGGTATATCCCGATCAATTGTCACCCCAGCAGTTTTCTCTGATAGACTACAACTTCCCACTGTTCATGGGGCTGGCAATTCAGATGTACGAGTCCACTCTGGTTTCGGATAATTCGCCTTATGACCAATACCAGGACGGGAACACCAGCGCCTTGACTGCCCAACAGCAGCAAGGTCTGAAAGTTTTCCTCAACAGCGGTTGCATCTCTTGCCACGGAGGGGCAGAATTCACCGCCGCTTCGGTGACAAACGTGCAGAAAAATGGACGAATCACACAAAAACCTTCTAGGTCTAACGACACCGGCTTCTTCAACATCGGTGTCACGCCTATCAACAATGACATCGGCCTTGGCGCTGACGATGACCTGACACCTAACTCACGCCCTCTCTCTGAGACGCGACTAGCCCAACAGGGTAGCTTCCAACAGGTCTTCGGCGAAGCCCCCAATGTCACTGTCGGTCCCAAAGATACAGTGAATGCGGATGGATTATTTAAAACGCCAGGACTCCGCAATGTGGAACTGACTGCCCCCTACTTTCACAATGGCGGACAGTTGAGCCTGCGGCAAGTGGTCGATTTCTACAGTCGGGGCGGGGGAGACGCAAATCCAAGCGGTCCACCCCCTCTCCCGGTGCTTAATCTCAGCGAAGATGACAAAGAGGCACTAGTGGCTTTTCTCAAATCCCTCACGGATGAGCGAGTGCGGTATGAAAAAGCACCCTTCGACCACCCGCAACTGTTCGTCCCCAACGGACATCCCGGCAACCAGAACTCCGTTACCAACGACAGCAAAGGGCAAGCTACGGATGACCTATTGGAGATACCTGCCGTTGGTCGTAATGGTCTTAACACTCCAGAACCGAACTTCCTAGGAGAGTAGCAGTAACTTTCAAGAAACACGAGTTGGAGGTGGGGGGGAAGGGGGGAGTGGGAGTGGGGGGGGGAATTCGTGTTTCTTTGATATGTTGCTAAAGGCGTCAGCCGCTAGTGGTCGGCTTATATCTCAATACCGTTCAGTTAAGGCTTTGATCCCCCCTAACCCCCCTTAAAAAGGGGGGAATAAGCCCCCCTTTTTAAGGGGGGTTGGGGGGATCTTCAGTCTGTGAACACTACTAACTGAACTGTATTGGCTTATATCTTGCACCTCTAAGTAGAAACCACAAATAACCAAACAAGGATTCATAAAATTGACA
>JADQBA010000097.1 GCA_016903675.1 Stigonema ocellatum SAG 48.90 = DSM 106950 | reverse complement strand
TGCAATTCACGGTGCTACAGTAGAGAACACCCTATTTGAAGATGGTGAAGGCGCTAACACCTTCAGAGCTTTCAATCCCACCCAAGCAGAAGAAACCTACTCCATGGTGACGGCTAACCGTTTCTGGTCACAGATTTTCGGGATTGCCTTCTCTAACAAGCGTTGGTTACACTTCTTCATGTTGTTCGTGCCCGTCACTGGTTTATGGATGAGCGCAGTTGGGATTGTTGGGTTGGCACTAAACCTGCGGGCTTACGACTTCGTGTCGCAAGAATTGCGGGCGGCAGAAGACCCAGAGTTTGAAACTTTCTATACAAAGAACATTTTGCTAAACGAGGGTATCCGCGCTTGGATGGCTCCTCAAGATCAGCCTCACGAACAATTTGTATTCCCCGAAGAGGTACTACCGCGTGGTAACGCTCTCTAATAGATCTATTGCTTTAGGTGGTCGTGACCAAGAATCCACTGGCTTTGCCTGGTGGGCTGGTAACGCCCGTCTCATCAACCTCTCTGGTAAACTACTGGGCGCTCACGTTGCCCATGCTGGTTTGATAGTATTCTGGGCTGGAGCGATGACCTTGTTTGAAGTCGCTCACTTCATCCCTGAAAAGCCCATGTACGAGCAGGGCTTGATCCTGCTACCTCACCTCGCCACCCAAGGATGGGGCGTTGGTGTTGGTGGTGAAGTTATTGACACCTTCCCCTATTTTGTGGTTGGTGTACTGCACCTAATTTCCTCAGCTGTGCTGGGTTTTGGCGGTATTTATCATGCCGTCCGTGGTCCAGAAACCTTAGAAGAGTACTCCGCCTTCTTTGGTTATGACTGGAAAGACAAGAACAAGATGACCACCATCATCGGGTTCCACCTCATCATCTTGGGATGCGGTGCCCTGCTATTGGTGCTGAAGGCAATGTTCTTCGGTGGTCTGTACGACACCTGGGCACCTGGCGGTGGTGATGTTCGTGTCATTAGCAACCCAACACTGAACCCAGCAATCATCTTTGGTTACTTGCTGAAGGCTCCCTTCGGTGGCGAAGGTTGGATCATCAGTGTCAACAACCTGGAAGATATCGTTGGCGGTCACATCTGGGTTGCCTTGATCTGCATCGGTGGCGGTATTTTCCACATCCTCACCAAGCCTTTTGGCTGGGCACGTCGCGCCTTTATCTGGTCTGGTGAAGCTTACCTCTCCTACAGCATAGGCGCTGTATCCCTGATGGCATTCATCGCCTCCATCTATGTGTGGTTCAACAACACCGCTTACCCCAGCGAGTTCTACGGTCCTACTGGTCCGGAAGCATCTCAAGCTCAGGCTCTTACCTTCCTGATCCGTGACCAACGCTTGGGTGCTAACGTCGGTTCTGCCCAAGGTCCCACTGGTCTGGGTAAATACCTGATGCGTTCTCCCACTGGTGAAATCATCTTTGGTGGTGAAACCATGCGCTTCTGGGATTTCCAAGGTCCTTGGCTGGAGCCTCTACGTGGTCCTAACGGTCTTGACTTGGACAAAATCAAGAACGATATTCAGCCTTGGCAAGCTCGTCGCGCCGCTGAATACATGACTCACGCTCCTCTGGGTTCTTTGAACTCTGTAGGTGGTGTGGCTACTGAGATTAACTCCTTCAACTACGTATCTCCCCGTGCGTGGTTGGCAACTTCTCACTACGTGTTAGGTTTCTTCTTCCTCATTGGTCACCTGTGGCACGCAGGTCGCGCCCGCGCCGCTGCTGGTGGTTTCGAGAAAGGTATTGACCGTGAAACTGAGCCAGTTTTGTCCATGAACCAACTCGACTAGGTTACAAAGTTTCTTTCATCACTGACTAATTAGTAAAAAGGCTCCTGTGTCAAAGCAGGAGCTTTTTTATTTTGGATTTTAGATTTTGGATTGGGGAACCTAGCTGTAGCTTGGCGGTTCTATTATCCTGCTGCTTGCAAGGTATCAGCGTAAAGGTTAGTGATTGGTGAAGTGTCGCAAACAACAATCACAGTCTGCCCATTTCCCGTAGGGTTTTCAGGTCAGCTTCAAACTCTTCAACATCGTAATGAATACAGATTCCGCGACTAGCAATTTCGCGTTGAAACTCAATTAAATTCATTCCTGCTAGGCGACGCGCTTTCCCAATGCTGATTTTTTCTTGTTGGAACAACATGATCGCAATTTCTAGCTTTAATTCAGCTTCTGAAATTCCAGCTGCTTGGAGGATGTCATCGGGAATAAAAATAATCAGGTTTGCTATTTTCAGCTTAGACGATGTTTGTGAATGTCATGATCTGCGGCGATCGCGTTATCGTTAATGTATATGAGGTGCATAAAATCATCGCCATCATCGCTGCTCAAAAACCACGCTTTGCATGAGAGTTTAGGTACTATGGACAACTCTTATTTTCCACAGGTCTTGCAATGGACAGATGAAGCCAAGGAAAAGTTGAAGAATATTCCCTTCTTTGTCCGCCCCCAAGCAAAAGCTCGAATTGAGCAACTGGCGAGTCTTGCAGAACAAGAAATTGTGACAGCAGAGTTAGTTGAGCAAGCTAGGATTGAGTTTGGACATTGATCCGATTTTGGAGCTATGGATTGATACACGGGAAAGTTCCCCTTTCTATCAATATAAAGTAGGGTGCGCCCGAACGGGAATAAGGCACTAATTCCAACTGTTATCTTGCAGGTACAAGGAGGTTATTTTCATGACAATCGCTACCAACCGCGCTGATCGCGTGCTACTTTACAACATCAGCTACTCACAGTTTGAAAATATCCTCAAAGATTTGGGAGAGCATCGGGCAGCACGGGTGGCTTACGATAATGGGACGTTGGAAATCATGACTCCTTTACCTGAACATGAGTATTACAAAGTAACTATCAGTATCGCAATAGATGACATTGCCGAGGAATTGGATCTGGAATACGAATGTCTAGGTTCAACTACTTGGAGACGAGAAAGTCGGATGGCAGGAGTTGAGCCAGATAACTGCTTTTATTTCCAGAATGTAGACGCAATCCGGGGTAGGCTGGATCTAGACTTGACGCAAGACCCACCGCCAGATTTAGCGCTGGAAATTGATGTTACAAGTAAGTCCTTGAATCGGTTTCCAATTTATGCTCGTCTAGGAGTTCCAGAACTTTGGGGTTACGACTCTGGTGAACTAAAGATTTACCACCTGCAAGACGGGGAATATATCGAGGTAGAAATGAGCCTGGTGTTTCCTAATTTACCAATTCGGGAACTGCCTAAACTGATTGAACAATATCGGGCAGTTGGGAGGTTAGCGATTCGGCGAGGGGTGCGCTCTTGGGTAAGGGAAAAGTTGTAAACAGCTACTTACTCCACCATTCTAAGGTAATCTCCAGGTTAGCTGTACTAGCACCCTTCGCCAGTACAGCTGTCAGTTTGCCAGATTCAACGCCAATATCTATACCAAATTTCACGATCGCTTTATCTGGCTTAACGTTCCGCAACGTTTCGGCAATTTCCTTGGAAAGTGATTCAATAGCAGCGGTAACTTCTTGAAACGGTCGGGTTTGAAAATTTATTTTGCGATCGCCAATCGATGTAGCTTCAACTCTGACTGGAGTACCATCACTAAGTTCTACTGTAATCATTTTGGTCTGGAGTTCCATGTTTCTTTGACTGGACTATGGTGCTTTTATAATATTCAAGATAAATACCACCTATCATCCAAAACAGACTTCGCTTTTAAGGTGCGTGTCACTCAGGCTAACCCCCTCCGACGTTCATTGCCGCTAAAACAGCCAATGGGCGAACATCTTTGTAAACTGTATCCAAATACTTCATCACCACATCAGCAGCCGTTACATTTCCACTTGTTTGCTCTTCCTTTGCTAAGGGAATAGATCCCAATATATCTAAAACAGTTTCGCTACTTGCTGGTGCAATCACCACCAAAGAAGACTCCAGTGGCTCATTATATTGCCAAAAAGAGTCAATTTTAACAGAATATTGATTGTGAGTAATTAACTCTTGAACATCAGGTGTTTCGGTTTTAAGAGGCACCAAATTTCGCGCCTCTACATTCCTGGTACCGCGTAACTTACGTAAATCGCTGATAATTTGCTCTTTGGTACGTCCTCGTAATTGAAATAGTACAAATGGGTCTTCACTAAAGCGATCGCCTAACTGATAGTAAACCGCAGCAATATGTTTGCAGGGATTAGCCTGATCGGGACAAGAACATTTGCTGTGGACATCAGACAGTGTAAAAGGAAATAGAGACAGACCATTAGTCGTGAACACCTCTTCTATATTCTGCGGCATTTCCCCTGCCAATAGTTTAGCGGCAAAAATTGCTCGCTCTGACATGGTTTCAATCACATAACCCCACTGTTCATCACTAAAAGGGTCAAGAGAAAGGGAAATTTTATAAGGTTCTGCTTCGCTACCTTGCACCCTAGCCAGTACTTTTGCACCTTTAAACTCAATACTCAGCACATTCCCCTGACGGGCATAATTTCTAGCGCGTTCCAAACGTTTTTTGAAACGATAAGAATCTAACAAATCAAGCCACCGTTGTGACCACCACTCTCGACTTGCCTGAAGGGTATAATTTATTTCCATAAATTGTTGGTTGTTGTTTGTTGGTTATTAAAAATTGCTTCTAACTCCTAACTCCTAACTCCTAACTCATTCTGTCTCCTCGTCAATGACTGCGCTACGGTCAAGTGTTATTAAGTTGCGGAGTTGGTCTGTGTCTAGTTCAGTGAGCCAATCTTCCCCTGCACCGACGACTTGGGAGGCTAGTTGTTTCTTACTTTCAATCATGTCGTGAATTTTCTCTTCTAAAGTGCCTGTGCAAACAAATTTATGCACCTGGACATTGCGGGTTTGACCAATACGAAATACTCTATCTGTTGCTTGATTTTCTACTGCTGGGTTCCACCATCTATCAAAGTGAAAAACATGATTCGCCCGTGTTAAATTCAGTCCAACGCCACCCGCTTTTAGTGACAAAATCATCACCGGAGGTCCTTGAGGGTCGTGTTGGAAACGGTCGAGCATTTCCTCACGTTGTTTTTTACTATTACTACCATAAAAAAACAATATTTCGCGACCCAAATGTTTTTCTAGATATGGTTTGAGCAACTTTCCCCATTCAGCAAATTGCGTGAAAATTAAAGCGCGATCGCCCTCTGCTAAAGCCACCTCCAACATTTCCTGCAAGCGCTGGAGTTTACCAGAATGATATGTTTCCAAAGAGTCTTTCTTCAGATACTGTACTGGGTGATTGCAAATTTGTTTTAACTTCACCAGTAAAGCTAAAATCATTCCCCGACGTTGCAATCCCTCGGCTGTTTCGATTTCAGATAAAGACTCTTCAACCACTTGTTGATAAAGTTTTGCTTGTTCAGAACTCAGCCCACAAAAGACTGTCATTTCCTGCTTGTCTGGCAAATCTTGAATGATGTCACGGTCTGTTTTTAACCGTCGCAGAATAAAGGGTTGAACTAATGAACGCAATTGACTTAACGAAGCTGCATCTCCATACTTTTCTATAGGCATAGCAAATCGCCGCTGAAAAAATTGCCTATTTCCCAAATACCCTGGATTAAGAAAATCCAAAATTGACCAGAGTTCTTGCAGCCTATTTTCTACAGGAGTTCCCGTCAAAGCAACGCGAAATGTAGATTCTAACTGTCGCACTGCCTGTGACTGCTTTGCTTCAGGATTTTTAACATTTTGCGCTTCATCCAAAACAATTATTTGCCAAGAAATGCTTTGCAATAACTTCACATCACGCTGAACCAGGGAATAACTAGTAATAATTAAATCATGTTTTTTGACAACTTCCTCAAATGCCTTACCTTTAGGACGTTTGTCACCGTGGTGCTGCAAAACTTTCAATGTAGGGGCAAACTTTTTAATTTCCCTTTCCCAGTTGCCTAAAACTGAAGTTGGACAAACAAGTAGAGTTTGTTTTTCCAGCACTTCTTGCTCTTTCAGGTGTAGAAGAAACGCAATGAATTGGATGGTATTATGGCAAATGATATTGTTAGCGACAAAGTTGTGATGTCCGCTTACTTCAAAGTCGTAAACCCACCCTTCATACTCCACATCCTCAATACTTTCAATTTTGCTGTAAAAGACTGGCACACAGACGTAATCACCCACTTTTAGGTTATTTGTCCAACCTTTATTAGTTAGCAGCTGATGGCGATGGGTGATAGTGATACTGCTACCGTCTTGTAGCGTAACTTTTCGCAATTTCTCCCGAACTTGCTGCCGATACAACTGCCGGATGGGAGCTTGCACAATTTTGCCAGTTTCCTCATCTATGGAATTTACCACTAATTCCTGAGTGGGGTCAGCCCAAAATCCCTCACCGTCAAATTTTATATCTCCAGCATAGCTCTGCCAAATATCTTCTGCTGGGGACAGTTTGCCATTTATGGATATTAATGTATCTTTTGCTACGCACTTACCCAATCCCATATCGTCCGCCAGACAAGCACCCAAGCCCCAACGTTCCAGAAAGGCAAGCCATGCAACACCACGCTCTTGATATGGTCTTAATTGTCCTTTAAAGCTTGTTGGTGTAGGTAAAGGACTGAGCGCTTGGTGATTCGTGAGCGCACTAATTAATTCATGTAATGCCCCAGATGCCTCAAAACTCACCACTGGTAATTTTTCAATCGCCTGGGTATCCCCCGTACTGATGCGCAAGGCATCCTCCAAAGAAAGTGCCATTTTCTCTTTACGAGAGGCAAAAAACGCTTGTGCTGTCTTAATATCTTGTGGGCGTAATTCCACCCACTCACCGTTAATTTCCACCAATGGACTATTTAAAGCCACAAGTTTGTCAAACTCTGCCTTAGAAATAGTTTGCCCACCAATAGCCAATTCCCACTGAAAATTTAACAGGCTTTGCAAACCTAAGCTGACCTGCTTTTTCTTTGGTGTTTGGGCGGTGATTTTCAAACCCAAACGGTTTGCCCATCCCTCGCGGTTCGCCAAACTAGGAGGCAAAACCACTCCCAAACCACTATCTTCAAACCGCCACGCTACGGACTTGATAAACTCATAAGCTTGTACTGGATTGAGACGGCTTTCTTGGGGATATGGCGTTTCTAAACTTGGTAAAATTGGTGGATACAATCGTGAAGCCAATCCCAAACCCCTCAAAAACATCTCTTGAGGCTGTTCAACTGTCCGGTTTTCATAAACAAATTTATCCACTGCGTGGTTCCAAATCGTTGCTGCATCCACCAATAACTCTGGATTGTCAGCCGCTTGGAGGAAATACGCCAAAGTCCAATCAGTCTTTCCCGACTCTGGGGGACGCAACTGAAAACAGGTGCGAAACAGGCTTTTCCCCGTTAGTTCATATTGTAGAGGCATAGTCCAGGCCTTCAGCGCCGCCTCCAGTCGTTCCACCTCAAACCCATCGGCCTCGAACACACCAGGTGATATTGTGTTTATTGTGCCTTGATCTGTTCTGAGTGAATCCCTATCAGGGATTGAAGTAGATGTAGCGGTTAAAGAATGTAACCACTGTCGCACCGCAGATGGTAAAGACTCCATAACCTTGGTTTCAACCATTGGCTTGGAACCCACCATTGCTCGTACTTGACCATCTATGGTACTATTGAGAAAGTCTAGCAACAATTCTTGGGGTTCTCGTGGCAAGTCTATGTGAAGAGGGGAGTGGGGAATAGGGAGTAGGGAGTAGGGAGTAGGAGATTCCTCATTCCCCACTCCCCACTCCCCACTCCCCACTCCCCTCTTCCCACTCCTAACTTGATACATCCGGCAAGCCAGTGGCATCAACTGGGAAAATTTTTCCAGGCGAGTTCTGTCTAAGGCGCTGTCTAGGAGTGCTTGCCAGTTGGCGATCGTGGAATTATCTGGTAGCCGATGGAGTGTGGGCAAAAACTTACACCGTGAAATTAAATCCAAACTCCAACGCGCAACTTGCGCCCAAAAGCGTAAATCTCCTCCCAAAAAAGCATCCTCCCCGTTGGTAACCCCTAAAGGTAGAGAAGTGAGAAACTTTATGGTATCTTGGGGGTTGAGACAAAAACCCTCGACTTGCCATGGTTGCAGGTATTGCGGGGATTGTGTTTGTTGTGACCGAAGATCCTCAGTCACCACAGTGGCAGAATGCACTGGAGACGTGGATACTGTTCCGTCCTCAGTGCTTTGATGGAAATACGTTGGTAGGGCAATTAGATGTAAAGACGTTGCAGGCAAAGTCTTGACACGTGTTCGTTGCTGTAGCGAATCAGCAATTGTCATTTGATGCAAACGCAACCACTCTAATAGTTCCACTTGTGTCATCACCAATGGATGTAGCGGCACATCTGCTGATACACTCAACAGAGTATTCCCTCTGCTGATTCGCCAAGTTTCTCCCCAAATAAATAAACATCCGCTCTGATTTTGTAGTAACCAACTACCGTGTAAAATTGCCATTTGCTAAGTACTCAGATTTTCGTAAAACTAAAGCCTTGAATTTTCTGCAAACTACTTGATTTTTCAAACTAAAAAAACTGTTGTTAATATTTAACCATTATAAATAATATTCAAGTATAGCAATGCTATTTGATATCTGAACAGAGGGGACAAGGAAGAAAAGGGGGATAAGGAGGGCTTGGGAGAGGTGTTTATAAATCCTCCACGGATTGCTATAGGAATCCTAAATCATTTGTGAAAAATCTTAGGTAGTGTAGGCAGTGCCCACCAAAACCCTGTTCTGGTGGGCACTGCCCACCCTACGTGTTTTTCAAAAATCAAATAGGCATCCTATATATGTGCTTAATATTAGCAATGATACATTTTAAAATGGAAAATATAAAAAAATAGAAGCTCACAAGAAATAGATTACATGCACCGACAATAACAACATAAAATAAGGTGAGCAGATTACTAAATATTTCGATTATTTAAAGTCATACATATATTCAAAAAAAACCTCTCAGATACTGCATTTGCGGTGGACTTAAGCTGAGTTGGGAAGCCCTGGTTGTCGGACATTGTGGCGCAATCACACAAAGTTTTGATCCCCCCTAACCCCCCTTAAAAAGGGGGGAATAAGCCCCCCTTTTTAAGGGGGGTTGGGGGGATCTTCAGTCTGTGAACACTACTAACTGAACTGTATTGGGGTATAAAATGTAAAGGCAATACGGTTCAGAAAAAGCACCAGCCGACCAAAAACCCGGAAAATAAGTGCAAAATCGGGTTTCTCCAACCGTCAACTACCCTTAACCGAACCGTATTACGTGTAGGGGTGTAAGGGAAATGAGGTTGGAAATTATTCCCCTACACCCTCACACCCCTACACCCTCACACCCCTAAAGAGGCAATGCCGTTGTCTGAGTCGTAGTTGTTTATCTTTGTATGCATCTGACGCCAGCGATAGTGCATAAATGTTAGGATTGCCACAGAGAGAGAATAGCGTGCATAGAAGGAAAAAAAACTGAATGGGAGAATTTGAAAAGTCAATATCCTTTGACGGACGGGATATTCGACTGCAGGTTGGCCAACTAGCTCCCCAGGCTGGTGGGTCGGTTTTAATACAATCTGGGGACACAGCAGTTTTGGTGACGGCTACACGCTCAACAGCAAGAGTTGGCGTTGATTTTCTTCCCCTGACAGTAGATTACGAAGAAAGATTATATGCTGCTGGTAGAATTCCCGGAGGGATGATGCGGCGGGAAGGTCGTCCGCCAGAAAGAGCAATTCTTACCAGCCGTCTTATTGACCGTCCGCTGCGTCCTTTGTTTCCGTCCTGGTTAAGAGATGACCTGCAAATTATTGCCTTGACCCTGTCGATGGATGAGCAAGTGCCACCCGATGTGCTGGCAGTAACCGGTGCTTCAATAGCCACGCTTATAGCTAAAATACCCTTTTATGGACCCATGGCGGCTGTACGTGTAGGCTTGGTAGGAGATGATTTTATCATTAACCCCACTTATGCAGAAGTAGAAGCCGGAGACCTGGATCTGGTGGTGGCAGGTTCACCAGAAGGTGTGATCATGGTGGAGGCGGGAGCCAATCAGTTGCCAGAAAGAGACATTCTTGAGGCAATTGAATTTGGCTACGAAGCAGTGCAAGACTTAATCAAAGCACAGCAAGATTTGCTAGCAGAAATAGGTCTAGAAATCGTACACGAAGAGCCACCAGAAGTAGACGCCACACTGGAAAATTATATAAGCGATCGCGCAACCGTTGATATTAAGAAAATCCTGTCACAATTTGATCTGGGTAAAACAGAGCGTGATACAGCTTTAGATGCAGTCAAGACAACAATTGAAACTGCCATCACCGAACTGCCAGCAGAAGACCCCATCCGCATTGCCTCAACCGCAGATAGCAAAGCGATTGATAATACTTTCAAAGATATTACCAAAAAGTTCATGCGTCGTCAAATCATCGAAGATAATATTCGTGTTGATGGTCGCAAACTCGATGAGGTACGCCCTGTTTCTTGTAGCGTTAACGTCTTGCCCAAGCGAGTCCACGGTAGCGGTTTATTTAACAGGGGACTAACTCAGGTGTTATCCGCTTGTACCCTTGGTACACCAGGAGATGCCCAATCATTAAACGATGACCTGCAAACGGATCAGCAAAAGCGCTATATCCACCATTATAACTTCCCACCGTTCTCCGTTGGGGAAACTAAACCCATGCGTGCACCAGGACGGCGAGAAATCGGTCACGGGGCGCTAGCTGAACGAGCGTTACTGCCTGTTTTACCATCGAAAGAACAATTCCCCTACGTGATTCGAGTCGTATCGGAAATACTTTCTTCCAACGGTTCCACATCCATGGGTTCGGTGTGCGGTGCCACACTTGCTATGATGGATGCAGGCGTACCCATTTCCAAACCTGTCACCGGTGCGGCAATGGGTCTGATTAAGGAAGGCGACGAAGTGCGGGTTCTGACTGACATTCAGGGCATTGAAGACTTTTTGGGCGACATGGACTTCAAAGTAGCCGGGACGGATAGCGGAATTACCGCTTTGCAAATGGATATGAAAATCCCTGGTTTGTCTTTGGACATTATCCGCCTAGCCATCAACCAAGCCAAAGCAGCACGGTTGCATATTCTGGATAAGATGCTCCAGACTATTGATAAACCCCGTGATGAAATGTCACCCTACGCCCCACGTCTATTAACCATCAAGATCGATCAAGACATGATTGGTCTAGTTATTGGACCTGGAGGCAAAACCATTAAGGGGATCACCGAGGAAACAGGTGCCAAAATTGACATCGAAGATGATGGCACGGTAACAATTTCTGCTGTGGATGAAAACAAAGCTAAAAAAGCTAGAAATATTATCCAAGGCATGACGCGGAAGCTGAATGAAGGTGATGTCTACGTGGGTCGCATCACTCGGATTATCCCTATAGGTGCGTTTGTAGAATTTCTGCCTGGTAAGGAAGGTATGATCCACATTTCGCAACTAGCTGACTACCGTGTGGGCAAAGTTGAGGATGAGGTCGCCGTGGGTGATGAAGTGATTGTTAAAGTACGGGAGATTGATAGCAAGGGCAGGATTAATCTCACCCGTTTGGGTATTCACCCAGATCAGGCAACTGCAGCACGGGAAGCAGCAGCAATAAATCGGTAACTCTCACACATGAGACTTTAGATTTTGGATGAATTGCTTTCTCCAGAATCTAGAAAGCGATCGCTTGTGCGCTGCACAAGTTAATCCTGGGCAAGATTAAGCAATACTAGGAGAGACGAGATTTTACCCAAGGTTAAGCTAGCCGTGTTATACTTAAGGAGGTAAGTACCGCAACTAACCATCTCTACGGAGATGGCTATACCTTGTAGGTACAGAGTACCCCTAATATCTGTAAAAAACTCTGCGCTATCGGTTCTCCTGTCCTTAAGGGCTTAAATCCTTAAGTTTGCCCAGGTTTTGGGTAGCGCTCTGTGTTAAGTATCCAGTCCATGGTCGCTAAAATCTCCTTAATGTTTTGTAACCTAGTTCTGCCTGTTGCATTTCATCCACCATCTGTTTGCTGCGACGTAGATAAGCGACAAACAGCAAGATTGAAAATGTGAGGATGGCAAAACCGAGCAAATCACCTGCAAAGGTGTCGTAGCAACCGTGTAACACAGCGGAAATTGCTACCCCAATGAAGATAATAGAACCCGAACGAGAAGGGTTGATTGCTGCTAGTCCTAAAAAATAGCCAACAATACCTGCCCAAATAGCGTGCAGCAGAGGTAGAGAGACAAACCGGATGGTGTTGCTCAAAATATAAGAGCCAAAGTCGCTTTGCCCTGCTGCCAAAATCAAGGCATACATCCTTGAGTACCCAACCCCTTCTGCCATCGCAAATCCCAGCCCTGACATTGCTCCATAAAAAGCAGAAGTTAGCGGGTCTTTCAATTTACCAGGACGTAGAAGAAATAGGTAAACAGGTAGAGCTTTACAGGATTCCTCTAGAATACCTACGCCCAGTACAAAACCTAATATACGTGAAGTTAACCCCACTTCATTTGTTACGGTGTAAAGAAGACTGAATGGGGGAACTTTTTGAACAAACAACAGTAGTGGAATCCCCACAAATGTTGTAAATAAAACACATTTGAGTGTATTACTCCACGAAAACTCCGTAGGCTTGAGCAAGTCATACAGCACTACTCCCCAGATAGAAGAATAGTAGATACCCAATATCCAGGCTATCTGCTCAAGACCAGCTGTTGTAATAATAAACCTTACTGCTAAGGGAAACAGACCAAAGAAAAGTAGGAGTCTCACAGTATTACTGCTGTACAATTCGGAACTCAGAGCATCTTTGTAGGGTACAACAGAGGAAAACTTGAACGTCCGCAAAGCTGTGAAAAATTCGGAGTTTTTTAATTGCTGCTTTGCTGCTGTTGAAACTGGCATTAAATTGCCTTGTTTACGCGGTGTTTCAAAATTAGGAATAGCTGGTTCAACTGGCTGTATGTCTGTTAATATAAATTCTTCAGTCCAATCTGGAAAACTCTCACCTGTCTGTTGTGCATAAACCCTCACCGTAATTATCGATTCGGTTTCCAAGCTCATCATCACCTTACGGACAAATGCAACCAAAGCTTGTTGATTTAGAACTCGATTAGACTTTAGCCAAATATGTAAGCAAGTATCCTTGAAACTCGCTTCTACAGTAACACCTCTTGGTTGTAGAGAGCGGTTCATTAGGGATGCGATCGCTTGCGAATCTCCAATGTTAGTAAGTTCCAGAAAATTCGGCTCTGTCATGGCGGGTAATTAACGTGAGTAGCTTGGTAAAAAAACTACTACTCCAAAATGCCTCTCATCTGAGTTATTAACAACCGAACAAACACGTATCAAAAATGCCCTTTAATTTAATAAACACTAGCAAAAACCTTTAAAATGCTTTGTTTCATCCTACCTTGTAGCATGCTCATCACAGCTTTGTACGTCTAGCTGCGACTTCAGTGGTCTGGCGCTTCAAGCAAATCGAGTATTACTTCCTTTAGTATATTTGATGTATTTTGGGTAATTGTAAAGTTATCGCAAGTCAGCTTTCATCCCAGACTTGACATCAAGCATTGTGAGTGCTAAACGTTTACCAGAAACCACCGCCCATGTCAGGATTACCCGCCAATCCTGGCAACACGGCTTCCTTGAAGGTGAAGTGAGAGCAGGTGACTTTGAGTGGCAGTTCCAGTGGGATTTCCGCCAAGGTGAACTTTCAGTTCAGCCGAACCTAGGCCGTGCTCTAATTAAAGAACCCCTCGGTCGCTTCCTTGAGCAACGAGACTACCAGCTTGAACCAGGAGGAGACTATGCTTTTACTATTCGAGCGGAACTATGAGAGTTAGGAGTTAGGAGTTAGGAGTTAGAAGGTAATTTATAATTTCACCGGTTCGGTGAGGCGATTTAGGTATCTTTCGATGAGGAGGATGGCTACAATGTCATCTATCGGTCTTGGTGGTTGGCGCATACCTTGCGGCAATAGCTTCAATAATCCTTTGGGGGGGTACATTTGCCAATAGCGATCGCGTGCCTCTAGGCTAGAGTAGCGCTCATCTACTAAAACGATATTTAGCGGATCTGCTAATTCCAGATTGAGTTGCTGTTTCCAGCCCTTGGCTGTGGTCTGGTCTCCCATAACTAGTATGGAAATGGGAAACTCAACACGAAGTGCCACAATAGTGGGTATCACTGAGAGTGCCGATACAACTTGGTGATAATGCAATCGCCGATCCAGTCCCATGACTGCTAAACCACACTTATCTCTACCTGGATCAAAGCCTAAAATGACTGGTTGCCTTGGCGAAAATTCACGGAGATTCATAGAAAATAAGAGGAAACACCTCTAATATATGACTGGCTCACAATTTAATTTAATGGTAAAAAAAGCAATTAGCAATTAACAACAAGTAACGACAATGGGAAATGTTGGTTCCAATATGGTTGAGGGTAAGTGCTGAGGTCTTAGAAACCCGGTTTCTTAAAGAAACCGGGTTTCTGGGATTGTGCTTAACTGAACCATATTGATGTTGGTCGTTGGTAAATTATTTTACCAAAGAACCAGCAACAACCAACAAATCCCAAACTCCTTACGAGTTATGTGCCAAAAATGATTTGACCATTTTGGATAGCTACCAGTTTTACTCTCAGCGGTCCAGCTGTGTAAGTGTCCTCTGCCGCAATGGCTTTGATATCTACTGGCTGATTGTATTGTCTCAGTTGAGAGATAAAGCGAATGAAGGTTCCATCTATTTGAAGGTTTTCTACAATACCAGCATTATGGGCACGAAATTGAGAAGCAGAAATCAGCAGTTCTAGCCTTTGTTGCAGTTGATAGGGTGTCATCGTCTTTGGATCGGCTGTAGTTGTCGCTAGTACCTCGCCTCCGGAAAAAACCACTTGATTTCGCGCTGTTTCGGCGGAAAATTCTATGGGCTTTTCTCCCCTAACATAGTTACCAGCAGAGAAAATACGTACTACGTATTCTCTGCCATCATCAATCTTCTTGCTTAATTGCTCAATCTGCTCCGGCGTAACGCGCAGTACCTGCTCATTTGTCGGAGGATGTACACCAGGCTCAGTTAATTCTTTGCTGGCATTTCGGTTTGCTTGCTGTAAAATTTGCATCACCGCCTCACGGGCGGAGGTGGTGGTGAAGGCGCGAACTACTCCAGCAGCAAGAACTTGACCACGAGCCAAGGCAAGTTTACCCAGACGCAGATCGCGATATGACTGGTAATATTGTTCTAGCCTTGCCACCTCCTGTTCCAGATAAGCCTGTTGCGTTTCCAATTCTTGCAGGCGAGATTCCCGTTGGGAAAGTACTTGCT
The DNA here is from genome assembly GCA_016903675.1 of Stigonema ocellatum SAG 48.90 = DSM 106950. Taxonomy (GTDB): domain Bacteria; phylum Cyanobacteriota; class Cyanobacteriia; order Cyanobacteriales; family Nostocaceae; genus Stigonema; species Stigonema ocellatum. Next base: position 19,348 of record JADQBA010000097.1, on the reverse strand, counting down.
CTCGCGCCGCAATTTCTAGATTACGCTTTTGAATCACTTGATCCAGTTCGGCAATTTTTTGATCTCGTCGTTGAATCGCTTCTTGTCGGTTAGCAAGTTCGCGATCGCGTCCCGCAATAGCAACCTTTGCTTGATTAATCGTGTCGTTGGCTTCTTTGACAAGTTTTTCACGTTCAGCCCTACGTTGTTGAATTTCCAACAGCAGTTTGCTTTTCTCGTCGTCAACGCTTTTGAGTTCAGCGATGGCTTGTTGATACCGATTGACAACTTGAGCTAGCTGGTTTTGAGTCCGTTGGAGTTGGGCTTGAGTTTGGGCTTTTTGGATAATAGTGCTGTTCAGTTGGGCTTGAGTGACTTGTTGTTTGGCATTCGCCGCTTGTAAAGATTTGTTAATTGATTGCAAGTCTTCCTGAGCTTGTGCTTGTTGTTTTTTAACTTGGTTTAACTCAGTTTGCGTTGTTTCTAGCTGCTGAGTTGTATTGCCAAGCTGTTCCCGCTTGCGTCTGAGGTCTCTTTGAATGTCCTCAAGTTGAAACACCCCCTTCCGCAATCCCTCATCGGCTATAAATAAAATTGCTAGGGTTGATGCCGAAATTCCGAGTCCTGTCAAAATCGTCACCAGTACTGCCGTGTTTTTGGGACGCAGGTTGAACAGTGAGAGCCTTTTCTTGCCAACCCGTGTGCCTATGCGATCGCCCACGGTGGCAATTAAGCCCCCCACAATTAAAATCACCACGATGAGGATGTACCCGGTGGTCATCTTCAGCTACCGACGAAATCCTTCCAGATACAGCCTACTACTTCTAATCATTGTCTGTCCGAGATTGAAAATTGGCAATCACTAAGAAAGGGTGTCAGGGTGTAGGGGTGTAAGGGTGTAGGGGAGGAAGAGGAGGACAGATGAATTAAAAAATTGTTAATGACTGCATTTTTAATTCTTGTACTCCCCTCATATCCTTCAGATCCCTGACACCCCTATTGATATCCTGAAAACCCCAATTCTTTTTAAGTAAATTGTCGGCTTAAGGTCACAGGCTTATGCACAGTAATTTTCTTCTTGTGGATCGAAATCATCTTTTTCTCGCGTAAGTCCCCAAGTAACCTGGTAACAGTTACACGAGTAGAGCCAATTGCTTCGGCGATCGCTTGATGAGACAGCTTCAGGTCAATTGTGATTCCATCTGCACAGGGTATGCCAAAATCGCGACAGAGAATTAACAAAAAACTCACCAACCTCGAACCCATATCGCGGTGAGCGAGGGTTTCAATCATCATCTCTGTCTGTAAAATCCGCGAAGACAGACCCCGCAACATTAACATCGACAACTCAGGATTTTCCTTGAGTGCTTGTTCCACCTGTTCAATTGGTGCTGATAGCAATTCTACAGGCGTAAAAGCAACTGCATGGTAAAACCGATCCGACTTATTTCCTGTCAGCAGAGACAAAACGCCGAAAACGCTATTTTCCCGCAGCAGCGCTACCGTTATTTCTTCTCCTGCTTCGTACACTCTGGATAGTTTGACTGCACCTTTCAAAAGAAAATAAACTCGTTCGGCAGGATCGCCAGGAAAAAAGATCGTTTTGTTACGTTCAAAGGTTTCCACAACTGGCGGAAACGCTCCCGTCGCCATCTGACGAAAAACATTTGCTAGGGCTTTATCTTGTGTCACGATCATCTCCCTTCCCCTACCTAATGCCGGAAAACTAAAACTGATTACCTAACAATACACTCGAAAATTCAATAACACATTGTCAACCTTTTTGTACTTTCCTATACTTAACATCTTTGCCTCATAGTTATTTATTGTTCATGATACAAGAAATTTTCATTCTTCAATCTACTACTTTTTCATAGTTAGTTGAAAGGTTGTAAGCAAAAAGTTTTATGAAGAAAAAAACAGAGATATGGAGAATTTCTTAAGAAATCAGCCCTGATTTCCAGGTAGCCAATAACCTTGTTTATAATCATTGTTTATAAAACTTGCCTAAAACAAAGTCAAAGTGAGCCTCAGATTCTAGTATGCTCCTAATGATCGATAGCATGAAAAATTCATTTGTATGCTGAACCTGACTGGAAAAAACGCCCTTGTTACAGGCATTGCCAACAACCGCTCCATCGCTTGGGGGATCGCTCAACAACTACACAAAGCAGGAGCTAACCTAGGTATTACCTACTTGCCGGATGAACGAGGCAAAATGGAAAAAAAAGTAGCGGAATTGGTGGAACCCCTCAACCCTAACCTCTTTGTTCCTTGTAATGTAGAGCAAGATGAACAAATTCAGTCTACTTTTGATCTGATCCGAGATCAATGGGGGAAGTTGGATATCCTCATCCATTGTCTTGCCTTTGCAAACAAAGAAGATTTGAGCGGAGATTTTAGTCAAACCTCTCGTTCTGGCTTTAACAAAGCCTTAGAGGTCAGCACCTACTCCCTTGTGCGGTTGTGTGGTGCAGCTAAACCTTTAATGACAGAGGGAGGGAGTATCGTCACTCTTACCTATTTAGGCGGTGTACGCGCAATACCTAACTATAACGTTATGGGAGTAGCTAAAGCCGGACTAGACGCAAGTGTACGTTATCTAGCAGCTGAGCTGGGTCCAACCAATATTCGCGTGAACGCCATCTCCGCAGGTCCCATCCGCACTTTAGCTTCAAGTGCGGTAGGAGGCATTTTGGATATGATTCATCATGTGGAGCAAATAGCTCCCCTAAGACGCACCGTAACTCAGCTAGAAGTAGGCAATGCAGCAGCCTTCTTGTGTAGTGAACTCGCAAGTGGAATTACTGGGCAAGTCCTGTATGTAGATGCAGGATATGAAATCATGGGAATGTAAAATGAGGCATGGGGCATGGCGCATAGGGCATGGCGCATGGGAGTAAGGAATAAAGCAAAACTTCTTCACCATTACCCTATGCCCTATGCCCTATGCCCTATGCCCTATGCCCTATGCCCTATGCCCAATACTATGCAAATAAGCGATCGCCAAATTCTCAAGAGTTTCTCCCCCCGTGTCGTTGACCTTAGGCGAACCACTGGCGAAACCGACGTACAGATTACTATCAACCTTGATGGTACAGGTACCTGCACAGCAGCAACAGGCATTCCATTTTTGGATCATATGTTGCATCAAATTGCCTCCCACGGGCTGATTGACTTGGATGTTCTAGCTAAGGGAGATTTGGAAATTGATGACCACCACACCAACGAAGATGTGGGCATTACTCTGGGACAAGCTTTGAGCAAAGCAGTCGGCGATAAGAAAGGCATTGTCCGCTTTGGTAATTTTCTCGCTCCTTTGGATGAAGCATTAATTCAGGTGGCGCTGGACTTTTCGGGACGCCCCCACCTCAGCTACGGCTTGCAAATTCCTACCCAGCGGGTGGGGACTTATGACACCCAGCTTGTGCGCGAGTTCTTTGTGGCGCTGGTGAACCATAGCCAGATGACGCTACACATTCGCCAACTTGATGGCATTAATTCTCATCACATTATTGAGGCGACGTTTAAGGCGTTTGCCAGAGCACTGCGGATGGCGGTGGAAATAGACCAGAGTCGTGCTGGTACTATTCCCAGTTCTAAAGGTGTTTTATGAAGGAAGGGGGAGGGGAGGAGGGGAGTGGGGAGTTTGTGAGTGGGGAGTGGGGGAGGCAGAGGGGGCAGAGGGGGCAGGGGAGGCAGGGGGAGTGGGGGAGGCAGAGGGGGCAGGGGAGGCAGGGGAAGCAGGGGAGGCAGGGGAGGAAAAAGAGTTATTGAGTTATTAAGTTGTTAAGTTGCTGAGTTATTGAGCAATAATTCTTTCTCCCCCCACTCCCCACTCCCCACTCCCCACTCCCCACTCATATGTTAGTTTTTTGCTCAAAATGGGTACTCTGTAATTGACAATTATTTTTGTGTTGCCCCAACACAATTTAAGACAAAATGAAATCTGTGGCAGACGCACCCGGTTTCCAACTGAATACCCAAGACACTCCGCCAGTGGTTGTAACTTCCGACTTGCGAAAAGTCTATCGCACTGGCTTCTTTTTGAATCAAAAAGTCATATCCCTTAAAAGTTGTTCTTTGACAGTATACAAAGGTGAAACCTTTGGTTTGCTAGGACCAAACGGTGCTGGTAAAACTACATTGTTAAAATTGTTACTAGGAATTGTCCGCCCTACCTCTGGTCGGGGATTATTATTGGGGAAACCACTGGGCGATCGCAGCGCCAAGCAGCACATTGGCTACTTACCAGAAAATGCCTATTTTTACGACTATCTCACTGGCTGGGAATTTTTACAAGCTCAGGCTGGGCTATTCCAAATTCCCAAAAGCATACAACGCCAACGCATTCCCCATCTGCTGGAATTAGTAGGTCTATCCAAATCCGATGCTTGCAAAAAGCAAATGCGTCGCTACTCTAAAGGAATGCTACAGCGTGTTGGTATGGCACAGGCATTAATTAACGATCCAGAACTGCTATTTCTGGATGAACCAATGTCAGGGCTGGATCCTGTGGGACGCTACCAAATGCGGGAAATTATTTTGTCGCTAAAAACTGCTGGTAAGACGATTTTTTTCAACAGCCATATTCTCAGTGAGGTGGAGAAACTTTGCGATCGCTTTGCTATCCTGACTCAAGGTGAATTAGTTTGCTGTGGTTCCCTCAATGATCTTTTAGGAACCCAAAACACATATTATGTCAAAGGTCAAGGTGGTAATGGGGAAATTATTAAAAAATGGATACTGAATCTCCAATTTGCACCTGATGGTTCTTGGCAAGGCGAACTACAAGGCGATTCCTATGATTTTCTTGCCAGCCTCCGCTTGATGGGTGGGCAAATCATTGCTATGAACTTGCTACATCCGAATCTCGAAGAGTTTTTTATTAAGACAGTCAGCGAGGTGCCTATTTGAGTTGTGAAAATTAAGAGCTTCATAAAAACCCGTTTCGCACTTATTTACCGGGTTTCTATCCCTTCAGTTTTGTGAGAAATAAAAACTCAATCTGCGGTTACGTGCTGAAAAACAAGCTTTCTTCTGAAAAGAAAAGCGCTAGGGAACTTGAATATTAAGCAAGAGTCGAGAATGAACCTCCCCACCCTATAAGAGGGTGGGGTTTCTAGTTTACAGAGCGGGTTCAGTCACTCCTATAGTCGTGCAACCAGACTTGCTGGCTACCGTACCTTTACTTTTCTTGCCTACCCAAATATTGATTTTAGCTATGACTTGACATACCCGAAAAGTGATTTTGGATGTATCAACTTTCGCCGCTTTTGAAAGTCATATATACTCGAAATAGCTGTATTGCTTGTCTTGCTGGTCATGCACTCGCATAAATTGCTTGACTCGATGCTATAGACGACAATCACTATAACATGGTTTCCGGAACTGACCAGAAAATTTTATGACTAAGTTGAGGAGGGGTTCACACGTCGTTTTTTCTATTCACTTGCACATAGTGTTCGTGACTAAGTATAGGCGCAAAGTACTTACACAGCAAATGATTGACGATCATGTTAGACGTATTTGAAAGGGTACTAAATGCAAATAACTCGAAATTGACTGATTGTAATGGAGAGCCAGACCACGTACATCTACTGATTGATTTACACCCAGACAACAATATATCTGACTTCATAGCATCTCTAAAATCAGCAAGCAGTCGCGTGCTGAGAGAAAAATACAAAACTGTAATCGACAAATATTACTGGGGGAAAGCTAAACTTTGGCACGATTCAAAATGCATCGTATCTTGTGGAGGCGCACCCTTGGAAATGGTAAAGCAATATATTCAAAATCAATCCGGCGCTCGAGAGTAAAAAGATGGGGCATCGAAAGATAGTCTTTTTACTCGCTATCCATCCCCACCCTACTTCGTAGAGGGTGGGGAATTCCGCGAATGCGGTTAAAATGTTGAGAAAGTAGTTTATTGATAGTAGTCTCAGGTAAACATGGTTAATAGACTTTCGTTGATATTCCTCACTCAGCCAGTAGCAGGTGTAGTGTTTTTGACTGCTGTCATTCTTGCTTTTGCGCCTGCAAGCCTTGCTCAGAGAGTTAACACACCAGCACCAACTATACCTGCTACGCCGATTACACAAATAGATAGAACTTACACATTAGGAGGCGGCGATCGCATCAGAATTAACGTGTTTGAAGTGCCTGAATATACAGGAGAATACTCCATACCTCCTGGGGGAGCGGTCAACTTACCTTTGGTTGGCAGCGTTGGTATTGAAGGGCTGACAACGGAACAGGCTGCTGACTTAATTAGCCAGAAATACTCTCGCTATCTCAAACGTCCCCTAATCTCAGTGAATCTTTTATCACCGCGTCCCATCAATGTTACCGTTGCTGGAGAAGTCACACGTCCTGGGGCTTACAGTCTTAGCTTACAAGGAGGCGCGGGGAACGAGCCTGGGGTACAATACCCAACTGTATTATCAGCACTGACCAATGCTCAGGGAGTGTTGGCAAGTGCGGATTATACTAAGGTGCAACTAAGGCGGCGCATAGGACGCGGTCCTGAGCAAGTCGTCACTCTCAATTTGAAGGAATTCATCGCCACAGGTAGGTTACCACAGGATGTTACCTTACGCGATGGAGATACCATCTTTGTGCCACAAGCAACCAATCTTAACTCAGCAACTTTTTTGGCAGATGCACGTAATTTATCTGCTGCAAGCTTTGCTGCTGACCCCACCAAACCCCGCAAAGTAGCAGTCATTGGTGAAGTTTACCGTCCTGGAGCTTATCTTGTCACCGCTGGTACGGCTGAAAGTGGTACGGCAAACAATACAACCGGTGCGCCCAGCGTAAATACAGAGACGACTGTAACGCGGGCGCTGCAATTAGCAGGAGGAATTACACCACAAGCGGATGTTCGTCATGTCCTACTCCGCCGACAGACAAGAACAAGCGGAGAACAAATTATAAATATAGATCTCTGGAAACTTGCGACAGGCGGTGACATCAATCAAGATGTGATTGTGCAAGACGGAGATACGATCTTTTTTCCCACTATAACAGAGGTTAACCGGGCAGAAGCGACTCAACTAGCTACTACTACTTTATCTCCTGCACGTATTCAAGTCAATGTGGTAGGGGAAATTAAAAAACCAGGATTAATAGAGCTTCAACCTAACAGCTCTTTGAATCAAGCTTTGTTGGTGGCTGGTAGTTTTAATGATGGCAGAGCTGACAGGAAAGCTGTTGATTTGATTCGCCTCAACCCTGATGGTTCAGTCACCAAGCGTTTAGTCAAAGTTGATTTGAGAGCAGGACTTAATGAGCGAACTAATCCTATACTTCGCAATAATGATGTTGTAGTAGTGAGCCGTAACGGCTTAGCCAAGACGGGTGATACTATAACGACTTTATTCGGTCCTGTCAGTGCTGTCGCTGGATTTTTCAACAGTTTATTTGGGTTGTAGGTTAAATTCCAATCTGGGGAGGCGAGTCAGCCCTCCTCATGCCAAGTTAGGAGGCGCGGAGTTAGGAGGCGCGGAGTTACTAACACAAGGTGTCAGTTTAGCGTTTATCAAACAACTGACACCAGAAGCAAAACTTTACCAACCTTTTCTCACAATACGCAAAGGCGGAAGCCCACCAGTTGCATTCTGAAATTCAACAAAATTTGAGAATGCAACGTCCTTTTAGAGGTGCCAGGAAGCCAACGGGGCTTCAGCCCCAACTGCCGTTGCGTCTTATTTCCAACTTACCAGCAAGTATCAAAATGTGGATGGAGTTATTTACAATTCGTAATTGTGTATGGTAATAATGACGAATTACGAATGACAAATGAGAAATTTACTGAAGTGTCTTGCCCAGATTCACCAGTTGTGATATTAACATTACACATTCTAGACATTAGACTGAAGGTAGGACATAGAAAATACCAGTCTTTACAGTAAATTGATTTAAAAGCTAAATAGGAGTATACATGGAGCCAGTTATTGCCATAGTCTTAGTGCTTATAGGCTATGCCTTAGGGTCTGCAAAACTCATTAATCAAGGAAATGAAGCCCTAGTCGAACGTTTGGGGCGGTATCATCGCAAACTGAAACCAGGGCTGAACTTCATAGTTCCCTTGCTCGATCAAATTGTGATGGAGGATACTACACGGGAGCAGGTTTTAGACATCCCGCCTCAGAACGCCATTACCAGAGATAACATCTACCTAGAAGTGGATGGCGTCGTCTTCTGGCGCATCAACGATATAGAGAAAAGCTTTTACGAAATTGACGATCTCCAACAAGCGCTGACAAACGTAGCTGCCACTACCCTCCGGGAAATTGTTGCCCGAAGCACCTTCGAGGAAACCAATGCGGCAAGAGCTGAGATGAACAAAGCCCTATTAGAGGAGTTGAATACGACAACGAAAGATTGGGGAGTTAAGATTCTCCGGGTAGATATTCAGAGCATTAAACCACCTGAGAGTGTACGTAAATCCATGGAAGAGCAGCGAGCAGCTGAAATTAAAAGCCGCGCTGCCATTTTAGAAGCAGAAGGGGAGCGGCAAGCTGCCATTAAGAAAGCAGAAGGAACAAAAACCTCAGTGCAGATAATTGCTGAGGCCTTACGCGCCAATGCAGATAGTAAGGCAATCTTGCGGTATCTTGAAGCCCAAGAGCAAATCAATGCTAGCTACAGACTCGGTGAAAGCAATAATGCCAAAGTTGTCTTTGTAGACGCAAACAAATCGCAATCGCAAGAGATGATTCACCGTATGGCTGCTGGGCACACACATCATGAAATTGGTCGTTCTAGTACTCCTGAAGACGACGACGATGACAATGGTTTTAGCTAATCCATAAGCAACACTTGCAGCGACTGTCGCAGGAGTAAATCAGCCACCAGCGACACCTCGCGCATTTCCCGAATATCGTGAACTCGGAGAATATCAGCACCATTAAAGATAGCAGCACAACACGCCGCTGCTGTTCCCCAGACTCGTGCTTTCGGGTCTGGTTGATTTAAAATGCGACCAATGAAACTTTTACGGGAGGGTCCCAATAAAATAGGGCAGTTGAGCCTATGTAATTCCGGTAAGCGGCGAAAAATTTCTAAATTTTGCTCGTAGTTCTTAGCAAAACCAATACCAGGATCAATGATAATTTTTTCCTGGTCAATGCCAGATGCGGTTGCTACGGCAATTTGCCTTGCTAAAAAACTAGAAATCTCCCCGATTAAATCCTGATAATTAGTCTGATGTTGCATTGTTTGCGGGTTTCCCCGAATGTGCATCAACACTATCGGCACACCCAGACTTGCCACCGTTGGCAGCATTTCTGGGTCAAATGTGCCGCCAGAAATATCATTAACTATGTCCGCGCCTGCATCTATTGCCGCTTTTGCTACAACTGCCCTTGTTGTATCTATAGAAATCGGTAGTGAAATCTCTTTTCGTAGCACCCGCAACACCGGCAGCACTCGGTCAAGTTCTTCTGTGAGAGTGATTTGCTCTGCCCTAGGTCGAGTTGATTGACCTCCGATATCGACTATGTCCGCACCACCTGCTACCATTGACTGTGCCTGTGCTAGAGCAGCAGTCATGGTGTTAAACTCGCCGCCATCACTAAAACTATCGGGCGTGACATTCAAAACACCCATGAGATAAGTCCGCTGTCCCCACTCGAAACAGCGTCCTCGAATCATCAAACTGCTTGGTTTTGGCATAATTTCACCATCTCCTCGTTACCAGGCTCAGCCTGGTAACGCCCTTAGTAGAGGCTCTGCCTCTTGTGCGTGAGGTAGAGCCAAGGAACGAGGAAAAAAAATGGGCATAATTACTTGTAGTTGATAATCCGAGTGAAACTAGCAGGTTCCAGACTCGCTCCTCCCACTAGGACACCATCAATTTCTGGTTGAGCCATGATTTCATCAATATTATTCGGCTTCACTGAACCACCGTATTGAATCGATACATTGGAATTGCTCAACTGGCTGCGAATTAACTTGACGACCCGATTGGCTTCCGTGAACTCACAGGTGTAACCAGTGCCGATCGCCCAAATCGGTTCGTAAGCAATCACCAGATTCTCCAGATCCACATCAACTAGGTCTTTTTCTAGTTGGTCAGTAATCAGTAATTCGGTTTCCCCCGCATCCCGTTGGTGTTTAGTTTCACCGACACACAGAATCGGGGTAAGACCATACCGTTGAGCAGCTTTGAGGCGCAGGTTAACGGTTTGGTCTGTTTCACCAAAGAATTGCCGCCGTTCGCTATGACCGATAATAACATAGCGCACCCCAATTTCTGTCAGCATGGGTCCTGAAATTTCCCCCGTGTAGGCTCCACTTTCTTCCCAGTGGACATTTTGCGCCCCTAGATGTACACGGCTACCATCCAAATTCTTGGATAAAACACTTAAGTTAGTGAAGGGGACGCATAATACCACTTCTCGCTCTTGGGGGGTTTCCTGTAATGTGGGCAGAAATCCTTGTAAAAACTCCTCGGACTCTGCCTGGGTTTTGAACATTTTCCAGTTACCAGCAATAACTATTTTCCGCACAGGTGATACAGTCCATATCCTAAAGCTACTAGATGCATATTTCAGTTTAAGACGTTTTCTTAGTCATTAGGATCAAAAATGGTAAAATCTATAATAGCAACCGCAAATGAACGCGGATAAACGCGGATAATTTTTAGATAATTATCTGCGTGCTTCTGCATTTATCTACGGTTCAAAATCCACAATTGGTATGACTTCAACATTACCTTTACCCGAGCCTCATGACAGCGATTCGCCCAGCACGGAAGAAAATTCCCTTAACTGGGACAAGGAGCTAGATAGCGCCATTTTTAGCTTTGAAGACATTCAGGCGGATCTCAACTATCAACAAGCACAAACAGCACTGCGAAATTTGGTAGCCAATCTCGACCTCAGCCCTCAGGAAAAACACGGACTCGAGACGGAAATTGCTGATTTGGAAATAATGCTTTTGAAGTTAGACAGCATGGTGGTCCAGATTGCCGCCTTTGGTCTGGTGGGACGGGGTAAGTCTTCTTTACTAAATGCTTTGGTAGGGGAAGCAGTGTTTGAAACAGGTCCCTTGCACGGTGTCACCCGTGATGCCCAACGAGTGAACTGGAGTATTACTGAAGAAGCAGTGGGAGAAACTGAACGTGCTTTGCGAGTCACTCTCAAAGCTATCGGTCAGTCTCAGGTAGAGTTCATTGACACTCCCGGTTTAGACGAAGTAGATGGTAAAACTCGCGCCGCTTTGGCCGAACAGATAGCTAAACAAGCAGATCTGCTCCTGTTTGTGATTGCAGGCGATATGACGAAAGTGGAACACGAAGCCCTTGGACAGTTGCGCAAAGCAGGTAAACCCATCTTGTTGGTGTTTAACAAAGTAGACCAGTATCCAGAAGCAGACCGCATGGCAATCTACCAAAAAATCCGGGATGAACGGGTGCGGGAGTTACTCTCGCCAGATGAAATTGTGATGGCAGCAGCATCCCCACTGGTAAAGACTGCGGTTCGTCGTCCCGATGGTACAAAGGAGTTGCAGTTGCGTACAGGTACTGCCCAGGTGGAAGAACTGAAACTAAAAATTTTAGAGATTCTACACCGCGAGGGCAAAGCCTTGGTCGCTCTCAACACTATGCTTTATGCTGACAACGTGAATGAGCAACTGGTGCAGCGAAAACTCACAATTAGGGACCAGAGTGCAAATCAGTTGATTTGGAAGGCTGTGATGACTAAGGCAGCTGCGATCGCTCTCAATCCCATAACGGTAGTCGATATTTTCAGTGCTACGGTCATTGATATTGTCCTCATCCTCGGTTTATCAAAACTCTATGGCATTACCATGACGAACGTTGGAGCGGTAAAATTGTTACAAAAAATCGCTCTGGGTATGGGCGGCATCAGTGCCAGTGAACTACTGGCAACCTTGGGCTTAAGTTCTCTGAAAACTTTACTCGGCGTTTCTGTACCAGTCACTGGAGGTGCTTCTTTGGGTTCCTATCTATCGATAGCTTTAACTCAAGGTGGAGTGGCAGGTGTTTCTACTTATGGCATTGGGCAAGTTATCAAAGCTTATCTCGCCAATGGGGCAACTTGGGGACCCGATGGTCCCAAAGCCGTAATTAGTAAAATTTTGGCTACCCTTGATGAAAGTTCCATCCTCAACCGTATTAAAGATGAGCTGCTCAAAAAAGTGAGGAGTGAGGAGTGAGGAGTGAGGAATTAATTAAAAACTCCGCGCCTCCTAACTCCGCGCCTCCTAACTCCTGATTTTGGGTTAATCTAGGTGCAGCAACAGCATGAAAAATTTTAAATGTCACAAGTTTTTGAACAATCAATTCAAATTAATGCTACAGCTACAGTGGTGGAGCGCTGTATTACCGATCGCACATTAATGCACCGCTGGCTCAACCCCGCTTTGGGTTGTGAACCTGTGGGTGACTGGAGTACTAATGTGGGTAGTAAAAGTCGTTTTGTTATTCAAATACCCATAATCAAACCTAAATTAAACAGCACAGTTGTCGAAAGACGGCCAGGTTTGATAGTATGGGAGTTTAGTGGTTTTTTTAAAGGGCGCGATCGCTGGGAATGTCAACCAGTAGATCAAGGAACGTTGTTACTTAACCGCTTTGAATTTGACATTCCCAACCCTTTAGTGAGTTGGGGTTTCAAAACTTTTGCTCAAGCTTGGACAAAAGAAGACATGCAATCTCAACTGCATCGTCTCAAACGCGTTGCAGAGGGAATGCAAATTAGTTAATATTTATTTAATGGTCAATAGTTCACACTCAAAGGATTTATAACAATCAACCATCAACCATCAACCATCAACAATTCCCCAATTGACTATTTTCTACCAAGCTGAGTTAGTAATCGCCGAATGACAGGAGCATCGTTTGCATTGGGAGCTTGTACTAGATAAGTTTCCAAGTCGCTGGCAGCTTGAGAGAATCTGCCCAGATTGTAGCACAGAAGACCGCGATCGCGCAATTCCAAAGTCGCGCTAGGAAACAAAAGTAAAATTCGCTCAACCGCTGCTAGAGCTTTTTCTAACTCTTGTCGGCGCAGGTAAATATCTTTGAGATTCGTCAGCATCCGTGCTAAAAACTGCTGATGAGTGACTGTCGCAAAAAACTCTGGTTGCATCGGCACGGGTTGCTGATAAATTTGAGTCAGCCTTTGCTGACAATCTTGAAGAAACATCACTCCGCCGCCATTGAAAGTATCAACAAAAATCTCCATTTCAGGTAGATCTGGGCGAATTAAGAAATGTCCCGGCATTCCGATCCCCACCATAGGAAAATCAATCCGTCGAGCCACCTCTAGATAAACCAGTGATAGAGTAATAGGAATTCCCAATCGACGGTCAATGACTTCATTGAAAAAGCTGTTGCGGGGGTCGTAGTAATCTTTTTTATTTCCCGCAAATCCTAAATCGTCGTAGAAATACTGGTTAAGACTCTGAATAACTCGCAGAGGATATCGCTCTTGAGGTAAGCGTTCTTCAGCTTCTCTTGCCATTGTATCAAGGGCGTTCAGGTATTCCTCTACATCAAGGTCAGGATATTCTTCCTGTGCAATATATAAAGCTGCCTTTGCCAAGTCGATACACTCATCAGGCTGTTTGATCTCTTGATAAAAATATTGGCGTGCTGACGAGAAATTCATAAGCAAATGCCCAGTTAAGGTTGGAGGATGATGCTGTATAATAGGCGCGAAGCACAAGCACGAAGGATGTCCATTTCTCTTCATACACCCATATTAAACCTGCTTCTACAATTGAACGCACCCTACCTAATTCTACGAATATAGGTAGGGATTTATGCGCTAAGAAGTAGCCTTACATCTGCACCTCAGTTGCAGCTATACCAATGTTGAACTATGTTGGGCATTGTCGTATTTTTTAATTTTTAATCGCTAACTGCTTTGCTAGGATAGCTCGGAAGTCTGCCACCAAAGCATCTCCACTACGTCGAGCTTCCCACGAACCAGATTCCTGGCGTTTTATACTCCATTCTCCCTGGATATAATCTTCATCTTCTGACAAAGTGCCCGTGTATTGAATGGTATGTCGAGATTTAGTTAAGTAACGTTTTATGAAGATCACACCCCGTCCAATCACCTCACCAGTTAGGTCTGCTTCCCCCAAATGGTTATCATCTAGAATTCTGCCAGTGAGAGAGTTGCTACTCTGGATCAGAGTCGCTTCAAAGCGGGTAGGTACTCCTTCCTGCCAGTAGGTGCCAAGCCAAGTGCCACTTATATCTGCCATGAGATTTTTCCGCAATTTACTTTCTACTGGCAATTTTAATGGTCATTATCTGCCTTCTGTTGTACTCATATCATAAAAGAGGCAGGAGTGTCAAAATAGTAATACGCTGTTGTCGGAAGGACTACTATGTTTCGTCTCAATCAAATTATTCGGAACTTGTTTATTCGCCTAGAGGCGTTTGTCTCTGTTATCTTGAGAAATTTCCTTGGCTTCTTCTCCCAGTTCTTCGGTCTATTGGGTAAGCTCTTGGGATTCTCTAAGTCCGAATACTTCTTAGAACCTGATCAAGTACAGGACAAAAAATCAACTAAGACTCTTGAATTAACTCCAACACTACCACAACCGAATGTTACATCTACTACTCGTCGTTCTAATGCCAAGATGGATGACTACTTCCTCAACATGGCAAAGCAGGTGAAAAAGTAATTAATTCCTAGCTATTTTAAAATTTTCGCATGTTTCTACTGACAGGGTCAAAACCTCTAGAAAAGCGAGTGCTGTCATCGTAGCAAGCTCCACTTAGATCAGCACCGAACAGCTTGACATGGTTGAGCTTGGCTCCTCTAAGATTAGCTTCCTTAAGGTTGACACCGCTGAGGTTGGCTCGAGTCAAATTTGCTCTGGCTAAGTTAGCACCACTTAGGTTTGCTCCCCAAAGTTTGGCTTTGGCTAAGTTAGCCTGAGTTAAATCGGCTGAAAATAAAGTGATTCCTACCAAGTTAACTCCAATCAGCTTGGCTCTGCTTAATTTTGCGGCAGAAAAATCTCTCTCTCCTGCTGCATAACGTCTTTTGAGTTCATCAGCATCCATTTTTCCAATACCCTTGATTATCTATGCCTCGAAATTTTCCCACAATCTCCATCGTCATTACTGGTTAAAAGCCGTGCCCTAGAGCGATTTTTTCAGAACTGTATTGTCCCATGCCCCACAGCCTCGTCCTTAACCTAATTCCCCAATCTCCCATTTACCCACAATTTTTAACCGGCAGGCATCTCCACGCCCTGTTTTTAACCCTCGTCAGTTCTGTAGACAGAGAATTAGGCTCAAGCCTCCACAACGCCAGTCCTGACAAAGCTTTCACCCTCAGTCCCCTGCAAGTTCAAGTTCACCATACTAGCAGGAGCAAAAACTCATATCACACCTTACAATGGGAACAGGAACAACCCATCCCTACAGGGACTTCTTGTTGGTGGCGCATCTCCTTATTAGACGATACCCTGTTCAGTCAACTTACTCAACTATGGCTGAATCTTAACCCCACCCATCCTTGGCATCTTGGTTCTGCTGACTTGTTTATTACCAGCATTTTTGGTACTCGTCACTCCACACAACCTTGGGCAAATGCTATTACCTACCCTCAACTGTACGAACAAGCTTCTGATTCTGAACGCCAGATTGCCTTAAGTTTCTGCACTCCCACTAGCTTCCGCCAAGGTGAGTTTGATACGGCTTTACCTACAAGAGAATGCGTGTTTAACAGTCTCATCCAGCGGTGGAATAAATACAGCGGTATTTCCCTGGAACCGAATCTGACAGAAGTCATTTATCCCAGTTTTTTTAATATGCGCACTGTCATAGCAGCCGACTCTCGCAGTAAATTTATCGGCTGTGTGGGCGAAATTAGCTATCGAATATTGGGAGATATTGACCCACTCATTATTAAACAAATTAATGCCATAGCTGATTTTGCTCTTTACTGTGGTGTAGGACGCAAAACCACCATGGGTATGGGAATGGTTCGACGATCTTACATGACGTAAGACAATCTTCTATTAATCGCGCATCTAAATTTTAGATTCATAGGACTAGCCGCTCTATACCAATATATAATATATATTGGTATATTACTGGTGGTCGGTAACATGCAGAGAAACACAAGTGTGACATTGGGTGAGCATTTTGAGACCTTTATCAATCGCCAGATAGAATGTGGGCGTTTTGCTTCAGCAAGTGAAGCTATCCGCGCTGGCTTACGGTTACTAGAAGAACATGAAATAAAGCTGGCTGCGTTGCGGCAGGCATTGCTTGAAGGTGAGAATAGCGGCAAAGCCGAGTATTCCTTACATGGGCTATTGGAAGAGTTGGACTCCGAACAGTTATCCTAATGCCGTCTTTTTACCTTACTGAACTTGCTAACAACTGCTATGTGGATAAATCGTATCGGCTGAATAATCAGGGATAGGCTTCTCAATAAGGGCTGGTGGGCTTTAGCCCTACCTACGTAATCATAGGGTTTTTCGGCTTTGTTTTTTGCAACAAGACAGTGGTGCAAGATCTGAGCTGGTCTTGGATGGTAATGATAATAATTCTTATTATAATTGAATTCCAAGACCATACAACATTGCTAAAGGCTTATGCTGATTTTTTTACAAAACTTTTTTTAATATCAGAAATACAATTTGTATGAAATACTAAT
The DNA here is from genome assembly GCA_016903675.1 of Stigonema ocellatum SAG 48.90 = DSM 106950. GTDB lineage: Bacteria > Cyanobacteriota > Cyanobacteriia > Cyanobacteriales > Nostocaceae > Stigonema > Stigonema ocellatum. Next base: position 2,702 of record JADQBA010000097.1, on the reverse strand, counting down.
TGTTAGATTGTCTAACAAAATAGAGGCAAATCTGACTCATGACGGAACTGACAGGAACAACAGGGCGATCGCAACCGCCCATAACAGGGGCATTACCTACTTTAGAGGTACAGGAACTCACTCGTCGCTTTGGGAAAGTGACCGCAGTAGATGCTCTGAGCTTTACTGTGGAACTTGGTGAGGTGTTTGGTTTACTAGGACCTAACGGTGCAGGCAAGAGTACCGTCATAAAGATGCTAACAACCCTACTGCCTCCAACCTCTGGACAAGCAGTGATTGCAGGATTTGACGTGACTCGTCAGCCCACAGCGGTGAGGCGTGTGATTGGCTACGTTCCCCAAGCACTTTCTGCGGACGGTAGTCTCACAGGCTATGAGAATCTGCTGATTTTTGCCAAGCTATACGACATTCCCCGAACTAAACGAGAGTACCGTATCAAGGAAGCTCTATCCTTCATGGACTTGCAGGACGTAGCAAACAGAATGGTGCGAAACTACTCTGGTGGCATGATTCGTAAGCTGGAAATTGCGCTGTCGATTTTGCATCAACCTAAGATACTATTTCTAGATGAGCCAACTGTGGGGCTAGACCCCCGCGCACGCAATCAGGTCTGGGAGCTTTTAGAACAACTCCGGACAAATTATGGCACTACCATACTGTTAACTACGCACTTTTTAGAAGAAGCAGACAATTTGTGTCATCGTGTGGCAATCATGCATCGAGGTCAAGAGGTTGTTACTGGCACACCAGCAGAATTGAAGGCTTCCTTAGGTAAGAGTAATGCCACCCTGGATGACGTGTTTATCCATTACACAGGTGATCAAATAGTATCAGGAGTCAGTTACCGTGAAACCTCAAGAATCAGACGCACTGCTCGACGGTTGGGTTAATCGGCGACTCACTCGTCCAGCAAGTTTACGAACTGCAATCTTAGATCTGATAAATAAGACAATGATTGTACTGGAACTGGAAGTACGTAAGCTACGCCACGATCCTAGTGATGTGCTGTTGCGCTCTGTACAACCTGCACTGTGGCTGCTGATTTTCGGACAAGTCTTTAGCCGAATTCGTGCAATTCCCTCTGAGGGTTTACCATACTTAGATTTCATGGCTCCTGGAATTCTCTCTCAGGGTGTGCTATACATGGCAATTCTGACTGGTGGGATGTCAATTATTTGGGAGCGGGATTTGGGAATTGTCCACAAATTCCTAGCTAGTCCAACTCCCCGTGTAGCTATGGTACTTGGTAAAGGTCTAGGCTGTGCAGTGCGAAGCCTATCTCAACTCATCATCATCTATGGAATAGCGTTATTGTTGGGTGTGAAGCTGAATTTCAATCCCCTATCCATTTTGGGGGTTCTGGTGTTTGTCATTTTGGGCGCACTCTGTTTCGCGACTTTTTCACTTGTCATTGCCTGTCTAGTGAAAACACGAGAACGCTTCACAGGAGTTGGTCAATTATTGACAATGCCGTTGTTTTTTGCTAGTAATGCTATCTACCCCATTTCCCTCATGCCAGGATGGTTACAGGTGATTTCACACATTAATCCTTTGACTTACCAGGTCGATGCTCTGCGGTGTATGATGCTTGCACATGGCTCCAGCACCTACGGGTTGACGCTAGACTTTGCAATCTTGCTATTTGCGGTAGTTGTGCTGACGGTTATTGGTGGACGATTATATCCACGAGTCGCTATTTGAAGATGCACAATACTCTGTTGCGATCGCGGGGTCGTCAGCGCATCTTGGAAGTGGGAGAATAGCGGTTAATACTATGCCTGAAAAGCGTCTCTCCTCTAGATGCTGTTGGTACAACTCTGGATAGTTTTCTAAATCTTCTAGACTTTCAGGTGCGAAGCTATCGCTGTCTTATTTTAAAAATGCCACTAATTTATTTAGATGTTTGCTGTTTTAATCGTTCATTTGATGTTCAAATCCAAGAGCGCGTCCGGCTTGAGACAGAAGCAATTTCCCTGATTCTAGAACGATGCGAGGCAGGAGAATGGGAATTATTAACTAGTGAAGTGATTGATGTGGAATTGGCGCAAGTAACTGACCTTGAACGGAAGCAAGGCATTGAAATTTTAACTTCCCTTTCTAAAACGAAAGTAAAATTAAATGAAAATATTCAAAGCCGTGCTACATTTCTACAAAGTTTAGGAATCAAACTTTTCGATTCACTACATATTGCTTGTGCAGAAACAGGCAGAGCAGATATTATGTTAACAGTTGATTATCGGTTGTTGCGAAAAACAACAAGTTATCAGCGAGAGTTGACTGTTGTAGTTGCAAATCCAGTTACGTGGCTAATGGAGGTTCCTGAATGAATACTAACCGAATGAGTCCATTGGAAATTAGAAAAAGGGGCTTAGAAGCTTTAGCTCAAGCACTGGGTCCTGTTGGAATGGTACGGTTTTTACAGCAGTTTGGTGGTAATAAAGGAGACTATACTCAAGAACGCGATCAATTGCTCGAAGGAATAACTATGAATGATATTGTGGCGCAGATTCAAGAAAATCGGGAAAGAAGACAATCTGATACTTAGTATAACAATATCAATTTTATAAGGAAGATGCCGAAAACCCCTGAGAAACAGGACGCTTGCGCGTCCGAGTTTCGTGCAACAGATGCGGGGATGAAGGCTGAGCGTGTCCTTTAGGACACCGTGGTGTTTTCTTTTCTAGGTGTCGGTAACGTATCTA
>JADQBA010000046.1 GCA_016903675.1 Stigonema ocellatum SAG 48.90 = DSM 106950 | reverse complement strand
GGAATCAAAGTCCCCCTTTTTAAGGGGGATTTAGTTCTATCTAAAAGGAATCAAAGTCCCCCTTTTTAAGGGGGATAATGGGGGATCTATTTGATACATCACTAAAGACTTAGAAAACATCCTCTCACAAACGCCGAATACCGCTTTCCAAACCTTCACACACACCAGTCAGAAAATCTAAATCCAACGTGTCAATGGTGTCGCTAGGTTTGTGGTAGTGTGGATTGCGCAAGAATGCCGTATCTGTCACCATTATTGCTGGATAACCTACATCCCAAAAAGGTGCATGGTCACTTTGTCGTGTCTGGCGGACTATTAAACCTCGATTCGGTACTGGTAACCACTGACTTGGTACGCCAACTTTGCGAATACTGCGGCTAATACCAATAAGATCGCGAATCGTTCGCCAATTGCCAATTAAAGCAATAAAATCCCCATGATTGGGGTAAAAATGTTCCAGAGGAGGTGGGTAAGTTTGCGAATTAGGCGTATAATCGCAATAGCCCAACATTTCCAGGGAAATCATCAAGCGTAGCGGTTGCTGTTCTTTCTGTAACCTGGCTACATAATCGGTGCTACCTAATAAACCGTATTCCTCCATATCAAAAGCAACCAGTCGCAGGGGATATTTAGCGGGTGAAGCGGCAAACATTCTAGCTAATTCCAGCAACACTGCCACACCAGTGCCATTATCATCAGCCCCTGGTGTTCCTGGTACAGCATCATAATGGGCACCAATTAAAATTGGTGGCAAATTTCCTAAGTTCACACCTTCCCCTCCTTGCGGGGTGACTGAGGAGGGTTGGGCGGGTAAATTCAATATAAGGTTTTTACAGGGTTTCCCCCGAACTATAAAGGTGTGGATTTCCACACTTCCCCATTGGGCAAATTCTTGGTTGATATATTCTTGGACAAAAAAATGTCCAGCAGTTGACAGATAGGGATCGCGATCGCGAACTATCTGAGTTAGGTGAATTTTTAGTCGCTCTTTTAAATCCAAATTTTTACAAAAATCACTGCAAAATACTTGAAAGCAGAGGAAAAAGCCAAGAAATTATTCATTAAAGTACGTTTGCCAACAGCAAGCTCCTGAAAATTATACTTTGCACGGTCATAAGCTGAGTGTTCACATAAATGAACCACAGCGTAGGGGCGTATTGCAATACCCCCCTACTGTGCCCGTGGTTCGTATACCTCAACGACAAGTGTCTGAGCTTCTTAGGCATACCAACCATTGTCAATGTTATCCTAGTCTTGCAACCTACAACAAAATTCCATGAAGTGGAGTGAACACTCGACTACCAATGGAAACTAACCAACAAGCCCTTAGGTAAGCCCCTGCCAAGAGTCTTGTATAAGTTTCCTCCAGTTACTGTTTGATGAGCATTATACCATTGAGGAGCTTTTATTCTTTACCTTAAAGCTAAATGTAATCGCTCCAAGCATAATAATAAATATATAAAACACCATAGGAGAACAGCAACGCATGGGCAAGGTAGTCGGCATTGACTTGGGTACAACCAACTCAGTGGTTGCCGTCATGGAGGGTGGCAAGCCGGTGGTGATTGCCAATGCAGAAGGAATGCGAACCACTCCCTCCGTCGTTGGTTTCAGCAAAGAAGGTGAAAGAGTCGTTGGGCAAATGGCGCGGCGGCAAACTGTCCTCAACCCACAAAATACCTTTTATGCTGTTAAACGCTTTATTGGGCGCAGGTATGCCGAACTCAGTCCAGAATCAAAGCGCGTACCCTACACCATCCGCAAAGACGAAGTCGGCAATATTAAAATTGTATCTCCCCGTCTGGACAAAGAATTTGCCCCAGAGGAAATTTCGGCAATGGTGCTCAAGAAACTGGCAGACGATGCCAGTACCTATCTGGGTGTACCAGTGACAGGGGCAGTGATTACCGTTCCAGCTTATTTTAACGATTCCCAGCGGCAGGCAACGCGGGATGCAGGCAGAATTGCTGGTTTAGAGGTGCTGAGGATTCTGAATGAACCAACTGCTGCATCTTTGGCTTATGGACTAGATCGCGGTGAAACCGAAACCATTTTAGTATTTGACTTGGGTGGTGGCACCTTTGATGTGTCGGTTCTAGAAGTCGGCGATGGCGTATTTGAAGTCAAGTCCACAAGTGGCGATACCCAGCTTGGTGGTGATGACTTTGATAAGAAAATTGTCGATTGGTTGGCAGAGCAATTTTTGGCAGAACAAGGGGCTGATTTAAGACGCAGCGATCGCCAAGCCCTCCAACGTCTCCTGGAAGCAGCAGAAAAAGCCAAAATCGAACTTTCCGCCGTCAGCGTCACCGATATTAACTTACCCTTCATTACTGCCAGCGAGGAGGGTCCCAAACATCTCGAAACTCGCCTGACTCGTTCCCAGTTTGAGAGTTTGTGCGATGACTTATTGGGGCGGTTGCGTCTTCCAGTCAAACGAGCGCTCAAAGATGCTAATATCAAACCCGCAGACATTGATGAAGTGGTGCTGGTTGGGGGTGCTACGCGTATGCCAATGGTACAGCAACTCGTAAGGGCAATGATCGGCATAGAACCCAACCAAAACGTCAACGCTGATGAAGTTGTGGCGGTAGGTGCAGCAATTCAAGCAGGTATTCTCGCAGGAGAACTCAAGGATGTACTGCTGCTGGATGTCACACCCCTATCCTTGGGATTGGAAACCATCAGTGGTGTGACAAAAAAACTCATTCCCCGCAACACCACCATACCAGTACGCCGCTCTGATATTTTTTCTACTTCAGAAAATAACCAAAACACCGTGGAAATCCACGTCATCCAGGGTGAACGGGAAATGGCAACAGATAACAAGTCCCTAGGAAGGTTTAAGTTATATGGCATTCCTCCAGCACCACGGGGCGTTCCCCAGGTTCAGGTATCATTTGATATCGACGCCAACGGGATTTTACAGGTGACAGCTCTAGATAGAACCACAGGTCGAGAACAGAGTATCACAGTCCAAGGCGCTTCTACCTTAAGCGAGGCGGAAATCAAACGGATGATTCAAGACTCTGAAAAATATGCTGAGGTAGACCGAGAACGTAAAGAACGCGTAGAAAAGCGGATTCGTGCTGATGCGTTGATTTCACAAGCAGAACGACAACTCAGAGAAGTGGCGTTGGATTTGGGGATGCAGTTTGCCCGCAGCCGTCGTCAGCGGATTGATAAAATTTGTGGCCAACTGCGCGAGAGTTTACAGCAAGACAACGATCGCGGCATAGACCAAGCTTACGCTGACCTTCAAGATGCTTTATACGAGCTCAATCGCGAAGTCCGAGAATATTATATTGACGACGAAGAAGATGACTTGTTTGGCACTATCCGTGGCATATTTACAGGCGATAAAGAACGAGAACGCGATCGTGAATCTCCAAGGGAGACGTTCCGTGAACGCGATTATTATAACAGGGACAAGGACTACGACAGAGACAGGAATTACGACAGAGACAGAGACAGAGACAGAGATAGGGACTACGGTAGAGATTACAGCAAGGATAGCCGTTCCTCCTCCAAGGACGGCGGTTACTCACGCAGAACACGTCCAAGCTACCAGGATAATTGGGATGAGGAGGATGATTGGCAGTAACAATTTTGCCAATAGATAATCACTAAATGCATAATATAGCAATCCGCCCCAAAGGGAAAGTCAAAAGTCAAAAATCAAAAGTGTTTTAAATTTTGACTTTTGAATGCGTGAATTTCCGCGCAGCGGCTTGTCCCCCTTGTCCCCCTTGTCCCCCCTATCCCCCTTGTCCGGATCTTGCTATAGCTAATACTTAATTCCCTGGTTCCCATTCACCATTAACTATTAGCTACTAGCAAAATATAAAATATATAATAAAGAAATTGACTATGCCGAATTTGCAGAATTTTCGCGATTACTACGAAATTTTGGAAGTACCTAAAGATGCTTCCAATGAAGAAATTAAAAAAAATTATCGACGATTGGCGCGACAATATCACCCTGACCTCAATCCAGGAAACAAGCAAGCAGAGGAAAAATTTAAGGTTCTTGGTGAAGCTTATGAAATCCTTTCTGATACAACAAAGCGGGCACAGTACGACCAGTTTAGCCGCTTTTGGAAGCAAAAAGGTTTTGCTGTTGGCAAATCAACACCACGCGATAATACCTGGTGGAATAATCGCCCTAACAGTCGGGATGTTAAGGAAGAGGTTAATCCTGGGGAGTATCCGGATTTTGAAAGCTTTATTAATCAAGTCATAGGTGTAGGCGGTCGTAGAGAAAGAAATGGAAACTCCACCAATGGGGATGGGCGCGATCCGTTTCGATCCCCCACAAGAAAAGTTGAATACACAGTCAATCCCCGCCCCACTCGTCGGGATATAGAAGCTAGATTAACCCTACCATTAGAAAAAGCTTACAAAGGTGGATTAGAAAGGATTCGTCTGGAAGATGGGCGATCGCTTGAAGTACAGATGCCCCCTGGTATGGTGACAGGTCAAACCATCCGCCTCCGCAAACAAGGCATCAATGGTGGCGATTTATACTTAAAAATCACCGTCGAACCTCATCCCTTATTTAAGATAGAAGCCGCCAATATCATCTGCCACATACCAGTTACTCCCCCAGAGGCGGTATTGGGAGGACAAGTAGAAGCACCAACCCTTGATGGACCAGTAAAAATGACCATCCCTCCAGGAGTTAGGTCAGGTCAACGATTCCGCCTTGTTAATAAAGGCTACCCCACCGAGAATGGTAAGCGTGGGGATCAATTGGTGGAAATCCAAATAGTTACTCCTAAAGATATTAGTCCACAAGAACGGGAACTCTACGAAAAGTTACGGGACATTGAAACCTTTCAACCCCGCGCTGATTTAGTTAGTTAGCACCCTTGGCATCGGGAATATGTCACAATATTAGAAAAAAATTATCTTTAGGTGACTAAAATAGGTGTAAATCAAACTAGGGCTATGCCACAAAGCAGCGAACCAACTTATTACTCCCTGCTAGGATTGCATCCCTCTGCATCAGCAATCGAAGTCCGTCGCGCTTATCGGGAACTGAGCAAACGCTATCATCCTGATACTACAAACTTGCCTACTACTGTGGCTACAGCCAAATTTCAGCAACTTAACGAAGCTTATGCCACCCTAAGTAACCCAGAAAGGCGCTTTAGCTACGACTTGAAAATTGGTTATTCGCGCTTTGGAGTAATTCAAGCACCCCCCGACTTGAACCATCCCGTTTCCTATTCCTCGGCTTACCTGGAAGCTACTGATCGCCCTCTCTCACGAGGAGAAATATTTGCTTTATTTATTTTAGGGTTGACATTTTTAGCTTGCTTGCTGTTGGTGATTACCATTGGCTTAACCCGTGGCGATGCTGCTTTCCAAACGCAACTACTGCAACCTACTCCTACTGTACAACAGCATGGTTTCCAACACGGCAACAACCAAAAACTCCTCCGGTTTTCACCCGTCGCCAATGGACAAACCTCCTCTTCTAAGCGTCGGATCACCAACAACCAACAATTGATTAATCCAAATGCTTCTTCTTCCCTCTGAAACTCCCCTATATAATCATCCCCTCCCTCAAATTGAGGAGTGGCTACAAGACCTAGGTTGTCAACAAGATGAAACACAGCTGCATTGCTGGCGTGTGCAGCGACCTACCTGGAAAGCCGAACTTTGGCTTGATGTTGAGCAAATCACAGTCAAATATCTCCAAGCAGGGGACAATGGACAAGATATCCAACGTTCGTTTAAGTATTCCCTCAGCCGACAAGATATTGAAAGAGCTGTTTTTTCAGGACCCTAAAAAAAGTGAGGAGTGAGGAGTGAGGACTAACTCCTAACTCCTAACTCCTAACTCCTAACTCTTTTTAAATTTTGCCAAACCGACGTTCCCGCAGTTGGTAAGCGCACAAGGCACGGTAAAACTCAGTACGGTCAAAATCTGGCCAGAGAGTCTCGGTTATATATATTTCTGCATAAGCCATTTGCCAGAGAAGGAAGTTACTAATCCGCATTTCTCCACTAGTACGGATTAACAAATCTGGGTCATAAATTCCCGCCGTGTAGAGGTGGCGTTCAAAAGTCGCCTCATCAATTTCATGCGGTTGCAATAGACCTTGCTTTACTTGATCAGCGATCGCACGACAAGCATGTAAAATCTCCTGTCTACCTCCATAATTGGTTGCCACTGTAAACCGGATACTGGGATTTTCACTAGTTCGTTCCATGGAACGAGAAATTTCCTCTTGGAGGGATTGTGGTAAAGCACTCAAGTTGCCGACAAACTTTATTTGAACATTTTCCTGCACCATTTCCCGCAGTTCTTGGCGTAAAACCCGCTGAAATAGGGTCATCAAAAAATCCACTTCTTCCTGTGGTCTTCCCCAGTTTTCGGTAGAAAAAGCATAAGCCGTCAGTGCTTGAATTCCCCAATCCTTACAACAACGAAGCAAATCCTTCAGGGCATCAACTCCTCGTTTATGACCCATAAATCGGGGTAGTCCTTGACGCTTAGCCCATCGACCATTGCCATCCATAATTACTGCAACGTGTCTGGGCAATAGTTCTGGTTTTAAGTCTGGGGGTAAATTTTGCAGTTCAGTATGATGTTGTGCTGTCATTTTTTATCTCGCGAAGCAGTCGATGGTAGTCCTAGTAAACGTAAAACCAGTGCTAGTGCTTTGCCACGAATTTGACGGACCAAACTGAACCAATCACGAGTACCTGCTTCCGGATCCCGAGATGGGGAAAATCGATCCTCTAATGACTCTTTCAGCTTCGTAATCGTCAGTGGTCTATTGAGATTTCCTCGTTCTGCTACGGAGATGGAACCAGTTTCTTCTGATACAACCACACAGATGCAATTTTCGACTCTCTCCGTAATCCCCATAGCTGCCCTATGGCGTGTTCCCAACTGGCGCGAGGCTGTGCGTCCCGAAAGCGGTAAAATTATCCCCGATGCCACAATCCGCGAACCACGAATCAACGTCGCCCCATCGTGCAATAAAGTTTTCGGCTGAAAAATTGTCTGTATCAGTTCCTTAGAAACCTCCGCATTCAGCTTGACTCCAGGCACGGAAAAATCTCGCTCGTCAATTGGACCACTGGTTTCCAAAATCAGCAAAGCCCCAATCCGGTTTTTTGATAGTTCTTTAACTGCATCGACAATTTCGTCTATCACACTATCAGAGTTGGGAACAGTTCTACTGGACGGGCGCAACAACTGCTTGAATTCCCCCCGTCCCAATTGTTCTAAAAATAGGCGAAACTCTGACTGGAGAGCAACCGCCATCGCCACAGCACAGCCAATTACTAACTTTTCCAGTACAAAGCTCAGCAGTTGTAGTTGCAATCTGCCACTCAATACTGACGCCAACATCAAAATAATAAATCCCCGTACCATCCAAAGTGTCCGGCGCTCATTAATAATAACAAGGATCATGTACGTCAGCGCCAGTACTAACACAATATCCAGAGCCTCAACTGGCAAGAGCTGAGACCCTCTTAGGTTTGTCAGCCATTGCTTCCACCAATCTCCCATGACATCTGGATTTAACCAACTCCCTTGAATAAAGTGAGGAGTTAGGAGTTAGGAGTTAGTAGTTAGGAAAAAACTTTTCATTCAAAACTCAAAACTTAAAATTCTCAACTCCTCACTCTTAACTCCTCACTCCTCACTCTTTACTTTTCAGTCTCTCTGGTAGGCAATCTTGTCGAATCAAGTCCTGATAAGTTTCACGGCGCAAAATTAAATTTGCTTCGCCGTTAGCTACTACAACAGCAGCAGGTCTAGGCAAGCGATTATAGTTGGATGCCATACTGTGATTGTACGCACCAGTTGCCATTACTACAAGAATATCCCCTGGTTTAGTTTTTGACAGCTGGGCATTCTTTATGAGAATATCCCCTGATTCACAATGTTTACCAGCAATTGTCACAGTTTCCGTAAGGGGAGCAGACATTTGGTTACCCACTACCGCCCGATAAACTGACTGGTAAGTGATTGGGCGTGGATTATCAGACATTCCTCCATCGACCGCTACGTAAGTACGGATTTCCGGAATGACTTTTGATGAACCGATAGTGTAAGCAGTCACGCAAGCTGTGCCAATGAGCGATCGCCCTGGTTCACTCAGTAATTTTGGCAAAGGCAAATTTTCTGCTGCACAAGCAGACTGAATAACTTCGCAAATCGGTTTTACCCATTCCTCAATGCTGGGTGGATCGTCGGATTCTGTATACTTAATCCCTAAACCACCACCGACATTTAACTCACACACTGGTATACCATATCCAGTTGCTTTTCTCAACCACTGCACCATGATAGCAGCCAAATCCTGATGGGGTTGGCGTTCAAAAATTTGAGAACCAATGTGGGCGTGTAACCCCACGCAGTTAAGGACTGGTTGCTTGCTGACAAAAGTAAACAACTCATCCAGTTGATTGGGATCAAAGCCAAATTTACTATCCAGATGTCCTGTGCGAATATATTCGTGGGTATGACATTCAATCCCTGGTGTTAGCCGCAACATGATTCTGATAGGAGGGGAGTGGGGATAGCCTGGGGTTTTAACCCCAGGAGGGAGTGGGGAGTGGGGTAAAGAAGATGAGGGACTGGGGGGACGTGAGGAAGTGGGGGGAGATGAGGAAGAAATTAATTTCTCTCCCCCTACTCCCCACTCCCCACTCCCCACTCCCTCCACAAGGGTATGTAGTTCATGCCAGTTATCTACCACGATGGTGCAACCAGACTCGATAGCTAGATTTAATTCTTCACGAGATTTATTGTTACCGTGGAAATAAATCTTATGGGGACTCACACCTGCTGTTAGGGCTGTGTAGAGTTCGCCCCCAGAGACTACATCAATTCCTAAACCAACTGAAGCGACGATCGCACAGACTGCTAAACAACTCCACGCCTTTGAGGCATACACTACCTGAGATTCACCTTTGTAATAGCGCTTGAAACTTTCTTGGTACTGCGTACATGCTGTTCGCAGAGTTTCTTCATCCAAGATATATAACGGTGAACCGAACTGCTGAACTAGGTTTGTGACATCACAACCTCCTATTTCCAGGGAGTCATGACTATTAATTCTGGCAGTTAGTGGTAGTAATTGCTGATTGGGTGAAATGTTTGTGTTTTGACTACTTACTTGAGGTAAATACTTACTACCAGAATTTTGAACCCCAGTAGGGTGAGTCGATACCATATCTATAAGAGTTATCCTTGTTGAAGTTAGAGGTACAATTGAGTCGCAGATCCTCAGTTTAACCAATAACGCGCTTTTTCACCCTACAACAACTTGATGTTCTATTAAAAAGCTGCGATAGTTTAAAACCCTAGTACAAACAATGGGATGGAAGCTTTTCAACTAGAAATTAAATCACTGACACCAGAGAATTTGAGTGCAGCGCTGGAACTGGATCAAGCCTGTTTTGGAGGTTTGTGGACCATGGGAGCCTATGAGAGAGAGTTAGACAGCCCTAACAGTGATTTAATTGGGTTGTTTTTACCTGTTTTGCCGTTGCCATTGCTGGGAATGGGTTGCTTTTGGTCAATTTTGGAGGAGGCACACATTACAATATTGGCTGTTGATCCCCACTATCACCATCAGGGTTTTGGACAGGCTTTATTGTACTCACTATTAAAGCTGGCTTGTGAGCGTGGCTTGGAGCGGGCTACCCTCGAAGTGCGAGCAACGAATTTGGCAGCAATCTCTTTATATCAAAAATTTGGCTTCAAAACTGCTGGGCGGCGACGGCATTACTACAAAGATAATGGTGAGGACGCACTGATTCTTTGGCTTGGGGATTTGCAACAGCCGGAATTTCAAGAAACTTTAGATAACTGGCGTACTATGGTTGGCGATCGCCTGCGCAAATTTTGTTGGCAGTTAGTTCTTTAGTCAAGAATTCTTAAATGTTTTCCAGATTTTGATGAGAATTTCTTATCAATCAAGAAGATTTATTGAGATATTGTTATAAATTGAGAAAAATTTAATGAAGTGGATGTTCAAAGACTTCTTGACAAGAACAAGAATAAATGCTAATAATCGTCCCTTGGGACTGATAAAAAAAAACTAGAAAATCCAGCCGTATGTAGCTCGTAGTCAGTCCCCGGAATGCTAGAAAACTCAACCTCCTCAGTACATTGCCCGCAAAAAAGTCATGAATAGCTAGCAATGACCCCGCCGACGCGGGTGATCCCTCGTTGGATGTCTATATCTTTATACAGGCATCCGAAATTTTTTGCTGTGCTAAAATCAGCTTACCGGCACGACGCAGGTGATGGGAAAAATGCCATGTTTGAACGCTTCACAGAAAAAGCCATTAAGGTAATCATGCTGGCCCAGGAAGAGGCACGCCGACTGGGTCATAACTTCGTTGGTACCGAACAGATCCTCCTGGGATTGATTGGAGAAGGTACCGGAGTAGCGGCCAAGGTACTGAAATCTATGGGCGTCAATCTTAAGGACGCTCGGATTGAGGTGGAAAAAATCATAGGCCGGGGTTCAGGTTTTGTAGCTGTGGAAATTCCGTTTACGCCACGGGCAAAACGAGTTCTGGAACTATCCTTGGAAGAAGCACGCCAACTGGGGCATAACTACATTGGCACCGAGCATCTGCTGTTGGGCCTAATCCGAGAAGGGGAAGGTGTGGCAGCTAGGGTGCTCGAAAATCTTGGGGTGGATCTATCTAAGGTGAGAACCCAAGTGATCCGAATGCTGGGAGAAACAGCTGAGGTGAGTGCAGGTGGTCAACCACGCGGCAATAAAACCCCGACGTTGGATGAATTTGGCTCAAACTTGACCCAAATGGCAGCAGACGGCAAGCTCGATCCGGTGGTGGGACGCGCTAAGGAAATCGAACGGGTGATCCAAATTTTGGGTCGCCGGACGAAAAACAACCCAGTCTTGATTGGGGAACCAGGGGTTGGTAAAACTGCGATCGCCGAAGGTCTGGCGACGCGGATTGCTAACAAAGATATCCCGGATATCCTGGAAGATAAGCGCGTGGTAACACTGGATATTGGTCTACTTGTAGCAGGAACCAAGTACCGGGGTGAATTTGAAGAACGCCTGAAGAAAATTATGGATGAAATCCGTCAGGCGGGCAATGTCATTCTCGTCATTGACGAAGTACATACGTTAATTGGCGCAGGTGCGGCAGAAGGTGCCATTGATGCAGCAAATATTCTTAAACCCGCCTTGGCGCGGGGTGAATTACAGTGCATCGGCGCAACAACTCTAGATGAATACCGCAAACACATAGAGCGGGATGCAGCCCTAGAACGTCGCTTCCAACCAGTGATGGTGGGTGAACCGTCAGTAGATGAGACAATTGAGATTTTGTACGGTCTACGTGACCGCTACGAGCAGCACCATAAGCTAAAAATCTCCGATGAAGCTTTGGTGGCGGCGGCAAAATTGTCAGACCGCTACATTAGCGATCGCTACCTCCCGGATAAAGCAATCGACTTGATTGATGAAGCCGGTTCTCGGGTACGCTTGATTAACTCCCAACTGCCACCCGCAGCTAAGGAGTTGGACAGAGAACTGCGTAAGATCTTAAAGGAAAAAGACGACGCAGTACGCTCTCAAGACTTTGACCGGGCAGGAGAACTACGCGATCGTGAAATGGAAATCAAAGCGGAAATCCGCGCCATTGCTCAAAGCAAAACCAATACTGGTCGCGCCGAAGGTGAAGAACCTGTAGTCACGGAAGAAGACATTGCCCACATTGTCGCTTCCTGGACTGGTGTACCAGTCAACAAGCTCACCGAATCTGAGTCCGAAAAGCTGCTGCACATGGAAGACACCCTCCATCAGCGTCTCATCGGTCAAGAAGATGCTGTGAGAGCAGTTTCACGGGCAATTCGTCGTGCTCGTGTCGGTTTGAAGAATCCCAATCGACCCATAGCCAGTTTCGTCTTCTCAGGTCCCACCGGTGTGGGTAAAACCGAGTTGGCGAAGTCTTTGGCTTCTTACTTCTTCGGATCTGAAGAAGCAATGATCCGTCTGGATATGTCGGAATATATGGAGCGACACACCGTCAGCAAGCTGATTGGTTCGCCTCCTGGTTATGTCGGTTATAACGAAGGCGGTCAATTGACCGAAGCCGTGCGGCGACGTCCTTACACTGTAGTGCTTTTCGACGAAATTGAAAAAGCACACCCAGATGTATTCAATATGCTGCTGCAAATCTTGGAAGACGGTCGCCTAACAGATGCCAAAGGTCGCACCGTAGACTTTAAGAACACCTTGCTAATTTTGACTTCCAATATTGGTTCTAAGGTGATTGAAAAAGGTGGCGGCGGTATCGGCTTTGAGTTCTCTGAAGACGTCAGCGAATCGCAGTATAACCGGATTAAAACTCTGGTGAACGAAGAACTGAAACAGTACTTCCGTCCAGAGTTTCTTAACCGACTAGATGAGATTATCGTCTTCCGTCAATTGAGCAAGGAAGAGGTGACACAAATCGCCGATATCATGCTCAAGGAAGTTTTCGGTCGTCTCACCGAAAAAGGCATCGTCCTAGAAGTCACCGAGGCTTTCAAAGACCGCCTCATCAAAGAAGGTTACAGCCCCAGCTACGGCGCAAGACCCCTACGTCGGGCAATTATGCGCTTGTTAGAAGATAGCCTTGCAGAAGAGATTCTGTCGGGTCGCATCAAGGAAGGTGATACAGCCATAGTTGATGTGGATGAAACTGGCAATGTCTTTGTCAGATCTGAACAGCGTCGGGAGTTGTTAACCCCAGCAGTTGAGTAAATATGGGATTGTTGGTGGTTGGTAGTTAAAAAGACTCACTAACCAGTAACGACTAACCACTGCTAAATCTAATATCTCAAATCCCGAATTAAAAAACGGTAGAGTATGCAACTGCTCTACCGTTTTTTTGTAAGATTACCAAATTGTGATCATCAGTCATAGGTCACTGCTAAGAGCGCTCAAGCGCAACTACGAACCATAGACGTGATTTTCCTGATCGTCACGAACTTGTGCAATCTTATACTAATAGGACTTACGCATTGACAAAAAGAATAAACTATGTATATCTCTCGTTACAAGGCTCTGCCTTGTAATGCTCTTTGGTGGAGGCTCTGCCTCCCCATTTGATGCGAGGCAGAGCCTCGCCTAATTACATTCCCAGCCTGAGGCTGGGAACGAGGCAAACGACGAAGTTTCGTTATGCACATGATGGTTGATTTGTAAAGTGCGTAAGTCCTGACTAAGACCAATACCTGTGAATGAAAGCCCTCACCCCTAGCCCCTCTCCCAATTTGGGAGAGGGGTTGGGGGTGAGGGTCGATCTCTTTCATTCACGGGTATTGATACTAAGACCTCCCGCGCTGACTTGTGCCGCTTTTCAAGTTGATCAAACCAGACGCAGAAAGCTGTGTGTGCCTTAGCAGGTCAGCCCTATAATAAAACAAAAGCAATAATTCCAATCCTTAGTTTTGTAAGCGTCAATCAAAAAACTGGATATGCGAGATTTATTTCGTGGCTATTATAAACCTACACCAGAAGAATTAGCTGAAATCTGGAAAAGTTGTATTTTTTCTTTTGATACAAATGTTTTACTACATATTTATTGTTATACCCCGGAAACGCGAGAGAGATTTTTTGACATTCTTAATCGACTAAAGGAGCGGATTTGGATACCTCATCAAGTGGGTTATGAATACCAAAAAAATCGCACATATATTATATCCAAATCCTTAAAAGCATATGAACATATTGAAAAAATTTTAACCAAGAAATTTACGGAATTAAGTAACGAAATTATCCAAGAATATCAACAACATCCATTTATCAATCTTAAGGAGATTTTATTTAACCTTGAAAAAGCAATAGAAGAAGTTAAAAATCAACTTAAAATAGCCCAAAACTATCACCCTAATTATCTCGAATATGACGAACTTCGAGAAATTCTATCTGATTTGTTTTCGGGAAAAGTTGGTCAGCCTTACTCTGAAGAAGAACTAGAAAATATTTACCACAAAGCCGAGAAGCGGTTCAGCTATAAAAAGCCTCCGGGATACAAAGATGCTCATAAGCCTATTCCCAAAAACTACGGAGATGTTGTCCTCTGGTTTCAGTTAATTGATTACGCAAGATTTCAGCAAAAGCCGCTCATATTTGTAACTGATGATAGTAAAGAAGATTGGTGGTTAAAGTATCAAGGAGAAACCCTTGAGCCAAGACCCGATTTAATTCAAGAAATTTTATCTGAGGTCGGGGGAGAAACATTCCAATTTTATATGTATCACAGCGACCAATTTCTGGACTATGCCGAGAAGTTCCTTGGTCTACCGAGTCATCCTGAAGCGGTCAAAGAAGCTAGAGAAATAGTACTTCAAAATTCACTAGACAAGCGAATAGTAGTTGAGTCGGATTATCTCCGTAGTGTGGGGTACGATTCTTCAAAGAGAGTTCTGGAAATTGAGTTTCAAACAGGAGAAGTTTACCAGTATCAAGACGTTCCTGCTGAGGTTTATGCAGCCTTAATGAATGCCAAATCACATGGCAAGTGTTTCAATGCTAATATTAAGGATATTTATCATTATCGGCAGATCACTTAGTACTAAACCTCTTGCATAAGTCAAAAAGAAAGGCAGCTATGCTGCTATGTAACACAATCAGTGGGGGCTTGAAAGCGCTACGCAATTGTTGACCACCAAATCAAAGATTTGGTGGGGGCATGTGCTGATTTTGGTCAAGACTAATCTAAAGACTCTTGTATTTGAGGGTGAATGGCTATAGTTTGGGTACGTAGTTTGCCCGTTTCATTAAAACCGGAAAAATCAGGTAAACAACAATATCCTCGATTTTGAGTAACAAATTGCCCTTTTTATCATTTCCCCCGATAAAAATGATTTCTGATAAAGTAACTGTTTTCTTGATAGCTCCAAATGTTTCTGAACAAATGGGTGGAGAAGGGATGAAAGCACTCCAGATTTTTCAGGAGATGAAGCGGATTCACCCGAATACCATTCAAATAACTCATGAGCGCAACGAGATCGAGATTCGTGAGCATTTAAAGCTAGAGGACGTGCTATTCGTCAAGGATGATTGGATAACCATTTGCCTGTGGAAATTCGTAGCCTTTCAGTGGTTGGTAGATGCCAGATTTTCTCAAAAAGCCATCGCGATCGCTGAAGATTATGTCAGGGAAAATAAATTAGATCCCAGCAAAGTGATTCTTCACCAGACAGAGCCAAACTCCCCGGTAATCCCTCGAAGGATATCTAAAAATCTCTATAACGTTTTCGGCCCCATCAATGGCAACATCTACTATCCCGAAATATTTAGAACGAACGAAACTTTTAAGACCAAGCTTAGACGATTACTCCATATGCCATTTCAAAAATTTAACAGCCTCTTCTTTCGCGGAGCGGCTAAAGCTGATTTGCTTTTCATCGCGGGTGGCGATAGAACGAAAAAATCTATGATCGCGGCAGGGGCACGACCAGAGAAAATGATAGACTGCTGGGACTGTGGTATAAAAGACGAGATCCTAAACCGACCTAGAATTGAACATAAGGGAGAAAATTTCAAGTTTATTCATTTCGGGCGATTGGTATTTCATAAATGTACATTTCTCATTATCGAAAGCTTAGTAAAGACAAAAAATCAAATCTCGTTAGATATAGTTGGCAAAGGACCTGAGTTGGAACGTTGCCAAGCCCTCGCTAAAGAGTTTGGCGTAGAAGATCGTGTGAACTTCTTAGGTTGGTATACTAATCATGGCGAACTACTCGATTCCTTGAAAAACTATCGGGGATTTATCCTTCCCAGTATAGAGGACGCTAATGGCATTGTCGTTCAAGAGGGAATGGCATTAGGACTCCCCGCGATCTGTCTCGATTGGGGAGGACCGCAACTCCTTGTCGAACACGGTGTAACAGGCTATTTAATCGAACCAAAAAGTCAAGAATTTATAACTGATCACATCGCGAAGTACCTAGACGAATTAGCCGTAAATGGGGACTTAGCAGAGAAAATGTCTTTAGCCTCCCGAGAAAGATCTCAGATCTGGCGGTGGTCAAGTGTTATCAACGAATGGACTCGCTATTACTCAAAACTGCTGACGTGATGCCGCTATAATCGCATTAACGTCTGCTTATTGAAAATGATTGAGGCGTAGACGCTCTGCGGTGAGGGGGTCGCAGTCTTGGCGGTTCCCCACCTACCACCTACCTTCATTCAAGGATTTAGCTATCTATAAGCACGACGCGAGGCAACCAAAATATTTTTTTATGAATTCAGAAATTTCAATTATTATAGGACTTACGCATTGACAGAGACAAACAACTATGCATTATCTCTCGTTACAAGCCGATGCTTGTAATGCTCTTGTAGGAGGCTCGGCAACCTGTCAAATCGTCCGGCAGAGCCTCCTCGATCGCATTCCCAGGCAGAGCCTGGGAACGAGGTAGGGCAAGACTTTTAGCTTAATGAGCCGGCTTTGCACATGATGGTCAATGTGTAAAGTGCGTAAGTCCTATATTATTTTCAATAATTGATTTGCTCATACTCATTATATCGAGGCAATTATTTATACAAAAAAATTGTTATTTACACCAAAATATGCACTTCTATTGAAATTACAGCCATTTTCAGGTAAATAGACCACAGTCGTAGGGGCCAAGATGCTTGCGCCCTTACAAACGGTGTGGTTCATTTAGCTGAAAACTGCTGTTATCTAGATATTTTTACTCTAAAAATAGCGAATGACAAAACTTGGCTTGCAAGCAAGCATACCTTTAGCGTCAAAATAATCAAGGTATTTGTCTAACTTCTTAACCTGGCTTTTAACTTAGTATGACTCCTCACAAAAGTGATGTACAAGAAGCACCTGCGTCGTCGCGAGTATGGCGCAGTTTGCAAGAAAATCTCTCTATGATCGCCATTGCCCTATGTTTGGCATTCGTAATCCGAACTTTTGTTGCCGAACCCCGCTACATCCCCTCGGATTCCATGTTGCCAACCTTGCATACGGGCGATCGCCTAGTGGTAGAAAAAATCTCTTACCTTTTTCACCCACCAGAATTTGGCGATATCGTCGTTTTTCAGCCGCCAGAAGAATTACAGCGTCGGGGATATGGCAAAGACCAAGCCTTCATCAAGCGTATTATTGGCAAGCCTGGAGAGATAGTTACGGTTGCCAGTGGTAAAGTATACCTCAACGGTCAACCCTTACAAGAAGATTACATTGCCGAACCACCAAATCAGCCATTCGGGCCAGTACAAGTCCCTCAAGACCAATTTTTTATGATGGGAGACAACCGCAACGACAGTAACGACTCCCGTTATTGGGGCTTTTTGCCAAGAAAAAATATCATCGGTAGGGCAGTGTTTCGCTTTTGGCCTTTCAACCGCATCGGGGCTATGTAAAGTTAGGAGTTAGGAGTTAGGAGTTAGGAGTTATGAATAATTCTTATTCCTGACTCCTGACTCAAAACCTTAAATAATACATTAACTGGGCGATGGTATCACCTGGTAGGTTCAGCCGTTGCTGGAAATCAACCAAGTTACGGTAAGGTCCAGCTGATAAACGATTTTGCACCACAGCTTGCGCTAGGTCACTATCAATAAGTGGCACTTTTGTCAAGCTCTCAACTGTGGCTGTGTTGGGGTTAACTTTGGGAGTGGAGTTCCCTAGAGCTTCGTCGTCATAATAACTAAAATTCAAAATTGGTTGGAGTGGCGCTAGTCTATGGACTGGCATACTCAAGGCAGCGGCAATATCTTCTATACAGTAAAATTTAACACCTGCATTTTGTAGTTCTACAAGCGATCGCGCTTGGTGAATTGATAACCCTGGTAGACGCAACCAATCATCTACAGTTGCTTGATTGGTATCAATGCGGATACCCAGTGCTGCTGCTAAAGCAATTTCCTCCCCAGATTGTAGTCGGTAATAGGGATCGTTCAGGAGCTTGGAGCGAAGTTTTTGTAACTTAGGGTTCAAAGGTAGCCAATTTTTCATCACTCTTGCCTGATACTTCAAGAAATTTCGCCTAGCAGCTGGCGGCGCTTTTGCTCAAATTCATACTCAGAAATCAGTCCTTCTTGACGAAGAGCATCTAACTCACGCAAGGCTTCCGCGATCGCCACCACCTGGTTGCTAGCCTCCTGTGAGGAGCTTATGGCTCTTTTACCCCCATTAAAATTACGATCAAAAGCTTCTTCATCTTGGGCTAAATACCAAACTCCCTCAATAGCGCTAGCTACCTTAGGAATAGGTGTCCAGGAAAGCAACACATACAACAGACCCCAAAGTGGCTGCCCGAGATAAAATTTATGTAATCCTGAAATGGTCAGGGTGCCTGCAAAAGCTAAAACAGCGGCAACGCTGCGGCTTTTTCGTTGGTTAAACATATTTCCAATAAATCTACTAATATCGTACTCTCTGCACTCAATAGGAGTGTAGGGGAACTAGAGCCTTAGAATGTCAAGTGTTGAAATCTTGGTCAAAAACCTCACTTATACCGAAGCTTGTTCTCTAGATTAGTTCCGTAGACTAGAATAAACCAAGAGGCAAAAGTATGAGAGCTACTGAGTGCCGCAACTCAGTTGAGTGGAAGCAAAATGGGATTCTTTGACTCTGAGATAGTTCAGCAAGAAGCAAAGCAGCTGTTTGAGGATTATCAAGCACTGATTAAGCTCGGTAATAACTACGGAAAATTTGACCGCGAGGGCAAAAAGCTGTTTATTCAGCAAATGGAAGCCATGATGGAGCGCTATCACATCTTTATGAAGCGCTTTGAGCTATCAGATGATTTTATGGCGCAAATGACTATGGAGCAGCTCAAAACTCAACTTAATCAGTTTGGCGTTACCCCTCAACAAATGTTTGAGCAGATGAACGTGACTCTACAACGGATGAAAACCGAACTAGAAAAACAGACCTAACTGGGGAGTGGGGAATGGGGAATGGGGAATGGGGAATGGGGAGTGGGGAGTGGGGAGTGGGGAGTGGGGAGTGGGGAATGGGGACTGGGGAATGGGGAATGGGGAATGGGGAATGGGGAAGAACAATTTCAAATTCCCACTCCCTACTCCCTACTCCCTACTCCCCACTCCCTACTCCCTACTCCCTACTCCCTACTCCCTACTCCCTACTCCCTACTCCCCACTCCCTACCCTTTGGGACGGGGAAACTGGTTTGGCGACTTAAAGTTTTCCACTGGTACGTTCTTGAGCGCTTTCATCATAAAATCGCGCCAAACAGGGGCTACCAGAATGCCCCCCGTGGCACCGTGAGCCAAGGTTCTGTTGTCGTCCCTACCTACCCAGACAGCAGTTGTTAACTGTGGCACAGTGCCGACAAACCAAATATCCTTTTCAGAGGAAGTTGTTCCGGTCTTGCCTGCTGCTGGGCGATCTATGGCGGCATGTTTACCAGTACCTTCATTAATTACCGATCGCATCACATCGAGAATTGCCGCCGATGCCCAAGGATCGAGAACTAGTTGGGGTTTAGGTGTGTTGTCGAGCAAGATATTGCCAGTACTATCAGTGACACGGGCAATTATCGTTGCCGGAGACTGCCAGCCATAATTGGCAAAGGTAGCATAGGCACTAGCCATTTCCAGTGGGGTGACACCGACGGCACCTAAAGGCAAAGAAGTTACAGGTTCCATGGGGCTGGTAATTCCCAAGGTGCGGCAAGTTTCGACAACTTTATTCATCCCCACAGTCTTACCAACTTTTATCACCGGGATGTTGCGAGACTGAGATATAGCATATCGAATCGACATCGGCCCACCAAAGCTACCATCATAGTTTTTCGGATAATACCAACCGCTACCATCTCTATAACCCACTGGGGTGTCATAGATTGTCGAGTCTGGGCTAAACTTGCCGCTAGCAAAGGCAGTGTAGTAAACAAACGGTTTAAAGGACGATCCTGGCTGCCGCAGGGCTTGGGTTGCCCTGTTAAACTCGCTAGTTTTGGCATCAACGCCACCCACCAGTGCTTTCACAAAATGAGTGCGTGGATCAATTGCTACTAAGGCAATTTGATTTTTGGATAATCCCTCCCCAAGTAGTCTTTCATGCCAGCGTTTTACTGTTTCCTCTGCCATCTGCTGAAAGTTGGTATCAATGGTTGTTTGTACACGCATTCCTCCTTTTAGGAGTGCTTCGCGACCAAATTTCCTTGCCAACTCCTGTGCTACGGCATTTGTCACATAAGGCAGGGCACTACCTTGAAACGACCTGACTTTTTTACCATACTTGATTTCTTGTTTGAGAGCGTTGTCGTACTCTGGCTGTGTAATCCAGTTCAACGCTAGCATCCGATCCAAAACTATTCTCTGCTGCTCTTTTGCCTTAGCCTTGTTGACAAATGGGCTGTATTGTTCTGGGGCTTGGATCAACCCTGCCATCATCGCCGACTCAGCCAAGGTTAAATTTTCAACAGACTTATCAAAGTAGGTCCGGGCTGCCGTTTGCACACCATAATTGTTGTGACCCCAGTAAACTTGATTGAGGTACATTTCCAAAATTTGGTTTTTGCTGAGAATTTGCTCCAAACGAATAGCCAGTACAGCCTCTGCTATTTTGCGGGTAAATTCACGTTTTTGAGACAAAAACAGGTTTTTCACCAACTGCATGGTGATGGTTGAACCACCCTCCTTCACTCCACCTGCTGTCCAGTTGGTGAGCACAGCACGCCCAACACCTTTGGGGTTAATGCCGTGGTGATAGTAAAAGTCGCTGTCTTCGCTTGCTAGTACTGCTCGCTTTAGTTCCGGAGAAATTCTATCTAGGGGTACAACTTCTCGATTAGCTTCTCCGTGGATACTCGTTAGCAACTTACCCTTGACGTCATAGATGTAAGTCGTTTCTGACGGAAAGAAGTTACGTAGCTGTCTGACATCTGGCAAATTACGGAAACTAACGGCTAAGCCAACTAGTCCTCCGGCTACAATAGAACTTGCCAACATAGTGATAGACAGTAGAGTACCGCCAGCCACCTGACCTACTCCTTTGAAAAACTCAAAGCCTGATGAAGCCTGACCTGGTGGCTGCTTATCTTCAAAAGTCCTAAACGACACGCTATCTCACTTCCTCACTTGTAATTATCAGTGTAATTTCTTCGGCGAAGCAAGGCGGTTAATTTTTTGTAATTATATTAGTTTGGCAGATAAAAGATTCAAACAAATTGCCAGTGTCCATAACCAACCCAACTTCCACAGTGCAAAGCATAGTTAACAGTCAATCTCCTACTATGACGCAAAATTTTTCTTGGCTGCGTCGTGGTACATCTGAAATTTTCCCACAACCAACAGATTCTGACAGTGAAATTGAGAGTCTAGAAAAGCTATTGGTCACTACAGACCGACCTTTGAGGGTCAAATTTGGAATTGACCCTACAGGTGCGGATATTCACCTTGGTCATAGCATACCAGTGAGGAAACTGCGAGCTTTTCAAGATGCAGGTCATACAGCAGTGCTGATTATTGGTGATTTTACGGCCCGGATTGGCGATCCCACTGGTAAATCTGAGATGCGGCACCAACTTTCCCAAACAGATGTGTTGCAAAACGCCCAGACTTATCTTGACCAAGTGCGACCTATATTGAATTTTGACACACCTGGGAGGTTAGAGGTACGCTATAACTCTGAATGGCTCTCAAAGTTAGATTTGGGCAAAGTTTTGGAGTTACTCTCTACCATGACAGTAGGGCAGATGCTGGCTAAGGAGGGATTCGCTGAACGCTATAAAAAAGAAAATCCGATTTTTCTCCATGAATTCCTATATCCTTTGATGCAAGGCTATGATTCGGTGGCTGTTGAGGCAGATGTGGAATTAGGAGGAACCGACCAAAAATTTAACATTGCTGTGGGGCGAGATTTGCAGCGCCATTTTGGGCAAAAACCTCAGTATGGGTTGCTGCTGCCGATTTTGATTGGCCTCGATGGGGAACAAAAAATGTCCAAGTCCTTGGGGAATTATGTAGGTTTATCAGAACATCCATTTAAAAAGTATCAGAAGCTGCAACAAGTTCCAGATCATCTTCTAGAACAGTATTTTACACTACTGACAGATTTACCTTTGGCTGAGCTACCTGAAAATCCGCGCGATCGCCAAAAACGACTGGCCGAAGAAATCGTCAGACAGTATCATGGCGAAGAAGCCCTCAAAGAGATTTCTGGAGGCGAAGTTCCGGAGTTTTCACTTCTTTCGGTACCGTTTCCGTCTAAGTTGACCTATCTCCTCAGCGCCACTGGGTTGTGCAAAAGTACTTCTGAAGGTAGACGCAAAATTCAGGAAAATGGGGTTCGTTTAGATGGCGATCGCATCACCGATATAGATACAACTTTCCAAAACAAGAGTGAATTGTACGGACGAGTTTTGCAAGTCGGTAAAAACAAGTTTGTCCGACTTGTAGCTTAATATTGTTGGTTGTTGGTTGTTGGTTGTTGGTTGGGGAATTGGGGAATTGGGGAATTGTTGGTTCTAGACAATAAACAACAATCAACAGAAATGTTATTGGTTCTAGACACAACAACAGACAACAAACAACTTTCAACAGACAACAAACAACTTTCAACAAACAACTTTCAACAGATGAATACTTCGCAGCGGATTATTGTTGCCCTAGATGTGCCGACATTAGAAGAAGCGATCGCCCTTGTTGATCGACTAGATCAAGTCAGTTTCTGGAAAATTGGTTTAGAGTTATTTGTCGCGACAGGACCGAAAATTCTGGAGGTGCTAAAATCCCGCTCAAAGCGCATTTTCCTCGATTTGAAGTTCCACGACATCCCCAACACTATCGCTGGTGCTTGCCGTGCTGCATCTGGTTACGGCGTGGATATATTGACTATTCACGCAACATGTGGTAAAGATGCCTTAAAAGCAGCAACTGAGGCAGTACAAGCAGGGGCTGCAATGGCAGGTGTGAAACCGCCGAAGTTAATTGCAATTTCGCTGTTAACCAGTATTTCTTCCAGGCAATTGGCCTTTGATTTAAAAATTCCCCTAGAACTACCAGAGTATGCCTTAGAAATGGCATTGATGGCTCAACAAATGGGGTTGGATGGGGCTGTTTGTTCGCCCCAAGAGGTGGTACAGTTGCGGCAAACATGTGGAGATGACTTTCTGCTAGTTTGTCCTGGGGTACGCCCTACCTGGGCTGATGTGGGCGATCAAAAGCGAGTTTTCACACCAGCACAAGCACTTCATTCAGGAGCAGATTACCTTGTGATTGGGCGTCCCATCACGGCATCTGTTGCGCCTGAGTTAGCCTGGGAGAGAATTTGCGACGAGTTGGTAGTAAATACATGAAGTCAAAAGTCAAAAAGAGAAATTATGGCTTGTGGCTTCTTTGTTGTAGCTTATGGATGTTACTCTCGTTAAGAGTCTCAGACTGGGAACGAGTTCAGGGAGGGGAGACCTCCCCTGTCACAGCAGCAGAAAAACCCAAGGATAATCTGAGGCTGAGCCTCAAAGGAGGCATTCCCACGCAGAGCGTGGGAACGAGAAAGAACCTTACCCCTAGTTCCTCTAGGCTTGTGGAGAGAGGTGTTGCAGGTGGTGTGAAGTCTGTTTGCTCTGACCAAGATATAGAAACATTAACGACTCAACTTTTGCGGGATTTACCTACCTATGCCAATCGAGCCATTCAACGCGCCCGCCCCCCCCTATTAAGCAAGAGACCTGACCTTTACAGTTATATGCTGGTAGCAGGAGAGCCAGAATTTACACCGCTGGGTCTTAAGCCTGACGGATACAGCACAGATACACTAAAAACTACTGACAAAGAAATTAAACAAGTATTTTTTACTACTTTAGAACGGCAATACATACAAGGAAAAGCGGTGGAGTTACAGCAGTTCCACAGATTATTTTTAACAAAAACAAAGATTGGTTGGCGTGTGGTAATGATGTTTTCCGAAATCGGTCACTATCCAGCGAAGACCCCGCCTACACCACCACGGGATAGCAGTAACGGTGACGTCGCCCAAGGGATTAATGCCTGGTTACGAGATTGTCAAGCGGGAAGCGTGCGTGTGCGTCCTGCGAAGTTGGGAGGTTAATCAACGATATTGTGGATTGCATCAAATTGGGCACGCACGGCTTGTATATCTTGCCACATTAACCATTTCGGACTGCCAACTTCGCGGGAGGAGTTACGCAGCAAGTAAGACGGGTGGAAAATTGGCATACATAAACGTTCTTCCCACTCTATCCACTTTCCGCGAATTGTGGTAATGCCTCGCTTATCACCAGTTAAACCTTTTACTGCTGTTGCACCTGTCAACAGAATGATTTTTGGGTCAACTAGGTGAATTTGCTCTATTAGGTAAGGTCTGCAAGCTGCCATTTCTCCAGTAGTCGGAACTCGGTTATCTGGAGGTCTACATTTGTTGATGTTACAGATATATATATCTTTTTCTGTATCCAAATTGACAGAACCCAAGATTTTATCTAGCAACTGTCCGGCTTTTCCCACAAAGGGCAACCCGGTTTCGTCTTCGTTTTGGCCTGGTGCTTCTCCCACAACCATGATTGGTGCCTTGAGGTTGCCGCGTCCCACCACTGCGTTTTGCCGAGTGTCTCCCAATCCACAACGGTGGCACTGGTTACAATGCTGTGCCAACTCAATCATGCTGGCATAGGTTCCAGGAGGAATGGGAATTTTGGCATCTGTAGGAATCAAATCCTTCTGGTTAAAGTTGGAGTCCTCAAAGAGGTTGAGTTGTTGTTCGCTGCTCATGAAAATTGAGATATTGGTGTTAGCGCAAGCTGTTAAATTTTTATTAAACTTATGATTAGGAAATATTTATACATATAAACATCGTATCAGTTCAATTGAGAAAAAATCAGTCATGATAAGAACAATGGCGTCTGACGTGCTGGGAAACTATGCCATATACCCCACTTTTTGCTAATCGCACTGAAGCTGGCGAAAAGCTAGCGGAAGCGATCCAGACTATTTTGACCCAGCAAACGACTGATGGGGCAAAGCCTGTACCAATTGTCTATGGTTTGCCACGAGGGGGACTGCCAGTGGCAGCACCTATAGCGCGTCTCCTTGGTTGTCCGTTAATGGTAGAAGTAGCGAAAAAGATTAGCCATCCTGACAATCCTGAGTTGGCAATTGGTGCAGTGACTGCCTCAGGAAATGTTCTCTGGGAACAGCAAAAAATATTCCGCCACAAACAGGCTTCGCGGTGGCGGGAAGTAGCACTCAATACCGCCATGGATCAAGCTAAGTCTCTTGAAGCCCAATTAAGTCCTGCTTGTCCCGAGGTAAATACCGAGGGTGCTACCCTGATCTTAGTTGATGATGGTATTGCTACGGGTATGACAATAGCGGTAGCGGCAATTGCCCTAAAAAAACTTTCTCCTGCTGAAGTTTGGCTATGCACACCTGTAGCACCATTAAAGTTGCTACCCTGGTTGCGTCAGTGGAGCGATCGCGTGATTGTCCTGGCAACACCAGAATCTTTCTTAAGCGTCAGTAATTTTTACTTAGAATTTCCTCAGGTGGAGACAACAGAAGCGCTCAAGTATCTCCAAGAACAAAACGAGTCTTGAAAGAAAATGGGGAGTGGGGAACTCGGGGCCCCCAAAGCGTGATTAGGGGCATGGGGAGTGGGGATTAGGGGGAAGAGGGACCTAAAACAACTAGAGCAACTTATCACTAGACGAGTGGGTGAACACAATACTTAACTTGTATTGTGCGGAATGTGGGATATAAAAATTGGTATAAAAAATAACTGTCAACCTGGCATACCCTATTGCCTTCACTACTGGTATCCCATGGCTTTGGCGTAATCCCCTAAGGCATAGCAAACAACTCTCAAACTGGCAAGAGCTTGTTCCTCGCTGCGATGGTCTTTGAGTCCCCTAGCTAAGGCCAAATGTTCTTCATAGTACGAAATCGCTTTGGTATAATCACCTAGGGCTTCACAAGCTACTCCTAAACTACACAAGGAGTTTTCCTCGCTACGCTTGTCTTTGATTTTCTTAGCTAATTGTAAACGCTCATCATAATACATAATCGCTTTAGCATAATCTCCTAAGGCATAGCAAGCATTACCGACATTCTTTAGGACTTGAATGGCACTGCGGTGGTTGTTAAGGGAGCGTGCTATTTTTACACATTGCTCATAGTAGGCGATGGCTTTTGCATAATCCCCCAAAGCGTACCAAGCATTACCTAGATTCTTGAGTACCTGTTCCTCGCCCCAATGGTCTTGGAGTTCACGCACAATTTCCAGACTCTGCTGCTTGAGTTCAATTGCTTGGGTCAGGTCGCCCAAAGCTTTATAAACTAATCCTAGATTATTTAGTGCCGCCACCTCGCTCCGCCTGTCTTGCAGGTGCTGTGCTATTTTCAAACATTGCTGCAAGGATTCGATCGCCTGATTGTAGTTGCCTAAGTGACGGTAAGCATTGCCCAAATGAGAAAGCACCTGCATCTGCACCGAAAAGTCTTTTGTCTGTTTGGTTAAAGATAGACACTGCTCGGAGTAGGAGATTGCACTTTGATAGTCACCTAAGGTGTAAACTGTCAGTGCTAAATAAGAAAGCACTTGCGCCTGTCTTTGACAGTCTCCAATTGCCTGAAATATTGCCAGGGATTCTTGTAAAGACTTCATAGCCGCAGGTAATTCACCTGATTGCTGCTGTTTAACTCCTTGCTGCAACAGTCTAGATGCTGCCGATAAGTGGTCGTCCTGTTCTTGTGGAACAAGCATTTCTGCTTGTGAACTTTGGGTAAAGTCCTGAGAAATTGTGCCACGTTTCCCCGCTTTCAGGTATTCTGCTGATAGTGGCAAGGGAACTGTGTTTTTCGAGCTTGGATTACTTCCGCCTTTCCACATTGATAGATCCCTGTTAATTTTGGTGATGTATTTAGTGTTCCCAAAACCAGAATGTATCTTTCATGTGGGAGTCTTTTGTTGAATGTCTTGTATTACGTGACGTTTTCCCCGCAAGTGGCTTCCCTGGATTCATAATAACGGCAACCCTCACATGGTCCGGTGGGATTGACAGCACAGCGCAGGTAGCCACAACGGGCATTAAATCGGCAGCTGACATCGCCAATGAGGTAGCCAACTCCTTCTAAGTAGTAGCGATCGCCTGGATGTGGTCCAGTGTTTTGTCGTACCTGCTCTGTTGGCATAATCATAGCGACTCGCCTGAACTGTGAGCGTGTTCTTGCCTGGGTTTTACGCATTAACCACAAGGAGAACAGGGACGGTAACAGACCAATGGCAAGAACCAAAAGTGTCTTGAACACCTTCTTTTTACCTCGTTTGTGCGCTTCTAGTCCCTAGTATTGCATTTTCAGTTGCGACTCTTACGGCGGTAGAAACCGATTTTCTCCACGCTCACGAATCATTTAGAATTGCTATAGATATTTCTCATATAGTTTATTCGCCATTTTTCGAGATTATCTATAGATATTGATTTTGTGACGACATTAACACCATTTCCCCGCCAATTGACCTCTGGATCTGTTGTAAACACAGCGCATTCTAGTTGCTCTTGCTTGATACCCCAATATTGACTGAATCGGCTCTTTAAAGTTATCACTTGCTCAAATACTTTATTCCTGTGCTTATTTCGTCTCTTCCTTTCTGTTGCTCCTGTCGCCTCTGTATCAATAAATTTAGTTTCAATTATAAACAGTTTATCAACAGATGTGAGATAGACAAAATCACACTTTCCTAAATCTGTATAATCAGCAATTGGTGACTTTTCAAATAGTAGCAATTCAGAGCATAAAGGAAATAGGTGTTTAATATTCAAAAACAGATAAGCTTGTAATAAAAGTTCCTTATCATAAGGAAACCCAATCACCCCCTCAAAAAATCTTTGAATGTCTTCCTGACTTTGAGGCTGTATTTTTTTACAATATGTAACAAATTGACCAAGCTCATGTGCGGTCATCAAGTTTTTACTCCTCCCCCAGTTACCACATAAACGTCTATGGCATAAAAAAATACCATTTCTAGGGGAAGGTATCATCCGCGAAAGTGACTAAAAAAACTATTAAGCCTCCAGTTACGTACGGTTATTTACTGTTGACACAGATAAGGGAAGAAAGGGTGTAAGGGTGTAAGGGTGTAGGGGTGTGGGGAAGAAAGGGTGTAAGGGTGTAAGGGAAATTATATTTGAATTTATTCCCCCACACCCCTACACCCCTACACCCCCACACCCCTATTCCTTCCCCCACACCCTAACTACCAGTCAGCAGTTGTACATGAGCAGGAAATCGGGCGTTTTCAAGAGCTTGAACAGTTGTTCTAGAATCTTGTACCCAAAATTGTCTGCCAAAACGGACAAGTTGACGGGAGTTTCCACCTCGTATAATTGCTATCACTGGCACTTTTGGTTTTTCTCTATCCCCTGAGTGTTCTTGCAAAATTGTTCTCAAGCGATGGTGTTCTTCAATGTTGGCTGCTTGTTGGGGATTTAGTTCTACCATCACCATCTGTACGGTTTCCACTGGTTCTGCATCTTCAACAATTAATTGAGTTTGCTCGTCTCGTCGGTCTACTTTCCCCCAAATAATTAACCGGGAGTCAACTTGGAGGACTAAATGAATCCGTTCATAAATTTTAGGAAATACCACTGCTTCCGATTGTGCAGTTAAATCTTCTATTTGCAAAATCGCCATAGGATCCCCTTTCTTGGTCATCACTTTTTTCACACCATTGAGCATGACAACCACACAAAGGTTTGTTTCTTCTTTTTGTTCACCAAGCTGTGTCAGATTAACTGGAGCCAAAATTCGTGCTGCTTTGCCTATAGATTTTAGCGGATGGTCTGATACGTAAAAGCCCAAAAGTTCTTTTTCCTGCCGCAACTTTTCCTGTGGGGGAAAATCAAGCACCGGTTTAGCTTTGGGAGCAACTTCAAAGCTATTTGGGGCTGTATTTTTATGAGTAGAAAATCCGCCACCTAACAAATCAAAGAGATTTCCCTGACCGCTAGCCCTATCTCTAGCACGAGACTGTGCCCAATCATACACCAGTTCCGAATCCTGGATTAACTGGTTGCGGTTGGGTTCTATTTTGTCAAAGGCTCCAGCGGAAATTAGCGATTCCAAAGTACGGCGGTTAACAGCACGTAGATCCACGCGATCGCAAAAATCTGCCAGGGATTTAAACTCTCCGGACTCATCTCTCGCGGATAAAATACAGGCGATCGCATTTTGTCCTAGGTTACGAACCGCTGAAAATCCAAACAAGATTTTGTTTGCTACTGGCGTAAAGTCTACACCAGAGCGATTAATATCTGGCGGCTCTATGTGAATATTCATACTCATACAGGTGGAAATATATTTCTGCACCTTGTCTGTGTCACCACTGTTAGCTGTTAACAGCGCCGCCATATACTCCAATGGATAATTAGCTTTCAAATACGCAGTTTGATAAGTTACATAACCGTATGCCGTAGAATGGGATTTATTGAAACAATTGGAAGCTATTAAGCCATTTTTGATCACAAAATTATGGTCTTGCTCTACCCCAATGTCATATACATTTTGCGTATTTAAGTATTTTCGTGTGATTATTTTAACCATATTTCTCCCTTTCTAAAACCTGTATAATTGATAAATTCATAGAATAACCTGGGATGCGGGAAACGAGCGTGTCTTTAGACCTGAGAGGGAAGCGGCTCAATATACTTGTTTAATCACCTGGTTCTAGGGCTTGAAACTGGCTGGGCATCTCAAGGTAGGTACGTTAACTCTTACTGATAACGTAGTACTACTCCGTAATAGTACTGAGCCGGGTCAGCTAGTGTGGCTTCCGATCCGATACTCCCGATCTCGCTAGAAGCTCAGTGTCAAGAGACCTGAGTTGCTGACAAAATTATTCAGTATGCTTGGGTGAGTATCCCCCACCCACTTGTGGAATATATTAACTTAATGCAAGCCGCACGCCAGTTGTTTGGGTCTTGTAGCCGTCATTGGGACCGCATTTCTTTTGGATTCACGCTTTTGAATCCTATTGCGGCTTAACCAAACTGCGTAAAAATCCTCAACCTGTACTAAGATCATGGACTTGAGTCACAAAAGGAACAATCATGGCATTTATCCGCGAGTTGCACAAACAGCTAGTTAACAAAGAACGTTCTGCCGTTGAAATTACTCAAGAAGCGTTAGACCGCATTCAAGCCGTAGAGCCTCAATTACACAGTTTCTTAACTGTAACTGCCGAAAAAGCGTTAGAACAAGCACAGTCTGTGGATGCCAAAATCGCCAGTGGAGAAGAGATTGGGTTGCTAGCAGGGATTCCTATTGGGATCAAAGACAATATGTGTACCAAGGGAATTGTCACCACCTGCGCCTCTCGGATGCTGGAAAATTTTGTACCACCTTATGAATCAACAGTGACGCAAAAACTGGCAGATGCTGGGGCGGTGATGGTGGGCAAAACTAATCTAGATGAGTTTGCTATGGGCGGTTCCACAGAAAACTCTGCCTATCAACTCACTGGTAATCCTTGGGACTTGTCAAGGGTTCCCGGTGGTTCTTCTGGTGGTTCGGCGGCGGCGGTGGCGGCGAGAGAATGCGTTGTTGCGATCGGTTCTGATACTGGTGGTTCGATTCGACAACCTGCATCTTTCTGTGGTGTTGTGGGAATAAAACCGACTTATGGACTGGTTTCTCGCTACGGTTTGGTGGCTTTTGCTTCCTCTTTGGATCAAATTGGACCCTTTGCAAATACTGTGGAAGATGCGGCGATATTGTTGAGCGCGATCGCCGGACACGACCCCAAAGATTCTACTAGCCTGAAAGTTGAAATTCCCGACTACACCACCAGCTTAAAACCAGACCTCAAACCCAGAGGAAAGCTGAGAATTGGTGTCATTAAAGAAACTTTTGGTGAAGGTTTAGATACTGTCGTTGAACAAGCTATTACCAAAGCGCTGGATCAACTACAAAGTTTAGGAGCGGAAATTCATGTAGTTTCCTGTCCCAGGTTCCGCTATGGCTTAGCTAGCTACTACATCATCGCTCCCTCGGAAGCATCAGCAAACTTGGCACGTTACGATGGCGTTAAGTATGGCTACCGCGCACCAGGTGCGGACAATCTGCTGTCGATGTACACTCGTACCCGTGCCACCGGGTTTGGTGCTGAGGTCAAACGCCGGATTATGATCGGAACCTATGTCCTTTCTGCTGGTTATTACGATGCCTACTATCTTAAGGCACAAAAAGTCCGCACTCTCATTAAGCAAGACTTTGAAAAAGCTTTTGAAAAAGTAGATGTGTTAGTCTCTCCCACCGCTCCCACCACAGCATTCAAGGCGGGTGAAAAAACCACCGACCCCTTAAGTATGTACTTGGTTGACTTAATGACTATTCCGGTGAACCTTGCTGGTTTACCGGCTATAAGTGTACCATGTGGTTTTGATGAAAATGGGCTACCAATTGGTTTGCAGCTAATTGGTCAAGTGCTGCGAGAAGACCAACTTTTTCAGGTGGCATATGCTTATGAGCAATCTACTACTTGGCATCTGCAAACACCGGAATTAGGAATTATGAATGATGAATGATGAATGATGAATTAAGTAAGTAGGCGATCGTAAACCCAACCATGTAAATAAATGTGAAGTTAGCGCTCATTGGCTTGTAGTAAGTGCTGTCTAGCCTTCGGCATCCCCGAAGGGGTACGCGCTTAGCACTTACTACAAACCTTTAACTATTCACGCCAACCTACTTAACTCATAACTCATAATTCATAA
Source organism: Stigonema ocellatum SAG 48.90 = DSM 106950 (assembly GCA_016903675.1). GTDB lineage: Bacteria > Cyanobacteriota > Cyanobacteriia > Cyanobacteriales > Nostocaceae > Stigonema > Stigonema ocellatum. Next base: position 30,860 of record JADQBA010000046.1, on the reverse strand, counting down.
TTCATAATTCATAATTCCTAATGGCTAGTAAATGTAACTTGCTTAACACCTCCAAAAGGTCCTAAAGATTTTGGTTCTTTCTTATTTTCAGAAACCAATACAGCACCTGCATTACCAGCACGGATAGTCAATTCTTTTTTTGCTGTCCAGGTTTTCCGTTCTCCCTTATCTAAGGTTCCCTCAAATGCGATTTTGCCATCCACTTTCACTTGCAGCCAAGATTTGTCTTGAAGATCGAGAGCCACTTCGACGGCTTTGTTTGTGTCTGTTGTAGGAGATATGGTTGGGGTTGGGGTGGATGCTCGTAGTAATGATGCTACAGGGGTTGGCACTGTTTTTTTTGTGGAAATTGCCTGTTTTACGGAGGATGCTCGGGTAGATACTTTTTTTTGTTTAGAGGCTAAGGGTGAAATTTGATTCTGAGCATGAGAGTCTGTTGTACGTCGGGGATTGAGGATATAAAACAGTCCGAAGATTGCAGCTGCTAATAATAAGATGTATGGGACAACAAGAGGTATGTGTATATTTGGTTTTTTATCTAAATTCTCTTGATACTCAGCGGACTTTGGCTCGGAAAAAGTAGTTGCAAAAGTTTGTGCTAAAGCAGCGCCATCCAGTCCTACCGCATCTCCATAGCGGCGGATGAATCCTTGAACATAAATAGGCTCGGGCAATACTTCAAATCGCCCTTCTTCTAGGGCTAGGATGAAAGCTGGGCGAATCCGCGTGTGAGCAGCTATTTCTTCTATAAGTATGGATTTTTCTTCTCGTACTTGTCGAATATGTGCAACTATTTCCTTTAATTGCTCCTCTTGAGCCTCATTTAACAGCGTCACCGTGTTCTCCTCATATCTAGAAACTACTTAAATTGATGTAGATTAACTCAATGATTTATTTAACTTATCGCAAATAGTTTTTTGATAAGTAATTCATAATTTACTAAAGCTAAAGCCGTTGGGTTAGGCTATTATTATTGTATTTAAAAATACTTGCATGAAGATAACCAAGCTGCAACATCCAATCAGGTTGTTGTTCTCCTTGCTGATTTGGGTAGGGGCGGTTGCAGCGCTAGGCTACAGTGCTGTATGTATTTTTCTTTTTTTTCGGCAACCTCGATTCATCTTTTTTCCCTCTACGAGCATCGAAACTACACCAGAGTCTTTTAATCTCCGTTACGAAGAAGTCTGGTTACCTGTGCCTGTGGCATCTGGTAAGGTGGAACGCATTCACGGTTGGTGGATAAAAGCAGACCAATCCGATGGTAAGGTCTTGCTGTATCTCCACGGAAACGCGATCAACATTGGTGCCAATGTCGCTCACGCAAATCGGTTTCATCAACTAGGGTTTTCGGTGTTGCTTATTGATTACCGAGGTTATGGTCGCAGTGAAGGCGGTTTTCCTAATGAAGAACGGGTTTATCAGGATGCAGCCACAGCTTGGAATTACTTGGTCCACCAGCGAAAGATTCCACAAGAGCGAATTTTTATATATGGACATTCTCTGGGAGGTGCAATAGCCATTAATTTGGCACTCCAACACCCAGACGCGGCTGGATTAATTGTGGAAAGCTCTTTTACCTCTATCCGGCAGGTAATTGCTCATCGGAACATTTTATCGATGTTTCCAGTCGGTTTAATACTGACACAGCGGTTTGAATCGATTAAGAAAGTGCCAAATTTAAAAATGCCAGTTTTATTTATTCACGGCACCGCCGATGCCATCGTACCAGCCTTTATGAGCCAAGATTTGTATGCTGCCGCTCCCGAACCCAAAAAGTTGCTTCTCGTTGCAGGCGCAGAACATAGCAACGTAGCAGAAGTTGCTCGTTCTCAATATCTGTCAGCAGTACAGTCGTTCGTCCATTTTATTGATACATCGGGGGGCAGGTAGGTGCGTGTGGTAGGGGCGCTCTTGCTTGCGCCCGTACAGTTGTTAGTAGGTAACAAGCATCTCAATATTAGGGAGCCTACTATAGCAATCCTATTTGAGATCCGGACTAAGGGGACAAGCCGCTACGCGGAAATTCACGCATTCAAAATTCAAAAGTCAAAAGTGTTTTGAATTTTGACTTTTGACTTTTGACTTCCCCTTTGGGGCGGGTGTTTATAATTCTTTTAGGATGGCTATAGCAGTCCTAAATGATTCGCTTTCCATGGAGAAACTTGGTTTCTTAAAGAAACCGGGTTTCTGAGGACTAGTACAGGGGGCGCGTAAATAAGCCACCCATTTGAAATGTCTAAAACCCTAATATTCACGTTAATTACGAATTACGAATTACGTAGAGGCGAGTGCGGTACTAGTCATTTTGGAATTCAAATCAGATTCTTATATTACTAATTACTAATAGTAGAGTAATGTTTGTTATCCAACATTTTTCAAATTCTTATAAGTAAAAGTTTTTACGATTTTTCTCAAATTCGGAAAAAATGCTACTAAAGAATCCGGAAAAATAACTAATATGAAGAATACATAACACATAACTATCCTTAGAACAATTGCCTCAAGAGGCTTCTAATAATGACTATGAAATCTGTGTACTTTTTATCCATTCCTGGGAAAAATAGTTGTATTGAAATTTCTCAAGATGAGTTGCGATCGCTCTTAGGTGAAATAGAAACTAAACTGCATCATAGTAAAGGTTATCGCCGCGCTCTGGCTACCTTGCAAAACTTGTTAGAACCTTCATCTGAACAAGCTAACGTTTTATTGAAAGCGGTAGGGAGAGAAGCTATCAGTGTGGCATTTGGGCAATTCCTCCAAAAACCTCAGCAAGTTGTAGAGAATAACCAACAGTCAGACAATAAGACTGAAACGCCAACTAGTGAACAAGCAGATTATACTGATTTATCACAGTGCTTAACTAGTGTTAAAGTCAACCAAAAATCTCCACCCGCAACTACTAGTAAAGTGGATTTACTGTCAGAGGCAAATACAGCCGACATAAGCGTGAAACTCCAAAAAAGCAGCCCCACAAAGAGAACATCGATGAAGTGGATCAAGAAGTTGAATAAAAAATCGAAATTAGCTGAACAAGCAAAGCTAATAGCAGCCGAACAGCGCTTACAGACTCTACGTCAAATCGGTCAACAATTACGGCAAGCTCGTGAGTTCCAAGGTCTTTCTCTAAGCGAACTTAACGTTTACACTCACGTACAAATTCCTTACATGGAAGCTGTGGAAACCGGCAACTGGGAGTTATTGCCAGAAGAAGTTTTTGTCCGTGGCTATATCCGTGTCATGGGCAATGCCTTGGGACTAAATGGCACAGCTTTAGCTGCTTCCTTACCAGCACCCGAGCCGATGAAATCAGTTTTGCCGTCTTATTATAAGCCTAAAAATATTTCCGGATTAGGATTGGGACTAAACCCCGTATATTTATATGTAGGTTATACAGCTCTTGTGGCTGGCGCAGTGGGAAGTTTATCAGTGATAGCTCAGCAAGCAAATACTGATAAACTCATTCATTCAGAAGCGGTTTCCCCATCTTCTTTACAAGATAAAAAACAAACTACTAAACCGGGGCTACAGTCTAGTAGTGCTGGTGTCACTGTCGGACGTGATATTTCTCCGCCAGAAGCGCTTTAGGAGTGAGGAGTTATGAGTGAGGAGTGAGGAATAAATAAAAGAATCAAGACTGAACAAATTAAATAATAATTCCTAACTCCTAACTCCTAACTCCTAACTCCTAACTTCGCGCCTCCTCACTCTCATTCCTCTTCTGCCAAGATGGAGTATATCTCGCGTTTGACGCGGGTTAAAATTTCACCTACTCTGCTGACTTTGTCGGGATTTTTACTGCGAGCAACCTGCATCACAGCTGCACCAACATCAGCGATCGCGTTTTTCAATTCGTTCAACTGCTGGGGTTTATTTCCCCTTTCCATCCACGGGTGGCGATCGCCTTGCGAGGCTAGTAATTGTCTACCACTTTCTGTCATGGTGTATATTCGCCTACCTTCTAGCTGTTCACTGGTCAGATAACCTCCTTCTTCCAGCAACTGTAGTGTGGGGTAAACAGAACCAGGGCTGGGTTTCCAGAAACCACCGTAACGCGTCTCTAATTCTTTGATCAACTCGTATCCATGCCGAGGTTGCTCTGCGAGTAACGTCAGTAGAATGTACTTTATATCACCACGGGGAGTCCGTCGCTCATCTTTCCAATCTCTGCCAGAATGGTGACTGCGAAACCGCCCTCTGTGCGGCATATCCTCGTATTCTGATGCAAAAAAGTGACGATGATGACCTAGGAACATAGTTATTTCTCTCAAACACTCGTATTTCGATTATAGACATATCGCGATATATCGTTAATAAAAGTTAACGTAATAGAGAGGGACACACATTCAGGTGTGTAATTGTGCAACTCCCTACAAACAGGTAAGCTGCGCTCAAGACTACGAAAATGTAATTTCGCGCTTGCAGTAACTTACCAATTAGGCTACTTTATAGTAGGAACAATTGTGATTACCACTTGGTAACACTATGCAGAGTGAAAAGTTATCGGTTTCCTTACCACTGTCGCTAGTGCAATTTATTGAGAACTACAAGCTTGCCAAAGGGTGCAAATCTCGCTCCCAAGTCATTGAGTTGGCGCTGGAATTGTTGCGCTGTCGGGAATTAGAGGAAGCTTACCGTGAGGCTTCTGCTGAAGTTGACTCAGCTTGGGATGTGACCGTTGCAGATGGCTTGGCAGATGAAACGTGGTGAAATTTACTATGCCAACCTCAACAACAATTTCTAAAAAGTTCATAAAACAAATCATTAGGTTAAGCAAGTAGGGTGGGCTGCGCCCACCTGCTTCAATGATAATGAATGCCACATTTTAACCCTATTTTTGCTGTTGAATACCCTGACGAAACTCTCTAATTGCTTCCAACGGAGACGAGAACAAAAGACAACGATTGAAGAGGGATAGGTCTAATTCTGGCAGTAACTCACTGTTGCCAATCTTCTCATATTCCTGTTCTCGTAAGCGGTAAACCGCAAGGGTGCCATCTTCCCAGAACCAAACTTCTCTTACTTGCATTAACTTGTACTTCTGTAGCTTAATTGGACTACCGCTGGTGATAACTACTTCAATACAAAGGTCTGGAATGGGTTTGTCGGTTCCGAAGCAATAAGAAAGGTCTGCTTGATAATCTACTATGCCTGGGATGGCTTGGGTAAAACTACCACTGGGGAAAAATTCGACACCCTTCACTTCAAAGTAAGTGATCAGCAGTGCAGCAATTAAACACTTGATTGCTTCATGAGGCTTACCAATACCCACTATTTCTAAAACCCCTTCACAATAAAATAAGCGTACTCCTGGGACATTTTCAAAGCTGGCTTGAATAGCCTTGAAGGTGTGCCAACTGATCCCGCGTCGGAAGAAGCGTTGCTCTTCTTCTGGTAAACCAACATAACTGTCTAACGCTTGAGTCATAACGATTTTGGATTAGTTATTCAATGGTTCCTGGGCTACTGCTTGGGAATACAGAACTGTGGGCAGCAGCCTCTTGTGTTATATTTTTGGAGGCGGAGCCTCTGGAATGCATTCCTATGCAGAGCATAGGAACGAGGAAAGAGAACGAGGAAACAGAGAACTAGAACTTATTTCTATGCTAAGTGAGAACCAAATTATCTCGGTGAATGACGGTTTCGGCACCTTCGTAGCCTAAAATGGCAGAAATTTCGCGGGAATGACGACCGCGAATCTTTTGCAGGTCGGCGCTGCTGTAGTTGACTAATCCTCTGGCAATTTCACTACCACTCTTGTCGCACAATTGCACCGCGTCCTGAGGGTCAAACTCCCCTTCCACTGCTGTAATACCTGTGGCTAATAAGGACCTACCTGCTTGAGAAATTGCTACCACTGCTCCCTCATCCAACGACAATTTCCCAGCAGGAACTAAACCATAAGCTATCCAACGTTTACGAGCAGAAGTTGGTTCTGGTCGTGGTTCAAAGTAAGTACCAATAGATTCTCCATGTAATATTTTAACTATATTGCGGGGGTTTTTCCCATCGGTAATTACGGTGCGAATACCAGCAGCAGTGGCGATTCGCGCTGCGGAAATTTTGGTCACCATGCCACCAGTACCCCATTGGGAACCTTGAGTGCCTGTTTGCACCTGTAATTCTGCTAATTCCTTGATGTTACTAACTAAAGCGATGGGCTGGGCATTGGGTACAGAACGGGGATCGGCTGAGTAAAGTCGATCTACATCGGTGAGCAAAAACAGCCAATCTGCTTCCACTAAGCTGGCAACTAAAGCCGAAAGGGTGTCATTGTCACCAAATTTCAGTTCCTCCACTGCTACCGTGTCATTCTCATTTACCACTGGAATGACTCCTAGTTCTAGTAGTTCCTGGAAGGTATTGTAGACGTTGAGATAGCGACTGCGCTGTACCAAATCACTGCGGGTAAGCAATACTTGGGCGATTGGTTGTTGCAGGATACTAAATAAATCGTCGTACACCCGCATTAATCTGCCTTGTCCTACTGCTGCTACTGCTTGTTTGAGAGCGATCGCCTTTGGGCGTTCAGTTAAGCCCAACCGCGCACAGCCCACTCCCACAGCGCCAGAGGAAACCAAAATCACCCCATGACCGAGACAGCGCAAGTGGGAGAGGGTTTCTGCCAAGGTAGCAATGGTGGAAAGCGCTAGCAGTCCTGTTTCTGGTTGGGTCAGGCTGGAGGTGCCTATTTTGACGACAATCTTTTGAGGCATTTCAAGAGTTAGGAGTGAGCAGTTAGGAGTTAGGAATAAAAATTATAACTCCTAACTCTTAACTCCTCACTCCTCACTGATGTTGTAAAGCGCCAGTCCCTATATAAGTGAAGGCTGACGCTTTACAGATTTGTATTGACTTATTATTAATAGGGTCTTTATTTGGCTGACCCCATTGTTATATATGGTTATCTTCTCAGACTTATGAATCAAACAAAGATTTTTTCATAATTTTTTTAGATTTACTTTCCTGACGGGTTGTCCAAGGTTGTAAGTCTTCGTTTTTTGGGAGTAATAGTGGCTCCCAAAATTTCAGATGCCCAGACTTCAAAGTTGCGTATCGGATGGGAGCGAAGTGCGACATCTGGATGAAGAATTGGTTCGACCAAGATGGTAAACATCCCTAGACGATTACCTGCTAACACATCGGTAAATAAGCGATCGCCCACCATACCTACTTGGTGTACTGGTAGATTCATCGCTTTGAGCGCTTCTCTAATCTTGCGACCCGAGGGCTTGGCTGCACCGAGGAAGTACGGTAGGTTGACAGAGCGAGCAATTCCACCTATTCGGGCTTCACTCAAGTTATTGCTTACCAACCACAGTACAGTGCAAGAGCGCATCTGCTCTACCCACTGTTGCAGTTCACCAGAAGCTGAGGCGACTCTTATCGGTACTAAAGTTTCATCCACATCCAACACCAGCCCCTTGAGATCGTATTTTCTGATTATGTCTGGTGTGAGGTTCAATACTGAGCCTTCCAAAATTAAGTCAGGCTGTAAGAGCTTGTTCCAATACATTGTGATAAATCATTGATCATTTGTCAAAAGTCATTTGCTTAGGAACAATAACTGATGTGGTAGTACGACTATTTTTTTATGGCCTTTTCCAAATAGTGACCAATTTGCTGGGTTACTGTTTTTAGGGAAGCCTTCCTAGATAATCGTCCTATTATATTATATTTCCGGCTTTTTGTCAAAATCTTAACCCAATACTGCCTAGGTTTTGGATTCTTGAGGTGCCAGTGAGGTGCCAGAAACCCCGTTTCGCATGAGTTACCGGGTTTCTAATTTTTGCAAATCCTACGCTGTATTGCATCTTAACCTGTACATTTTCTCAATATTTGTACAGATATATAGGAATCATATTTTATTTTTGAAATATTACGTAGGGTGGGCACTGCCCACCAGATCAGGGTTTTGTAGGGCATAGCCCCACCTACACTACTGAAAATTTTTCAGGAATGATTTAGGATTCCGATAGCAGTCCGTGCTGGAGATACGAACACCTCTCCCAAGTCCCCCTCGTCCCCCTCGTCCCCCTCGTCCCCCTCGTCCCCCAAGTCCCCCAAGTCTCCCAAGTCCCCCTTGAGAGGAAATCAAATAGGATTGCTATACTCCCGATCTAAAAAACAAATGAGCCTTCCTAAGTGAGGCTCATTTTCAGGCGTTTTGCGCTTCCTGCTATTTTTTATAATTAAAAATTCTCAACTAAAAATCAAAATTTTAATTTTTAATTTTTAATTTTTAATTTTTAATCCTATTCGACTTCATTAAACAGGTGTTCTTCTAAGAGGGGTTGGACTTGGCGGAACTCCTCGGGCGATAGCAATTCAGGTTTACCTGTTTTGGCTATCCGTGCAAAGAAAAGCAGCGGATCGAGGGGAGTGTAAATTGCATACTCCTGTTCTTCTCGATAGAAGCTAGCTAGTAGCTGTAATTGCTCAGGCTCTAAGTCAGCCCCTTCATCTTCGATTTCTAAGGTAAAGAGTTCTGACTCCTCAACTGGCGGTAACTCACCAGCAACGGTGAGAGCATAGGCAGTATTTTTAAGAATCAGGTTCTGCTCAGATAGGACAGCTTGGGCGATACCAAAAATTTGCTCAATTATGGCATCATCTTCTACCAGGATAGCTTCTTCTTCCTCGCCGTCACCTTGCCAAGCAAAAATCTCCACGGGTGAGTCAACAGGAAGAAGCAAAACGTACTCTTGCTCATCCACAGAGAGTGAATGCTCAATATAACATTCAAGCGATCGCTCTTTGTCATCGGTTAAAGTGATGGAACCGACATGAGCGTTATCATTATCATTTTCTTCAGGAAAATCAGGGGAAAACATAGCCGTGGTGTGGGACTTTATAATTACCTACAACTGTGGATACACTTAACTGTTTTTTGACAGTTAATGTCAATCCAATAGCAGTAGATCTAGCTTAATCAGTTTCAGAATATCATGCTCAAAGGTAGCATTAATTAGCAGATGGATTTTTAGACTTGGCTCGCCTTACGTCTAGCCATTGCTGCAAAATCAAAGATGCTGCCTTACGGTCAATTAATTCTTTATGACGTGATGGTGAACGTTTTTCTGCTATTAAAAGCTGCTCTGCTTGAAATGAAGTTAATCGCTCATCTACATATTCCATAGGCAGTTTCAGAACCTTGGCAACACGGGTCGCAAACTTTTGCACGATTCTTGCCTGAAATCCCAAAGAACCATCCATTGAATAAGGCAATCCGACAACTAGTACTTGCACTTTGCGCTCACTGACAAGTTGTCTTATTTGCTCCACATCCTTCTCAAAGGATGTACGCTCAATGGTGGTGATCCCAGTGGCAATCAATCCTGTGCCATCGCACCCAGCTACACCAACACGCTTGGTGCCAACATCTAATCCCAAAGCGGAGATAAACTGTTGGGGAGAGGGGGGAGAGGGGGGGAGGGGGGGAGAGGGGGAGGGGGGGAGGTTTATTAAAAAGTCTCCGTGGTCCCCGTGTGCCTTTTCACTAACCACGCCACTACTCCTGCTGTGCATCAGTTGACTCAGGCTTGTTCGAGGCTTCTAAACTAGACTTAGGGCGGGAAAATGCAACAGTTTCTTTGGCTGAATTGGGTTTTACTACTCTATCAGACGACACTTGCTGTGTTTGCTGTGCCCATGACATGCCACCCGGTATTGGTTTACGTACTGGTTGCAAACCCTGTAGCATCTCAGGTAGTTGAATTCCTTCTAAGGAAACAAATTTAGATTCCCGTACCTTGTGCCATACGGAGCGAGACATAATTAAGGTGTGTTCTATACGACTTGCCCCTATTTGCTCCAAATATTCTTCTCCCTCTGGCTGATAGTCTGCCGAAGCCAATTGCAAAGCTTGCTTGGGAAAATCCTGGGCAATGCGAGCTAGTTGGGAAAGCAACTCCGGATACAGCCAGGTGTACGCGGGGTGAACTGTCAGCGTTGCTACATGTGGTTCTTGACCTTTGCGGTCTAGTGTGATCTGAAAATAGCCAATGGCTGCTTTGCGTTGTGGTTCAAACACGTAGCCACTTACGATTTCTATTTTAGTCACCCACTGCTTGATGGCATCAGTTAAAGCGCCGAACAAACTGGTTTTGAAGTCTTGAGTTTGGCGGTCAAATACCTGTCGCACTAAAGGCGGCATTGATGCGGTATCTAGTTGATACAGTAACTGGGCGTCGGCATTACTTACAGGCTGTAGATTTGGCAAGTCTGGTTCTGAAGACGCTAATTCAGCCAGCAAATCTGATGTAATTTCCCAGTATGTCATTTCTGCTAGGCGCTGGAATCCATTTTGCCGATAAAGTGCTAGCGCCTCGGTGTCATTGACATTTACTTCCAGTATCCAAGTGCGAGCCTCCAAAATGGACTCAAAGCAATAACGCAAAAGTTGTGAGCCAATCACTTGCTTATCGGCAGCACGCTCTAGTATCACACGCTCTACGCGCCAAGTGGTGCCCGTGCGATTAAAAGGCGACACTTTGATCATTCCTAGAAGTGTACGACCTTGTTCTGCTACATAGGCGCAGAAACTATATTTTAGCGGGTTTGGGAACCAACTCAAAAACTTGAGTAACCCATACCACTGGCGCAGCCATTGCATTTGCCGTGTTGCTACACTAGCTCCCTTGGGGGTGTTGGCTGCGAATGACTCTTGATGTAAGCGTTCCATTCCGTTTAAGTCCCGGTATTGGACTGGTCGGATGATCACGCTGAGATTTCGGGAAAGTAATGAAGTCATTTTCATTCAAGCCGCCATTCAGCCTTAAGTAACTGGAAGAAAGGAACTGCTGCACTCATCTTAACGGCTTTCTGCACTTTGCCATCAAATCAAAAGGGTGATTTTCATAACTAAATTTAAATATTTAAAAAACTTTAAAAGCACATTGGCTCTTGATCCACTGTCTTCATTGATCCTAGACAATATGCTTTTACGTTGTTGATTTTATTTTTTACTTAACATTATTTAACATTTCTCAGATCTTACAGGGCTTGCCGAGAAACCTGCTTTTCAAAATTGGCTTGGGTTTGATGGAGTAATTGCTCCCGACTATCTGCCAAAGTTTGCTTCAGGGGTGGAACCAGATTGCGAGCTTGCAGGGTCATATGAAGCTGTAAATGGGCGACGTATTCACTAAAGTCTTCACGTGCTACACCTGCACTCATTAATAAATTTGATTCCCTTGCCACTGTCTTCTCCTTATTTGCACTACCGCTTTACATTACCAATACTTATCATATTGTTTTGGTTATCTTCTAATTTCGCAATGAACTTTAACGATAGAGGGGAGGAGGGAGTGGGGAGTAGGGAGTGGGGAGTGGGAAGATGGGGAGTGGGGAGTGGGGAGTAGGGAGTGGGGAGATTGGGGAGATAGAATGGGGAGATTGGGGAGATAGAATGGGGAGATTGGGGAGTAAACAATTTTATTCTTCCCCATTCCCCACTCCCCATTCCCCACTCCCCACTCCCCATTCCCCATTCCCCACTCCCCATTCCCCATTCCCCACTTATCTAGCGATTGCCTCTAGTGGTGCTGTTACGGGCACATAGGGCTTTTCTGTACCTTGTGCTAGATGAAGAGCTAGCTGAGATTCTATTTCCTCACGGACAATTTGGCGATATTCTAAGAAATGCTCATTGTGGGCGCAGGTATCGAGATAAAGATCAAGAACCCTGGGATTACGCTTGAGGATGCTGAATAAGTGATGCCAGAACTTCCACCGGGTTTCTCGTTTTATCCCTTGTCGCCAGATAATAATTAGGAAAGCTTTCAGAATCACCCACTCTGGCATTTTGAACGGCACAGTCCAACTGGGACTACCCATCATTAGGAAACAACGGTAGGTACGATCTAAGTATGACACTGGGTCGTATAAAGTACAAAACGCCTCAATGTATTCCCTGGCAATGTCTCCCAGGGGACGGGTGGGAATGAAGTTCATCAAAGTCGTCTGGTTGATGTTGCCGTCTTGATTTTCCCGGAGGCGTCCTTCTTTACTGAGGCGATGCCAAAGAGCAGTGTTTGGTAGCGCTTGCAACATGGCGAAGGTAGTGGATGGAATTGCAGCTTGTTCTGCAAACTGAACAATGCGATCGCCAGCGCCTGTTTTTTCCCCATCAAACCCAATAATAAATCCAGCCATGGGGCGCAACCCTGCTTTGATAATGCTTTCCACCGACTCAGTCAGGGAATTGCGAGTATTTTGAAACTTCTTCGTCAATTGCAAACTCTCCTCATCCGGCGTCTCAATTCCTAAAAACACTGCTTTAAAGCCACACTCAACCATTAACTCCATCAATTCTGGGTCTTGTGCTAGGTCTATTGAAGCTTCAGTGTCAAAATGGAAGGGGTACTTGTGTTCTGCCATCCAGCATTGTAACTCTTTGAGCAACAATTTGACATTACGCTTGTTGCCGATAAAGTTGTCATCCACCATGAAGACACCACGCCGCCAACCCAACTCGTAGAGGTAATCTAACTCGGCTAACAGTTGTGCAGGTGTTTTGGTGCGCGGTTTACGACCATAGAGAACAATAATATCACAAAATTCGCACTGGAAAGGACAACCTCGCGAAAACTGAACCGACATCATGCTGTAAGCATCAAGTTCTAGCAAATCAAAGCGGGGTATTGGTGTGGTTGTGACGTCGGGTTTTTCGGTAGTGCGGAAAGTCCCCTCGGTGTCACCCCGTTCAATTGCCGCGACAAACATTGGCAGTGTGATTTCCCCTTCATCTAGAATGAGAAAATCGGCACCGTAGGGCTGAACTTCGTGAGGTACTGAGGTGGGGTAGGGACCACCTACGGCGACTAACTTACCACGTCGCTTTGCTTCTTTAATTTGTTCGAGTAAGTCTTGTTTTTGGACTATCATGGCAGAGAAAATTACCACATCTGCCCATGCCCATTCTGCCTCTGTTGCTGGTCGGATATTGCGATCAACTAGTTTAAATTCCCATTCTTGAGGCAAAATTGCCGCTACTGTCACCAAACCCAAGGGTGGTAGCAAAACTTTACGATTAACTAATGCCAAGATTTTTTCGTAGGACCAAAAAGTTTTGGGAAAGATAGGGTAAACCAATAAAACTCGCACTCTTCCTCCAGCCTGACATTTGGACAACAACTCGGATTTTGAGTTTAGCAGTTGCGATAGGGGGAAACCACTGACAGCCCAAAATGATTTTGTTATAAACTGAGACAGACTAAAGTCCTGGTTTGTTCCTTGAAGGGAAGAAGGGGTGTAGGGGTGTAAGGGTGTGGGGGTGTAAGGGAAGAAGGGGTGTAAGGGTGTAGGGGTGTAGGGGTGTAAGGGAAGAAGGGTGTAGAGAGTTAAGAGCATTGACTAGAGTACAAAAATTTAAATTGATTTGTCCTCATATTCCAGTTGCACTCCCCTACACCCCTACACCCCTTCTTCCCCTACCCCCCTACACCCCTACCCCCCTACACCCCTTCTTCCCTAGCTATTTTAATACCACTCACTCTCAAAACATCACTCATGGTGGCACAGTAATTTGGCAATCCGAATGTGGTGGGATTTATGATGACTTGGTAGGTAAAATGCCGATAGTTCATACAGAATCTATCCCAATCAGCCATCTGAATACGGAACAAAAAGATCATCAAATTGGCTAAGGATAAAGATAGGGGGATGCGAAAGTAAATCTTTTTTCCAAGATAGGCGCAAACTTCCTCAATGGCTTGGTTAACTGTTACCCTAGCTTGACCTAAAACTAAGTAGCGCGGTTCATCTTGTTTGGGAGAATTCTCAATTAAATATCGCACGACAGTGGCAATGTCTCGCCCGTGGATGAAGTGAAAGCTACCATCTGCTTGAAAAAAGCGGATCAAATCTATATATTTGGATAGTTCTGGAATGCCAGATGTTACAGGAGAATAGGGTTTATGGCGATCGCCACCCACCACTAAAGTCGGAAAAACCGTGGTAATTTTGGGTGCGATGGCTAATTGTGCTAAACGATGCAAGCAATCGTATTTGGAACGGATGTAATCATGACCGAGTTCTCCTGCTTCCTTCAATGGTTGATTGTTGTCAGCCAAAAGACTAGCAGTGGAAAAATAGATCACCTGTTCGCATCTGTTTGGATCTAATAGTTCCAGCAACTCTAAGGTTTTAGATACATTAATATCAAATGTCTCTTTACCACCCCAAGCCGTCGCCGTTAACACAACAGTATCCATCGTTTTCAGCAAGTCGGCAAAAAGCCTTATTTCTTGCATATCGCCTTGTAAAACGGTGATCCCTGAACGTGTCTTTTTATCAACTTGCAGTTTAGTGGGGTTTCTGACCAACAGATACAGTTCGTGAGTGGTTTGTTGAATTAAAGCTTCCGTTAAGTAGTGACCGATACAACCACTTGCACCAGTCACTAAAATCCGTTTCTGGATCATCTTTCTACAGCAGCCGAGTTGAGTTGCTTGGCTGTTTCAAAGAAGAAAGCGACATTTTCCTCTGGGGTTTCTGGTAGAACACCGTGACCGAGGTTGAGAATGTGTCCCCAGTTACCAGCTTTGCGAACAGTATCCAGGATGCGATCGCGGATAAATTCTTTAGAACCAAATAGCACACCAGGGTCAAGATTTCCTTGCACTTTGATGTGGTTTCCTAATCTTGCTCGCGCTTGGGCCATATCCACTGTCCAGTCTACAGTGACAACATCCGCACCCGATTTTGCCATGCGTTCCAAGACACCCGCACTACCGCTGACTAGTAAGATGAGGGGCGTATCTGGATGAGTTTCCTTGACTTGTTGGAAAACCTTTTGCTGATAAGGGAGAGCGAAGGTATCATAGTCTTGAGGGCTTAGTTGACCTGCCCAAGAATCGAACATTTGCACCACTTGTGCACCACAGTCAATTTGGTAGCGGACATAGGTGGCGATCGCCGTTGAAAATTTTTCTAACAGTTGATGCAGTATGGTTGGGTCTGAGAACGCCATCCCTTTGATGACAGAGTAGGTTTTAGAACCTTTTCCCTCCACTGCATAAGCTGCTAATGTCCACGGTGCACCCACAAAGCCCAACACTGTTGATTTGTTACCTACGAACTGCCGCAACGCCTGTAAAATTGTTTTGATGAACGGTAGAGACTTGGACGGTTCTAGGGGAAGTAGGTTATCAACTTGTTGTTGAGTGCGAATAGGTGAGTAAATAATTGGACCTTTCCCTTCCGCAATGTCCATTTCAATACCTAAACCAGGTAGGGGCGTGACAATATCAGAAAACAGAATCACTCCGTCTGGTTGAAAGGCTTTCCACGGCTGTAAGGATATTTCTATGGCTACTTCTGGTATTTCTGAGCGATCGCGAAACGAAGGATACTTCTCCCTTAAATCTCGATAAGCTTTCATATACCGTCCAGCCTGACGCATCATCCATACTGGAGGACGATTTAATACTTCACCACGGGCTGCTTTTAGGAGATCAGGATCGTTTGAAGAAATACCCATCTAACACTTCACCCTATAATTTGTTTATGTCACTGTTTAGCTTATCATTCTAGGATTGCCCTTTTTCAGGGGCGTTAAGAGCAAAACTTCTTATAATTATGCCCGTGTTTGGTATGCAACGCCAAAAATTTTATGCAACCCGACTCCAACAGCCCCTCTCATGGAGAGTTTATTGCTAGTGGTAGTGGTCCCAAATCACAAAGGTTTTTGATACCACGCTCCTCCATGGGTCGATTCTTGCTCAAGTTTACCTTGATGACCATTATAGGATGGGTTGTAGGTGGAATTGCCAGTATAGCCCTGGAAAAAACCATTCTGGAGTTACTGTCACCTCCTATAGGAAACCCACCTACTAAATGGTATTTTTGGATACACTTCTTGAATAGTGGTGTGTTTGCAGTTATTTTCGGCGCAGACCAAGGGTTTGTCATTCACCCATATATCTCTGGTTGGTTATGGATGCTTGCCACAAGTACAGGTTGGCTGATTGCCAACAGTGTTTCCACGGCATGGATTAACTACATTTCTTCTATGGCTTCATCTTTTAATAAAACTTTATCTCCCAATGAGATACTCATTTTGGGTATTTTGTCAACTATCTCATATATTATTTCAGGGATTTGGCTTGGGTTTAGCCAATGGTTGGTGATGCGGCGATACACTGTCGCTGCGTGGTGGTGGAATTTTCTCCCCTCAATTTCATTTTTATTAATCAGTATCTTGGTTTGGTTGCTTTCCCTGGTACAAGGGTGGATTCCAGAAACCAACCGCGACCAGATAGTATATTTAATTGGACAAGCTTTTACGTCGTTGATTCTGGGAGTTATTCCAGCGATAGGCTTGTGTACGTTGAAAAAAAACAGAACCTAAAGTACGATTCGTTAAAGCCCGTTAAAACGGGCAGTCGTTTTCCTCCGTGGTTTAAAAACGCACGGTTTTCAAACGTATCAAGAGATTTTTAGATGAATCCCATTACCCAAACTAAACCCCTCGATGTGCCAAGCGCGATCGCGCAACGTCGTGCCATCAAAACTTTCAAATCAGACGCCATCGCCCCAGAACTGCTGAAACAACTAGTTGAGTTAACCGTAGCAGCACCGAGTAGCTATAATTTACAGGACTGGCGAATAATTCTAGTGCAAGATGAAGCGCAAAAGGCAGCGCTATCAGCAGCAGCTTGGAATCAACAGCAGATTGTCCAAGCACCCGTAACCTTTGTTTTTGCCGCCGATGCTGCTGGTGCGAAAAAAGACCTAACCCCAATTTATAATCAAGGACTCCAAACAGGTGCTTGGACAGAGAGCACAGTGAACTACTTTAAAACTGCTATTCCTCAGTATCAAGCTGGACTAGGGGAAAAGACACGGGAGTATGCCATTAAAGATGCCATGATTGCTGCGACACATTTGGTGTTGGCGGCCCAAAGTCTGGGCTTGTCCACCTGCTTTATGAATGGCTGGATTGAGGACAAGGTAAAGGAAGTGATTGGTGCTGCGAACGATCCAGATCTGGCGATCGCAGTTTTGGTACCAGTGGGCTATGCGGCAGAACCACGTCTTAATCCCGGTCGCTTGCCATTGGCATCCAACGTCTTTGTGGACAGAATAGGCAACCCTTATGAGGGGAATGCGTAATTCGTAATTAGGAATTATCACGTGCTTAGCTTAACCTAAAGGAGGAAAATGGGCGAATGGCAACAGCAGCTTTGATTGTCGGAGCCGGTAGTGGACTCAGCGCGTCTTTAGCCCGCTTGCTTGCAAAAGATGGATTTACTGTAGCTTTAGCAGCTCGCCAGATTGAGAAACTCAGCCAGCTTAGTAGTGAGATTGGGGCTAGTTGTTTCGCGTGCGATTCCTCAAAACCAGACGAAGTCGAGAAGTTATTCATTGATGTTGAAAGTCGCGTGGGTTCCCCTAGTGTCGTTGTTTACAATCCCAGCTTCCGAGTGAGTGGCCCCTTTGTGGAACTCGAACCGGCTGACGTTGCCAAAACTCTAGACATAACAGCCTATGGAGGCTTTCTCGTTGCACAAGCGGCTGCAAAACGGATGTTAAATCAGGGGGGTGGTGCGATCTTCTTCACTGGAGCATCAGCCAGCGTCAAGGGTTATCCTCGGTCTGCTCCCTTCGCAATGGGTAAGTTTGCACTACGCGGTCTGGCTCAGAGCATTGCCCGAGAACTGGCTCCGAAGAATATTCATGTTGCGCATTTCGTCATCGACGGTGCAATTCGCTCAGCACAACGTCAAGAGCCAGCAGATAATCCAGATAGTATGCTTGACCCTGACGCCATCGCCCAAACCTATCTCAACATTCTGCACCAGCCACGAAGTGCTTGGACATGGGAAATTGAACTTCGACCCTGGGTCGAGCGTTTTTGATGTTAGTTGGCATCAAGCTAAGGATAACTCTGTGGCTAAGACTCGCGTCTCGTTAGGAGTGTTAGGTGTAGCCGCCTTTATGGTAGTTGCTGATGCACGGGTCATTGACCCGTTGCTTCACATCATTGCCGATGAGTTCAAAACAGGAGTTGGACGTGCTGCGGTGATTGTCTCAGCATATACAATTCCTTACGGGCTATTCCAATTGGTCTATGGCCCATTGGGCGATCGCATCGGTAAACTCAAGGTAATGACAATAGCAATGGCTGCATTTGCAGTTGGGACAGCGGTTTGTGCGCTGGTGTCGGATATCGCGTTACTTACGTTACTGCGGTTTTTAACAGGTATGGTTGCAGCAGCTATCATCCCGCTCTCACTGGCTTATATCGGTGATAATTTTCCTTACGAAGAACGCCAAGCTGCCATCGGAAAGTATCTGAGTGCCCTCGTGCTTGGTCAGATTCTTGGGGGCAGCTTGGGTGGTATTTTTGGAGAATATGTGGGCTGGCGTGGTATATTTGTCGTATTTGGCATTCTGTCCCTTGGCATCGCTTTTGGCATGTGGCGTGCCATCCGCCAAGTACCCGATAGGCATAGTTCCCAAAGTCCGGTAGGTTTGGCAACGTTCCGACCTTACTATCAACTTATCACCCAACCCGCTGCTCGCACTATTTTTGTGGCAGTGTTTATTGAAGGCTTTTCGGTCTTCGGAGGGTACGCTTACGTTGGTGCGTTTCTTCGAGACCGATATAGCTTATCCTACGTCGCCATTGGGTTTATGCTGAGTGGCTTCGGAGTAGGTGGGCTGATTTACAGTCGTTCTGTGAAGTGGCTGATCAATAAATTTGGTGAGAGGGGTCTAATTGGGATTGGAGGGTGGTTTATGTGTGCTGGCTACTTGTTAATCGCAGTGTTCCAGAACTGGATGGTGTTTATCCCTTTGAGTATGATCCTTGGATTGGGCTTCTATATGATGCATAGTACCCTTCAAACCCGTGCCACTGAGCTAGCACCTGAGGCACGGGGTACAGCAGTTGCCCTATTCGCGTTTAACCTGTTTATTGGACAGGGACTGGGTGCAGCAGTATTCGGTCGGATTGTGGATAGTTCAGGCTATATTCCGTGTTTTGTTGTGGCTGGTGTAGCGATCGCGCTACTCTCCGTTTGGTTGATGAATTGTCAGTAACTCAGGTCTAAAGACACCCTCGCTTGCCTCATAAAATATTTTTGTCATTATTCATAATTCATAATTTTGAAAGAGAAATGATGGGTAAAGGCATGAAATTCTTTATTGTTCACGCTCACGCAGAACCGAAAAGCTTTAATGGCGCATTAACGAGACACGCTAAAGAAGTGCTAGAAACAGCAGGACATGAGGTCATCATTTCCGATTTGTATGCCATGGAATTTGATCCAGTTTCTGATCGCCGCAACTTCACGAATCAAAAAGAATCCGATTATTTTAAACAGCAAGTGGAAGAAATTTATGCAACTGAAGTTGATGGCTTTGCTCCAGAAATCAAAGCAGAAATGGAAAAAATTGATTGGTGCGATGTCCTCATCTTTCAGTGTCCTCTGTGGTGGTTTGGACTTCCTGCTATGCTCAAAGGTTGGGTTGACCGAGTGTTTGCAATGGGGCGAATTTACGGTCGCGGTAAGTGGTATGACAATGGAGTATTCAAGGGCAAAAAAGCCTTACTGTCTTTAACCGTCGGTGGTGGTGAAGCTATATACAGCGAAACTGGTTTAAATGGCGACATTAATCAGATTCTATTTCCAATCAATCACGGAATTTTTCGCTTTGTAGGTTTTGATGTTTTGCCACCTTTCATAGTTTGGAGTACGAGTCGCATTAGCGATGAACGTCGCCAAGCTTATCTGCAAGAGTACGCGCAGCGGTTATTAAATATCAATGAAACCCCTACGATGACGTATCCATCTCTGGCGGATTACGATGAAAACTTCCAACTCAAGCTATCAAAAGAGTAAGTAAGTCGGCGTGAATAAACACAACTATGTAAAGAAAAGTAAAGCTCATAAGTTGGTTCGTAGTAAGCGCTTCAGCGAAGACAGCGCTTACTACAAACCTTTAATTTTTGAGCGATCGCCAACAACAACCACTCCCCAAGCATCAGGTATTTTGTTTTACTCTTGCTCGGCTGGTTTTGGTCTATTTGCTAACCATTGCTCGCGCGTCAGCTACAGTAGAGAAATTTAGTAATGCAACTGCTAATTCTTCCACTTGCTCAACAGATAATTTACGAATTTGCTCAATTAATGGTGGTTCAATTTCACCGATTCGATGATTAAGTAATTGGATAACTATTTTCTGTTCACCTTTGAGTTCTCCAGTTCTTTCCATACTCGTAATATAAGGCATTTTTTTGTCCTCCTCGTACTTACTCAATTCTTCTTGAAATTCTCGTTCCAAATCTTTAGGCAGTGTCATCATCCAATCAATAAGATTATACAAATTTTTGACATATTTTAATGCGTTTGCCCTGCCTCCGCCACTGACCGAATAATTACCAATTCGTAATTCGTAATTCGTAATTCGTAATTGAAGGTACTTGCGAATTAATTTTTTAATTAAAAAAAATCCTTATTTCAATCCCCCGGCTTCAGCCGTGGCGCAAATAATTACGAATTATTTTGACTTGGGGTAATAATTACGAACTACGAATTACGAATTGGGGTTTACATGAAATTGCTTTAATGGAATGCCAATAAGAAACTCAGCCCCCTCCCTAGGTTGGGATATACACTGTAATGTGCCTCCATGCTTTTCGACAATTTGGTAACTAATTGAGAGTCCTAGCCCTGTACCTTTACCTACAGGTTTTGTGGTAAAAAAGGGATCAAACAGTTTAGCCTGTACCTCTTGGTTTATGCCAACTCCATTATCCTTGATAGAAATTTCTACCCAATCATCTTCTCTAAGCTGCGTCTTTATAGTAATGAGCAAATGGTGTTTCTGTGTTTCTGATTGAGATGACTGACGGCATGAATCCTCTAACGCGTAGATGGCATTTACCAGCAGATTCATAAACACCTGATTGAGTTGTCCGGGGAAGCACTCTACAAGGGGCATGTCGCCATACTGCTTGACAACCTCAATGCCTGAATGCAATAAATTAGGATTAAGACGATGCTGCAATATCAATAGAGTGCTATCAAGTCCCTCATGGATATTAACGGGTTTCACCTCGGCTTGATCTAGGCGAGAGAAATTTTGCAGGGAAAGAACAATTTCACGAATTCGCTCAGCACCTACTTGCAGTGAAGAAAAGAGTTTAGGCAAATCTTCAGCGATGAACTCTAAATCTGCTGTCTTTGCACGTTGTTGAATTTCGGCATTGGGTTGGGGATAGTGCTGTTGATAGAGATTGAGTATCTCAATCAGATTTTGTGTGTACTCATGAATGTGGGTGAGGTTTCCGTAGATGAAGTTGACCGGATTGTTAATTTCATGGGCAACTCCTGCAACGAGTTGTCCTAGACTCGACATTTTTTCACTTTGAATGAGATGGGCTTGAGTTGCCCTTAAATGGTCAAGGGCTTGGGAAAGTTGTGTGGCTTGCTGTTGCGTTTGGTTCAGTAGTTCCGCGTGTTTTAGTGCAACTCCTAACTGAGAGCCTATTTGGCTGACAAATTCAATTTCAGACTCTTGCCACTCACGGGGTTTTTCGCATTGATGAATACACAGTAAGCCCCATAGCTTTTCTTGCTTAATCATGGGAACTACCAAATTCGCCCTGACCTGGAAGCGAGACAGCATTGACACATAACAATCGTCTAACTTAGCCTGATAAATATCTGTGACGGCATGAGTATAGCCTTGCCCATACCTCTTATTATACCCCTCACCCACGCAGCGATCGTAGATTTGTGCTGCTAAAGCTGACGAGAAATTAGACGCAACATCTTCTGCCACGATTTCGCCGCCATCATAGTTAGGTTCGGAATATAAGCGAAAGATGACGACTCTATCAGCATTCAGCACTCGGCGGAGTTCTTGGGTGGTGGTTTGAAAAATCTCATTCAAGTCTAGAGATTCTCGAACCTTGGTGATCATACTTGCTAGGGTTTGCTGCCGTTCTGCTAAAAGAGCCAATTGTTGTGTTTGCGATCGCACTTGTTCGACATACTCAGCCTGCTGCAACGCCACCCCAAGCTGAGTCGCAATTTGGTTGAAAAACTCCACTTCCAAAGTTTCCCAATGCCGAGTTTTCAAATGTTGATAGGTTCCCAGTAAGCCCCATAGTTCCTGCCCTACAAAAATTGGAGCTACTATGAAGGCTTTGATCTGAAACTGTTCAAGTATATCAAGGTGGCAGTTGGTAAATCCCATACTGTACACATCATCGACGACAAAGGTTTCGTTATTGGCATAGCGTGCACCTTGGGTTTTTTGTAAGTAGGTATCGTTCCACATTGCCCCCACTCCGAATTGCATATTTTTCTGCAATGGGGGATTTACAGATTCATAATGACTGAGAAATTCACCTCCCCAATCGGCATGAAAGCGATAGACCAAGACTCGATCGCTCTTGAGTAATTGACAAAGTTCCTGAGTTGTGGTATTAAAAATGGTGGTAACGCTCAGGGACTGTCGGATTTTAGCAATGATCCGAGCCAGGGCTAGCTGCCGTTCTACGGAGCGCTCTAGCTCAATGGTCGAGTGTTGTAAATCTGTGTTGGTTTGTTGCAGTTCGGCGGTGCGCAAGTGTACTTGTTGCTCTAAATTAATATTAAAAGCTTGCACTTGTTGATAGAGTCGGTACTGCTTGATAGCAGTTGAAAAGCGCTCACCCAGTGCTTCCCCTAGCTTGACATCGGACTCTGCCCACTGTAGCGCCTGCCCAGTTTTAATCTCGCGCCACGCTTCAAAGGACTGACGTGGCATCAGTTGCCGAGAATCGTTATCAACATAACCTGCCCAGATAGTTTCAATATCCACCGCATCTCGGAAGATGGTTAAGCAGCCGACGACGGTGGAACCATACAGGAGTGGCACAATCAACAGGCTGCGAATTTGGGTTGCCTCGAAGCAAGGGGCGATGGTTCGGAATAAGGGTTCTTTATAAAGATCGGCGATCGCCCACAAATTGGAGTCTGAACTGAGTTCGTTGGGTGGAGGGGTCAAAATGTAAACTGCTCTCATCCAGTTCACTGACCATGATTTATCACTGGGCGTAGCGGCAGAATAAAGATATTTGTGCCACAACAGATGCTCCTCAATCGGTCTACCTTGTCCTAAATCGAGTTGACTAGGCTGCACTCCACAGGTGTAGGTTTCTGGGGGTTGATCGCCGTCCATCACTAAGTAGAGTCTTCCTCCTGAGCCTTGAAAGCTAGTCACCGTTTCTTCTAGGGCAGCTTGCAGGTTGACAGTGGGTGTGGTGTAGAGTTGCTGGGTGACTTGATTAATTATGGCTTCTTGGCGGGCTTGCGATCGGACTTGGTTAAGCAAGATAGAGTGGGAAATGGCAATGGAAACTTGATCAACCACTAACTGAATAAACTGTAATTCTTCCTCTGTCACTACTCGTGGTTCTGAATGGTGAGACACCAAAAGCCCCCACAAATCAGATGATGGCTGTGCACAAGGTAAGGAATCTTTCCCTGTTTCCTTGCTTTCTAGGACAATGGGCACCACAACCGAAGACCTCACACCCATTGCCCTCAAATATTCCACATGGCAAGGATCAACGGGACGATAGCGAATATCTTGCTGATCTAATGGTTCACCTGTTTCTGGGCAATGAAGAAAACTGATACCAATTTCGTGTGTTCTGAGATCGACGATAGTTCGCTGACGTGCTGTAATATACAAATTGCGGGCGTAGGGAGGAATATCGTCGGCTGGAAAATTCAGTCCAAGCAAGGGAGGTAACCGACCTTCCTGTATGGATTCGGCAATCACTAACCCATGACCATCAGGTTGAAACTGGTAAATTTTGACGCGATCAGTGCCCAAAAACGAGCGTACTTCTGCCACAGTGGCCACCAAAATCTCTTGCAGCTCTAATGATTGCCGAATACGGTTCGCAATCCGGTGCAAGAAAATTTCTTGAGGCTGGCCGACCTGCTTTGTAACCCAATTATCCATAGACTCTAATCTTATAAAAAACTTGACATATTTTACAGTTACTTCTATATTTTGCTCATTGATTGATATTTTTTACACTAGTAAAAACACGTATTGCTATATATGTTATAAAACTCAATGAGGTCTGATGCAAGGGAATAGGCTTTATCGAGCGGCAATTAGAAACAACTGTTGACCAAAAATGGTCATAACGAGCCAACTCATTACTTAAATAAAAGATGAATGGTAAGTTGATTGTATTTGAAGGAGTGGAAGGTTGTGGCAAAACTAGCCAAATACAGCTTTGTTGTGAATGGTTGGGTAAAGACGTTGCGTACAAAGCCTTTACATCTATGGTTGTCACTCGTGAACCGGGAGGAACAGACTTAGGCTTGCATCTGCGGCGGTTGTTACTAGACGCAGGGGAACACCCAATTGCTGACAGGACAGAATTACTCTTGTTTGCTGCTGATAGATCGCAACACGTAGAACAAAAACTCAAGCCAAATTTGGCAAAGGGTGCTATAGTTTTATGCGATCGCTACACCGATTCCACCATTGCCTACCAAGGTTACGGTCGTGGGCTAGATATAAATTTGATTAATCAGATCAACGCCATTGCCACGGGGGGTTTAGAAAGCGACCTGACTTTGTGGTTGGATGTCAATGTTGAGGTAGCTCTTGCACGTAAAATGAAGAGTGGGAACCTAGGCGATCGCCTGGAAAAAGAAACAATAGCTTTTCATCGCCGTGTCCAGCAAGGATATGCTGAACTTTATGCATCCTACCCCCATCGTATTGTACGTGTAGATGCTAGTTTAGAGAAAGAAGCTGTGCAAGCTCAGATTCAGGGGATTTTGACCTCGCAGTTGCACTTATTGGAGGGATGGAAAAAAAGGGTGTAGGGGTATGGGGGTGTGGGGGTGTAAGGGGAATATTTTTTGAATTTCGATGGCATCGTAAACTTGGAATCTATTTTACGGCTACACACTGCAACCCCTATTCCTCCCCCCACACCCCCACACCCCCAAACCCCTACACCCCAAAATTTCTATGAAGCAGTTCGAGTTACTTGTAGGACAACGGCAGGCAGTAGATTTACTGAGTCAGGCTTTCAGACAAGACCGGATTGCACCAGCATATCTGTTTGCTGGACCTGATGGTGTGGGACGGAGTTTGGCTGGACGGTGTTTTGTGGAGTTGCTTTTTGCCACAAATCAAAATCGTGTGCGTCAAGGCAACCACCCAGATTTATTATGGGTACAGCCAACCTACCTGCACCAAGGGCAACGATTGAGTGCAACGGAAGCATCTGAGAAAGGACTTAAGCGCAAAGCACCGCCTGCAATTCGCCTAGAACAGATTCGGGAAATTACTGAGTTTCTCGGTCGTCTACCGTTAGCAGCGCCGAGGAATGTGGTAGTGTTGGAGCAAGCAGAAACAATGGCGGAAGCTGCTGCCAACGCTTTGCTCAAGACCTTGGAAGAACCAGGAAAGGCAACCCTGATTTTAATTGCGCCGTCGTCAGAATCCTTGTTGCCAACCTTAGTGTCACGGTGTCAGCGGGTTCCTTTCTATCGCTTAGATGCAGCTGCAATGACTCAGGTGCTAACGCAAACGGGGCATGGGGAAATTTTGCAGCATCCAGTAGTGTTAAACCAGGCATCCGGCAGTCCGGGGGAGGCGATCGCATCTTACCAGCAGATGCAAGCCATTCCTTCTGAGCTTCTAAAAGCCGTGACAAAAGTACCTTCATCCTACCGCAACGCCCTGGAATTAGCCAAACAAATTGATCGGGCTATTGATACAGAAGCCCAGTTGTGGTTAGTCGATTATCTCCAGCAATTCTACTGGCAGCAGTTGCACCAAGCAAGTATAATCAACAACCTAGAACAAGCTCGCAAATCCTTACTTTGCTACGCCCAGCCACGCCTTGTTTGGGAATGCACATTTTTGTCAATGTGTCAGTAACTCCCTTACCTTTGCAAACTACGGGGGTCGAGGGCATCCCTCAGCCCATCACCCAGTAAGTTGAAAGCCAATACTGTCAGGATAATAAGCGTTGCAGCAGGCCAGATTAACCAGGGTTGCAGCACTAAAATTGAAGCATTGGTTGCCAAGGATAGCATGTTTCCCCATGAGGGGTCTGGTTGTTGAATTCCCAAACCGATGAGACTGAGTACTGCTTCTGACTCAATAAAGCTGGGAATGGAAAGGGTGGCAGAGATAATAATATAGGTAGCGGTTTGCGGCAAAACGTGGCGAAGGATGATGTAAAATGGTTTGCCACCCATGGCTCGTGCCGCTTGGACAAATTCTCGTTCTTTAATTGACAGCACCTGTCCACGAATCACCCTTGCTAATCCAGCCCATCTCACAAAGGAAGTAATCAAAATAATCAGTAAAAACCGTTGGGAACTGGATAGCCCTGGTGGTAATACTGCGCCCAAGGTTACCAAAAGATAAATGCTGGGAAAGGTCATCAGCACTTCCACCAGGCGCATGATAATGCTATCAGTCCAACTGCCAAAATAGCCAGAAATCCCCCCAATGAGCATCCCCAAGGGAAAAGAGAGGGCAACTCCTACAATACCGATAAATAGGCTGACACGACCGCCATACACTAGGCGACTTAATTGATCGCGACCTTGGTCATCCGTACCCACAAGGTTATATTTTGCAGGACCAGCAGCACCAAATAAATGCCAGTTGAAGGGGATACCAGGAATGATATCCACTTCTTCCCACTTAGGCGGTAGGGGTAAACTGAGTTTAAACAGACGGTACTCTGGACCTTGAACAAATAATCGTAGGGGAGAGGGTTTTGTGAAATCTACGATGAGTTGGCGATCGCCTGTGTTTAGATCTGTTTTTCCTTGAGTCGTTGGATAAATATGAGGACCGATGAACTGTCCTGATCGAGAAGTCCAATAAATCTGAGTTGGTGGTAACAGGGAACCGTTTGGTTGTGAAGCGTAGGGGTCATAAGGCGCTACAAAATCAGCTGCAATGACTATCACATAGAAAACTAACAGCAAAATTGCCCCAAATTGCGCCAGAGGATTTTTCTTTAATCTTTGCCACCAATTCATAGGAGTTAACAATGGAGAGTGGGGAGTGGGGAGTGGGGAGTGGGGGAGGGGGGGAATGGGGAGTTGCTAAAGCATAAATTATAAATCATGATATGGTTCCATAATTCATTATTCTTAACTCCCCATTCCCCATTCCCCATTCCCCACTCCCCATTCCCCACTCCCCATTCCCCATTCCCCATTCCCCACTCCCCATTCTTAACTCCTAACTCCTAACTCCAAATACAGCTGTTCTTCGTGATGTTTTTCGTGTTCTACAACAAATACATTGGAATAGAGATGGGCAATAATTTGTTTTCCCTGCTGTGTCAGGGACAGATAACGTAGTCCATCTTGGATATATGGATAAACCCCGTTCCAGTAGAACTTGGCATAGTTCTTGCGTAAATCGGCTGGATTTTTATAACCCAGACGTTTATTAAAACCAGTTTCTTCAAACTCGTAGAACAAAGAAGTAATTTTTTTCAAGTAACGCGGATCGCTGAGTTGTCCTATTAAATCCGCAGCACGCACTAAGCCTGCAAAACTATTGGTTTCTTGATGATCATCCGCAGTAGGCACTGGAAATCGAGTTAATTCAATATTGCTCTTGATCACCTCAGTGTCCATCAACTTATGACCACCAAAACGCTCGTCGATAAAAAGTTTAGCTCTATCAACATGATAGGGTGTAAGACTAGCATCAGATGCCCCTGACGGCAGAGAAACCATATTCCCATCTTTACCAGTAGCATAAAAACTTTCTTCCTCGCGGTCTTGGCGGCAGACACCTTTTACATAGCCAATATCATGACATAACAAGGAGATGATGCAATGTAGCCAGTCTTCGCTAGAAACACCACCTTCGCGGATGTGCTTACCCCGCAAAATTTCCTGACCAACGAGAGTTACTAAGATAGAGTGTTCAACATTGTGATATAGGGCGTCGCTATTGGCAATGTTTTCTAAAGCCATATTGCCAGCCCAAGCTATGATATCTTGGTAATCAGCCTTTAAACAGCCGTAGGAGCGATAATAGCCTTCCCGAATTTGATTGACAAAAGCATCAATTAAAATTTCAGTAGCATTGAACATCATGCGTAATCGTTAGTATAAAAATTGCCTACTGGTCTATTGTAAAGTGAGTTGGTCAGGATGGTGTTGTCTTTGAGAGCTTATCGCCACCTCCTAGTAGTCTGTCAACCCAAAAATGACGGGTGGAGGCAGGGAGTAGGGAGTAGGGAGTAGGGAGTGGGAAAAGATTTTGAGGACGTGAGTGATTTATCGCCCAATGTCAAGCACGCTTTGTGCTTACTACGAACAGAACTTCTCCTCAACCCGTCAAAGTTATCTTGACAGACCACTAGCTAAAATCGGAAAATAGTGGTATTATGAATATTAGCCTTATTCTGGCTGATACGTACTTGCGGGTGTAGTTCAGTGGTAGAGCATCTGCTTCCCATGCAGACTGTCGTCGGTTCGAGTCCGATCGCCCGCTTTTGAACTGAGGATTGGGGGAAAAGTAGAGACGCGATTAATCGCGTCTCTACAAGGGTTTACGGTAATGCATAGTTAATTTTCACCAGACGTCTAATGTGATATTTTGCCATGACTGCAATTACCATCAACTTCAACAACGTTGTCAAACTTAACGACGACCAATTTTACCAACTGTGTCGGGATAATCCCGATGTGAAATTTGAACGCAACGCCAATGGAGAAGTAATTTTAATCCCACCAACGGGAGGAGAAACAGGAAAACGTAATGCTAAACTAACTGCACGATTTGTCCTGTGGAACGAACAAACCCAACTTGGTGAAGTCTTTGATTCCTCCACTTGCTTTAAACTCCCCAACGGTTGCGATCGCTCCCCAGATGTATCTTGGATAAAACTAGAGAGGTGGAACGCCCTTAAACCAGAACAACGGGAGAAATTTCCTCCCATCGCCCCAGATTTTGTGTTGGAGTTAATGTCGCCATCTGATAGTTTGAGCGAAACCCAGGCGAAAATGCAAGAATATGTGAATGCAGGGGTAAAATTGGGTTGGCTTATCGATAGAAAAACTCGCCGTGTTGAAATTTATAGACAAGGGCAACCAAAAGAAGTATTAGAGTCCCCCACAAGCTTATCTGGGGAAGATATATTACCTGGTTTTATTTTAGATTTACAGATTATATGGCGTTAATTCCAATTTCAAACAAGTTAAAACTTTAACTGTTTCTCTGCGTTCTCTGTGTCTCCTCTCGTTCCTCTCGTTCCCAGGCTCTGCCTGGGAATGCATTGTGCGAGGCTCTGCCTCTTTTGTCATAAACTGGAGGCAGCAGCCCCCTGGTTATGGTTCCCAGGTAGAACCTGGGAACGAGAAGCAGATATACGTAGATAAAACTGTTACTCAGCCGGATGATAACTGTTATATGTAATTTGTTATTCAAAATGGCGAATTTACTGAGATAATTTGTGTGGAAAAATTTATTCCATGCTCATTTTTTTATGAAACCGAAGGTAGAACATATGTCTAAGAGTTTTTCCCGGCGTCAAATTCTAAAAATCGCTGTCACCTTGGTTATGGGGTTAACGACGACATTATTAGCACCTTTTTTGATGACAAAGGAAGGAAGTAAGGCGCAAGCAATCGTCGTAAATCAGCCCAATGAGTTTGACCTTAAAGGGGAACATACTGAGATTAAGTATACAGTCATTAGTGGAGTTCCGCAGCTTGATTACAAAAATCAAGACATTAGCAGCAGTTTCAGTGGACAAGAAATCCAGACATTAACAACAGATATCGGTACACTAATCACAGTAACTATAAGTACACCAAACTCTTCTCAATTGGTAGGAAATACAGTTAAGCTGAGCCTCCTGTTACCAATTGTTAATCTACTAGTAACAGGTGGAGAGGTTCCCATTCAAACAAATGCCATTGTGACTACACAGAAAACCACAAGGAGTTTTGGAATTCCACTGTTCGGACAAATACAGAATTATCAGACTCTGGTTCTGAATGGAACTGCACGTCTAGTACTTGAATAGACTATTTTTGCATAATGCAGAACAGTGCTGGTGGAGGTGGGTTTAATGTGCCTTGGTATACTGTTTGTTCCACAGATAAGACTTGGAGGCGATCGCTAAAAATCTCCGTTATTTCTTCTGGTGTAAATCGATAAGGACCAGACTCACGTTCTTCTAAAGAGCTAAAGCACTTCAGGAAGAAATAACCTTTGGGCTTAATCAAACTATACACCACGCGAAGGTAGTGTTGTCTTTCCGCAGGGGGTAGCACATGGAAACAGCCACGATCAAACACAAAGTCAAACTCATCGGCAAGATGACTATTAAGGATATCATCCTGTAGAAAGCAGATATCCAAACCTTTTTCTTTGGCTTTACCTTGTGCTACACTCACAGCAGCATCTGAAAGATCACTAGCAGTAACTTTAAAGCCTCGCTCAGCTAACACCATAGCCTGGGTACCTGGACCTGTACCAAGATCCAACACTGTTCCTGTATGGATGTTCAGCTTGGTTAACGCTTGGTCAAGATCCGCATCAAGATTGGGATTGAACCAAGGCATGGATTCTACATCTTTTTCCTGATATAACTTACCCCACTCAGGGAATTCACGTTGGCTATTCATGGGAAACTCCTGCTACAAACCACTATGTTTCAAATTTCATCTTATCCCTAACGCTCCTTATAAGGAAGATGCCGAAAACCCCTGAGAAACAGGACGCTTGCGCGTCCGAGTTTCGTGCAACAGATGCGGGGATGAAGGCTGAGCGTGTCCTTTAGGACACCGTGGTGTTTTCTTTTCTAGGTGTCGGTAACGTATCTA
>JADQBA010000065.1 GCA_016903675.1 Stigonema ocellatum SAG 48.90 = DSM 106950 | reverse complement strand
TGGGTAAATCTAAAAAAAGGGAGCAAATTCGTCACTTCAACTACACATTGAATTAGTAAATACAGTTGATGGGTATAGTATGGGAAGTATGGGCATTACCGAACAAACTTTTATTCTGCTGGAGCGCTTTAACACGGTACTATGACAAGTGTAGCGGGCCGATTTGGCCAATTTTTTACTTACATTTTTAGCTGATTAAGGCTTATTTTGCAGCATGGAAGCCATGCCCGATCAATTGCCCACTCAGCCCGATCAATCGGTGATTCAAAAACAGCGCGTGGAGGACGCCACAGATTTTCTAAGTATCTGTGATCGCCTGTCTACGGGTTATGACAGTGGGTACTACTGGGAAGACATCCAACGAGCCTTACGGATTGCAGCTGGCTTAGAGAAGTGGCCTGGCTAACTGATATAAACCAACTCTTTTATTCCTGAAATAACTAAAATTAACCATTATTGGGGGGTACCTACATTCGTACGGAATGTTTCATTAGAAGCGAGTAAATTACTAAAAATATATACTTTGTACCATTAATTTAAGACGTCAAATAGTGCACTTTTACTGCCAGAAATAGACATTATCAGAGATGATTTGTGTAAATAATTCTCAAGTTTACAAAAGGCATTAAGGATGTAGTACTGACTGTGCATGACGTACTCTTCCACAGAACTTCCCTACTTCAAACGGATATCCCTAGCCGTTCAAAAAGAATTCGATTTCTATTTCTTGCATCTTTAACTAGCTTTTGATAAGAAATCACCTCTATATAGGCATTAAATTGTTTGTGATAATAAAAATAACCCATCCCATCTGGCGTGATTATATAGTCTCTGGTAGTTAGAATATTAATAAGTTTAGGATTGAAATCACAAATAACATAGGCATAAAAGGGTATTTTATCCTTATCAGAAACCTGAATAAATTTACCTCTTCTATCTAACGCCGAACCACTTCTTAACTTACCAATATAATCTATCACCTGATCAACAGGATTCTTTTTCTCATCCCTGTCCGAATAATCATTCCGCTCAGGTTTCTTGAACTCCACTATAATAAACGAGTTAAAAGGGGCCTCTTCATTGACAAAGGCAAAGCTGCTATTAAAAATAAATAAGTCCGGTCGATCAGTCGTTTTAATATTTTCTAGAACAGGCATGTCAGCCATTGGTTTGTCGGATGCCAAGTAATAGTGATAGGCAAGCCGTTCATCGATAAGCCATAAGTTTTGTTGTTCATATTTTACATCATCAGACTCTTTCTTTATAGGAAAAAAAATTTCATGAATTGTTTTTTCGCTCTGAAATTTATCTCCTTCCTCACCTAAATATTTATTTAATAAATCAATAATTGCTCGTCTATGTATGACATACTTAACTAGATTCGATTTGCCAATATCATTGGATTGTTCCAGATACTGATCGTATGCTTTTTGATACTCTTCAACGTTTTTGTAGTCATGGCCATTTAGCACTTCATTGCCGAGAATCTTCGTATCGAGTTCCAGTTTCTGTTGTATCTTAAATAGTTCGACATCAAGTTTTTCTCCCGTCAGAGTAGCTGGTAATTTTTTCACTTCATCCTCTTTATACTTTAACACGTATTTGAATTGAGGAGCATATTGTTCGACATGTCTTTTAACAGACGCCATCTTTTGCTCTCTAAGCGCTTCTAACGGAGTTTTTAGTTCTTCTTCCAGTTCGTGTTCTATTTGTTTTTTTATATCTTCAAACGTGACAATATAATCATAGGGAGCATCTTCCTCATTGTCTGGGAAATTAAACCGAGTCCGCTCATTCCCGACGTTATTGTCCAAATATGTGGAGGTAATGTAAACTTTGAGGTTCTTTTGATCACTTTCAACTAAGTAGACGTTACTTTTCAAATCAGGAATATATTTGCTGATGGGTTCATTGACAACATCCCTAGAGTTTCCACAATAATGTACCCGGTGACCACCTTCGGTTTTGTCCACTAATAGTAGATTAAGAGTAAACTCAGTATTTTTAATTTTAAAGGTTCGCTTTATTAAGTTAGGTAATAAATCTAAACCAAATTTTTCCTGTAACGTAACCTGATTTCCATTTGTATCAACGATCGTAATGATCGGGCATTTACCTTCAATAAAATAGATAAAGAAATGCTCTATTATAAGTTCAGCTATTTCATCAATTGATTTCGGGCAATTGTTCTTATATTCATCATAAAATGAATTAAGTATAACTTTAGTACCTGACTCTTTTCTAATCTCTGATTTTACGATGGGCTCCTCATCAAAGCCTTTACCATACGCTTTTAATGAAAAATTTCTAATTTCAGTTTCTCCTGAATTATTCCGATAGGTGCTACTATATTCTATTTTTTTAAATGCTTTTAAACAGACAAATCGTCCAATACCTTTTGATCCTTTATCTTCTTTATAATCTGATTCTGCCGTAAGGAATGATTTATAATTTCGTTCATTAAAGCCAATGCCATTATCCGTAATAATAAACGATTTAATAAAATACTGATTTACATCGCCGAGAGAAACTAAGGCTTCGTCATGACCTTCCCGATCTAGTGTTATATTTATTTTTCCTTTCTTCGTTGAGCCTAGCTCTTCAATAGCATGTATTGAGTTGCTGACAACTTCAAATAATGGCCACAAAGCTTTTTTTAGGGGTAGATTCAGATTGCGTACTCTCCCAGCAATGTTAGTTATAAATTCGTTATTTGAAATGACAGCTTCCATTAGAAAAAAAGGTGCAGAGTGGAAAATTATACTAGTTGGCAATTTAGACGATTGATTTACGGATGACAAGCCGTTTAACATTTAGCATTGGTAATGGCTTTCGGAATTTGCTTTACCAGCCTAACTTCTTAGCTGCGTTATGCTGCTTGATCGAATCTAGCCTAGTATATCGTCGGATCATGGCGCTGGTTTTGTGCTTGGTCTGCTGCATGATTTCTGAATCATCAGCCCCGTTGAGCTTGGCCGTTGTCACAAATGAGGCCCGCATCGAATGCGCTGAGAATCGGTCACCCACATGCTTTTTAACAATGGCTCCAATCGACTGATCTGTTAATCGCTCCTCGGTTAGTTCGTTGCCCTTTCGTATTCTTACCAACAAGGGGCCATTGGTTCGTTCCAGCAGAGCTACCCATTTCTGTAATGTACGCACGGGACAAATCTGAGCATCGGGACTATAAAAAAGGGCCTTTTCTTCTCGCTGTCCTATCTGATTGGTTTTACTTCCGTAGTATGTAATCACCACACCGTCCTCACCAAAATGAAGTTGCTCGACATTGAGCGCCACCAGCTCCGACCGGCGAAAGGCCCCCGTAAAACCCAGCAGCAAAACGACTTTATCACGCAGTGGTCCAAACCGGGGTACCCCCTTACTATCGGTGACAAGTTTACGCAGAATACCTTTCAACTGATTAGCGCCAAACGCAGGTGCCTGCTCAGCATGGGTACCATGTTCCCGCTGGATACCTTTCAGTGTCGCCTTTAACCAGCGATCATCGACCGGGCTGGGTAGGTCAAGCAATTCATGCCATTTGCGCACGGCCGAAAGTCGACGCGCGATAGTTGCCCACTTGCGCTTCGGACCCAGGGCTGATACATACTCTCCCAACACAGCCGACGTAGCGGGCAAAGCGTCCACCCCCTGCTGCTGGCACCAGGTAGTATAATGATTTAGGTCAGCTCGGTACGCTCGCTCGGTATTAGCCGCTCCCTGTAACCCTTTCAGCAAATACTTCTGCTGGTCCCCACTCAACTGAGGCAAAGGGACCAACGAAAATGGATCGTTTTGCGTAATAGGCAAAAAGGACACAGTTTGCTTATCCATATATTACAGTCAATGTTAACAAACCTACGAATTACGCATAAGATACACAAACATTAAAGCAGCTAAACATTCATTTTGTACTTTACTATCGATAACATTTACTTATCAATACTAAAATGAATTTAAGTTTATTTTACAAATGACTGTAATTGAATAAATAACAAGTATAATAATATTATATGTTATCAGTTTTTAATACTTTTCTATAAATTTATTTTAATGTAATTAATCGCTGATTACATAAAGGGCTTAAAAACTTTTTATGCACTTTTGCATTAACATAACTATGCACAATGGAAAATGTAGCCATGAACGAATTTCGTCGGCAGGTTGGTGAATACATTAACCAGACCTATTATGCAAATAAGTCTTTCGTGCTGACAAAAGGACAAAAGAGGGTAGCCGCTTTAGTACCGATAGCTATACTTGACCGACTATCTGAACTAGAATCCTTTTACAGTCAAACGTTGGCAGATCGTCAGCAAGCAGATGCATCTGTTGACAAAATCAGCGAAACAGATAAAGAAACCGTTTAACGATAGTCACCCATTGTGCATACCAGATAAGGATATCTATGATTTTGTACAATGATAGCGGGTTTAGTACGAAAGGGAACGAACTACTTTTTTAGACGTTGACTTAAATAGAATCCGGACGAAACGGACCACCTCCAATACTTACTTGTCGTTCAGTATTTAATCATTAAGAAACTATTTCGGCGCATCCATTGTAATAGACCTATCAAAGGTGATGGAGTTCGCCTGGAACCGCCCTCAAAAAGCTGATAACTCCTGTATTCGTTTCCCCGAAACAGGACGTTTGTATGCTCAGCTTTTTCATCACCCCAATCTATTCATTTTCTATGCCGGCTGATGTGTCTGCCTGTGGCTGGCCCTCATCGTCACGGCTGTTCAGTTTTCCGCGCGGTTCCCCGCTTCGGACAGGCCTTCTTGTATCCCCCTAATTCTATCTCACCCCATTCTGACGGCTTGAGTCGCTTGGCTATTGCCTGGTTCGACAAAAACTCATGAATCAATAATGAAAACAACCCTTCACTACGTTCAGGATCACCTCAGCCTCCTGCGATTTTTAGGAAAATGGTTTCTGCTGATTTTGCCGGTGGCCCTGCTTAGCGGTACGACCAGCGCTTTCTTTTTGTGGGCGCTCGACGAAGTTACCCAGCTTCGCTGGCAACATGGTTGGCTACTCTACGGGCTGCCATTGATTGGCGTTCTGATTCTATGGCTCTATCAGAAGGGCGGTAAAAATGCGGAACGGGGGAACAACCTACTCATCGATGAAATTCATCAACCGGGCGGGGGCGTACCCGGGCGTATGGCTCCCCTGGTGCTGCTAACGTCGCTGTTGACCCACCTTTTTGGCGGCTCAGCCGGTCGGGAAGGCACCGCCGTTCAGATGGGGGGTAGTATCGCTGGGGTGCTGGGCCGACAGCTCAGGCTCTCGGAAGCCGATTTGCGCATCCTACTGATGAGTGGGATTGCCGCTGGTTTTGGCGCCATATTCGGCACTCCCCTGGCTGGGGCTGTCTTTGCCCTGGAGGTGCTGACCATTGGCAAGCTGCGGTATCAGGCCCTGATTCCCTGTCTGATGGCCAGTATTCTTGGCGACATTACCTGCGCGGCCTGGGGCATTCACCACATCCATTATCAGGTTGCCTTTTCGCATACGGCCATCCCGACCTTTTCGGTGCCGAATGGCTGGCTACTAACTAAAGTGGCCCTGGCTGGCGCTTTATTTGGCCTGGCAGCGCTGGTCTTCTCGGAACTGACGCACGGACTGCAACGTCTCTATAAGACGTATTTGCCGTCAACGTATCTCAGACCTATTATTGGGGGTGTCTTATTAATTGGTTTAGTGTGGCTGGTAGGCACCCGCGACTATCTAGGATTGGGGGTGGTTAGTCAGCAGCCTAACGGCATTTCCATTCTCAATGCGTTTCATTCAGGTGGGATAACTCCCTGGAGTTGGTTCTGGAAACTGTTGTTTACGGCCATCACCCTCAGCAGCGGCTTTAAAGGGGGCGAGGTAACCCCGCTCTTTTTCATCGGCGCCTGCCTAGGCAATCTGCTGGCTGGTTGGTTTAATGCGCCCGTCGATTTATTCGCAGCCCTGGGCTTCATCGCCATCTTCGCTGGGGCTTCTAATACTCCGCTTGCCTCGACGCTGATGGGCCTGGAGCTGTTTGGCTCCGACAATTTGATCTTTTTTGCGATTGCCTGCTTTGTGGCCTACTTCTTCAGTGGCCATACCAGCATCTATTCCGCCCAACGGCTGGGCGTGACTAAATCAACGGGCCGAGATATTGTCCACCAGGCTCCCTTGAGCCGCATTCAAACGTTACGCCGGAGGGCCTTTACCGGAAATCGGATCGACTAATCAACCAAAGCAATGCCAACCTTACATAAATCGGAACTGGGAAAATTACGGATTTACCTGACACCCACCGACAAGTTACCCGCACCGGGTTTGCTGGGACGACTGCTGGGCAAGCCGCTCGCCCGGGAGCTGATTCACCGGGCTAAAGCGGCCGGAATTCTCCATGCGACGATTCATCATTCGCAGTATGGCTATACCAACCGGGGCGCTTTACAGGACGATCATCCCGAACAGGGTAACCCCCGCTTGAATATTTACGTGGAGCTGATTGACCACAAGGACGCCCTGGAAGCTTTCTGCCAGCAACAGTATGCGCTGTTGCAACACAAAACGATGGTGTATAAAGCTGCTGAACACTGGTCTTTTCGCGACACACCTACTCCCTCATTAATCACTGACTACTCTTAATTCATACGACAATGGCTTTTCAAAACATACTCATGGCGGTTGATGCCAGTCCGTACTCCCTAAAATCGACGCAGGCTGGCTTTGATTTGGCCCGTTCCTGCGGGGCCGACGTAACGTTGATCTACGTTATTGACCCCGTACTGGAAATGGGTAACATCGACGGTGGTGAGTTTCCCGACCAGGCTCGTCAGCGCGAACGGGCGGCCGGGCAAACGCTCCTGGATAACTTGAAACAAAGCGCGGGTTCGGGCCTGACCGTTCAGACGCTGATGCCCGAGGGCAAACCCGAGGAAACGATCCTGGCTGCGGTTGAGGATGCAGGTGCCGATTTGCTGGTGATCGGCACTCATGACCGGAGTGGACTACTTCACCTGTTGCAGGGTAGTATGACCGATTACGTCCTGCGGCACAGTAAGGTCCCGGTGCTGGTCGTACCGACCCATCTGCAGGACTAAGCGTTTTAATCTCTAGTATTTATTATCTAAACAATTCATCATGAAAATTCAAGACATCAGTGCCCTCGAAGTATTGGACTCCCGGGGTAATCCAACCGTCGAAGCTCAAGTCATCCTGGAAGATGGGAGCTGGGGCCAGGCCATCGTTCCTTCAGGAGCCTCAACCGGCGAAAACGAAGCGGTGGAACTGCGCGATAACGACCCGCTTCGCTACGGCGGCAAGGGCGTTCGGCAGGCCGTTGCCAACATTCAGACCCAGATTCGGAACAGTTTAATTCAGCGCGATTTTATGGATCAGTCGCAACTAGATCATCAACTGATTGAACTGGATGGTACGCCGAACAAGACCCGATTGGGTGCCAATGCGATCCTGGCCGTTTCGATGGCCTTCGCCCGTGCTCAGGCTCAAGCACAGCAACTGCCGCTCTATCGTTACTTACAAGGGCCCTTTACCGAAGCCGTCTGGTTGCCTGTACCCTGCATGAACGTCATCAATGGCGGGCGCCATGCTGACAACAACGTTGATTTTCAGGAATTCATGATTGCCCCTCATCAAGCCGGGTCATTTGCGGAGGCCATTCAAATGGGCGAAACGGTTTTCCACACCCTCAAAGCGCTGCTCAAGCAACGCGGCCTGAGCACCGGCGTGGGCGATGAAGGTGGGTTTGCTCCCGACCTAAAAGCCAACGAAGAGGCCGTTGACCTGATCTTAGAGGCCATCACCCGGGCCGGGTACAAACCGGGTGAACAGGTCAGTTTATGCCTCGACCCGGCGGCCAGTGAACTCTGGCAGAATGGTCATTACCAATTGAGTAAAAGCACGGGTCAAATCTTATCTACGGAGGCCATGATCCGGCTCTGGGAGGACTGGACGCGTCAATATCCCATCGTTTCGCTGGAAGATGGCCTGGGTGAGCACGACTGGGAGGGCTGGAAAGCTCTGACTGCTACGCTTGGCCACCGGGTTGAGCTGGTGGGTGACGATATATTCTGTACCAACCCGGCACTGGTTCAGCAGGGAATCGACCAGAAAATAGGCAATGCGGTGCTCATCAAGCCCAACCAGATTGGCACAGTGACCCAGACACTCGATACGGTCAGGCTGGCGCAGCAAAATCAGTACCGAATCTTCATCTCGCACCGGAGCGGAGAGACCGTCGACACATTTATTGCCGATCTGGCGGTAGCGACCAGCGCAGGAGCCATTAAAACCGGGTCGGGTTGCAGGGGGGAACGGACCGAGAAGTTTAACCAGTTTTTGCGCATCGAGCATCGGCTGGGGGCGGCTGCTCGCTTTGCGGGCCGGGATGCGTTTGGGCAGTGATTGAATTCAAAACTCGTTAACAAGATGACAACGACTCACTTATTCCCAAACCACCAGCGTCGCCTGGGACCGTATTGCACGTGATTGAACTACGGCTGAATGAGCTGCAGGCTGATTTAACGAATGGAGCTAACGGGCTAACGTATCAGTTGGAACCAGCCCTTTCGGCCGATCAGCAAAAGTTGCTTAACCAGCAGATTCAGGCCATTCGAGACCTGATTGGTCAGCTTGTGCACAAATATGGCCTTTCGGCTCGTCGGCTTGCCTGGTCTCAACGACTCAATGCGTTAAGCTCGTCGCTTTGGGTCGATCTACAGGACAGCCGTTCGGATCAGATGCCAGGGTACGGCGCGTTTACAACCGATGAGCACCCAGCAGACAATGATCAGGATATAGGCCAGTTGATCGTGCTCATTCGAACGATTCAGACCTGATGAATCCTTGGTCAGACCTTGGCAGCAGGCGAAGAGATCGCCCTGCTTTTACCGTTACCTCCTGCACTGAAACGGGCGTAGGAGGTAACAACTTTAACCGCAAATCCTTACCGATCAACTGCTTATATTTTAATAGTTATTCCAATTCTACTGAACGGCAAAAAGGCTAAAAAGCTTCGCAAAAAAATGCGATTACTCGGTTTTGTGCGAAACTTTCGAATTCGTCAGTTATGCACTACCTATTACGTTAAATACTGGCTGGTTGCTCCTGCCCCCGCAAAAATCCCGTTTCGTCATGCCGGAAATGATACAATTTGGCAATATCCGTTCGCAGCCATTGCAGCACAGGAAGAGCAAATACAAGCAGAGCGCCAAATGTACCCGTTACGGGGGCCAGCCAGTAAAGCCAGTGGTCAGTCCAGATACCGCTCCAAACGGCGGGGCCAAAACTACGGGCTGGGTTGGCGCTGCACCCGGACAGGGGCGCTTCCAGACCGACCAGCACCGAAAACAATGGTGGTATCATGAAAGGGGTATAGGCTTTCAGTCGGTCATGGCTGGTGAACAGTAAAATCACGCAGATCAGACAAAACGTAACGAATGCTTCACCCGCAAATGCCGTCCCCACGTTATGTCCCGGTACGGTTATTCCTTCGCGTAGACTATCACCCATCGATCCCCATACCGCCAGCGCTCCCGCACCGAGCGTAGCGCCTGCTAGTTGAGCAATAATATAGCCAAACAACGCCCGCCATGGCAGTAAACCTCGTCCAAAAAAAGCGATAGTGACTGCTGGATTCAGATGCGCCCCGCTGATACGTCCCAGGGGCGACAACGTGATCAGGCACCCAACGCTGCCAAACAAAAAGCCGGTAACAAACCGACGCACCATCGCGTCAGGCACGTAACTGGCTACAATACTTCCAGGTCCGAAGTCAATAATGACAAACGATATGCCTCCGAAAACCAGCAAGGCCGTACCAATTCCTTCCGCGATTACCGCTTTCCACTCTTCTGGCTTCATTCAGGTTGTATACCCGGCAACCGGACAGATTCTATGAAGATGTATTGCTATCTTTCGG
This sequence comes from Stigonema ocellatum SAG 48.90 = DSM 106950, assembly GCA_016903675.1. Classification (GTDB taxonomy): domain Bacteria; phylum Cyanobacteriota; class Cyanobacteriia; order Cyanobacteriales; family Nostocaceae; genus Stigonema; species Stigonema ocellatum. Next base: position 39,828 of record JADQBA010000065.1, on the reverse strand, counting down.
AAAGGCCGTTAAACAAAGATAACTGGTTTTGAAATGTATACCCGATGGTATTGCGAAAATGGGCAACCAGATTGCCCCCATTAGTCGCCGTGGCTAACTGACCTAGCAATATCACGTGTTTATCTAGTCAAACGGCCGATTCAGGATTGCATCAGAATTGGGCCTTACCTTTAGACTAGTCTGAAAAAATAAGGCGATGAAACTGCTGCTGATTGAAGATGAACCGGTATTGCAACAAACCATTCGAACCTACCTGGAGCGGGAAGGGTACCGGGTCACCACGGCCGATACCTTTTTGCAGGGCTCCCGGCGGGCTAACGACTACGAGTATGATTGTCTGCTGGTTGACATTACGCTGCCGGGGGGTAATGGACTGGACATTATCCGGGAGGTCAAACAGCTCCAGCCTCAGACGGGCATCATCATTATATCGGCGAAGGACGCGCTCGATGACCGCATTACGGGGCTGGACCTGGGGGCTGACGATTACCTGACTAAGCCCTTTCACCTATCGGAGTTGAACTCCCGGCTGAAATCTGTGCTGCGACGACGCTTATTTGCGGGCAGTCAGATCATTACCTTCGGTGCGCTGACGATTGATCCCCAACCCCAGCAGGTGCAGATTCAGGGGCAACCCGTTGAAATGACGGGTAAGCAATATGATCTATTACTATACTTGATCAGTAATAAAAACCGGCTATTATCGAAGGCGGCTATCGCCGAGCACGTCTGGGGTGATTCGATGGAATTAGCCGACTCACACGATTTTATCTACCAGCACGTCAAGAACTTACGAAAGAAATTGCTGGCCGCTGGTTGCCCGGATTACATCAAGACCCGTTACGGGGCAGGCTACTTATTTACGCTGGATACATGAAACTATTAGCCCTGACCTACCGGTACTACGCGGGACTGGCTTTGGGCGTGCTGGCCCTGAGCGTCCCCGTTTTTTACGGAATCATTCAGTGGTTGGTGATTGTCGATGTCGATGAAGCCTTATTGGCCCGCAAGCAGGAGATTCAACAGTTGGTAGTTAAACGGCCGGCTTCTACTCTACAGTATCTACCCTCAACGGACCCCAACATCCGGTTGTTACGGGTAGCCAGTTGTCCTGGTTCAGACTACTTTCATGATAAGGACTACTATTTACCCTTACTCCATGAACTCGAACCCCATCGGGAATTAGTCACCTGCCTGAAAGCCGGGGAAGAAGTCTATCAACTCTTTATTCGTCAGTCGCTGGTTGAAGAGGAGGATTTTATGCTAACCATTACCGGTTTGCAAACGGGCCTACTCCTGCTACTCTTACTAGGACTGGGACTGATTAACCGGCGGATTACCCGGTCACTTTGGCAACCTTTCACGGATGCCTTACGGCGGATACGCAACTTCCGGCTCGAAAGTGACCAGGCGCCCAGCTGGTCGACTACTGAGATCGATGAATTTCGGGAGTTGCATCAGTCCCTGACCACTCTATTGACCCGCAACCAGCAGGTGTACACTTCCCAGAAACAATTCACTGAAAATGCCTCTCACGAAATGCAGACGCCCCTGGCCATCATGTCGGCTGAACTGGAAGTGCTTTCGCAAACGGATGACTTGCCCGATGACGCGCTGGATCACGTGCAGAAAGCTGCCAGTGCCGTCAATCGACTGTCCCATATTAACCGGGCGCTATTGCTGCTCACTAAAATTGAAAATATGCAGTATGCCGAGGTGTGTCCCGTCGATATAGGGGCGTTGACCGCTCGATTACTCGACTGGTACGCGGATTTTATTGTCCACAAACAACTGACGTTCCGTCATTTGACGGCCCAGGACACCACCCTTTCGATGAATCCGCAGTTGGCGGACGTACTGGTGGGGAATCTGTTGAAAAATGCGATCCGGCATAACCAGCCAGGGGGCATGCTGACCTGTACGGTGTCCCGCACAATGCTTTGCATTGAGAACACGGGGGATCCGCTGCCCTTTCCGGCCAGCCAGCTCTTTGACCGTTTCGTTAAGAATCCCGCCCTCCCCGATGCGACGGGGCTAGGCCTGGCGATTGTCAAACAGATTGCCGACCGATATGGGCTTCCTCTTCGCTACCAGTTCAACGCAGACCAATCCATACACCGATTTGAGCTGGGGCTACAGCCAAGTCATAGTGCCGCTGACTCTATAATCTAATTCAAACGAGGACCGATTTAATTCAATTCATCTGTTTAAACTGACAACCTTATGAACATGCCAGCAACCGCTAAAGCCCCCATGCAGTCCGGTCATTACGGCCGCTTTTTTCTCATGCTAGGTGTCTCGTTCGTCGTCATGAATGCCCTGACGTACGCCAATCTGGAACAGGCTGACCATTTTTATTTAAGCACAAACCGGCTTTATGTGACCTTCCTGATGATCTCGGCCATGGCCCTTATTATGCTCGGCTTTATGCGGGCCATGTACACGGATCGACGCATGAATCAGCTCATTATCGGCGGTAGCGTGCTGGTATTTGCCACAGCTTTGTTCTGCATTCGGAATCAGGTATTAATCAACGATCAGCGGTTTATGCAGTCGATGATTCCCCATCATTCGATTGCCATCCTGGTCAGCAAACGGGCGGAGTTGAAAGACCCTGAAGTGAAAGAATTGGCCCAATCGATTATCACGGCGCAGGAGCGGGAAATTGCCCAGATGAAGCGGATACTGGTTCGCATGGACCAAAAATAGCTAAGTCGATGTGGTGGACATATGCTTTGCTGTCAGCCCTATTTGCCGCGCTGACGGCGGTGCTAGCGAAAGTCGGTATCAGAAACGTCAATACTGACCTGGCGACAGCCATTCGTACCCTTGTGATTCTGGTGGTGGCTTGGGGTCTGGTCTTTTGGCGGGGCGGTCTGGATGGGTTGCCTACGCTGACTCGTCAAAACTGGTTGTTTCTGGTATTATCCGGTATTGCCACGGGTCTATCCTGGATCTGTTATTTCAAAGCCCTGCAACTTGGCAAAGTGTCGCAGGTAGCTCCGGTCGATAAGCTCAGCGTCGCCATTGCGATTTTACTATCAGTGCTTTTTTTGGGTGAGGACTTAACCTGGAAAACAGCGCTGGGTGCTAGCCTCATCATTGGGGGCACGCTGGTGCTGATTCTTTAACCTCAAAGCTAGTTCTTTCATCCATATTTTTCAACAACTAACCCCGCAAATTTAAAATTAAATTTTAAATTTGCGGGGTCATGATTAATCGACTTATTGCACCTGAATTAGTAGACCTACTGGCGGATCGACCAGCCGTGGCCCTGGTTGGTCCCCGACAGGTAGGCAAGACAACCCTGGTCAATTCGCTGGCGGCTCAGTTTGAAACGCAGCCGCTTTATCTGGACTTAGAATCGAGTCAGGATCTGGCCCGTTTGCAGGATGCGGAATTGTATCTGTCCGACCGTCAGCGGCAACTCGTTATCATTGATGAAGTCCAGCGGATGCCCCAGTTATTTCCCCTACTACGTTCGCTGATTGATCGTCACCGGGTCGCGGGCCGTTTTTTACTATTGGGCTCTGCTTCTCCGCAACTGCTTCAGCAGAGTTCGGAGTCTCTGGCCGGTCGAATTGCTTACCTGGAACTGCAGCCATTAAGCTGGCCTGAGGTAAAGGAGCAACTCCCCTATCAAACCCACTGGCTGCGGGGCGGTTATCCAGATATGCTATTAGCCAATAGTGATCGATCTGCCATCCGACGAATGAATGATTTTATTCAAACCTATGTCGAACGGGATTTACCAGCTCTTGGCTTAGGGGCGTCACCCGCCCGGGTACGTACGCTGCTATCGATGCTGGTAAGTGTTCATGGAAATCAGTTGAATGTTTCCGAACTGGCCCGATCCCTGGGACTGAGTGTGCCCACCATTCAGCACTACCTGGACTTTCTGGAACAGGCGTTTCTCATTCGCCGATTACCCCCATATTTTGTCAACATTGGCAAACGTCTGGTCAAATCACCCAAGCTTTATCTGCGGGATAGTGGTATGTTTCACGCCTTGGCAGCCATTGGCTCACTGGAGGTGCTGAGTGGCAGTCTATACGTGGGTAGTTCCTGGGAGGGCTATGTTGTTCAGCAAGTCATGGCGACAATTGGCTATGATATCCAGCCCTATTTTTACCGGACGGCCGACGGCTCAGAGTTGGATATACTGCTGGTGCAGGGTACCAAGCCCGTCGTAGGCATTGAGATAAAATACACGAATGCGCCTACCCTGAGCCGGGGAAACTACATTGCCAGCCGGGATTTAGGCGATATTCCGTTGTTGGTCGTCACGCCGTCGGCTGACGATTTTCGGTTACAGGAGCACGTGCAGGTATGTAGTCTGCAAACTCTGTGGCAACACCTCAGTGCATACAGTGTTGTCGAGAAGCTATAGCAACCGGTCCGCTCGCCGATTTTGTCATTCCGTAAAAGTAGTGGCATCATTAACCGCTAAACCGTCCGGGCGATCTTCTCTCGGATACGGTGATGATTCTAAACGTCAGTAACGCATCAATAATTGATCAATGCCGCATCAAATAAACAGGTGAAAGCGGAAGAGAATCTGCCTAAAAAACCGCCATCATGCATACCCCCGTGCTGGAACCTGTGTAAATGGGCACTAAGGCCATGTTCTTTTTGTGAAAGACGACCCGGCGGAGCCATGGATAAAGTTGATAGACCAGCTCGGTTGAGCCGATACCCACCCCCGCACTAAAAAGAACGTCGGCCAGCCAGTGCCGGTTTTTCATTACCCGCAACGCGCCCACTGTCGTGGCCATACCGTAGCCTGCAACGCTGTACCAACCACTACGTTCGCCGTATTCTTGAGCCAGCAGGGCGGCACCCGTGAAGGCAAATGACGTATGGCCCGATGGGAATGACTCGTTACCTACGCCATCGGGCCGGGGGTAGGCAACGGTGTACTTTAGTCCCTGCGTAATCGCCTGTGCGACCCCGTGCGACAAAATAGTAAGAACCACCTGATCCCCAAAAGCGTGCTTTCCCTTTATCCCCAAAGCACCCAGACCCAACACGGCCAGTGTGGGCACAAACTGACCGACATCATCCACATGCGACGAAAAGCCGGGATACCGTCCAACTACCTCTGATTGAACATGGCGGCTGATAGCTCCCTGCGTGATCAGCCCCGCCGTCATCAAGCCAACGGGTACGATGTAGGCCGAGGGTTGAAAAACCGCGCTGGTTGCGGCCGCAGACGCACGGGTTGTATCGGACTGAGCCTGGGTGACAGAAAGCGGAAAAGTCGTCAGGATGACTAAAAAAATAAGCTGTTTCATCATCGGGTGTCCTCTATGGTTTTAAAGCCTGATAGTCGCGGCAACGACCATCAGGCTTTCATGAAATCTACTGGCCGATCTTTTTCACCGGTTTGCCCTCGGCGGTAAACAGGTAATCCTTACCCCCCGATTCAGCCTCATAATAACGTTTCCCCATCGCATCGGTAATTTCGGCCGCTTCGGCAATGGGTTTTTTCTGACCATCCATATAGCTTCGCACGGATTGGGGAAGCTTCGCTACCGAAATTTCCGTTTCAAGTTCGATTTGCTGACCGTCTGGGTTGAAAAGCGCCGATTTTTTTTCGCCGTTCAACGTGAATGACACTTCCCAATCTTTTCCTTCCCGATCCCACTTTACCTGCCTGGCTGTAGCGTACGTATTCGTAAACGCCGTTTTTACGGTCCGCGGCACCCGGTTGGTACTCGCTGACTGGGCTGACCCATCAGTGAATGTCGCGCCCAAAAGCAGGGCGCTGACAATGACATACGTTTTCATGATTCGATCCTTGCTGTTGGTTATGGCAGTAAACCTACAACCCAAATCTGATGCAATCCTGATGGGAGAATACGATGCCTTACCAATGCTACCTGGACTCCGCTGTTATCAGATTTCCGATAGAATTCACCACTAGGTTTGCCAAGTCTTCACGCTGTTTTCGTAAACCAGATCAAAACTTTATGAGGCATTTAACTCCTTTAGTACTCTTGCTTGGTACACTAACGGGTACAATACAGGCCCAATTAATTCCGGCAAAACAGGTACCTATACCGGTTCAACAGGCACTTAGAAAACTTCATCCAGCGGTACAGCATCTCCAGTGGGAACGAGCGGCCCCGTACTACGAAGCCATTTTTACCCTCAACCAGAACCACCGGGCTATCAAATTCGACGTGAAGGGCCAAGTAGCCGAAACCGAAGTAGGAATACCCATTACCAGCCTGCCGCCAGTCATCTCAACGTACATAAAGCAGCATTACCCGAATGAACGGATGCAGGCGGCTGAAACCGTGACGAAAGCGAATGGGAGCATGCACTATGAGATTCGGATCACGGGCATGGAGGTCGTTTTTGATAAGGCGGGTACATATATCGAAGAAGAGAAAGATTGATCATGGACAGACATCCCTGGTTTTCCAAGCTAACGACGTTACTGGCGCTATCCCTGCAGTTGGGCATGGGAGTCGTACGGGCGCAGGTGGCGCAACGGGGCATAACGTACTATGTCGAGTCCGCCCGGCAGACCTCCCCGCTCCTGCTCGACAACCGGAATCAGCTACAGGCCAATGCTCTCGAAGCCCAGCGGCTTCAAGCCCTGTACACAAAGCCTTTAGTCCAGTTGACCGGAGCGGCCCAGTTCGCCCCCATTGTCTCTACCGACAACGGGGGCGTCAGGCCGGAGCTAAACTCGCGCGGGGCTGACCAGTATATTGGGTATGATCTGGCCGTCTCAAACGGGGGGCTCTATCAGGGCCTGATTAGCGTGAACCAACCCCTTTCCAATCTTTTTCGCGCCAAAGCCTACGCCGAACCGTTTGTCCTGGCTTCCCAGATTGGGCAGACAGTAATTCGGCTTGGCCAGCACGATGTCGAACGGGCCGTTACCGACCAGTATATTCTTTGTTTGCAGGACCGCCTACAGGTGCAATACACCGATAGTTTACTGCAACTGATGGCTGAGCAGCGGGGCATCGTGCGAAAATTCGTTGAATCGTCGCTACTCAAGCAATCGGATCTGACGCTGGTAGACATCGAAACGGAAACACAACGGAATCTACGGGTCGGCTATCAGACCGCTTATCGGCGCGATGTGCTGGAACTCAATGCCCTGAGTGGTCTTACCGATACGACGGTCGTTGAACTGGCTCCCCTGCAGTTGATGATGAATGCTGACATCGGGCCGGTTGAATCCGGCTTTACCCGGCGGTATGCGCTGGACAGTTTAGCGCTAGGGGCTCAGCAAACCATTTTTGAGTTGCGCTATAAGCCACAATGGAATTTTATCGCTAACGGTGGGCTTAATACGTCCTACTTACCTGATTTGCCTCGCCGATTCGGATTTAGCGCGGGTGTGTCGCTCATCTGGACGCTCTACGATGGTCACCAAAAACTCCTGAACGCCCAGCGAACGGCCATTCTCCAGCAAAGCTATGGCAACTACCGCCGGTTCGCGATCAATCAAAATGGCGTGCGTCGGGAGCGGATACGGGGAGAGCTTCGGGGGCTGGAGAGTCGCCTGCTCGTCTACCAGCAGCAAATCGCGGGGTACCAATCGGTATTGGCTTCCTATCGCCGGGAGCTGTTGCAGGGGCAACTTCCCATCATCAACTACATCACGGTCGTCAAAAATATGGTAGCCGTCCGCCGGGATGCCCTACTCCTCGAATCCAACCGACAACTCCTCATCAATGCGTTCAATTATTATAACTGGTAGCCTCTGGCTTACCCTGCTCGTGGCGCTGGCTTCCTGTAGCTCCTCCGAACAGACTAATTCCACGACAACTCAGGATCAGATTTCTCCCTGCACGCCGGTGACGGTACAATCAATAGAGCGGGGCGGTATCAGCAACAGTCTGACCCTGTTTGGTACTACCCTCTACCTGCGCCGGAACGCCGTAACGGCACCCGTAGCCGCCTTTATAGCCAAGGTCTATATCAGTTTAGGGCAGCGGGTGAAAGCGGGTCAACCGCTCTATCAGCTCGAAACCAAAGAGCGTCGGGCCTTGGGTAATTTATCCGTTGGGGGCGACTCAGCACTATTAGGGCGAATCATCGTCAAGGCGTCCTCGGGTGGTCTGATCAGTACTTTCGATAAGCAACAGACCGGCGATTATGTCCTGGAAGGTACTCAGCTTTGTACTATTGCCGAGGATAATGCGCTAGCTGTTCAGGTCAACGTTCCCTATGAGTACCAGGCATTGGCCAAACCAGGACGTAGATGCCGGGTTCGACTGCCCGATGGGCGCGCTCTGACCGCTATCTTCCAGACGCCTTTGACGACAGTCAATGCACTGGCCCAGACCCAGAGCGTGCTGGCCCGTATGACAAGTTCGGTACCCTTGCCCGAAAACCTCACCGTGCAGGTCGATGTGACGAGCCAGGCCAATGCGCAGGCTCAACTGTTGCCTAAAGCCGCCATACTCAGTGATGAAATGCTCCAGCATTTTTGGGTCATGAGACTAATTAACGACAGTATCGCCGTTAAAGTCCCCGTGCAGTTGGGCGAAAAGACCACGACGACTGTCGAAGTGAAAAGCCCAATTTTTGGGACTGGCGATCGGATCATCACAGAAGGCAACTATGGCCTGCCTGATACGGCCCGGGTGCAGATAAACGCTAAGCAGCTATGATCGAACAACCAACCGTATCGGAGCCCGTTCGTCGACCCGACCAACCCAAACGGTCGTATTTCGAGGTGTTTAGCCGCCCCATTCTGTTTACGGGCGTGTTGCTGCTGCTGGCGGGTATCTACGCCTACACCCGGATGCAGACCAATCTGTTTCCCGAAGTGTTGTTTCCGCGCGTGTCCATCATTGCCGACAATGGGCAGCAGCCCATCGACCGGATGATGATTACGGTTACCAAACCCTTGGAAAGCGCCGTGAAAAAGGTCAATGGGGTAACCATCGTGAAAACCAGCACCAGCCGGGGTAGTTGCACCATTGACGTGTTTTTTGAGTGGGGGCAGAATATCTACACCCAGAAGACGCAGGTGGAAAGTCGCATCAACGAGATTCGTAATTTTCTGCCACCCGGGGTGAACCTGTCCATCGAAGCCATGAACCAGTCCCTGTTTCCGGTCTATGGATTCACGTTGGAAAGTGATCGGACCGCGCTAGGTCGACACGGACTGGTGGCGTTGCGTGACAAGGCGAACCTGTTGGTCCGGCCTATCTTCTCCCAGGTACCCGGCATTTCCAATGTCGTGGTGCGGGGTGGCAAGGCCAAGGAGGTTGTCATTCTGCCCGATGCAGTCAAAATGGCCTCGGTCAATCTATCGATTTCGGCGCTGATGACGGCCATCAATGCCAACAACAGTGTCCTTTCTAACGGGTATATGGTCGATTACCGACGACTCTATCTGACCCTGACTGATATCCGTGTGCTGGATGTCGATGCATTAGGGGCACTGATTGTCAAAAATGACGGCACCCGGATTGTTCATCTGTCCGAAGTGGCCCGCATCGAAGTCCAGGAGCAGCAGCAGGAATTTCTGGTAGTCAATGCCAACGGCCATCAGGCAGTTCAGATTGATCTGGTCAAACAGCCAGGTATCAATTTGATTGATTTCGCCAAAAACGCTGAGGCTAAAGCCGTTGAAATAAACCGGATTCTGCCCAAAGGCATGCACGTCAAGCCGTACTATAATCAATCGGCTTTCGTGGGCGATAGCATTCACAGCGTAATTAAAACGATCTATGAAGGGTTGATTCTGGCTATTCTGGTGATGATCGTCTTTTTGCGATCCTGGCGGGCCTCAATGGTGGTGCTACTGACCATTCCTGTTACGCTGGCTTTTACGGTGCTGGTACTGTTCGTAGTGGGCATTACGATTAACATTATGTCGCTGGGGGCCATAGCAGCCTCAATCGGTTTGATCATCGATGATGCCATTGTTATTATCGAGCAGATTTACCGGGGACATGAAGAGGAACCCAGGAAGAATAAATTTGCCGTCGTGCAGGAAGCAATTCATACCCTTTTTCCGGCCATGGTTGGCTCTTCGCTCAGTACCATCGTCATTCACTTTCCGTTCCGATTGATGAGTGGACTGGCCGGTAGTTTCTTCCGGGAACTGTCGGATACGATGCAGATCACAATGGTTTGCTCATTTCTGGTAACCTGGCTTCTGCTGCCGGTGCTGCATCTGCTAATTGGCTTTAAGCTGCCGGGGCCGCGTTCGGCGAAAAATGCCAAACCGATTGACGAGGCCGCTAACGTTCGTCAGCTAAGCTGGCTAACGAACCTGTTCACCAAACCGCTAATCTCCCTCGTATTTGTGGGTTTACTGGGTGTTGGTACCTGGTGGTCTTACAGTCGATTGGAAACGGGCTTTCTGCCCGATCTGGATGAAGGTACGATCGTACTGGACTACTTTACGCCCCCTGGCACCTCCATTCAGGAAACGGACCGGATACTGCGGGAAGCGGAAAAAATCATTGCCACTCACTCCGACGTAGCTACCTACTCGCGCCGAACGGGTATCCGAATGGCCTTTAAGGGCGTACCTCCCAACTTTGGTGATTATTCCATTCAGTTAAAATCGACTCGTACAAAAACCACCGTTCAGGTTATTGACGAATTGCGCACGCGCATTCACGCCGTGGAGCCGGTTTTAGCTATCTCCTTTGGTCAGCGCATTGCCGACTTGCTGGGTGATTTGATGAGCACCTCCCAGCCAATTGAGATCAAGCTGTTTGGCGATAATTATGCACTGCTTCAGCGTTTATCCAAACAGGCATCGGGAATACTCGAAAAGGTGCCGGGCATCGTCGATGTGAACGATGGTCTGGTGGAAGCGGGGCCATCACTGGTCTTCGAGCCAGATCAGGAAAAATTAAGTCAGTATAAGATTGGGCTAACCGATTTTCAAACGCAGTTAACAGCCTATACGAGCGGGGTGGCCCTGGGACCTAATGCTGCCCAGCCAGTCCCATCACCGGCACAGGCCGCGCTAACGGCGGGTATTCAGGTGGGTTCGTTTCAGGACGGGGAGCAGATGCGTCGGATGGTACTTCGGTTTTCCAACTTTACTGCGAATGATCTGGATAAAATGCGCAACGTGTTGATCTTTCTGCCCGATGGCACCACACGCCCCCTATCGTTTTTCTGTACCGTGAGCGTACTGGCGGGTGAAATAGAGCAGCGCCGGGAGGATCTTAAATCGACTGTTGTGCTCACGGCCCGGCTGGATGCACGTGATCTAGGTAGCGCCATTAAAGAGATTCAGACCCAATTTACTCAGAAATTACCCTTACCACAAGGCTATACGATCGGCTACGGCGGAGCCTATTCGGAACAACAACAATCTTTCAGAGAATTGCTATTGATTCTGACACTGGCCTCACTGTTGGTGCTGGCCGTTCTGATGTTCTTATTCAAAGACTGGTGGCTGTCAGTGCTGGTGTTAGTGTTGTCGCTACTAGGAATTACAGGTTGTATTGCGGCTCTTTTTCTGACGAATATTCCCCTGAACGTCAGTAGTTATACCGGTATTATCATGATCGTGGGAATCATTGCGGAGAACGCCATTTTTACCGTCAATCAGTTTGAGCACACGCTGGCCCGCACCGGCGACGTGGAGGCATCGGTTAACTACGCCATTGCTTTGCGATTGAGACCTAAACTGATGACAGCCATTGGTGCCATTCTGGCCTTAATGCCCTTGGCCCTTGGTTTTGGACTAGGAGCTCAGATGCAGCAGCCCCTGGCCGTAGCCGTCATTGGGGGCTTTGTCGTGGGGCTGCCGCTGCTATTACTGGTTTTGCCGACTCTATTGCGACTGCTTTATGACTGGAAAAACTCTATGTCTGTGCACCCGTTATAGAAAGCAAAGTATTAATCAATCAGCTTCATTGGTCTGTTCTATGAGAACTATAAAATATAAATGGCTCCCAGCGTTCATACTAAGTGGTTGGTTATGGATGCTGTCAGCCTGTAGTCCGCAGGCTCAATCAAATCCTACTCCCACGTCGGTAACGCTTCACCTATTAGCCGACGGCACAACTGATCAGGCCAAATCCCTGCAACAAACCATTGACTCCTGCGGAGCGGCCGGGGGTGGTACGCTGATTGTACCAGCCGGAAGATACCTGATCAGTCCTATCAGCCTGCGCAGCCGCGTTAATTTGCAACTGGCTTCAGGAGCCACGCTACTGGCCAGTACCAACGCGGCCGACTATACTCCTAAACTACCCAACCTAATCAATGGCGATTCCCTGACCGACGTGAGTCTAACCGGCACAGGTACCATTGACGGTAATGGGGCCGTCTGGTGGCAACGGTTTATCGACAGTGGTAAAACCCTGAACCGGCCACGCCTGATTTACCTGACCCGCTCCAGAAACGTAACCATCGATGGGCTGACGCTGATTAATTCGCCGTCGTTTCATCTGGTTCCCAGTCAGTGCCAGAACGTAACGATTCAGAACCTGACCATCACCGCCCCGTCCGACTCCCCCAACACGGACGGCATCGACCCAGCCAACTGCACCCACGTCCTGATCCAGAACTGCACCATTGACAATGGCGACGATAACATTGCTATCAAAGGCGGACGCAGTAATGGGCAGATCGTTCAACCCTGCCAGGATATCCAGATTCGGAACTGCCGGTTTCTGCACGGGCATGGCTTATCAGTAGGGAGTGAAACCTCCAGTGGGGTATCGAGTGTCTCGGTAACCAACTGCACGTTCACCGGTACGACCAATGGTATTCGCATTAAGTCGCAACCAGGATTGGGTGGGGCCATTCAGAACCTGTCGTACAGTCAGATTACCATGACCAACGTGACTAATCCGTTGATCATCGATCTGGCCTATTCGCTCAATAGTAACAATGGCTACGCGAGTGACATCCCGTCGGTGTCGGGCCTGACCATCGACCAACTAAGTGTGACGGGCGCCAAAAACGCGGGGGGTCTGGTAGGGTCGACCAATAGCCTGCTCCAGAACCTGACTTTATCAAACCTGCAAATCAGCGCCCAGACGGGACTGGTGTTGCAAAACGCCCGCAATATAACGATGAGCGCCTACCGTATTCAGGTTAGCAGTGGGCAGTCGGTCATTGCTCAGAACGCTACGGGTACTGGCTTTTGATGAAATAACGGCTTCGTGCTTCAACCAATTTTTAGTAGGTTTATCGAGTTGGTAGCGAATTTATGGATGCTGATTAGTTGGGCAAATGCAGGTAAACGAAGAAGTGATTCTGTTTTTTTTCGTCCTTAAATGGCTGGCCGCATCTGGCTTTATCTTGTTTATCCATTACGTCATTGAGCAGAGTAATCACTATCAACACGTTTTCTATCTGCTGCCGCTTAGTTTCTTTGCCGCTAATCTGCTCAGTCAATTCGTACTCAAACAGCATATTGGCACTGACGCTTTAATTGCCGCGATCTACAAAAATTACGGGAAAATTCAGGGGAGCTTCGTGCCCACCAAGATTGTGAACGTTAGCCTGATTCTGGCAACGGGCGGGTCCGCCGGTAAGGAAAGTCCCTGCGCACAGATTGGGGCCGGCCTGGGCAGCGTTTGTGCCAATTTGTTACAGGTGGATGACGTAGGCCGGCGTAAAATGGTGCTTTGCGGCTTCTGCCCTGGCTTCGCCTGCGTCTTTGGGGCACCCATTGCCGGGGCGTTGTTTGGGATCGAAGTACTTACGGTGGGTGTTATTCTTTATGAAGTCCTGCTACCCGCTTTTGTAGCTTCTCTCACCGCTTACCAGATCTCCTCAGCGCTGGGCGTTAGCTTTTTTTACTACCCGCTCCGATTTGTGCCCGCTTTCGGCCAAGACTTTTTTCTTCAGTTATTGGGCGGAGGGATTTTATTTGGGCTGTGCGCATACGGACTGATTCGGGCCATTCAGGCCAGCACGGCGCTAACAAATGCCATTCCCATCTGGCGACCGTGGAAGGGGTTATTGGGCGGTTTGTTATTGGTCGGCCTGACGCTTTTGTTTTCGCGCAACTACCTTGGCCTAGGCCTTGATTTGATGGAAAACTGCATCAAAGGGCATCCCGTTGCGTCGTACACGTTTCTATTAAAAGCGCTGTTTACCATTATTACTCTCAGCATCAGCCGGAGTGGAAGTGTTATCACGCCCGTTCTGTTTATTGGGGCAACTGCCGGTAGTTTCTACGCGGATATTGTCGGGGCGGATTGCTCGACGTTTGCGGCTATTGGTTTTGTGAGCCTGCTGTCGGGGGCGGCTAATACGCCCATTGCCTGTAGCATTCTGGCCATTGAGTTGTTTGGAGCCACCGTCGCGCCCTACGCAGCGGTCGCCTGCGTGATCAATTTTCTGATGTCGGGGCACCGAAGTTTGTACGCTTCCCAGGTCCTGGGCACCCCTAAATCACGGGCGATTCAGGATTACGTAGGCAAGGAACTTAAGGATCTGAACGCGCATCCCTCGGACGTAGATATTCAATTACCTACCTGGTTACGATTTTTAAAGAACGTACGGCGAAAGCATTAACCAACAGTCCCATGAACAAATACCACTTATTTTTTCTCATCACAGCGCTACTGATGCTAACGCTACCAGTAAGCCAATCAAGGGCTCAGGTATCCCCTTCCAGAGTGGGCCAGGATACACTCAACTCTACCCTATCGGCGAGTGGCGTAGTAACCGGAAAGAATCTGGCCCTCAGCGCAGCTTTGTCACCCGAGCACACTACGCTGCTACAACTCCTGAAAGCAGCGGGGTTGATCCAGCAGGCAGCGGGTAAAGACGCCTACACCGTTTTTGCACCCACTAATGCCGCGTTTACCGATTTGCCTGATCACCTGCTGAGCGAATTACTGCTGCCGTCAAGTCACTAAAAACTGATCCGGTTCCTGGCTTACCATGTCGTGAAAGGTCGAATCACCTCAGACCAACTCAAAGACGGTCAAACCCTAACCAATCTGACGGGACAAATCCTGGTTGTGCACAAACAAGCGAGCGACTTAACGATTGAAGATGGGCGCGGGAACGTCGCGGATGTCATTCAGGCTGACGTACGGGCTACAAACGGGGTAGTTTACTCCATCAACAAAGTGCTCCAGCGGAACGTGAACTAAGAAGAGTTTTTGGGGGATTTATCTGACTTGGCAACCGATGAAACGATTGATTAATTTGTGGCGAGCGTTTCGCCAGTTAGGGCCTGGTATTATCACCGGCGCCAGTGATGACGACCCGTCGGGTATTGCAACCTACTCGCAGGCGGGGGCTCAATTTGGCCTGGCTACGCTGTGGACCGCCTGGATCACCTTCCCCCTGATGGCTGCCGTTCAGGAAATGTGCGCCCGCGTTGGCATCGTCACGGCCCAGGGCTTGGCGGGCGTCATCAAGCAGCATTATTCCAGACGCGTGCTGTATCTGGTTATTCTCATTAGCTTTCCGGCCATTACGCTCAACATCGGGGCCGACATCGCGGGTATGGGGGCGGTAGCGCATTTGCTGTTTCCCCGGATTCCTACGGCCGCGTTCAACGTGTTCTTTACTGGCTTCCTGATGAGCATTATCATTTACTTTCCGTACGAGACCATTGCTTCGGTATTGAAATGGCTCTGCCTTACCTTGCTATTGTACCTGATAATCCCCTTTTTAACCCATCCCGATTGGGGACTCATTGCCCGCAGTACGATCCTGCCAACGATTCATCTGGACAAAGATTTTGCCAGTATGCTGGTCGCTATTCTGGGTACGACGATTTCGCCGTATCTGTTTTTCTGGCAGGCCTCCATGGAAGTCGAGAATCGGCAATTGATATCACCCGCTGTCCTGGTCGATAAGCGGGTCATTAATTCGATGCGAACCGACGTAAACTTCGGTATGCTCTGCTCCAACGTGGTCATGTTCTTTATTATCCTCTCGGCGGGAACGGTTCTGTTCAAGGCGGGCATTCACCACATCGATACGGTCGACCAGGCCGCCAAAGCGTTCGAACCGTTAGCGGGCGAGGATGCCTACTGGCTTTTCGCCTTGGGCGTCATTGGTACCGGCGCCTTAGCCATCCCGGTGCTGGCGGGGTCGCTTTCGTACATGATGGCCGAAACGTTTGGCTGGGATCACGGATTAAGTAAGCGCTTTGGTCAGGCAAAGGGATTCTACCTGACCATGATCATCTCCCTACTGATTGGTCTATCGCTTGATTTTCTGTCCATCAGTCCGATTCAGGCCTTAATCTGGACCGCGATTGGGTATGGGCTAACGGCTCCGGTCCTGATTTTTATTATTCTGCGCATCTGTAACAATACGCTCATCATGGGGGAGTTCACTAACAGCAGCCGCACGAATCTACTGGGCTGGTCAGCTTTCGGGCTGATGACCGTAGCCGCTTTGTTATTGCTTTATTTACAGTTTTGATAGCCATTGGAGACATAAAAGGTGACGGATACTAGCCAGGTTTTTAGCCAAATGATCAGGTAAACGGTTAGTAGATTATGTCCACTTTCTCAGGTTATCTGTTAATCGGTTATGAACGTATTACTCGTTGAGGATGAAGCTAATCTAGCCTCGTTTATCAAAAAAGGATTAGAAGCCGAATCATTCAACACCGACGTAGCTTACGACGGCTACGTGGGTCGGCAACTCTTCCAGCAAAATGAATATGACGTTGTGATTCTGGACGTCAATTTGCCGTCAATCAACGGCTTTGAGCTATGCCAGTTGATTAAGCGGGAAAACGAGCGGATGCCGGTGCTGATGCTTACCGCACTGGATAGCCTGGCCGACAAGGTGAAAGGATTCGATGCTGGCGCGGACGATTACCTGCCCAAGCCCTTTGCCTTTCAGGAACTCCTGCTCCGTATCCGGGCCATTAGTAAGCGTCATGAGCTGCGATATACAACGGAGCTTCGCCTGGCGGATTTAACCCTAAACCTAACGACCAAGGTGGTCACCAGGGCCCAGAAACGCATTGAGTTAACCTCCAAAGAATTTGCGCTGCTGGAATACATGCTGCTTCACAAAGGCAAGATTATTTCCCGCGCCGAATTAGCCGAACGGGTTTGGGAAACCGATTTCGATTCCAACACCAACGTGATTGACGTGTACATCAATTACCTGCGCAAAAAGATTGATAAGGACTTCTCCCCCAAGCTGGTGCACACGGTCATTGGCATGGGCTATTCACTCCACGAATCGTAACCGCACGTACTAGCTGGCCGGTAATTATGCTGATCCGACACAAACTAACCCTGCTTTTTACCGCCATCGTACTGGCGATCCAATTGGCCTTTACCAGTTTTGTGTACACGTTTTATTCGGTATACCGGCAGCAAGGATTCACGGTCCGTTTGCTGGGGAAGGCCCGTTTGTTTGGGCGGGTCATGATTTCACGGCATTCCAGGGAGGGCGTACCCGACCGGGCCTTGAACGCAACGGATCTGCAAACATTAACCGAAGAACACATCACCATCTTTGATCAGCAGGGACGAGTTATCTTTACCAATCAACTGCCAACTTACGTACAAAAAGAAGCCCAATTTATTCCGGCCCTGACCCGCGATTCAACCCTGCAGTTCACCATCAACCGCAACGAGGGGGCGGGGATTTTGTATTTAGACCAGGGTCAGCGCTATCCTATCTTCGTGACAGGCTACGACCGATTGGGTCACGCCAAACAACAAAACCTGTTTACAATACTGCTGGTGGCCAACCTGGGGGGCTTTTTGCTCATTCTGGTCGCGGGTTGGTACTTCGCGGGCCGGTTCTTACGACCCCTGGCCAACATGGTCAATTCGGTCAGGGCTGTTCAGCCCGTTTCGGATGATCACCTGCGGCTGCGGCTGAACGAAGGCAATCAAACGGATGAAATTGCCCAGCTGGCTATGACCTTCAATCAACTCCTGACCCAGCTTCGAACGACGTTCGAGAACCAGCGGCAGTTCGTCTCGCATGCATCGCATGAACTTCGCACGCCCTTAACGACGGTGTTAGGTACGCTGGAAACGTCCCATCAGTATGACACTGATCCCGCCGATTATCGGGCCAGTATGGAAATAGCCATGCGGGAACTCACTAAGCTCGTTGGCCTAACCAACAGTTTATTAAAACTGGCGACCACGAGTGACGGCTCGCTAGCCATGACGCCAGTGCGGTTGGATGAATGCGTCATGACGGCTATTGGTCAGGTAAAGCGTAAACGAACCGGCTGCAGTGTCTCGTTCCAATTCGGCCAGCTACCGGATGATGATTTTTTCGTGGTCACGGGTAACGAAATCCTGCTCACGACAGCGTTGCAAAATATCATCGATAATGCCTGTAAATACTCCCAACAGCCCGTTCAGGTCAACCTCTTTACGCTGCCGGATGAAGCCCTACATCAAATCTCCGTCACGGATCAGGGCGTAGGCATCCCATCTGCCGACTTACCCCATATTTTCGAGCCATTATACAGGGGTAGAAACGCTGATAAAGCCGAAGGATTTGGCGTTGGTCTGGCGATTACCAAACAGATTGTTCAACGGCACCGGGGCACCATTAGCCTGGCGTCCCATCCAACAACGGGGACGACCGTAACCATTGACTTGCCCGCCCTGAATGTTAAATCAACGATAATCTACTGATTTACAGGCATCAATGTTTAGGCTATTTAAACTGCTTCCGATCATCTGCCAATTCTAATGAATTCTAATCTGCATCTAAGAAAGCTCTAATCTCACCGCTTCATCTTTGTAGCCATACGTCAACGTCTGGGTTATGAAGCAGCGCGTTTCCATCAACTTTTTAGCCATCATCCTGGGCATCGGCTTGCTGGCTTCGCTGGGTGTGAATGTTTATCAGCTTTATCATCAGAGTGTCCACTGGCCACCGGATTCGGAGACCATTGAGGCCCCAAATGAGGCTGCGCAGCTACAACAGCAATTGTCCAGGTGCAGTTGGGAGAACACCCGCAAAGACAGCGTCATTGCCTGCCTCAAGCACCAGCCAAGCGCTCATACCTTCTCAACCTTTTCGACTCAGCCAGGCCCCTGATTTATACGGCTTACTTCCTGTTTCCTTTCATTTTTAGGACTTACCTGATTCGTTATGAGATTATCTATGTTTAGCTGGTTGCTTATTTCGCTAACGGTGCTTAGGCCCATTGCCCTGTGGGCTCAATCCGTTCCGGGTGATTCCGTATTGTCGCTGGCCAGAGCCGTTGATCTAGCGGTACAGAATTACCCGTCTATCAAAAATAAACAGACTGAAATCCAGGCTACTCAAGCTGATCTGGCTGCCCAGCGGGCCAGCTATCTGCCTGCTGCGTCGTTTCAGGCTCAGGCCCTGTATGCCACGTCCAACAACGTGCGGGGGGCCACCTTTCCCAATGAAGGCACGACCAACTCCGTCTCCAGTGGGGTAAAAGCCAATGGGCCAACGGCAGACGCCGTCTGGGGTAGTCTGAGTTCATTAAATATTAATTGGAGAGCCATCACCTTTGGTCGTAATAAAGCCGAACTGACCTTAGCTAAGTTGGCTATTCAACGGGCCAGTGCCGACTACCAGCAGGAAGTATTCGTTCACCAGGTTCGTGTGGCCGATGCGTATTTACTCGCCTTAATTATCGACCAAACGGTTAAGGTGCAGGCGGCTAACCTGGCCCGGATTGCGGCCTTCCGAACGGTCATGCAGGCTAATACCCGGTCGGGACGGCGACCCGGCGTGGATAGTGTGCTGGCGGATGCCGAACTGGCGAAAGCCCGGCTCCTGCTTATCGAAAGTCGACGGATGGCCCAGCAGCAGCGGGTGCAACTGGGCGAATACATAGGGGTTCCCGGTGCCATCTTCCAACTGGATACGGCCACGTTTCAGGCGTCTGTACCACCCGATTTTACGTACTCGGAAGCGAAGCTCGCCAATCATCCCGTGCTGGCTTTTTACCGGCGACAGATTGATTTTAGCCAGGCGAAAGCCGAAGCCTTTCGCAAATCGTACCTACCCTCTATCGCCCTGAATAGTGCATTCTGGGCACGGGGATCGGGCATCAGTGACAATACTACCCCGGAGGGTAATTTCATCTATAACGCTTCTCTAGGAGCGGGCCTGCCGTTTCGCGTAGCCAACTATTTTGTGGGCGTGAGTACGGTCTGGCGATTTAGTGACGTGTTCCAAACACGGCAACAAACCAAAGCTCAGCAGTTGCGGACGCAGGGCGATCAATACCGCTACAATCAGGAATTATTAAGTATCCGGTCCCAGCAGCAAACGGCCGATCTCCAAATCCAAAACGCCTACGAAGCCGCTCGGCAGGCTCCGCTCCAGCTGGGAGCTGCGCAGGCCGCTTACCAGCAGGCCCAGGCCCGCTACTCCGCCGGGTTGTCGAACGTGTACGAATTCACCCAGGCGTTTACGCTGCTCAACCGGGCGGAGATCGATCAGTTCGTGACCACCAACAATGTCTGGCGGGCGCTGCTGCTCAAATCGGCTGCGGAGGGTGATCTGGCGGATTTCGTTAAACTGACCATAAAATAACCCCTGACTCGGATGAATCAACTCATTGCTTCTGCGCTCTCTAGGCCCGTCACGATTGTGGTCCTGGTGCTGGGAATCCTGGTGTTCTCAGTGATGGCACTGCTCAACATTCCCGTTGATATCTTTCCCAAACTCAACGCACCAACCATCTACATCGCCCAGTCCTACGGCGGTATGATGCCCTCCCAAATGGAAGGCTTTATCGCGACCCGGTATCAGAACCAGATGCTGTACGTTTCCGGGGTAAAAGACGTAGACGTCAAAAACGTGCAGGGCTTGACCCTGGTGAAATGTTCGTTTTATGAGAACACCAACATGGCCCAGGCGGCCGGGGAGGTCGCCAATCAGGTGAGCCGGGTACTGTCGTACTTGCCCCCCGGTTCGCAACCGCCCGTCGTCGTTCGCTTTGATGCCTCCACGCTCCCGGTGGGTCAATTGGTATTTAACTCCAAGAGCCGCTCGCTTTCCGACATTCAGGACCTGGCCTCGACCAAAATCCGGCCCCTGCTAGCTAAAATCCCCGGCGCTTCATCCCCGCCGCCCTTCGGCGGTAATGAGCGAACGGTGGTCATCAAAGTCGATCCGGCCAAGATGCAATCCTACGCCCTGACACCCGACCAGATTGTGCAGTCGGTGGTGAAGGCCAATCAGATTTCACCCGCCGGGGTGGTGCGGATGAAGGACTATGCCTACATGACGCCCTCGAACTCCGTCATCAATACCGTCAGTGAATTTGCCCAAATCCCTCTGAAAATGGGTGCGGGACCAACCGTCCTGCTGGGTGACGTGGCCACGGTCAACGACGCAGCGGACCAGACCGTGGGCTACGCGCTGGTCAACGGCAAGCGGGCCGTCTACATCCCAGTAACCAAAACCGGGGACGCTTCGACGATGGCCGTAGTGAAAGCGTTGAAAGCCAAACTAGCCGAGATGCAAAGCCTACTGCCCGACGATGTCCGGCTCAGCTACGAGTTCGATCAGTCGGTATATGTTTCCAACGCCGTGAGCGGCCTGATGAGCGAGGGCATTATCGGGGCCGTCCTGACGGGTCTGACCGTCCTGCTCTTCCTACGCGACTGGCGCAGTTCGCTGATTGTGGTGTTGACCATTCCTGTGGCTATTCTGGCAGCGGTCATGCTCCTCAATGCGGCTGGTCAGACTATCAATATTATGACCCTATCGGGACTTGCCCTGGCCATTGGCATTCTGGTCGATGAAGCAACCGTAACGATAGAAAATATTCACCAGCATCTGGAGATGGGCAAGTCTAAGGCGCGGGCGATTTATGATGCCTGTCTGGAAATTGCCTTCCCGGAGTTCTTGATACTGATCTGTATCCTGGCCGTGTTTGCACCATCCTTTTTGATGAGTGGCGTTCCCAAAGCGATGTTTCTACCCCTATCCCTTTCCATCGGGTTTGCCATGATCGTGGCCTTTCTGCTGGCCCTAACGCTGGTGCCGGTGCTGTCGAACTGGTGGATGAAAGTCCACCAAGAAGGCGAGCACGAGGCGGCTGTACAGGTGCTGGATAACCAGGAATTAGCTGAGGTTGAGCACCATACTAAATTCGAGAAGAATCGCAAAACCGAGCTGAAAGGGTTTGAACAATTCAAAGCTCGGTATATAGCACTGGTCGAATTATTGCTACGGCATCGAACACTGGTGATTAGCAGTTACGTCCTGATAACCTTTGGATTAGCGGGACTACTATTTATGCATATCGGTCAGGATATGTTGCCTAAGAGCAACGCAAAGCAGTTTCAGGTACGGGTCATTGCCCCCCAGGGCATGCGCATCGAGCGAACCGAAGAGCGGGTGCAACGGGTGCTGAGTATCATCGAGCAACTGGTGGGCAAGGAAAACGTAGCTATTTCTTCGGCCTTTGTAGGTATGACCCCTTCCAGTTACGGGACCAGTAACCTGTATGTGTTTAACGCTGGACCTCACGAAGCGACCGTGCAGGTAGCGTTGAACGAAGGCTATACCGGCAATATGGACGCCCTGCGGGATAAGCTGCGGGCCGAGGTCAAGAAACAACTGCCGGGCGTAGGTATTTCGTACGAACCCATCGAGCTGACCGATAAAATCATGAGCCAGGGCGCTTCTACGCCCATCGAGGTGCAGGTCGGGGGCAAAAACCTGGAAGATGGCCAGGCCTACGCCAAACGGTTGCAGGATGGGCTTAAATCCATTCCGTACCTGCGGGATATTCGCATCAAACAGCCCCTGAATTACCCCACCCTGGATATTCAATTCGACCGGATCAAAGCGGCTCAGTTCGGTCTGACCGCCGATGATATATCAAAGAGCCTGGTAGCCGCCACCTCATCGAGTCGGTTCACGGCCAAAAATCTGTGGCTGGATCGAAAAACGGGTTATGCCTATCAGGTACAGGTGCAATTGCCCGAATACGAGATGAGCTCCCCCGAAGACATGGAAAACATTCCCCTGGTGAAAGGTCAGCTTCGACCAACGCTGGGCGACGTAGCTACGATCCGTCGAACGACCGTACCGGGCGAGTACGACCGCAGCGGTCCCCGGCGACTAGTGACCGTGTCGGCTAATATCTTCAACAAAGACCTGGGTACGGCTACCCGCGACGTGCAACGGATAATTGATCGGTTAGGGGCTCCCCCCAAAGGGACTGTCGTTGACTTACAGGGCATGGCTCAGCTCTTACGCGAAACACTGGGCAGTCTGCAAATGGGGTTGGGGCTAGCCATTATCGTTATTTTTCTGGTTTTGATGGCCAATTTCCAATCGTTCGGTGTAGCCTTTGTTGTGCTGTCAACCATCCCGGCGGTGCTGGCGGGTTCGTTAGGGCTGCTTACCCTGACGGGTAGTACACTCAACCTGCAATCCTATATGGGCATTATCATGTCCGTCGGGGTATCGGTGGCCAACGCAATCTTGCTGATTACCAACGCCGAGCAATTGCGGCTGGTCTACAGCAACGCTACCAAAGCGGCCCTAACGGCAGGCAGTATGCGTCTGCGCCCGATCATGATGACCTCCCTGGCAATGATTGCTGGAATGATTCCAATGGCTTCCGGGCTGGGGGAAGCGGGCGACCAGTCGGCACCATTGGGCCGGGCCGTTATCGGTGGCCTCTTTTTCTCCGCTTTTGCGGCCTTACTGATTCTGCCCGTCATTTTTGCCAGTGTCCAACGCAAAGCCTCCGTTAAATCGTCCTCACTGAATCCTAACGATGAAGAAAGTGAATTTTATGACGGCGTTGACCCGCTAAAAAAACAGCTTTTAACTACGCATCCTAACTAATCTGCCCAACGCCTGGCTTTCAATCGGGTTATCCCGAACGGTCCGTGACACCCGAACTTCCGAAACTCGGGCCGGGCGCCAAAGGCAACTACTACTATGAAAAATATACGTTATTACGGTTTACTACTGGTCAGCATGACCGTTCTTTTGCCAGCCTGCTCCTTAGATGAAAGCAAAAAGAAAACAACTGAAGAACCGTCCGAGGCTACTAATCAGGCTGCGTACCAACTAGTGCCAGTTTCGGTCGAATCAGTTGCGAAACAACTTTCACTGCCAGGTGAATTTTTGCCCTTCTATGATGTTGCGCTCTTCGCTAAAGTCAACGGGTTTATAAAACGTATGCCCGTGGATGTGGGGGATAAAGTACACCGGGGACAACAACTGGCGGTGATGGAAGCGCCCGAGTTGGAATCGGATTTAAGTCGAACCCTATCAGACTTGACAGCGGCCAGAGGCAGACTCGCCATCAGCCAAAGCAATTACCGGCGACTGATCCAGGCGGCCAAAACAGCCGGTGCTGTGGCCCCCCAGGAATTGGATCAGGCGCTGGCCATCGTTATGGGTGACAGTGCCAATCTAACCAGTCAACAACAGCGGGTTGCCAGCGCTCGCCAGATTAAGCAGTATTTACAGTTAACGGCTCCTTTCGACGGGGTGGTTACGGAACGTGTCCTGAGTCCTGGGGCGCTGGTAGGACCAACCCAGAAAGATGCACAGCCCATTTTAAAGCTGAAAGAAATTGGTCGCCTGCGCTTACAGGTGACCGTTCCAGAAGTATACGCGGGTCAGATTCGCCAGAATACACCGGTTACCTATTCCGTTAGCGCGTTTCCTGGGAAAGTATTTACGGGGAAGATCAACCGCATCTCCTATAATGTTGAGCGGAGCGTACGGGCGGAACTCATTGAAATCGAGGTGAAGAATCCAGGTTTGCAGCTCATGCCGGGTATGTACGCCACGGTCGGTTTTCCGGTCCAGCGGCAAAGTAAAAGCTTATACGTACCCAAATCAGCTGTCGTCGTTTCCATGGAGGGTAGTTATGTCATTACCGTGGTAAACGGAAAAACGCATTGGGTAACCGTACAAACCGGTAATGAATCAAACAATCAGATCGAAGTAATTGGTAACCTCAAAGCGACGGATCAGGTCGTGGTAAAAGGATCAGATGACATTCGGGATAATATGGCCATCCAAACGGTAGCGAGTTCCTCCGCGGAGGTATCCGCCCGGTAAGGTGCCTGTTACGAGACGAAAATCCTTTCCGTGAATTAGACGGTTATTCCCTGACCGGGCTTTTCCAACCGGTGAAAATGGATGCCCCGCTTCGCAAAATAGGGTTCGTAGTTATCATAGCGCTGGGTTACAAAAAATGGTTTGATATAGCCGTCGTGCAGGGGTAAAATCTGTTTTGGCTGCAACCGTTCCGTAAAACGTGCGACCGTCAGTTCCGTCAGGAAAGGAGCCGTAACAGGCAACATCAATAAATCTACACCTTTATACGTCAACAGCTTATCATCCAATGAATCGGCCGTGTTCAGAATATATTCGTCAATCAAAAAAGCAAACATCATGGGCAGCTTATTGTCCAGAATTGGTTCGTGCGGTACAGAAATCGCCCTCAGCGCGAATGGACCTAGCTGGAAAGTTCCTTCCCGGATTTCATTTACCGCAATGCCTTCCGGCTTTAGTTTTTCCGCTACCTCTCCCGTCGACCAAACCTGGGCCTGGCTTACGCTAACAATCTGTTTTAAAGCCGGTACATCCAGATGATCGGGGTGGTCGTGGGTAATGATAATATAGGATACGTTCGCGAACTCGTCGGGGCTAACCAGGCCCTCAATGAATGAAAATTTGCCGGGGTCGAATAAGAGTTGCTGCCCGTCTTTTTCCAGCAGCAAGCAGGAGTGGATGTATTTGGTAATGGTCATATTAATTTTTATAAACGCAAAAACCTGATTGATGAGATTACTACGGATAGTGTATACCCGGAGAAGCCAGAATTGTTGGGCTGCTGTGACTGTAAACAGGCGGAATAAGTTATGGCTGAGTTTAGTCCCAGCCCCATTTTTTAAATATTCCATGCCCAGTTTCGGAGCGCAGAAAATCGACAAATTGCCGGACTATAGCGGGTTGGCGAGTCGTTTTGCTCAGGGCAACGGGCGTGCCCCGGTAAACCGTTTCCGTAGCGGGCAACTGCACCAGGTCCGTCTCAGCCGTCAGCCGGTTGTGCCACGACGCGTAGGTGATCCAGGCATCGTAGCGGCTGTCCTGCTTCCAGGCGGCAATGCCCAGTGCTGAATTGGCAAACGACTGTCCGATGTTGGCCTGAATGCTGCCGATCAGCTTCTGCCGCCCGGCCAGATCTTCCCACAGCCCTAGTTGCCCCGCTCCGTTGACGTCCAGCAGCGTAATGCCAGGGCGGGTCAGATTGCGCAGGGTCTTGATGCCTTTGGGGTTGCCGGGCCGCACCAGGATGGCGGCGGCCCGGCGGTAGAGTTCCGTGCGGCTACCGGCGTCGATCAGATCGGGGTGGGCGGCTGTCAATTGGGTCAGCATATATTCCGAGCCACCAAAGAACAGGTCGGCCCGCTGCTGCGCCTGCGGGAGCCAGTTGGCTTCGGGCCCAGCAATTACTTTAACCGGGTGGCCGGTTTGCTCACCAAACAGGGCAGCGCATTCATTCATGGGACCCAGTGGTCCGCCGGGGCCGTAAACGTACAGCGTGTCGGTCGTGGTTTGTGCATCAGTCAGCAGGGGTGTCGTCATCAGCAGGGCAATTAACAGGGTTTTCATAGACGATTGATGGTTTCTATGTGGGCAAATACGGCATGAACTTACCCCCTATTCGAGGGCAAAGGTGCGCCCGCCCGCTCAGTAATGTTCATGCTATTTCTGAATGGCCCCTTACGAATGGTGATTGGCACGGGTAGTCAAATTGGTGGACCTTTATCCTGATTAATGAATAAAGATTAATTAAAACTGTTTGATTATGAGATTCTTAACTCCCTATCCATGACTAGCGCAGCCACGCAAGCCCAGCCGTTCGGCTGCTGGCTGCTGCCGCCTGACAGCCAGCCTTCGCTCGACGCCGTTCACCTCATCCGCCACGATGGCTCGGCGGGTCCCAGTCGCCGGGAAGCCTACCCGCAGCCCTACCACTTGCTGATACTGGTCGTGGCCGGGGCCGTCGTACAAACCGTCGATGAGCAGGTTTGTCTGCTTCAGGCCGGGGAACTCTATTACGTGCGACCCGGCCAGGTGCAGGGCTGGACGATGGATGAGAACACCCGCGCTTATCTACTCTTCGTCCGCCCAACGCCGGGCCACCAGCCAGCTGACCCGACGGCCTGCCGCTGGTCGTTGCCCCCGACCGACTTCCGGCTGGGGCTGCTCGACCAGCTTTTCGGACAGCTTCACGCCGTCTGCCACGCGAGTGGGGCTAACCGGCCGGAGCGGGTCACCGGTCGGCTGCGGCCGTTGCTGGGCTGCCTGGACCGGCTGCTGGCCGATACAGCCCGCTACCAACCCGATTAACCAATTTCCCTCATGACAACGGATCAACTTCCCGTGACCGCGCCGACGGCGACCGGCCACGAACCGACCTCCTGCTGGACCCGCTACGTCTTCAGCACCGACCACAAGACGATTGCCAAACAGTTTCTACTGACGGGCATGGCCTGGGCCGTGATTGGCGGGGGAGCATCCATGCTTATCCGGCTTCAACTGGGCTTCCCCAGTCTGCACCTGCCCATTCTGCACGCGCTGCTGGGCCGCTACACGTCCGAGTCAGGGCAGCTCACCCCCGACGGCTACCTGGGGCTGGTGTCGATGCACGGGGCTATTATGATGTTTTTCGTGCTGACGGCGGGGCTGAGCGGCACGTTCAGCAACCTGCTCATTCCACTTCAGATTGGTGCCCGGGATATGGCGTCCGGTTTCATCAATAGGCTTTCCTACTGGTTTTTCTTTGCGGCCAGCGCGGTTATGTTTTCCGTGTTTTTAGTCGAAACGGGGCCACCCGAAGGGGGCTGGACGGTTTACCCACCCTTGAGCGCGCTACCTCAGGCATCGGGTGGGTCGGGGCTGGGTATGGTGCTCTACCTGCTGGCCTTCGCCTTCTTCGTCGTCTCCACGCTGCTTGGGGGCATCAACTACATCGCCACGGTGATCAACTACCGTACGCGGGGGATGTCAATGAGCCGCCTGCCGCTGACGGTCTGGGCGTTTCTGTTCACCGCCATCATCGCTACGATGGCCTTTCCTGTGCTGCTGTCGGCATTTCTGCTGCTATTTTTCGACAACTCGATGGGCACTAGTTTCTTTCTCAGCGAGATATACGTGGGCGGGCAGGCGCTGCCCGAAACGGGTGGCTCACCCATTCTCTACCAACATCTGTTCTGGTTTCTGGGACACCCCGAAGTCTACATCATCTTTCTACCCGCCCTGGGGATTGCCTCCGAAGTCATCGCTACCAACGCCCGAAAACCCATTTTCGGCTACCGGGCTATGATTCTTTCGATGGGAGCCATTGTTTTTCTGTCGTTCGTGGTTTGGGCGCATCATATGTTCGTGTCGGGCATGAATCCGTTTCTGGGGTCGATCTTCATGTTTCTGACGCTGGTGATTGCCGTGCCCTCAGTGGTAAAAGGCTTTAACTACATCACCACCCTGTGGCGGGGCAACATTCGCTTTACCCCCGCCATGCTATTCGCTATTGGGCTGATATCGTTTCTATTCACCGGGGGCGTAACGGGCATCGTGCTGGGCAATTCAGTGCTCGACATTCAGTTGCACGACACCTATTTCGTGGTCGCCCACTTCCACCTGATTATGGGGTCGGCTTCGTTTTTCGGCACGATGGCGGGTATTTATCATTGGTATCCCAAGATGTTTGGCCGGATGATGAGTGCCAAATGGGGCTACGTGCATTTCTGGCTGACATTTGTGGGAGTATACCTGGTCTTTTTTCCCATGCATTACCTGGGCATTGCGGGCTTTCCGCGTCGGTATTACGCCTTCACCAGCTACGATTTTACCCACGCCTTCGCCGACATGAACGCCTTTATCAGCCTGGCAGCTTTCGTCACCTTCGGCGCGCAGTTCATTTTTCTGGTCAACTTTTCCTGGAGTATGTTCCGGGTAAAGCGCGCCCCGCAAAACCCCTGGCACTCGAATACGCTCGAATGGACGACGCTCATCGTGCCGCCCCACGGCAACTGGCCGGGCGAGCTGCCGCTGGTGTACCGCTGGCCCTACGACTATAGCAAACCCGGGGCGCCCGACGATTTTATTCCGCAGACGGTACCCTATGCGCTGACGCCCGAATCCAACCTGCCCCATGAGCAGGCGCTGGTGTCGGCGGAGCGTGAACTGAGCTTAGTTCAGAATCGGGCATAACCATTTGTGATTGGCCGGGTTAGCTCTAAACCATGACCTTTGTTTCTATCAACCGGGGCACCTGCCCTTATGACCATGAAAACCCTACATCACCCAAGTCAGCCCTGGTGGCTCATGCACCTGCACAACGTTTGTTACGCGCTGATGGGCGTCACCCTGCTCATTCACCCGACGGAAACCTCACCCCTGCGGACCGGGCTGCTAGGTGGCCTATTGCTGCTGGCAGGCATCTGCACGCTGACGCTGGGAATGCGCCGTCGGCAGCGGGGTGACACCGATAACCTGTGGTTCATTCTCTCCAGTGGCCGCGACATTATTTTCGGCGTCTGGCTGCTGGCGGTGATGAATCAGCCGATGGGCGCTATGATCAACACTATCGGGCTGTGGGCCATCATCTACGCCTTTTTGCAGGCCATCGAAGCCAACTTTTACTTCCTGGGTACCCGCGCCAACGAAGACAAAGACTACTGGGTCGAAGTCATCCACTTTGCTTGCGTCTTCATCGCCGGGGGCTTCGCCTTCCTGCTCATCATGCGCCCCGACGGGCTGACGGCCAGCCTGGGCTACGTAGGGCTGTTTCTGGTGGGGCTGGGGCTGGTGCAGGAGTTCCTCACCCGGATGCTTCAGCGCGACGCCACCCGCTACGCTAACTAAGCCGCACCATGACACATATCCTATTGCTGCTACTGCTAGGCCTGGTGGCCGGTGCGCTGAGTGGCCTGATCGGCATCGGGGGCGGCATCATCATCGTACCGGCCCTGGTACTGCTGTTCGGCTTCTCACAGATCACCGCGCAGGGAACGGCCCTGGCCACGCTAATTCCGCCCGTTGGCCTTTTAGCCGCTTACGCGTACTACCGCGAGGGAGCCATCGATCTGCACGCGGCCATCTGGATTGCGGCTGGCTTTCTGATCGGCGGCTTCTTCGGGGCCAAAATCGCGACGGCCATCCCGGTCAACCTGCTGACCAAAGGCTTCGCTCTGCTGCTCGTCTTTATCGCCGTGAAACTGTGGTTCGGTGGTGCTCACTAACTAATTTCTTTTGATGAATACTGATCCAACACCCCCCAACCCCTTTCGTCGGCTCGTCCGGTTGCTCATGGCCCTGGGTGGGCTAACAGCCCTATTAGTCGTGGGCCTACTGCTGACGCTGATGCTGTGGCTGAACGGCTCGGCCACTCAGCCGGTGGCGCTGGCGAGGGCCACCAGCACGCCGGTGAGCACGGCCGCGTCGACTGCCCCGGCCGCGCAGCCTAAACCCGCCTACTGGCACCCGCCCGGCGACAGCCAGTTACCCGCGGGTGAAGCAGGCAGGCGAGTCAGCTACGGTCGCGAACTAGTGGCGCACACGGCGAAATACCTCGGTCCGGCGGGGTCGGTGAGGCACCTGTCCAACGGCATGAACTGCCAGAAATGCCACCTCGACGCCGGTACGAAGGTGCTGGGCAACAACTATTCGGCCGTTTTCTCGACTTACCCCAAATACCGCGAACGGTCAGGCACCAACGAAACCATCGTCAAGCGCATCAGTGACTGTTTCGAGCGCAGCCTCAACGGACGCTCGCCCGACAGCAGCAGTAGCGAAATGCGGGCGATGGTGGCCTACATGAAATGGCTGGGCACCGGCGTACCCAAAGGCGATAAACCCAGCGGGGCCGGACTGGAAAAGCTGGCTTACCTCGACCGGGCCGCCAGCCCCGACAACGGTAAGTTGGTGTACACCACCAAATGCCAGAGCTGCCACGGTGCCAATGGGGAAGGTATTAAGATCGCAGGCGACGCCCAGTATACCTACCCACCCCTGTGGGGGCCGCACAGCTACAACGACGGCGCTGGCCTGTTCCGGCTGTCGAACTTTGCGGGCTACGTCAAGAACAATATGCCGTTTGGAGCCAGCTACGAAAGTCCGATGCTGACCGACGCGGAAGCCTGGGACGTGGCCGCGTTCATCAACTCGATGCCCCGGCCCCACCGGGACCAGCGTCACGACTGGCCCAAACCAGCCGCCAAGCCCGTCGATTTCCCCTTCGCGCCCTACGCCGATTCCTTCAGCGAAAAGCAGCACAAATACGGCCCCTACCCGCCCATTGCCGACGCGAAAAAGAAAGCACCAAAGGCATAAAGTCATCCCGTTTCCAGCGGGCAACCCAGCGTTGACGCTTAACTTTTAAACAACTAAATCTAGTATGAAGACCCTGAAAATTGTGCTCCTCACCGCCTGCATGGGCACAACGCTACCCACGATGGCCCAGACTACCAACCCCGCCGGCTTCCACGGTGCCGACGCTACCAAATCGACTTACCGGGCCGTCTACCAGCTCGACAATGAAGAGCCGGAGAAGATCAAAGGCACGCTCCGCAACATCCAGAACGCCATCAGCGATCCGCGCCTGAAAGGCAAATTACAGCTCGAACTGGTCGTACACGGGGCGGGGGTAGCGGCTTTCAAAAAAGAGAGTGGCTACGAAGAAATTCTGAAGAAACTCCAGGATCAGGGCGTGATTCTGGCGATGTGCGAAAACACCATGCGCGAACGCAAGATCACCAAAGACGAACTGTTTCCGTTCCTCTCCTACGTACCCAGCGGCAACGGCGAGCTGATTATCCGGGGGCAGGACGGCTGGACGATTATACACCCGTAACAGCTAATGGGAGACAGCCGCCCTGTGATCAACAAACTGTTTTGACCAGTAAACAACAAACTCTATGCAACGTAACCACTTTTTTATAATCGCCCTGCTGATGAGCGCATTGACAACCCAGGCCCAGCCAATGGCCGACAAATCCTACCGCTACGACCCGCCCTGGAACCAGCCGCCCAAAGGTGGGGTGTCGTTTACTGTGCCCGGCGTCGACAACGTACCCGACCTCTACGGCGACATCGTCAACCCGCAACTCATCGTGTTTATGGGCGGTAACCAGTTTATGGTGCTCGATGAACTGCTGACGGCTTTCAGAAAGCAGTACCCGGCCTACACCCGCATTTTCGTGGAAACGCTGCCGCCGGGTATTCTGGCCAAACAGATGAACAGCGGCTCCATCGTCATTGGCAACCTACGGATCGACCACCAGCCCGACGTGTACCTGGGCGGCAAAAAACGCGTCGAAGAAAACCGCGACAAACTCAACGGTATCGTTACTTACGCCCGAAACAAACTGGCGATCATGGTGCGAAAAGGGAATCCGAAGCAGGTGAAAACGTTGAACGACCTGGGCCGGGCCGACCTGCGGGTGAGTATGCCCAACCCCGCCTGGGAGGGCATTGGCGGTCGCATTGAGGAAGCCTACGTCAAGGCCGGGGGCGACGCGCTGAAGTCGGCCATTATGCAGCAGAAAGTAAGCGACAAAACCACCTTCCTGACCCAGATTCACCACCGGCAAACGCCCATGCGGGTGCTGTACGATCAGTCGGATGCCGGGCCGGTCTGGTACACCGAAGCCTTTTACCAGCAGATGCTCAACAACCCCGTTGACCTCGTACCGATTCCTGACAACCAGAACGTGGTGGCTGAATACATGGGTGGGGTCGTCAAAACGGCCCCGCACGCCCGGGCTGGCACCGACTTCATAAACTTCCTGATGAGCCCAACGGGGCAGGCGATCTACAAAAAATACGGCTTCATGCCCCCGGCCTGAGTATGGTCAACTCACTATCACTACCCGTACTGCTCCTGGTTTTTGTCGGAGCCGCTGCCCTCGTCTGGCGGGCTGGTATCGCCCTGTCTACTACCACCGATTCGCTCGACAAACGCTTTAAATTAGGCGAAGCATTGGGTGGTATCCTTATTTTGGCCATCGTCACCAACCTGCCTGAAATCGCTATCACCGTCAGTACGGCTATCAACAACAAAATCGAGTTGGCAGTGGGCAACATTCTGGGCGGTATTGCCCTGCAAACCCTCGTACTGGTACTGCTCGATGCGACTGGTACTGCTCGATGCGGTGGGCGTGGGTAAACAGGACACATTTACCGCGAAGCAATCGTCGCTGACGCCGGTGCTGGAAGGAGCACTGGTCATTGCTATGCTGACACTGGTTGTCATGGGCCATCAGCTCCCGAAAGACCTTGTTTTTGCCCGGCTCACACCCGATAGTCTGTTGCTCGTCGGTACATGGATAGTGGGCGTCTGGCTAACGGGCAAAGCCCACAAGGGGCTTTCCTGGCAGACAGATACAGCCAGGAACGTTTCCAAAAAAGACGCTCAGTCCGATAAACGTAGCACCGATAAAACCCTGCTCATATTCGGCCTGGCAGCTCTGGCGATACTGGCGGGCGGGGTAGCCCTGGAAGAAAGTGGTGACGCAATGTCAAAGAAGCTGGGTATGGACGGGGTTATCTTCGGGGCAACAGTTCTGGCAGCAGCTACCTCCCTGCCTGAAGTCTCGACGGGTCTGGCCTCCGTCAGAAGCAAGGAGTATACGCTGGCGATCAGCGATATTTTCGGCGGTAATGCGTTTCTGCCTGTGCTGCTGGTCGTGGCAACAGTCATCTCGGGTAAACCCGTGCTGCCTACCGCCCAGAAAAGCGACATCTACCTCACCGGACTAGGTATGCTGGTCACGATTCCTTACCTCTACGGTGCGCTGTTCCGGCCCAAACGCTAGTTTGCCCGCACGGGTCTGGATTCGTTGGTGGTACTGATCGTGTATTTCATCGGGGCTGCCGGACTGTTTTTGATCGCGAAGCAGTAACTTGGTTATTCGTTGGCAGGCAAGACTAACTTCGTACCATGGTTCGTCTAAGGGTGTGCACAGCAGGCCCTACGGCTTCATGAATACAGTCATGCGGACAGACAGATACGACGAGTTAACTTGGCCTATTGACCAATCGCCATTGGGCTTGCAGTGATGGAAGAATGGATAAAAATGATTACGCTGGCGCTGGCGCGGTGGGTAGAAGCGGGCGCTGCGCTGGTCATCGCGATAGCCTCGGCCCGCTCGCTGGTCAGTTACCTGTACGCGGTCGGCACGGATCGGAGTCTGGCCGTACCCAAGGAGGAAATCCGATTGTCGCTGGGCCGGTCGCTGGCCTTGGCGCTGGAACTGGAACTGGGGGCTGATATTCTAAAAACAGCCGTCGCCCCTACTTGGAACGACATCGGGTTGCTGGCGGCCATTGCCGTGCTTCGTACGGGTCTAAACTTCTTTCTGGAGCGGGAACTCCGGAATGCGGAACGACGACAGCCGGGCAGTAGCACCCCTATAATCTCTGCTCCTGATAACCATGCCAACTAATCTGTTTCAGTATAGCCTGCTGGCAACGATTGTCGACTTTACGGGGACACTCCTGATTGGATTAGGGGCCAGCCGCGCACTTGTTCGCTACTTGAGGGCCAGGGGTGTCGGCGGAGCGGTGAACGGCATACAGCGGTCGCTGGCGGCTGATTTGGTAACAGCCCTGTCGGTTAAAAGTGGGGCTGGTATCATTCGTACGATTGTCGTCGCTGACTGGACCCACTTTCTGCTGGTACTGGCCATCATCAGACTGCGCTTTTTTCTGGGCCAGACCTTCAGTCGCACCTTTCCCCTGAACAACTAACGTATTGTCGCTATGTTCGATTTTCGCCTAACCGTCTTTTATACCGTCGCCCGGCGGCTGAGTTTCACCAAAGCAGCCGCCGAATTATTTGTGACCCAACCCGCCATCACCAAGCACATTCAGGAACTGGAAAGTCAGTTAGGCACGGCCCTATTCGACCGGCGGGGTAACCAGATCAGCCTGACGACGGCGGGCAACGTACTACTGCGCCATGCTGAAACCATCATGGGCGTCTACCGGCAGATCGAGTTTGACCTCAACGAATTGAAGGGAAAGCCCGGCGGACGACTGCGGTTGGGGGCCAGTTCCACCATCGCTCAGTACGTCATTCCGGCGGTGCTGGCCCGCTTCGGCGAGCAGTTCCCGGACGTCACGCTGTCGCTGCTGAGTGGCAACACCGAGCAGATCGAACAGGCCCTGCTCCACGACGAGATTGACCTGGGACTGGTGGAAGGCCGTACCCATCACAGCGACGTTCGCTACACCCCCTTCGTGAAGGACGAACTGGTGTTGGTCTGTCGCGCGGATCACCCGCTGGCCGGGCGCGACGAGATCACGCTGGACGAGCTGAAGACAGTGCCGCTGGTACTGCGCGAACCGGGGTCGGGCTCCCGGGAGGTGGTCGAACACGCGCTGCGCGGGGCGGGCCTGCGGCTGGCGGAGCTACAACAGGCGATGCAACTGGGCAGCACTGAGGGCATCAAAACGTACCTGAGCAGTTCATCGGGCATGGCCTTCGTGTCAATCTTCGCCGTGCCAAACGAACTGAAAAGCGGGACGCTGCGCGTACTCGATGTGGCCGATCTGACGATCGAGCGCGATTTTTACGCGATCCAGTTACAAGGGATGAGTGAAGGGCTGGCCGATACGTTCATGCGCTTTGTCCGGCGGCAGTATAACGCCCGGTAATTGGGCATCAGTAGCCGTGATTGGCCCCGGTGGTATAGGGGCGGTACCTTTGTTGTAGACAAATCAGGACACGTAATGAACACTGCCCACGCAACCGCCGAACGCCCCGCTACCCAACTGCACCTCTGGAAACAACGGGCGCAACACCTGCTCGACCACCGCTTTACTACCCGCCAACTGGTGTTTATCGGGGCCGTTATCCTCTGCCTGACGCCGATCATGTCGCCCCCGCTGGCCCTGTTGCTGGGGCTGATAATCGCCCAGTTCATCGGTCATCCATATCTGCACCTGAACCATAAAGCAACCCACTGGCTCTTGCAGGCATCGGTGGTGGGGCTGGGCTTCGGCATGAACGTCCACAGCGCGGTGCAGGCGGGTAAAGAAGGCGTGTTGTTTACCGTCGCATCCATCGCCGGTACGCTGACAGTCGGGATTCTGCTGGGCAAATGGCTCAAGATCGATAAGATTACCGCTCACCTGATTGCCGCCGGTACGGCCATCTGCGGGGGCAGCGCCATTGCGGCCCTGTCGCCGGTGATGAAGGCTGAAGAAAAGCAGCTCTCCGTCGCACTGGGTACCATTTTCATCCTTAATTCGGTGGCTCTGCTGGTCTTTCCGGCCATCGGGCAGTGGCTGCACCTGACCCAGAATCAGTTCGGGCTGTGGTGTGCGCTGGCCATTCACGATACCAGCTCGGTCGTGGGCGCAGCAGCCAAATTCGGCCCGGAAGCCTTGCAGGTCGCTACCACCGTCAAGCTGGCGCGAGCCTTGTGGATCATCCCCGTTGCGCTGGGTACGGCGGCTCTGTTCAAGACCGGCAAGGGCACCATCACCATGCCCTACTTCATCGGCCTGTTTATCCTGGCGATGATCGTCCACACCTACGTACCCACCATTCAGCCGGTCGCCGACGTGCTGGTCAGACTGGCGCATATTGGTCTGACGCTGACGCTGTTTCTGATCGGAGCGGGGCTGTCGGGCAAGGTAATCCGGGCGGTGGGCTGGCAGCCGCTGGCGCAGGGTGTGGTGCTCTGGGTGCTCATCTCGGCCGCGTCCCTCTGGGCAATTCTGACGTTTTAGTATAGAGACGCAAGAGGAGAGATGAAAGAAGAAAGACCTGACGACCGGCCATTATCTTTTTTCCTGCGTCTTTCCTCGTTCATCTTCTCCCGTAAATTGCATCACCCTTCTACTTTCGTTCGTATGAAAACCAATCAATCCGACGCGTCGCTTTTTAACCGGCGGGGCTTTCTCAAGACCTCCTCGCTGGCCACACTGACGAGCCTGCTGGGTACACCCATCGCCTTTGCCGACCGGCTACCCAAACACTACCTACCGCTGGTTTTCCGGCTGGACGACCCCGCCAACCCGATGGCCACCAAAAACAAGAGTCTGGTGGTGCTCAACGACAAACCCTGGAACGTCGAAACACCCGCTTACCTGCTCGACGACGACGTAACGCCCGCCGAAAAAATGTTTATCCGCAACAACGGGCAGATTCCGGCTAGCATCGACCTGGCGGGCTGGAAGCTGACCATCAACGGCGAATCGGTCAAAGCACCCAAAACCTATACGCTCGCCGAGCTGAAAGCTAAATTCAAGCCCTACACCTACCAACTGGTGGTCGAGTGCGGGGGTAACGGCCGGGCGGGGTACTTCCCCAAAACGGCGGGCAACCAGTGGACCGAAGGGGGCGTTAGCTGCGCCGAGTGGACGGGTGTCCGGCTGAAAGACATTCTGGCCGACGTGGGCCTCACCGACACGGCGGTCTACATCGGCTACTACGGGCAGGACCTGCACCTGAGTGGCGACCCCAATCAGCCGGTCATCTCGCGGGGCGTCCCCATCGCCAAAGCCCTGGAAGACGAAACGCTGGTAGCCTGGGCCATGAACGGGCAGGACATCCCGCTCGTCCACGGGCATCCGTTGCGGCTGGTAATTGGCGGCTGGCCCGCGTCGGTGTCGGGCAAGTGGCTGCACACGATTGCCATCCGCAACAAGGTGCACGACGGGGCCAAGATGACGGGCAAAAGCTACCGCGTCCCCATCCATCCGGTGGTACCGGGTGTCGATCCGCCGGATAGTGATTTCAAGATTATCGAGTCGATGCCCGTCAAATCGGTAATTACCTTCCCGCAGACGGGACTGGAAACGCCGATGGGCAAACCCCTCGCCTTGCGCGGCCACGCCTGGGCGGGCGACCGTGTCGTGAAAGAACTTTACGTCTCGATTGACTTTGGCGAAACCTGGCAGAAGGCTGATTTGAAGGCCCCGAAAAACCGGCTGGCCTGGCAGCAATGGAGCGCCGAGGTGAACTTCCCGATACAGGGCTACTACGAAGTGTGGGCGCGGGCCACCGACGACAAGGGCGTATCGCAGCCGATGGTGATGCCGCAGTGGAACCCCGAAGGCTACCTCAACAACGCCTGCCACCGGATTGCGGTGAAGGTGGTTTAGAAAAGGAGAAAGGACGAGAGGGACAAACGGAAAAATACTATGAAACAGAAAGACATGTATAAAGAAACCGGGAATACCCGGCGGACGGCGAAGTTCCGCTGGCTACTGGCCAGTCTGTGCGTGTGGTTGCTCTGTGCCTGGATAGCCCAGCAGCCGGTTCCGGCGAAGAAAGCCCCGGCCAAAGCGCACACGGCGGCTCCGGTCCGCCGAACCACGACGACAAAAAAGCCCGTTAAAGCCAAAGCAGCCGCTGTGGTAGCCACCGAAACGGCCCCGATGGACGCGACGGCCCTTAATGCGCAGGGCGTGGTGGTCGATGAAGCAACGGGGCTAGCCCTGGGCGAGAACATGATTCTGGTGAAAGGCCAATGCACCGTCTGCCACAGCAGCAAGCTGATTCTGCAAAGTCATTTCGACCGCGAGAAGTGGGTCGAGCGGATTCGGTGGATGCAGCGCACCCAGAAACTCTGGGACCTGGGCGAGACAGAAAAGCCGATTCTGGATTATCTGGTCAAGAATTACGGTCCTATCAAAACGCCCTTCGACGGGCGTAGACTCCCGCTTGAGACGCCTAAGTGGCATACCCGGTAGGTTATCCTACTTGATTGTAGCGAGAAAAATCGTGCGTTGTCAGTGCGCCTAAGGTTGTTGACAACGTACGATTTTTGTCCAATCGATCTAGTTAACTGTCTTTTTTTAAAAACCGAATCAACGCGTTACGGCCTGGCGACTTATCTTTTGCCGGGAGTTCCGTAACCGTGCGTCTCACCTTTTAGTATAAATACTTAAACAATGACCACTCCTGAGTTTGATCGGAATCGGTTCGATCAACGCTACAGACCAGCCCGAATCAACGTTCTGTTTGTGGCCGAAGCCCCCGGCACGACCGAAAAGCATTTTTATTTGGGCAACACCAATCTATACCGAACTGTCTATGCTGCCTTTAAGGACGTGTTTGGGCCCTTTGCGTCAACGGAAGCCTTTCTTTACTTTTTTGCCTCCTTGGGCTGCTACCTGGATCATCTTAGTTGGCAACCCATCGATACATCCAGTAAACGCCAACGGCAGCATGATCGTCACCTAGCGATAGACTCCCTGAGTCAACGGCTGCGTAGTTACCAGCCCGCCAGTTTGCTTCTGCTGATGAAGGCGATAGAAAAACCCGTCCAGCAGGCGATCAATCAGTCAGGCGTTACATCCATTCGGCACCAAAGAACGACGGCTTACCCGGCGGGCAGCGAAGTTAATCGGCAAGTCTGTCTGCGCGACATCAAATTTGCCATAACACATTGGCTGGATGATACGGATTAAGGACTGGATTACATGGTTACAAGTGTTTTGTTGGCAGCTGTCGCCCGCTGCTTTACCACAGTGGTATCTGGTTTCGTCTCAAAAAATTTATTTATTATTGAAAAATTAGGGGTTGGATTTAAACTAATTGGACACTGACCGTCTGCCGTGGCGACCGTCTGCCGCGGCACACCTGTTCGGCTATACCCAATGATTGTAATCAGTATAAAGACTCACTAACTCTAAGGCATTTTTTAGCTCATTTAATTGACAACTTGAAGATTTCAGCGAAACTGACCACCCCGCGGGGCCGCCCAATTTCAAAAATGACGGACCGCGCCACGGCGGCTATTTATTTCACGTTAAACTGACCGTGGTGCTGTCAAGCGTGACCCGGTCTGGCGTGACCCGGTCTGGCGTGACCCGGTCTGGCGTGACCCGGTCTGGCGTGACCCGGTCTGGCGTGACCCGGTCTGGCGTGACCCGGTCTGGCGTGACCCGGTC
>JADQBA010000381.1 GCA_016903675.1 Stigonema ocellatum SAG 48.90 = DSM 106950 | reverse complement strand
GTCGAGAATTTAGAGCAGTACTGTTGCTCGTAACGCCGCAAAAGTGGTAAATTGATTGTTTCTCTCAATCTATTTTCAGAAATGCCAGTTTCAAGCTGGTTGCGACAGGCACCGTAGACAGAACTATGAATGTTGACTACGATGTTTAGGTGTTTTTGGAAGTGCGATCGCACATAAACCTCATTGACGCTATGTTCACAAAAATTAGCGAGAAAAAATAAAATCTAAATTGGTTTTCGTATTGATTCCGTGTGATTTCATATCGGACATTTTTTGTGCCTCCCCCGTGAACGGTTCCCAATTACTTTATTTATTATTGTAATTTTCGGGAATATGCGTTATCTCTATTGTAGAAGCTCTTAGAGGTTGTTTGAAAATTTGTTGGCGGTATCGAAGCACTTATTGATCGGAACTAACCCCCCCTTAAAAAGGGGGGGACTGGAATCAAAGCCCCCCTTTTTAAGGGGGATTTAGGGGGATATAAAAGTATTTGATACATCACTAAGCACTTTGAAAACATCATCTTAGCTGTTCATTTAAAAATAAATAAGAGGGTTTTTATGGTATCAAGGATTTCATCACAAATTTCAAATTTGCAAGCAAGCCAAGTCAGCGCTGAAGCCACTGCAAAAACTGCATTCTCCAACTATAGTAAGAGTGCTTCAGGATTTTTGACTCAAGCGCAAGTCGATACGTTGGTCAAAGGTGGTGTGGCTATTGCGATCGCTAACGCTAAAGCTACTTTTAACAACGACGCAGCCTTGTCTACCCTCTTAACTGACGTTACTGGAAGTAGTTTGGGGAATAATTCTCAGGTCAAAAGCAGCAGTGAGAGTAAAGTGGCTGCTAGTTTTTCCCTCGCGGCTAAAGAAACCTTCTCTTTCAATTTTTCAGCAGATTTAGCATTAACAATTAAAGGAAGTGAAAATTCTGGAACTGGACATAACGAAGCTAAGTCTGAAACCGCTTTCCTGGTTTTAGACACCTCGAATATCAATCAACCCAAGCTCTTAGATTATTTCGACTTCTCAGGAGATCTCCAATCCCCTCAAAATTTAAAGCAGCTGAACATTAGCGCTCATTCCCACGTTAAAATTAATAACAAGAATACCCAAGGCAATGTTGATGGCAGCTACGACACGGAATCCATTGCTAGCCAAGTAACTGGGACTTATCAGCGGAAATTTAATTCCTCCACAAACATAACTATCGTGGAGATTAATGACAGTTCCCTGCAATTATCGGGAAATACTTTAAACAGTTCCCTGCAATTATCGGGAAATACTTTAATCGGTAATCAGAATAATCAAGACCTCTTGACTGGCATGAATACTAACAAAGTCGTGCTAGCTGAATCCAACCAAGCCACCTTTGTAGTCAAAAAAGATGACTTACTACCAGGGGAGTCTGATATTACAAATTTTGATGCCGGCAAAGATAAGATTGAACTTCAGGGTTTTGGCATAACAGATGCCTCAACTTTTTTTAATGGGATCGTTTCTGGGCATCAACTGGTGGATACCGACAAGGGGGCTTTATTAACCTTGGGTTCCGGAGAATCCTTGCTATTGCAAGGGGTTCATGTCAACCAACTCAGTTCATCTAACTTCAAACTCGATTAACGGGAATAGTCCATGGGGAGTGGGGAATAGGGAGTGGGGAATAGTCCATGGGGAGTGGGGAATGGGGAGTGGGGAGATCTTGTGCTGGGGGGCTGGGGTGATTTTTTCTCTCCCCCACTCCCCCACTCCCCCACTCCCCCACTCCCCCACTCCCTACTCCCCACTCCCCACTCTATTCTTCAAACAAACTTCCTCGTAACGCTTCCCAGCATTTTCCCAAGTGAATTCTGTTTCCACCAGTTGTCTGCCGTTATGAGACAAATCAAGTTGCAATTGCGGGTTTTCAAAGAGTTGACTAATGGCACAGACGTACTCAGCAGGCTGATTTGCTCTTAAGGCCCTGAGTGGTACAT
>JADQBA010000226.1 GCA_016903675.1 Stigonema ocellatum SAG 48.90 = DSM 106950 | reverse complement strand
AAGTCTTGCCCTACCTCGTTCCCAGGCTCTGCCACAGAATGTGATCAAGGAGGCTCTGCCGGACGATTTGACAGGAGGCAGAGCCTCCTACAAGAGCATTACAAGGCAGAGCCTTGTAACGAGAGATAATGCATAGTTGTTTGTCTCTGTCAATGCGTAAGTCCTATATAAGATCGTACTTATTCGGCAACATCAATGTGTGTGACAAGCCGATGCAGCGTCTACGCTATAGTAGTAGTGATGCTTTAGCCATATGCCCCCGTAGTGCGTTTACGCTTCCTCATATTGACCTATGCCCTCGTCAAAAACTCAGTCCTACAAATCCGTGGAAGTCGCTCAAGAGTTTGAATCATCTTCTCAGTCGTGGCAAATCAAGCTGCTATACGACGGTGAGTGTCCGTTGTGTCTGCGAGAAGTTAACTTCTTAAAAAGACGGGATGCTGGTCGAGGTTTAGTAGAGTTTGTGGATATTGCAGACCATGACTATGAACCCGAAGCGCATGGCGGTGTTGACTTTGAAACAGCGATGGGGCGGATTCATGGTGTACTCAGAGACGGCACTGTCATCAAAAATGTGGAAGTTTTTCGTCGAGTTTACGAAATCCTTGGGATGGGGTGGGTTTATGCTGCTACCAAATGGCCCATTATCGGTCCTATCATTGATACGCTTTATGGAATTTGGGCTGACTTGCGCCTCGCCCTCACTGGACGACCAGACTTAGCAACGATTGTTGCCGATCGCCAGAAGCGCATTGAGGGCAACACTCAGGGGCGTTGCCGACTGACGAATGATGATAAATGTTGATGTTATGGCTAGAAAATTGACTTTTTAGGAGCGGAAAACTAAATTCTTAAGCCTCTCCCCTTATTAAGGGGAGAGGTTTGGAGAGGGGTTCCCATAGATAGAGTTTTTAACCGTTTGCAGTATATGCAATAGAACCAGAAGATGGATTTGAGTAATTTACTCGAAAAAGAACTTGCTCGCTGGAACGATATTATCTCTCACCGTTCCAATGACCCAAGAGCTTACGTGCAAAGGGGCATGGTCAATTTTAAGCTCGTCAATATTAATGCGTCAATTACTGATTTTGATACTGCTGAGCAACTTGAGTCGCGCCTAACACCCTATTTGTGGCAGCGGGGACTATCCTATTACTATGCAGAAAGATTTGGCGATGGAGCGAAACAATTTGAGGTGGACTTAACCGTCAACGCCCACGATGCTGAGGAGACAATTTGGCGTTACCTATGCATTGCACGGCTTCAATCTGC
Organism: Stigonema ocellatum SAG 48.90 = DSM 106950; assembly: GCA_016903675.1. Classification (GTDB taxonomy): domain Bacteria; phylum Cyanobacteriota; class Cyanobacteriia; order Cyanobacteriales; family Nostocaceae; genus Stigonema; species Stigonema ocellatum. Next base: position 8,509 of record JADQBA010000226.1, on the reverse strand, counting down.
TACTTATGCGGGCACAACCTTACTGCCTATAAAAGATGACCCTCGCTTAGTAATGCGGCGAGTTTATGACCTGTACGCAGGCAATTGCTCCGTAGATGAGGTGTTAAGTGCTGGCAATTCCTGGGATCAAGGTGCAAATTTTTACAGTAACCTTTATGTGGGATTGTATTTTGAGGCGGAGAATAAATCAGAACAGGCGCGGCAATACATTGTAAAAGCAGCAACCCAATACCAAATTGATGATTATATGTGGTATCTGGCAAAGGTACACCAAAAACTGCGGGGTTGGAATTAATGCCACTCTCAATATTTGTCGGTTAATGATAGTTGAGGTGTCAGAAACCCGGTTTCGCAGGAGTTACCGGGTTTCTTATTTTCGCAAAACCTACGCAGTATTGATGCCAATCTGAATATTATGTTAGAACCTCACAATTTTATCACAACTCATGAGGGATTTAAATGTGGCTGGACATTCCCAATTGTGGTTTAGTGCCATAGAGAAATATCCCCGAGCAGTTTCACAACTCGGGAATAATTCACAACTCAGGTGTTACCACTGGGTTGTTGACGTCTATGGATTAGATATCTCCAGAAATGATGTATGGGCGTATTGCAATACTTCCCTAACAAGGGTTTCAGGCTCTTAATGGTCCATGTCTATTAATCAGGAATTGAGGCAGATGAAAAGATTATTGGTCTTTTTTATTAGGCTGGGTAGCAAAGTAAGCCCAAGTCCCAATAGTAGAAGCTAGAAACCAGCCAAGGATTAGCACTGCCACAACTGTCATCATTGAAGCTGACATGATTAAACCTCCTGTGAGTATCAATGTTCATTGATTTCATTTCATGCACAAGCTAACAAATGTGTTAGCTGTTCGCTATGTTTCTGAAAGGAATCGGTAAAACTTTACATCTTGTTACATCTCTCTTAGAAACACAGACTGACTAATGACTTGCTGAAGATTAGCCGATGCTTCTTGGGATCTAGCTTCATCTTTACTGTGGATAAATGTAAGAGGCAACGCAAACTATGAGAAATACACCGCAGTTCTAAATCTAGCTGAGACGCAACTTTTCCGAGGAGTCAGAATCGGGAGTAGGGAGTGGGGAGTAGGGAATGAGAATTTCGCTTATTACGGTTGTGAATGCAAATTGGTATCAGTAGCACAGACGCACTCGCGTTCGGGTTCGTCAGATTTCGCCAGTGCGTTGCCAAGAGTTGTCACAATGAGGGTTTCCCTCCGGGCGAACTTCGGGGGGTTTCCCCCGTTGAAGCGACTCGCGTTCACGCATTCAAAAATCAAAATTAAGAACCCCAGCCAAGAGTGCGGTCTTGTGGTGGAACATTGTGAAGCGATGGAAGCGCTATGTTAGAAGTGTTCACCAAATAAGATAATTGATTACGGGAGTGGACTGAAATTGTCAGTAACTCAGGTCTAAAGACGCTCTCGCTTGCCGAGCGAGTCTTTAGCCACACTAGCTGACCCGATGGACAAGGGACGATCCACGTATAAACCTTGTCAGCCGTTATGGGTAAGAGTTAAAAGACCTACCTTGAGATGCGCAGCCAGTCTCAAGCTCTAGAACCAAGCAGTTAAACAGGTTTATATTGAGTTAACACCAGTGCTGTCTGGAAAGTACCGACCCATAACTCATCTAGGCTAACATCACCCCAGTAATGGGAGTTTTAATTGGCTGCTATGCGTACAAAGTGAGTGATTTAAAACAGTAATTGTCCTGTTGAAAGTGCAACACAATAGCACCCTGAACCAAGTAACTTCAAGGCGGTAGCAGCATCAAAATATCAAGATTGAAGGCGATTAAAATCGCCCGTGTCGCTTCCCTCTCAGCCCTAAAGGGACTGAGTTTCCCCCATACCGAGATTTCTTATGAAATATCTAATAAAATCCTTAGTCGTCCTGCTTAGCGCGATCGCCATGACTCACAAAGCCTACGCCAACGAAATCAATGTTTCTGAGTACGAAACTGCTCCCGGTCAGGCTGGTGTTTTGGTTACTCAACCAGCGACGATTAATAATAATGCAGGTAATACCATTGACCAGACTAACAGACTAGAACAAATTAGTAACTCAATTCCATCTGTACATAATCAGCCATCTCCATCGATTAACCCCATTGAATTTTTGAAAAATCCATCAGCTAGCATCAAGCAATTTTTGCGTTCCTCGCCGAACCAGACACCCCAACCAGTTGATCCATTGGGTGTTTCCAAGCGTCCTCCACTCGATTCTGAAGTTCGTGGGTCAATTAGTGTACCAGTAACTCACTTCTGAGATGCTACTGAATATAGCCTTCCATTTAAGATGCGGACAAGGGGGACTTGGGGGAGGTGTTTGTAACTCCTGCACGGATTGTGATAAAAAATGTTTGAGCAAAATCCGGAATACGGCAATTTGCTTTTGTAGCTTTATGTAGCTAATTAATTAACTTAAAAATCACTATGTTAAGTACTGCCACATTGTTTTTTACCAGTGTGGTTTCATATTCCGTTGAGAGCGCAGTTGTTGCATCTCGCGCACCAGGCAAAATCATCTTTGGAGCAACATAAACCATGTGCAAATTTCTTTCATTTGTTACCTTGTCTACGCTTTTTGTCCTAAATCTGAGCGCGTGTTCAGCGCCAGTAGTGACGGAGCAACGGCAAACAACCCAGGTTGAACAGTACAGTAGCGACAACGGCACTCAACAGAAGCAGTGCAATCGCTCTGTTGTGATACAGGACAACGGTAAAACCGAGATTCACCAATCGTCAAAGTGCTGAGCTTGAAACCCTAAACCATAGTTTGATGTACCTAACTTTGGGACAATTAGGCACATCAAATCTATGCTACCCTTGGGAGAACTGAAACGCTTCAATATCGGGGTTATTTATCGGTTGTAGAACCGGATGATGGGATATGGTTAAGTTAATTAAGTAATTTTTGCAACTCAAAATAATTAAACCATGCCATAATTGGAAAGGGTTATGAAAGTTCGTAGTAAGCACAAAGCGTGCTTAAAATCGAGCACCACTACTACGAACCTCTCAAATCACAGATCATACTAAGAATTTATGCTTAGGGAGGTGGGTGGCGATCCAATACTGCGTAGGTTTTGCGACAATAAGAAACCCGGTTCCCCAAGAGTTACCGGGTTTTTGACACCTCAACTATCGTTAACCGACAAGTATTGGGTGGCGGTCGATGAGTAGGAAATAGCCCTAAGGTTCTTGCTAATGATTGTAGTTTTGTAAAGGTAAGAAAAGATTGTCTTTTAATCCTGAGTTTTGCCGCAACGAAAGCGAAGTTGAAAGCAAACTCATAGTCCAATATTTGCTACCACAGTTAGGTTACACTCCAGACACTTGGTATCAAGAAGTCGCCATTGGCAGTATCCGCTTGGACTTCTTAGCATTTGCTGTACAAGCCATACCCTTTGTATTAGATGCTAATTTACCGCTGAGTGTTGTCATGGAGGGAAAGCACCCAAAGCAAAACTTAAATAATCACGTTCCCCGACTCAGGCATTATTTAACAAGCTTGAATGTGGAATATGGACTGATAACTAATGGCAAAGAAATCAGAATTTATCAGAAATTCCCAGATGATATTCAGATGAGATTTCAGTGTTCTGGTAAAGAAGTTGATACCAAGATAAATAAAATTAAAGATTTAATTGGCAGAGAACGTCTCAAAGAAAGACAGACAAAAAATAAGCCAGTTCCTCAAATACCAGGCTATATCAAGAGGGAAAATTTAATGAAAACAATCGCGATTTACCATAATAAAGGCGGTGTTGGTAAAACTACTGTTGCCGTCAACCTCGCAGCAGCATTAAGTAAAAAAGGTAAAAGGATACTTTTGATTGACATAGATTCTCAGTCAAATACTACTTTTGCTACAGGTTTAATTAAATTTCAATTTGAAGAAGAGGATGATTTAAGAGAGCAGAACGTTTATCACTTATTAGAATCAGGAGATTTTAACTTTATTCCAGATATTGTTCGCCAGTCTCAGTATTTTAACAATCCCGAAATTGATGTTATTCCTTCCCACATTACCTTGATTGAAGAGCAGGACAAGCTTAATAAAATCCTAGCTAGCAGGAATAGGCTAATCGCCAAACTAAAACGAGTAGAGAAGGATTACGATCTTGTAATTATTGATACTCCTCCCTCTAGAGATTTATATGCTGAAGTTGCACTAATTGCTGCTGATTACCTGATAATTCCTTCAGATTTGAAACCATTTGCGAATCAAGGTTTACCAACTGTCAAGAATTTTGTTAAACAAATTAATGAATCTAGAGAAGTTGTGGGCAAGCCCCCGATCAACATCATTGGTGTTCTTGCTTCCAAAATTTCAACTAATCCGAAATTTTTACAGTATACTTTTCCACAACAAAGAAGTGTAATTTCAAAGCGTTATGACCTGCCCTTGATGGAAGCAGTTATTTATGATAGAACAGTATTGTCAGAATGCATGAATCAGACTATAACAGTTGGAGACTTAGAATATCCGGATCCAAAATCGGTTATTAAGTATGCAGAGGAAGTTAAAACTGATGCTCAAAAATCTGCGACGGAATTTGATGTTTTAGCAAATGAAGTTCTCCGAAAAATGGGAGTTAATTAATGATTAATTTTTCGCTGGTAGACGTTAAAAACATTAACTCTCATGTACCTCGATCCAATTTTCCAGAAACTGATTTAGATAGTCTTGCAGACATAATTCTAGAAAGTGGCGGAATTATCAGACCGTTAGTTGTGAAAGCGACAGGGGCAGAGACTTACACGGTAGTTGATGGACATTTAGAATATTATACTGCTGTCAGAGCAAGAGAAAAAAATCCTCGTCAAGGTGAAATGGTCAATGCGTTTGTAATTTCACCCAAAATAGAGGATATAGTTATAAAGCAAGCCGCATCACTCAGAGAGATGGAATCTCCAGGAAAGGTAGAACCAATCTCTAAAACAACAAACCTAGAACCACGTCTGGCAAATCTGGAATTACGCTTTGAGAAGCAATTCAATGAGTTAAAGTCAGAACTGGCACAAGAAAGACAGAGAGTAGATGATAAGCTTAAGGAATTTGCCATCCAAATTCCTCAAGGGAGCAACCCACTAAACTTACTTAACACTTTGGACAAAGACGAGTTATTGTTAAAGTTACAACGCGCTAGAGTTCCTGGCTTTGAAAAAATTGCCAAAGCTATAGTTGATGCTCGACTTAATAAGAAGCCGAAGCAGGAGTTTGAGGATTATCGTGATGTAGTGAAATCTGTTAAAGGATTGGGTGACAAAACAATGTTGACTATTATTGATGAGTGGTCAAGAAGTTAGTAGTGAATATAGCAGTCCTATCTGAGTTGTGAAAATTATTTTTTTACCAACCGCCAAGAGCAGAAACAGAGGATTTCATATCAAGTTCGGGTGATTACTTATAAGAAAATTTATCAATGTAGGCTGGGTTGAACTGAGTGCCACGAGGTGCTCCCCAACCTACAGATATTACAAGGTCTAACCGAACCTGATTTCACGAATCATTTAGGAGTGCTATAGCTTACGTTAAGGCACCCCACAAAATAGACCACAACAGCTCTTTCTTAGCGCCTAGGAGTAAAGCGTGAGGTACTACTCTGACGGCGGAAATAAACCACCCATTCCAAATCAATGAAACGCTTGCGCTGTAGGAATTCCGAATTACGAATTACGAATTCCGAATTCCGAATTCCGCTTAGGTACTAGTCCACCGTAATAAAGAACAGCGAATCTTCGCCATTTTCGGAAATTCCAGCCTCAAGTTGTTCAGGAGTATAATCCCCAGGCTCTTCCAAGATATTCAATTCTATTTGCTCAGCTTCTTCCAGACGATAAAGCGCCTTATCCAATTCATCCCTAGAGAGGGGAGGTTGTAACTTTTCGCGCAGATGGAAGATTGGCAAATAATTCTCAGTACCGAGTTCCTGATCCAATTTCTGAATAGTTTCTAAAATCTCTTCGTCAGTCAGGTTTGCAATGGTTACAGTCGGGGACTGTCCATTGGTAGCTGCTAAATTAACTCCTTGATCTGGCTTACTGGGCAGATATTTCCGCAAAAAGCGCAGGTAATTACCCACTAGATCCAGGCTGAGAATTGCATTTCCCTGAGGATTGTAATCATCCCGCAAATACTCAATTCCTTGTTGAGTGATCCATACCTCAGCTTTAGCCTTTTTCATTCTGGTTTCAACTTCAATGAATTCGCGTTCACTTAGAGTTGTTAATATCGCCTCTTTCTCAGCCGCTTTCAGTGATGACGATTTAATTTCGCTGGGGGAGATTTTGCCAGAAGCTTTACTTATCTTATCCAGCACCCTGAGTTCTTTGTCTGTGATCGGGGATTGGGCTGGGTCGTTGAGTAGGGCTTCACCTGGCGGTAAAATCTTTACTGTAGCAATCTCGCGGGAAAAGTCTATGAGTTGGCGATCGCTCAAATCTCGACAAATTTTCTCTTTCCCTTTCAAATCCTTAAAGCTGTTAGCACTAAGGCTTGACCGATAATTCTCACATCCCAATAACATTATTAGGAACTTTAGCTCTTTAGTTTCCATGCTGATAATCTTACCTGTATATGAATCTGCACTACTCTAGCTTGAATGGCAACACATTACACCTTTTTCCCACAAGAGCGAGAACTTCTGTTTTGTCAACCGATTCGTCTTTCCGTCGGTGAGTCAGCGCTCAGAACTTCTCACTCGGGGAGACGCGAAGCGCGAACGGTGGGCGCTCAGAACTTCGGTCCCTCACTCGTCGCAGTACACCAAACGCCTGACGCCGCCACCCCAATGGTAACAGCGACAGACCTAACCCACTCCACGCCTTAGCTGGGGAAAAAGACCTACTTGCCAAAACCAACTCTCTTCCTTTTTGAGTTTCACCCTTTTCAATCAAACGCAACCCTAACAATAGCTGCGTTTCCTGATAACGCTGGAGCCTGACGTTCTCCAGCTTCTGTGACTCAAATTTATAACTTCCCAGATAATGTAATTTATCATGTAAATAACGAATTGCTCGCTCAAAATCTAGCTGTTCTACATGATAACGATATTCCATCAACAATTCTGGTAAGTAATAACCCTTTTTACCTGCTAAAGCCAGCCGCACAAATAAATCATTATCCTCACAATTTTGCCAATTGGGCTGCATAAATCCCAATTCTCCTAAGGCTTGGCGACGAAATAACGTTGCGCCAATTTGAAAGCTTTGGTTAACGAACACAACTTCCAATAATTTATCTACAATACCAGCCGATAAATTTGTTCTACCCCAACGATAGGAGTTTTCCCTAGTCTTTTGTTCATCCCGTGCATTATGAATATCAATGACCCAGTGGTCAGTGCCAACAAAATCAATGCTAGCGTCTTCCTCTAAAATTACTACAGTACGTGCTAGAAAATCCGGAGTTAATCTATCATCATCATCAAATTTAATAAAATACTCACCCTTTGCAGCATCAAAGCCAGAGCGCATATTATTACTTTTACCAATATTCTTCCTATGTCGGATATATTTTATACGGCCATCTACGTATTTTTCTAATAGTTCATGCGTACTATCCTGTGAACCGTCATCACAGACAATCAATTCAAAGTCTTCATAAGTCTGCTGTAGTACACTTTCTATGGCGTAAGGCAGTAGCTTAACACGATTAAAAGTAGGAATGCAAATACTAACTTTTGGCATTTTTATGACAAAAAATAAATAACTAGTGATCAATGCCCACCATCTGCATTGGTCAAAAGTATTACTAATGACCAATGACAGCGGCTTTCATGCCATTCCTAGAGGGATGAGGCTCGGACGCCGCTTTTTTGTAAGTGATCTTTATGATGCATAAAGTATCATAAAGTGATTCTATATATATATTCATTGAGTTGGTATGACTCTCATATAATCCGTAAACCGTAGCATGAACATTTTAATGTTATCTTCTACTTTCCCTTATCCGCCTACGCGGGGGGGAACTCAGGTGAGAACTTTTAATTTACTTAAGTATCTCAGTCAACACCATGCTATCACTTTAGTAACTCAACGGGAACTTGATGTTACAGATGCAGAAATCGTAAAATTACGTGATTATATTGATCAACTGGTTATTTTTAAGCGCCCACCGGACTTAGGTAGGTCAGGGAAAATACTGGATAAATTCCGCAGCTTCATTACATTTCTACAAGATGGTACACCGCCGAGTGTGTTAAACCGCTATTCCGTTGAGATGCAAAACTGGGTTGATATCTTTGTGGAGGCGGGAAAATGCGATGTCATTACCTGTGAACATAGCGTCAATGAGGTTTATGTGCGATCGCACTTCCAAAAACACCTAAACACCGTAGTCAACATTCATAGTTCTGTCTACGGTGCCTGTCGCAACCAGCTTGAAACTGGCATTTCTGAAAATAGATTGAGAGAAACAATCAATTTACCACTTTTGCGGCGTTACGAGCAACAGTACTGCTCTAAATTCTCGAC
>JADQBA010000440.1 GCA_016903675.1 Stigonema ocellatum SAG 48.90 = DSM 106950 | reverse complement strand
GTGTTGGCAAATCACAAGTTTCACCTGTGAGTTCAGCCTCGTAGAAGCTTAAAACGTCTTTAAAGATAATCGGTAAACACCATCCATCCATCAGGATGTGGTGATTGCTCAAGATGAACTTGTAAGTATTTTTAGTTAGTTGAATTAACGTACACCTCATCAAGGGTGGTTTGTTGAATCGAAACCCTTGCTCTCTTTGTGTTTGCAATAACTGTGATAATTGCTGTTGTTGCTCTGTGGTCGATAACGAAAGCCAATCAAGATTATTCCAAGGTAAATCCACCTGTTTCAACACAACTTGTAATGGATTTTTGCGATTTTCCCAAACAAAAAATGTCCGAAAAATCGAATACCTATCTACAACTTTTTGCCAAGCTGATTCAAAAGCAGCAACATTGATATTCCCCTTCAAACTCAAGGTCATCTGCTCGAAATACACACCACTATTAGGAGCATAAACACTGTGGAACAGCATCCCTTGTTGCATGGGAGAAAGTGGATAAATTGATTCAATTATTCCTGACATAAATAGACTTTTTAAAAGTTGGTAGATGTGAATATTTATGGTTGAAACAAGGTGGAATGTAAAGGGCAGAAAGCAGAATGAAAGAGGGTTTTGGATAACTTTAATTTTCGCTACATACTTCTGTTGTTTTGCACCTTTCTACTTACCCTGTTTCATAGAAGCTAATAACTGATCAAGTTCTAATTGATTCAACTGTGCATCTGGGAAATCTGATGGTGTATATCCTGTATTCTCTTCTGATTGACAATGTTCTATTATTGACCTGATTGCTTGAAGATAGCTCTGTGCCAAATTCTCCACTGTGGCACGAGTATGAACATGACTACTGTAAGTCCAATTAATTTGTAATTCACCTTCTACCACCAGAGCATTAATATCCAATAGATGGTCACGACTTTGCTTTAAACTTTGGTTAGTTCCAGTAGATTCAGGCGCAAATTTCCAACCAGT
>JADQBA010000452.1 GCA_016903675.1 Stigonema ocellatum SAG 48.90 = DSM 106950 | reverse complement strand
GTGTTGGCAAATCACAAGTTTCACCTGTGAGTTCAGCCTCGTAGAAGCTTAAAACGTCTTTAAAGATAATCGGTAAACACCATCCATCCATCAGGATGTGGTGATTGCTCAAGATGAACTTGTAAGTATTTTTAGTTAGTTTAATTAGCGTAAACCTCATCAATGGTGCTTGGTCAAATTGAAAACCAAGTCTTCTTTCTGTTAACCACAAATTTGACAATTGCTGTTGTTGTTCTGTAGTCGATAATGAAAGCCAATCTAGATTATTCCAAGGTAAATCAACCTGTTTCAACACCACTTGTAATGGAGTTTGGCGATTTTTCCAAACAAAGAATGTCCGGAAAACTGAATACCTATCTACAACTTTTTTCCAAGCTGATTCAAAAGCAGCAATATTGATATTACCCTTCAAGCTCAAGGTCATCTGCTCGAAATATACCCCACTTTCAGGAGCATAAAGACTGTGGAACAGCATCCCTTGTTGCATGGGAGAAAGTGGATAAATTGATTCAATTTTTTTATGTTTTACCGCAGCTAATAATTCATCAAGTTCTAATTGATCCAACTGTGCATCTGGGAAATCCGATGGTGTATATCCTGTATTCTCTTCTGATTGACAATGTTCTATTATTGACCTGATTGCTTGAAGATAGCTCTGTGCCAGATTCTCCACTGTGGCACCAGTATGAACATGACTACTGTAAGTCCAATTAATTTGTAATTCACCTTCTACCACCAGAGCATTAATATCCAATAGATGGTCACGACTTTGCTTTAAACTTTGGTTAGTTCCAGTAGATTCAGGCGCAAATTTCCAACCAGT
>JADQBA010000441.1 GCA_016903675.1 Stigonema ocellatum SAG 48.90 = DSM 106950 | reverse complement strand
GATAAAACAGGGTAAAGCAAAATCATTTTGGAATGACTTGGGTATTTGGTATGTTCAATTATTGATTGATCCATCCGGGAACAGCAAACAAGATATTGCTTTAGGGGTTGACCCTGGTAAGCGGTATTCAGGGATTGGGGTGCAGTCATCCAAGTTCACCTTGTTCATGGCTCACTTGGTTCTTATGGGATTTATCCCTAAACAAGGAACTGCTATTGCTGGGGTAAAAGAGAAAATGGCTTATCGCTCCATGCTGAGGCGTGGACGACGTGGAAGACGAATTGACCGCTCAAGGGTCTTTAAGTTGAGGAACCACCGTCAAAAGCGCTTCTCTAACCGCAGAAAAACAAAACTTGCACCATCAATTCGCTCAAACCGTCAACTGGAGCTACGAGTCATCACTGAGCTTTGCCGCATTTACCCAGTCACGGTAATTGTGATGGAAAAAGTAAGAGCAGATGTTGATCTAACATCAGGCCGCAAAGGGGCAAAGTCAGGTAAAGGATTTTCGCCAGTGATGGTAGGTCAGTATTGGATGATAGAGCAGTTATCAAATCTTGCTCCTGTTATCACATGTGAAGGATGGCAAGAAGATGGTAACGGCACATCTCAAATCCGTAAACACTTAGGACTTGCAAAAAATAAAACAGATAAAGCATTGCAAGCACCAGAAACCCATGCAGTTGATGCCATTGCGCTTGCGGCTAGTCATTTTGTTCAATACAAACCTTTCCATACTGCAAATACTCGTGGTCATGATTGGGTTGGCGTGGTGCGAATTACCTATTCGCTATTTAAAGTCATTTCTAAACCTCGAATTACACGGCGTCGCTTGCATGATGCAGTTCCAGCGAAATCACCAAATCCAGCACAATACCGTGAGCGCTATGGTGGTTCAACAACACCGTTTAAAGCGAGGAAGGGTGACTTGATCCAGTACTCAACTAAGTCAAAAGGAGAAATCAAA
>JADQBA010000177.1 GCA_016903675.1 Stigonema ocellatum SAG 48.90 = DSM 106950 | reverse complement strand
AACACGCTGAGTAGCCGTGTGCGCCTAAAGGTGCAAGCACGGTTCCGAATGGGAGGGGTGATGCAGCAATGCACACCTCGACCCTACCGAGTTTACCCGAAGCCTACATCATATTGCTTGCAATTGATGTAGGTACTTCACATATCGCGATCGCGTAACCTTAAGCCTAACCCTTCACGACGACTCCGCAAATCATAGTAAACTACCGCTTTGATTGAATACCAGAATGGTGCAATCACCGCACCACTGGTAAAAATCAAAATTAAGAGCAGAGTGATGGAAAAAAGCAGATTATAAATACCAGAACTTTGTTGTAACAAGGGCGCGAAAATAGCCTGAACAATAGAGGTAATAATCTGAACAACAATTTGGATAGGTAAAGTGATTAAAAAGGCAATGAACGAAATCAAAAGTACCCGCCAGACGGAACCCCGCGTTAACTCCCAGCTACGACCAATGGTTGATACACCATCAACATTATCCTCAATGGCAAGGGGCACATCCACCAAATAGAACCGCGTCAACAACCATAAAAGCGCCGCAAGTGCCACAATGCCCACCACTATGGTACGCAGCCCAACCACAGCAATGATGGCGAGATTTCCTTGTTGACCCGTCCCCCCAACAAACGCTGCTAATAAAATGCCAACAAAGGCTGATAAGAGCAAAAAACCAACGAAAATTCCTATGCCCACAGGAAGCATTAACAACATCGCGAGCAAAAATTGCCATAACCGGGAATTGACGTAACGCTGACCCGATGGAATATCTTCGGGTTGATTGATCAATTCGCCAAAAGCCAAACGAGAAATCAGCGCTGTCAAGGCATAAAACTTTGCCCAGCCATAAACTGGAACAAGTAACCACACGTAAGCCTTAAGAGCAAGTAGAAAATAGTCCTTCAAATGAGAGCGATAAAGCCGCAGTCCTGCACTGACGACATTACCGACACTCAATGGTTGCATTGGGCTAGGAGAATCAAGATTAAAAGACATAATTTCTGAATCTGCAAAGCTTGAATTTGAGGCTATTTTAATGTTAAGTTAAACCCAGTATTCCGAAAATTTATGAATATTCAACGTTGGATAGCGCGGCGAGAATCAAATTGGCAGCGTCTAGACGTTTTATTAAGACAGGTAGAGAAAAAAGGGCTAAAATCCCTGCGGGCGGCGGAAATTAGAGAGTTAGCTAGTTTGTATCGTTCTGTGACGGCAGATTTAGCACGTGCGCGTACTCAGCAAGTCGGCAATACCTTAATCCAAAATTTACAATTCCTTACAACTAGAGCCTATACACAAATTTACCAGGGTTCACGACGACAGGAATGGCAAGCGGTGGTGGAATTCTACTGCTGGGGATTCCCAAAATTAGTACAGCAGACATGGACGTACATCGCTGCTGCCACCGCCTTGTTCTTGGTGGGGGCGCTAATTGCTTGGTGGTATGCATGGCAAGACCCAACTTTTATGTCGTTAATCATACCAGAACGTATCATCAAAATAGTGCGAGACGACCATAAATTGTGGATGGGGTCTATTGTCGGCGTTGAGCCTCTGGCATCCACCAGTATCATGATCAATAATCTGTCAGTTTCCTTTGGTGCTGTTGCTGGTGGGATCATCGCTGGTACATACACAGCTTATATGATGGTGTTGAATGGCTTATTGATTGGTGCCATTGGTACTTTGGTGGCTCAAAATAATCTTGCCTATCCATTTTGGGCATTTGTGTTTCCCCATGGTTCCCTGGAATTACCTGCAATTTTTTTTGCGGGTGGATCAGGGTTTTTACTGGCAAGAGCGCTTTTATTCCCAGGTAAATATCGCCGTCTGGATGCACTGAAATTCTACGGTTCCCTAGGAGTACAGTTAGTATTTGGCATTGTGCCAATGCTGATTTTGGCTGGTATGATGGAAGGGTTTTTCTCTCCTAATCCCGGCTTCCCAGAATCTTTGAAGTATCTCGTAGGCATGGGATTATTTGTGTTGTTGGTAGCTTATTGCCGTCGTCAGCGCCCAATCCCCAATCCCTAATCCCCAGTTCCCTTTACCGAGGGTGTGGGGTGTGGGGTGTAGGGTGTGGGGAAAGACAAAACAACCACACCCCACGCATGGTACAAGCCCCTTCTCTCTAATTTTAATTATGGGGTTCCCCACACCCCACACCCTACCCCCTACCCGGTTTTCATAGCTGACTTCGCGCTTTGAGTTGCAAATACCTATCCACTAACTGATCTGTAATCTGATTTGCTGGCGCATCCAGTACCAACACACCTTTTTGTTTGAGATGTGCAAACGCCACTTGTCGCTGTGCTAATAAATCCAATGCTACAGCACGACCATAAGCAGCTGTAACCTCAAAGTGCTTGCTAACAGCTATATTGCTAACCTGGGGATCGCGTAGGGTGACGCAAAACGGCAGATAGCGGGGTGTTAACCTAGAGAGTGCCGCAAGCAGTTCAGCAGAAGCAGTGATATCAACTAAGTCGGTAATTACCACAACAAGCGATCGCCTAGTTTGCTGCTGCAAAACAGTTGTCACCGCCCCCACATAATCAGATTCCAGCAACACTGGTTGAATGGGAGTCAGGCTATCAATCAGCTGACTCAGGCGATGTTGACCACGTTCAGGAGGAATCCACGTCTGCATCTGGCGGTCAAAGACACCCACCCCTACACGATCGCCCCGATGTAACCCCGCCAAAGCCAAAGACAAAGTGGCATTTAAACCCCAGTCAAACCGTTGCAAACCCTGGACTCTTTCTGTCATCAATCTGCCGCGATCCAGCAAAATCAGCAAAGTTTGCTCCTGTTCTGGAACAAAAACCCTGACTAAGGGAGTAGAATTGCTATAAGAGCCTACACTGCGAGCAGTAGCTTTCCAATCAATGAACCGCAAATCATCACCAGTGCGGTAGTTCCGTAATTCGCCAAACTCAGTACTGATACCAAATTGACGGAATTGGCGCATGGAACCAGAGGATTGTAGTGTCAGACGAATTGAGAGCGATCGCAACCCCACCAAATCTGGATACACCTTTACCCGAAGACTTTGAGGAATCTTCCAATCATCCCAGGCTAATCCCCATGTTCCCAACTGCCGTACCTGAAGATCTCCCCAAGGAAACTCTCCCCGTTTCATCGGATGGACTGTATAAGTCAGTTCCAGGGAACTATGACTAGGGATAAGGGCGCGTAGTGCTGGTGCAGACACCCCAAACCCACTAGGGTAGTAGTCACAGACTTGAATCACAGCGTCAGTCTTACTTCCTGTCACACATAGCACAACCGGGTTATCCCGTCCAATAGAAAGTCGCGACGGTAAGACCCGTGTCATATGGACACGATGCGATCGTCCGAGCAAACCATCCACAACCATCAATCCCAACACTATCCCATCAAATAGTAAAACCACAGCGATGCTGACTGCAATGCCAAAAAAGATTGCTAAAGCTGGGGCGATCGCAATTCCCAAGATCAATAACACGTAAACTCGTTTTGAAGCAACCATGATGGAGAGTGAGGAGTTAGGAGTTAGGAGTTAGGAATAAAATTATAACTCCCAACTCTTTACTTCTAACTCCTCACTCTCAAGAAACACGGGGAGTAGGGAGTAGGGAGTGGGGAGTGTCCGAGGGGGGGAATTCGTGTTTCTTTCATTCGTAGCTGACATCTTGCAGCTTCTCAATAAGGGTAGGGTGGGCACTGCCCACCCTACGATATCATAAGGCAATTGTAGCTCTGATTTTCGCAACTTGACGATGGTGCAAGATATGAGGTAGGGGGTGGTGCGCCGCCCGTGGGGGTGCTCTCAAGAAACACGGGAGTGGGTAGGGGCTCTGTTCTCCCCGCCCGTACGTCCGTGGGGGAACTCGGGGCCCCCAAAGCGTGATTAGGGGGAAGAGGGGGAATGGTGGTGTTTCTTTCATTCATAGGGGGTGGCGTGCCGCCCGTGGGCCTGCTTTCAAGAAACACAGGGGTGTAGCGGTGTAGGGGTAAAGAGTGTTTTTTTCATCCTAACTGTCTGTACGGGCGCGGCGGCCTTGCGCCCCTACTAACAACTAAGCAGTAATATCCTTAAGAGGTAGTTGTGTTTATTCACACCGACGTGCTTACAACCAGAAAGGAAAAATAGCGATTCATTCTGAATCATCATCAATTTATAACTCGATTTATTAAGTTTTTAATAACACTTGTGTCGGCTTGTACGTGGATGGATCTGCCTCTACCGGAATTGTGTATCCTGAAAACAGCTAAGCTAATGATTAAATAGAGGTGTGATGACTCCTAATATTATGCGTCAGCTTTGGTCTGTGGTAGAAACAGCACAAGCGAAGATGCTATTGCAGTTAGATGATGCTAGTTTGGTCCAGTGGTTGGTAAAACAAACCGAAACGCAAGCTTTGCTAGATGGTCACGAAACTGATTTCCTCAGTGACTACATCCAATCCCGGCTGAACCTTATCCGTGATATTGCTTATGAACGCCAGTGTTCCTGACAATAAAGTTACAATTTGTTAGTCATTAGTCATTAGTCAAAATCAAGGACCAATGACAAATGACACTCGTACTAATGACTTCGTAAATAACCTTCTACTAAACAGTCGGAACCCACCACGCGCACTTCTACACATTCCAGGGACAGCGCTTGGGTCATGCTAGTAAAACCTAAGTCACCAACAGGTGTAGGAGCATTACTACCACCAATGATTTTAGGAGCAATAAAGGCAAGGACTTTTTGCACAGCTCCTTGAGCGATCGCACTAGCAGCTAAAGTCCCGCCACACTCCCACAGTACGTTACAAAAACCCCGTTCATAAAAGTACGCCATTACCTTATCTGGTGTGAGTGGTGTTAATTCCACCACTTCCACCCCCTGTTTTTGTAACAGTTCTTGAAAATCAGGGTTTGCTTCTTTTTCTGTCAACACCAAAGTGGGAGCATCCTTCGTCTGCCACAGGTGGGCTTGTTGTGGTAAATTAAGACTGCGACTCATGACCACTCGCAGGGGATTATGCGCTCCCTCTTGATGGCTGGTTAAATAAGGATTGTCATGTTTGACAGTGTTTCCACCTACAATCACTGCATCACAAGCTATTCGTAGTTGATGCACTTCGTTACGGGCTAATTTGTTTGTCACCCAGGCGCTGTGACCAGTGGTAGTAGCAATTTTGCCATCTAAAGTCATGGCATATTTCAAAATGCCAAAAGGTCGATGATAAAGAATACGATGAACAAAGCCTTCATTTAGTTTCTTGCAAGCTTCTTGTTCCACTCCCACCAACACTTCTATCCCAGCTGCACGTAACCGGGCAATACCACCGCCTGCTACTAGTGGATTAGGATCAACCATACCCACCACCACCTTAGTCACCCCTGCTGCAATCAATGCTTCTGAACAAGGGGGAGTGCGTCCGTAGTGATTGCAAGGTTCGAGGCTGACATAGATAGTCGCAGCGCGTGCGCGATCGCCTGCTTTCTGAAGTGCAAAAACTTCCGCATGCGGCTCACCTGCACGCGGATGAAACCCTTCTCCAACAATCTCACCATCTTTAACAATCACCGCCCCAACAAGAGGATTTGGGGAGGTACGTCCTAAGGCGTAGCGAGCGAGTTCTAAACACCGCTGCATCATAGCCCGGTCAAAGTCTGTTCCTAAGGTTTCTAGTGGGTGTGAATCTGCCTGAAATACTGATCCCGCTAAAGAAGTATCCGGTTGAGGAACCACAGGGCAATTATCCATAACTTTGGGCTATACTCGTTCATATTGGCATACTAGCCGCAAGAAACACGCATTGTCTAACTGAACTCAGCACTCAGGACTACTTTAAGCCTGATCTGCAAGTTTTATCTGATGCCACCAACGATTCAGGGGATAGTAAACTACAGGAGCCCAGAGACTACTGAGAATGGCAGAAGCAAGAGCGACCTTCTGATAATATGCCCAGATGTCAACAGCTTTGCGATCGCCCATGAGAACCAATTGCAAAGCGAAGATACTCTCCGCAAAAACTGCCATCCCAAACACAATTAAGGCAATAGAAATAAAGTCTTCTTGTATAAAACGCTGCTTTTGAATCAGACCAGTCATCATTCCTACAACCCCTAGACTAATGGCATGAGTCGGGTCGGGTGATGTCATGGCATCTTGAAGTAGCCCCAGAACTATGCCAGCTAATGCGCCACCAAAAGCTGTGCGCTTCACACTCCAAGCCACCACCCAAATTAACAACCAGTTTGGTTCAACGCCCAACAATTCCATACCAGGAAGGCGGGTCAGCAGCATCAGCAAGCATAACAGCACAGACCCAACCGTAACGGTCCAATCCATTAGTTGACGTTGACTCTTAGACCAACGTGACAGGGAGACAACTTGAGTTTTGGATTTTCGCTGTCGCGATTTTGGCTTTTTCTGTCTGCTACCCCAAAAATCAGGAATCATAATTTTTTATCAAATACATTTTCCTTTTGCTGGTTTTCCGGCTTAGGGTATACCGATACCCAATCCAGCGAGTGTATCGGCGGCAAAAGTTCAATTTTTGCTACTGATGCTGGAAGTTGCTTCAAATTTAAGGACTTCACCCGTCCTACCGCCAAGCCTGACGGAAACTTCTGACTATAAGTAGATGTGGCAATCAAATCTCCTCGCTTCACATTTGGAACTTTTTCATAAAACTCCAGTACTGCTTCAGATGTTGAAGTTCCCCGCAAAACGCCCTTGGCACCAGTGCGAGTGATTGTAACACCTACTTGACTCTTAAAGTCACTAATTAATAAGACACGGCTGGTATTCGGAGTGACACTTTCTACCAAACCAACCAATCCGCCATCCGCCCTGACAATGAAACCCTCCTTAATCCCCGCAAGGCTGCCACGATTTAAGGTCACTTGTTGCCACCAGTTGTCAGCACTGCGTCCCACCACCCGCGCCAGAATTGGGCGTGATGAAAGAGGCTCTTTCTCCACATAACTCAATAACTGTTTGAGCTTCTTATTTTGGCTTTCTAGGTCCCCTATGCGTGTTTGTAGTTCCAATACCCGTGCATCACGGAGACTTTCTTCTTGAGTTGCTTTTGGCTGTAACATCTGGAACGGACGGGTAATGCCCTCGTACAACTCAAGCACAAATGCACCTTGAGTCTGTCGAAGCATCCAAGCACTAGCGACTAACAGGACTACTAGCCCGATTTGTAATCCTTTCCGCTCCCAGCGACGACGTCCTGTAAACATATATACCTTTTTTTAGCATTAAATTTATTCTTCAATATTGGATTGCATAAACAATCCAATATCTAAAAGTCTATGATTATTACATATTTCGAGAACGTCCGCTGAAAACTCTTTCCAGCTGCTTAAAATTTTCCAACACTCGACCGGTACCAAGGACAACACAGCTCAAAGGATCGGCAGCAATATGTGTTACAATTCCTGTTTCATGACTAATCAAGGTGTCTAACCCTTTGAGCAAAGCTCCACCACCAGCCAGCATAATGCCTCGGTCAATAATGTCAGCAGCTAGTTCTGGAGGTGTGCGTTCTAGTGTCCGCTTCACTGCTTCTATAATCACTGACAGCGGTTCCGTCATACTTTCACGAATTTCTGGTCCTTTGATTGACACAGTTCGCGGTAGACCAGAAAGCAGATGTAAGCCTCGGACTTCCATCATGGCATCGTCATTATCCAGCGTGGGATAGGCAGAGCCAATGCGAATTTTGATGTCCTCGGCGGTACGTTCCCCAATCACTAAGTTATGAACTTTTCTCATGTACTGCACGATCGCTTCAGTCAGTTCATCCCCAGCGATGCGTACTGATTCGCTCAGTACCGTACCCTGAAGGCTTAGTACTGCTACTTCTGTTGTACCACCACCAATATCGATAATCATGTTGCCTGTTGGTTCCGCCACGGGTAGTCCCGCGCCTATTGCCGCTGCTACAGGCTCATCGATTAAGAAAACTTCTCTTGCCCCTGCTTGAGTAGCAGCGTCCATGACAGCTCGTCTTTCTACCCCTGTAACTCCACTGGGAATGCCAATGACAATCCGGGGTAGTACTAGAGATCTGCCTTCATTGACTCGCTGGATAAAGTGTTTTAACATCAGCTCCGCTGTATCGAAATCAGCGATGACACCATCCCGCAAGGGGCGCAGGGCAATCACATTTCCTGGTGTCCGACCGAGCATTTTTTTTGCCTCTTCTCCTACTGCCAGTGCTACCTTTTCGTTTTGATCGATTGCCACCACTGAAGGTTCTTGAAGAACGATGCCTTTACCTGATAAATATACTAGGGTGTTAGCAGTACCGAGGTCGATACCCATATCCCGAGATAAAGAAAACCTACTGAAAAGACCCACCCTTTTCTACGCCCCCTATGTGCGATACTTTTGACTACTACCGTAATAAAAAATCGTGCAGAATTCTATTATGTTTTCTAATCTGAGTCTAGTAAAGCAGATTATCCTTTTTATAGATATTTTTGAAATTTTTACCCCCTCTTAGAATAGACATCTGGTGACAATGCGTCTGAAACCCTTATGGGGCTTTTAGAATAATCCATTTTCACGACTATCTCTAATGTCGTTTTCTTAATATTCTTTGTTTCCATCTGCATATCCGTATATTTTTTGAACACAAAGAAGTAATTTTTATCTTTTGTTGTAAGTAAATGTAATTGTGTTTTTTTTTACATTGCTTTACTAGCTTGGGAATTCGCTATTATGAAAATCATCATCAATAAGTACGCCTGTACTGAAAGGTAAAGCATATGAACATTAATGTTGTCACCCTCATCGGTCGTGTAGGTAACGACCCTGATATCAAGTATTTCGAGTCCGGTAGCGTTAAGTGTAAGTTAACACTGGCTGTCAATCGACGATCCAAAGATGGCGAACATACAGATTGGTTCAATTTAGAATTATGGGGAAAAACCGCGCAGGTGGCAGGTGATTATGTACGTAAAGGCAAACAAATCGCTGTCAAAGGTGCTTTGAAGTTTGACACCTGGAGCGATCGCTCTACAGGTGCAAACCGCTCCACACCCATTATCTTAGTAGACCAACTAGAATTGTTGGGTTCCAAGCGAGATTCAGAAACTGATATGATGGATGGAAACCCCGAACATTTTTAATGAATGTGTTGGTTGTTGTTGGTTGTTTGGTTAGACAACCAACAACCAACAACTAAATGCAACATCAAGATAAAGTACCAGCGAGTTCGGTAGCAATGGGAAAACTCATGGCGTATTGGCTACTGAAAACTGAACCTGAAGATTATTCCTACGCTGACTTAGAACGGGACAGCATTACAGTCTGGGATGGAGTAAGTAATGCCCTAGCCCTTAAACATCTACGTTCCATGCTAATTGGCGACTTAGCACTAATTTATCACTCTGGTAAAGAGCGGCGAGTTGTGGGTTTGGCAGAGCTAGTCAGTCAACCTTACGCCGATCCCAAATTGGATGATGTCAAACGGGTAGTTATTGATGTGAGGGCAGTAAGAAAAATGCCTTCTCCCGTCACATTGGCTCAAATTAAACTAGATGCTAACTTTGAGAACTTTGACCTGGTGCGGCTTTCTAGGTTGTCTGTAGTGCCAGTGTCACCCCTACACTGGCAGCGTCTTCTCGAGTTGGCAAGTGTAGGGGTGTAGGGGTGTGGGGGTGTAGGGGTGTAGGGAAATAAAGAACGCCTACCACACTGCAACCCCCACACCCCTATTTGCTTGAGGTTGCGAGCTTGGTAAATTAAAGAGAAGGTTATCTACAGAACCAATGCAGTTAGATCTCAGAATATTCTCATTACCCGTATTGGCAACGGCAACAGCAACAGCAGATAGTTCATTGGTGGTAGCAGCAGTGCTGCTGAGTTTAGTGGTGATTTACTTAGCCAGCAAAGTTGGTGGTGAATTCTCAAACCGTCTGGGTTTTCCGCCTGTCTTAGGCGAACTGGTAGGTGGTGTGGTAGTAGGCGTATCTTTCCTACATGTATTGGTGTTTCCACAAGCCTCGTCCGATAGTTCTAGCTCTTTGCTTATGACCTTCCTCCAAGCTACTGCCGATGTAAGTCCTGACGCAGCTGATGCTATCTTGGCGGCGCAGTCGCAGGTCATTTCTGTTTTGGCAGAACTAGGTGTGATCATCCTGCTATTTGAGATTGGTTTGGAGTCAAACCTAAAAGACTTGATGGCAGTCGGTATGCAGGCAACTATCGTGGCAGTAGTGGGGGTAGTAACACCTTTTGCTGCTGGTACGGTGGGGTTGATGACTTTGTTTGGGGTGAGTGCTGTACCAGCAATTTTTGCCGGAGCTGCTTTGACTGCAACGAGTATTGGGATTAGTTCTAGGGTGCTGTCAGAACTAGGGTGTCTCAACTCCAAAGAAGGACAGATTATTTTAGGCGCTGCTGTGATTGACGATGTACTGGGGATTATGGTTTTAGCTGTGGTAGCAAGCCTTGCTAAAGATGGCTCAGTGGATGTAGGCAAAGTTGTTTATCTGATTATCAGCGCTAGTTGTTTCCTCTTAGGAGCCATCGCCCTAGGCAATATTTTCAACAAGTCTTTTGTGGCGATCGTCGATCAACTCAAAACACGCGGTGAGCTAGTGATACCAGCATTCATCTTCGCCTTTGTCATGGCATACCTTGCTGCTGTTATTCAGTTGGAAGCAATTCTGGGAGCTTTTGCGGCTGGCTTAGTTCTAGAGGAAACAGATAAGCGCAAAGAGTTGCAAAAGCAAGTCGTTCCTATTGCCGATATGCTGGTGCCGATTTTCTTTGTCATTGTTGGAGCAAAAACCGATTTGGGAGTATTGAATCCTGCGGTTCCCAGTAATCGCGAAGGTCTAGCTATGGCAGCTTTCCTGATCGTAGTCGCCATCTTCGGAAAAGTTATTACAGGCTTGAGTGTGTATGGTCAACCCCAAATCAACCGTTTGGCAATTGGTGTGGGGATGATTCCTCGGGGGGAAGTTGGATTGGTGTTTCTTGGTATCGGCTCCTCCACGGGAGTTCTCTCGAAACCATTGGAGGCAGCAATTATCATGATGGTTATCATCACGACCTTTTTAGCTCCTCCCTTGTTAAGATTTGTATTTCCAGAACCAAAACCAGTGGCGACAGCAGAAGAACAACTGTTTTTATATGGTTCTTCTAAAACAGCGTTAGCAATAGAATCACCTAGTGGAATATTGCCCACAGCCCATGAGCATGAAAGCTTAGAAGCTACCCTAGATGAGAAAAGTGAGGAGTGAGGAGTGAGGAGTTATACTGCTTACTTATCAGTTTTTTGGGAAACTTCTATCTCTAAATTTTCGTCCCAGGAAATTGTAAAATTTTAGTTTTTTTTCTTCTTAAGACAACTCACATTCAGGATGTTATTTGTTTGCAGTTTTTTCCCACGCCCATGCTCAATATGTATTTTTAAAGTTCTTAAAAGCACCAAGCTAATGCGCGTACTTATTGCTGTTTTTTTTCGTTAGGGTCGTCCGTCAACTGTCATTAGTCATGTGTCAACACAAAGGACAGCCCTAAAGAAGAGATGTGAGAGCTTTTTTTAACGTTATTACATCTGACAATTTTAAAGCAACATTGGTTAACAGGAACTGAAAGTAATTACGTGTTGCATTAATTACCAAAAAATCTACAATTCAACAAATCCCTTGTTGATTTAATGAGTACTAATGGGAATAAACTTTTTTTAGACCTGTGATTGGGGCATACTGGTGAAAAGCCAAAAATATCAGCGACTGATGAGTCTACCAATAATCCAAAATTCAAAATGCCATAACGGCAGGAAAAATCGGGAGGGGCATGCTAGAATTTGACACCATTATTTCAATCCCTGATAGGGATTCATGCAGAAATAGGGGTGTAAGGGTGTAGGGGAGCAAAAAAAGGACACGGAAGGGGAACGTATCAAAACAAATCTCCGCGTCATCTCCCTAAACCCCTATACCCCTATACCCCTATACCCCTACACCCCTGCCCCAGGGCTTTGACAAATTGACGGCTTCCATGAATGCGAATCAGGAAAAAACACTGTGAAAATACACTGGTTACTACCTGGTGCTTTTGTAACTCTGTTCATGCTATCGTCGCCAGTTCATGCAGCGAGACTGGAGTCTTGGCGTTTTGATGCCAATCACAACCAATTGGAAATTAATACAGAAGGCGCTGTTCAACCCCAGGCACAACTGATCTTCAACCCGACTCGTCTAGTTATAGATTTGCCGGGAACCACAATTGAGCGTCCGCAGTTGACGCAGCAAATGGGCGGTGCCGTTCGCGCCATTCGCACCATGCAGCTTGACGAACAAACGGCTCGCATCGTTGTGGAAATCACGAACGGTTATACCCTAGATCCTAAGGAAGTGAAATTTGTGGGGACAACAGCCAGTCGCTGGACAGTGCAATTACCAACGCCAGCGGTTGAGAAAGTAGACTCCTCAAAAAATTTGGCTAGTCCGTTGGTAAGTTCCTCCTCAAAAAATGTTTATAGTGTAACAATAAACTCTCCAACTAAGCCTGACCTCTCTTCGGTTGTTGGTGTGGCCCAAGGGACGACTGAAATTGAAAATTTAATCGTTACAGGAGATGGGCTTTTTGTTCGCACCAGTGGCGGCAATCCTCAGATTAAGGTTAATCGCAGCCGCGATGGGGCAACCATTGACATTGACATCTCTGATGCATCTTTATCACCACGTCTGCAAGAGCAAGATGTACCTGTTAATCGGTATGGTGTTAACCGCATCCAATTCACCCAACTACAAACAAGACCACCTGTTGTCCGGATGACAATGCTTGTTGATAAAAATAGTCCCGACTGGCAAGTGAGTAGGACAGGTGGGGGTGGTTTGGTGGTTCTGCCCTATCGTTTTGGTGGTAATTTGCCTAGAGGTAATCTTAGCAGCAACGTCAATGACAGTCAGCCAAGACCTTTTTCAAGTCCACCCAAGCTTAAGCCAAGCAACTCACTCTCCACGATTCAGTCTGTGGAACTAAGTACCAGAGGCACACAACTCATCGTTAGAGGCTCTAGCAATTTAGCTGCTAGTGGTGGCTGGGATAGGTCGTCTGGTCTGTTCCGCATCACTATCTCCAATGCCAGGTTAGCACAGAGGGTTAAAGGTCCTCATTTTGACGCTAACAGCCCCATCGTGAGAGTCCGCCTGCAACAGCAAGACCCGAGTACAGTTGTGATGTTTGTCCAACCAGCTGCGGGAGTGCAAATTAGCCAACTCAACCAGAGTCCAGACCAATTAGTGGCTTTGGAATTACGACGCACTCGTCCACTCATACCACCCTTGGCTTTACCTGTCGGTGGGGTAACACCGCCTATTGGTGGTTTCCCTCCCCTCCCACGACCAAACCCACAACCAATGTCCGCATTAAGTATCGATAATCCACAAGTGTCCGAGACGAACCACATACCCAATGGGCGAGTGGTAGTTATTATTGACCCAGGACACGGCGGTAAAGACTCTGGTGCCATTGGTATTGGGGGAGCGCAAGAGAAGGATATTGTCCTACCTATAGGCAAAAGAGTGGGGGAGGTTTTGCAGCAAAATGGCGTGCAAGTCATGCTAACCCGTAATTCTGATTATTTTGTCACCCTTCAGGGAAGAGTAGATATGGCACAACGAGATCATGCTGATGTATTTGTAAGTATTCACGCTAATTCAGCGGGTGAGGATCGTCCTGATGTCAATGGATTGGAAGTGTATTACTACGACAGTGGTTTGGCTCTAGCTCGCGTTGTTCGTCACAGCATTCTTCAAAATGTCAATGTCAGAGACCGGGGAATACGGCGAGCAAGATTTTATGTTCTTAGGAAAAGTTCTATGCCCTCAATTCTAGTAGAAACAGGTTATATGACCGGTAGGGAGGATATGGCTAAATTGAAAACTCCCCAGTATCAAAACCAAATGGCAGACGCGATCGCTCGCGGTATTCTCCAGTACTTAAAGCGACGATGACATTTTTAGAGCCGCCAAGCTACCATATGGTGCTGGTATGTCAAGTTTCTCTTTGGGTCATCTACTTTTGGTCTGAACATAGATATTTTTCCAGCTATAAGTCCTTGGCACATCAGCTAATAGCAGTGGAAATTTGCCCCGCGTCAAAGCGAGCTAGAAATCTACTCTATACACGCCAATCCCAAGCTACTCATAGTGTTACTGACTAGGATTGACTGGTGATAGTAATTCTGGTTAGCTTTTTGTTGGTGTAGTAGTAATGCTTTACTGAATTTTTCGGCTCTAACGGCTTAAAAATTCACAGACCAAACTAGTAATTGTACGACATTAACTGTGTCTTTATAAGAGCGTATAACTATGCATGTGGCATTGAAAGTTCTGATCTCTTACCAAAAGCAGCCCTACCCAACAGATGCACCCTCTTTGGGCGTCTATGGGCGACTGAGTGCGGAAGCTGCGAGGAGCGACTTTCTCTTCAAAAAATGCGATTTTTTGGACAGTGATAGTGAGAGGATTTGCCCACACTTTATGAATGCGAATCAGGAGAAAACACTGTGAAACTACACTGGTTATTGTTATTACCCGGTACTTTTTTAACCTTTTTGCTATCTTCACCTGCTCATGCAGCCAAACTACAATCTTGGCGTTTTGATGTCAATCAAAACCAACTAGAAATTAACACCGAAGGTGATGTTCAACCCAAAGCACAACTGATCTTCGACCCGACTCGTCTAGTCATAGATTTGCCAGGAACCACATTTGGGCGTCCGCAATTCACACAACCAGTGGGCGGCGCAATTCATGCCATTCGGGTTGGGCAACTTGACGAACAAACGGCTCGCATTGTTGTAGAACTCAATCCGGGTTATACCCTAGACCCCAAGCGGGTGAAATTTGTGGGGACAACAGCCAGTCGCTGGATAGTGCAATTACCAACGCCAGAGGCTGTTAGTGTAGACGCCTCCACAAGAAATGTTTACAGTGTAGTGGGAAAGGACTTAAATACAGCCCCTAATGCCGCTAATAAGGGAACAGTCGTTGGTGTCGTAGAAGGGACGACACAAATTCAGAGCCTCCAAGTCACAGGAGATGGGTTTTTCATCCGCACTAATGGAGGAAACGCTCAGATTAAGGTCAGTCGCAGCAGTGACAAAAGTACCATCTACGCTGACATTTCTGATGCTACTATATCACCAAGTCTACAGCAGCAGGATGTGTCTGTTAACCAGTATGGTGTTAACCGCATCCAATTCAACCAACTGCGAACAACACCACCTATTGTCCGCTTGACTTTGCGGGTTGACAAAAATAGCCCCGACTGGCAAGTGAACACCAGTAGTGCAGGTGGGTTGGTGATTCTGCCGTCTGGTGGTAGTGTCAAAGTGCCAGGAAGCACCTACCCAAGCTCCGTAGCCTCAGAAATTAGCCCTAGTAAAACCCTTGGGTCAAACAACTCGCTCTCCACCATTCAGTCTGTGGAACTTGGTGCGACGGGCACACAACTCATCATCAGAGGCGATCGCAATTTAACTGCCAGTGGTAGCTGGGATACGTCAACTGGTCTGTACCGCATCACTATCCCCAATGCACGTTTAGTGCCAACAGTCACTGGTCCTAATTTTAACGCTAACAGCCCCATCCTCAGAGTACGCCTACAACAGCAAGACCCGACTACGGTAGCAATCTTTGTTCAACCAGCAGCGTCCGTTCAAATTGGGCAACTCAACCAGCCCGGCGATCAGTTTGTGGCTTTGGAATTACAACGCACTCGTTCACCCCTCACACCCTCTGTTGCTTTACCTCCCCTCCCACGAACCTATCCACAGTCATTGTCAGGAAGAATGGCCGGCAATCCTGATACTACGCCACACTCACCACCACGATCTCGGGTTCCGAAAGAGCGACTCGTAGTCGTCGTTGACCCCGGACATGGCGGTAAAGACTCCGGTGCTCCTGGTCTGGGTGGGCTGTTAGAAAAGGATGTGGTTCTGCCCATTAGCAAAAGAATAGCAGCAATTTTGGAGCAAAATGGCATACAAGCAGTTTTAACACGGAATGCTGACTTTTTTGTCGAACTTCAGGGACGGGTAGACATAGCAGATCACGCTAGTGCTGACTTATTTGTCAGTGTTCACGCTAATTCTGTAGATAACCGCCCCGATGTCAATGGGTTGGAGGTATATTATTACGACAGCGGTTACAATCTCGCTGAAGTCGTTCGCAAAACCATCCTCCGAAGTATTAGTACCATCAAAGACCGAGGAACCCGTAAAGCCAGATTCTACGTTCTTAGGAAAAGCTCTATGCCCTCGATTCTAGTGGAAACAGGCTATATGACTGGTAATGAAGATAATCCTCGGCTGGCAACACCAGAATACCAAAATCGCATGGCAGAGGCCATCGCTAATGGTATACTTCAGTACCTAAAGCAAAGATAGAGAAATTGTTAATTGTTGTTAGTTGTTTGGTGTTGGGTGTTTGGTGACATCAAACACCCAACACCAAACAACAATCAACAATTCCCCAATCAATTAACTACTTCCCAACCAACCAACAACCAACAACCAACAACCAACAGTGTTTCCATCTTTTGAACGTGCCCCAATTGGCATTTTTGATAGCGGTGTGGGTGGCCTTACAGTACTGCGACAACTTTATCGGCAACTCCCTAATGAATCAATTATTTACTTTGGGGATACAGCTCGACTTCCTTATGGCATTCGCTCTGCCGCAGAAATTTTACAGT
>JADQBA010000179.1 GCA_016903675.1 Stigonema ocellatum SAG 48.90 = DSM 106950 | reverse complement strand
TTTGGTTTTGGGAGGAGGATATGTTGGTAATGAGGTATGAGTGACAAACACCAAGTCACTGAGGAGCCGTGTACCTTAAGGTTCACGCACGGTTTTGAAGAGCAGTGGCTCCTGTGAGGGAGTCGCTGACTTTACTAGGTCATGCCATGATGCGATTAAGCAGATTAAACAGTCCTTGCTGTTTAAAGCAAAATACGTGTTAGACGCGGATATAGCCAAATGCTTCGACCGCATCAACCATGAAGTACTACTCCAAAAGTTGAACATCAAAGGTAGGGTCAGGCAACAAATTAAAGCTTGGCTTAAATCCGGAGTAATAGACCAAGGAGCATTTACTTCCACATCTGAGGGTACGCCACAAGGCGGGGTTCTTTCACCACTTTTGGCTAATATTGCCCTCCACGGAATGGAAGAAAGGATAAAACAGGAATTCCCAAAAATGTCTTTCTGCATGAGGGAAACTTGGTTTCACAAAAAGGGAACTAATTTCCATTCCCCCAATATTATCCGTTATGCGGATGACTTTGTGATTCTCCATGAAAACAAAGCCGTTGTCCAAAGATGCCGAGAAATCATCTCGGAATGGTTAGCTGGCATAGGACTTGAATTAAAACCCGAAAAGACTCGGTTAACTCATACACTCAATCCTGAGTTAAGTGAGGATGGTAACGCCGGATTTGACTTTTTAGGTCATCATATTAGGCAACACCCCGCCGGGAAATACCGGAGTATTAGAGACTCTTTTGGTATAAAACTGGGTTTTAATACCCTCATCATCCCATCCGCAAAGGCGAGTAAGGCTCACCAAGAGGAGGTCGGAAGAATCATCAAAAAACATAGGTCTTCGCCCCAAGCGGCGCTCATAAAAGACCTTAACCCTGTCATAAGGGGATGGGCTTCTTTTTATTCAAACTCCGATGCTCAAACTGTCGGAGAGCTATCTAAACAAGACCACCTCACCTACCTGAAACTTCGACGATGGGCAAAACGCCGATGTGGAAACATAAATGATGGTCACATCAAATACTGGACTTCCATAAATGGCGATAATTGGGTATTCGCGACCAACGAGGGGAAAGCGAACCCCCTTCGGTTACTAAAACATAAAGACATCAGTTGCAGTAGCACTGACTATGTTAAGGTCAAAGGCGATAAAAGCCCTTACGATGGCGACCTAATTTACTGGAGTTCAAGACTAGGGAAACACCCTCAAATGCCTAATCGTAAGGCTAAGTTGCTAAAAAAACAAAAGGGTAAATGTCCTTGGTGTGGATTAAGCTTCCAAGATTGGGATGTCCTAGAAGTAGACCACATCATCCCCCATGCCCTAGGCGGTAAGGATGATTACAAAAATCTGCAACTATTACATCGACATTGTCACGATGAAAAGACCGCACTCGACCTAAAAGAAATTAGGAAGAAAGACCACTCAAAATTCTTGGAGAGACTTTCTCAATTCTGGGAAAAGTTTAACTGGGAATGGGTGAACGATATCCCTAATTTCATTAGTCGTGCCGTCAGGAAGTCCGATATGACAAAAGGACAACACATTGAGTAGCCGTGTGCGGTAAAAGTCGCAAGCACGGTTCCGAATGGGAGGGGTGATGCAGTAATGCACACCTCGACCCTACCCCAGCGTAGGGCGAATAAGACTCTGGAAAGGCATTGAAAAATGTCCATTGCCGAGTGCAATTTGTCTAAAAGAATCCCCGGGCATGACGCCAGGGGAGAGTCAATGGAGCAATATAGATTTCTTTCAAATTTACCGCCTGAGCCAGTGAATTATTGCTAATTTTTGTTGATTAACTTTCAAGAAACACAGGGAGTGGGGAGTAGGGAGTGGGGAGTGGGGGGAAGAGGGGGAATGACTCGCTGCTCAAAAGTCAAAATGTTTTGACTTTTGACTTTTGACTTTTGACGAACCCGTAGGGGTGATGGGGGTGTTTGTTCCATCATGAGCCGACTATACCCGGTATCTCCCAGATACCGGGTATAGTCGGCTCAGTATTTTCTCACAAATCAAATGGGATTGCTATAGCAGTTTCATGAGAGAATAAATTTGTGTAGGTGGAGGAATGACCACCTCCACCTAAGAGGAAGAGTCCAGTAGTCTGCTTTTGCTGAATTTTGAGAGATTCGCTCTTCAAAGTCAGCAGGGGTGAGGAGGAGAACCATTAGCAATCAGTCAAAATTAGCAAAGGCAGTATACCAGCAGTTTGTTTAATCGTTCTGCCTGGGCAGGGCACAGCAATTGACATCATTCAAGCAGACTTTACCCCAATGCAAAGCCCAACGGACAAGAGCTACTCGGTTGTCTGTGCCCGTCTTAGTAAGAATATTGCTGATGTGGTTATCAACTGTACGCTTGCTAATTTCCAGTTTGGCTGCAATTTCTTGGTTAGTTAAGCCAGTGGCCACTAAGTCGATAATTTGCAGTTCTCTGTCTGACAGACTAACCGGGGTCTGAGACTCGCCACCAGCCATGAGTTATTTATTCCTCCGTTGGTATATGTACTTAATCGCTCCTTTTCATTTTAGAAGATTCTTTTGGAGGTAGGTGTTTCAACTATTAGCAGCACTATTGCCCATATTTCCTTTATGGCTAAGGTGGGGAGTAATATAAATCACACACCATTAGTGTTGAATATTACATAATTATATCTAGAATACTGATTTATTACGAAGCCAAAAATAACACAAGCGCCAGAATCCCCGTTTCTTTAGAGCACCCCACAGGCGGCGCACCACCCACTATGAATGAAAAAAACACCCTCATGAATCCCCCTACACCCCTACACCCTCACACCCCGAAACCCCTGTGTTTCAAGAAAGAAACATGTTCACTCATGAATTGTATGAACGACTGCCAACATAGGCGCAGAAATTATTGTAAATTTTATACGGGAAATTGTAATCTCAAATCTAAAATCAGATGGCCAATCCCCGTGTTTTGTGCTTGGGTGAAGTTTTGTTGGATTGTTTAGCCGACCAAATAGGGCTAAAGCAGGAGCAAGTCGAGTCGTGGACTCCCTACCCAGGGGGAGCACCAGCTAACGTAGCCTGTGGTTTGGTAAAGCTTGGGACACCAGCGGGATTTGTCGGCGCTGTGGGTGAAGATGAATCAGGGAATGCACTGGTACAGCTGCTGCAACAAGTAGGTGTAGAGACAACAGGGGTGCAACGTCATAAGACAGCACCAACGCGGCTTGTTTATGTTGTGCGCGATTTGGCTGGCGATCGCAGCTTTGCTGGATTTGGTAAGTATGATACGACTGAATTTGCCGATACCCACCTTAAAGCCGAACTATTACCCGAGTCCCTATTTCAAACGGCAGATTTTCTGGTGTTAGGGACTTTGGAATTAGCCTATCCTGAAAGTAGCCGTGCCATTCACCGCGCCCTTGAATTGGCCCAAATATACGACATGAAGATTTTGCTGGATGTCAACTGGCGTCCTGTCTTTTGGACTAATCCTGACATCGCACCCCAAAAAGTTCGGGAACTATTTCAGCACGTCGATTTTATTAAACTCTCTAAAGAAGAAGCTGAATGGCTATTTGATACCACCGATCCAGGAGCTATCACTTATCGTCTGAATTCAGTTGAGGGGGTGTTGGTGACTGATGGGAACAAAGGTTGCGCCTACTGCTTGGGTGAAAACGAAGGCAAGTTACCCGCCTTTTCCATGCCTGTGGTTGATACAACTGGTGCAGGAGATAGCTTTATGTCCGGTTTTATTCACCAGATATGTGAACATGGTATCACTTGCTTGAGCGACCCTGAAACAGTGAAAAAAATCATCACTTATGCTAATGCAGCAGGGGCTTTGACTACCATCAAACCAGGAGCGATCGCATCTCAACCTACCGCAGCAGAGGTGGAAGCTTTTCTAGCATCTCATCCACTTTCTTGAAACACAGGGAGTGGGGAGTAGGGAGTGGGGAGTGGGGGAACTCGGGGCCCCCAAAGCGTGATTAGCGGGAAGAGGGGGAATGCTGGTGTTTCTTCCATTCATAACGGGTGGCGTGCCGCCCGTGGGGTGCCGGAATTGGGCTATCTTGAGGGCGTTCTGTATGTACGAGGAGTGAGAACCGCTATAATTACGAATTACGAATTACGAATTACGAATTATGTTGACTGGGGACTGGGATTCAAACCCCAATCCCTAATCCCCACTCCCCAATCCCCACTCCCCACTTCCCAATCCCCAATCCCCAATCCCCAATCCCCTAAATAACACCAGGTTCCAGCATCTGAATTTTCCCCAAATTGGCATCAATTTCTACCTTTGCCCCGATAGGTAAAGTCAATATCGTTTCTATATGCCCAATCTGGGCACCAGACCAGGAGGGAATTCCTAAAGGTTGAATGTGATCGTGGAGTACTTCTTCTAAGGTTAAAGACCCATAGTCAGCATCTGGCAAGCATTGAGTACACTGCCCAAAAATGAAACCTGCAAGTTGCTTAAACACTCCAGCCAACTTGAGATGAGTGATCATGCGGTCAATACGGTAGATATTTTCATTTGTATCCTCAAGAAACAGAATCGCACCCCTCAGGTCAGGCACATAGGGAGAACCAACAATGTTAGAAAGCACTGAAAGATTACCACCAATCAGTCTACCTTTAGCTTTACCAGGATTGATAATCTGGATACGGTTTTTCACCTGCATCAGACGGTTTGCGTCATCACTGTCTTTTTGATTTTCAAAAGTGACCATCTCACCAGCAAATAAGACACGACGGAAATAGTCCGTTGGGTCAGATCGCCAAGAGGTCAAGCCATTAGGACCATGAAAGGTGACCAGACCAGTTTGAGCATGAATTCCGAGAATTAAGGCGGTCAAGTCACTAAAGCCCACAATAATTTTAGGATTTTTACGGATGACTTGGTAATCCAGATAAGGCAGAAGCCGACTACATCCCCACCCTCCGCGAAGAGGTAGCAAGGCTGCAATTGCTGGGTCAGCAAAAAAACGGTTGATATCGGTAGCCCGGTCTATATCTTTTCCTCCTAAATAACCATAGCGATCGCGCAGATGTGGAGCAAGATAAGGAACCAGTCCTAATCCACGAATAGCATCAACCACAACATCCACTTCTTCACGGAGAAATACCGCACTAGCTGGAGTAATTAACCCTACCCCAGCACCACGGTGTAGCCTTGCCGGCTTGACATACTTACGTTCTGCTGCTGTCCCCGATGTTGCTGCTGAAGCTAAAGCTACAGTAGTGGCAGTTGCAGTACAATGGGTCAGAAACTGGCGGCGAGTCAGCATGAGTATTTTTACGTTAGTACTCTGATATCAGGGTAACAAAATCTGTTTGTTGACAACACCCACTGGCGGCACGCCACCCGCTACGAATGCAAGAAACACTTCTTCCCCCCTTCCCCCTCTTCCCCCCCTTCCCCCCCTTCCCCCCACTCCCCACTCCCTACTCCCCCCTCCCTTGTTTCTTCTGGTACTCCTGCTCGGTGATGATGTCTAGAGTACTTTCCACCCGATCCAAAAAGACGATACCGTCGAGATGGTCGTGTTCGTGTTGAAAGATCCGAGCAACAAAATCACTAAATTCTTGCTTTTGGGGCTTGCCATTTCGGTCAAGGTATTCTATTTCAATCGCCTCATACCTGGGAACTAAGGCCCTAATCCCTGGAATACTCAAACAACCTTCCCAGCCTTTCACCATTTCAGTTGAATTTGCCAGAATTCTAGGGTTAATCATGGCAGTGGGTTCCATTTCTGGGGCATTGGGATATCTAGGATTGGGACGGGAGGCTACAATGAATAAACGATGAGATTTTGCTACTTGAGGTGCGGCAATTCCGACCCCGTTAGCCTTGGCAACTGTTGCCATTAAATCGTCAATTAGTTTCTGAATACTCCAATTGTGGACATTTTCGACAAAAGACGCTTTTTGTCGCAGAATCGGATTGCCTAATTCAATGATGGGAAGTAGTTCTGCCATATAAAAACTCCTAGAGAAGTAAGTCAGGGACAAGGGGGATAAGGGGGACAAGGGGACAAGGGGACAAGGGGGACAAGGGGGACAAGGGGGACAAGGGGGACAAGCCGCTGCGCGGAAATTCAAAAATCAAAATTCAAAATTCAAAATTTTTTGACTTTTGACTTTTGACTTTTGACGAACCCGAAGGAGCGGGGGGACAAGGGGGACAAGGGAGAGGTGTTTGTAATTTATTTAAGATTGCTATATCTGTTAGGGTTCTTGGTTATTGGTTGATACCAATCCCCAATCCCCTTTTCCCCATTCCCCAATCCCCTTTCCCCATTCCCCAATCCCCATTCCCCATTCCCCATTCCCCAATCCCCATTCCCCATTCCCCAATCCCCAATCTAGCTTTCACGTTTAACTGGTAAAGGTGCAGGTTTTATCGCTACTTGTGTAGGTTGCCCATTACGCAGTAGTTGTAATTGTAAAGGAATTCCTATTTTACTGTTTTCTACTAGCTTTTGTACATTTTCAATGGTAGTGACAGGCTGGTTGTTGATGCTTTGAATAACATCACCAGGTCGTAGTGCAGATGCTGCTGGAGAACCAGGGACGACTTGAACCAAGAGAACTCCCTTATCTACTGCTAAATTAATGCCAAGTTTCTTATTTACTGTTTCTTTAATATCCGGCGTTAGTGTCACCATTTCAACGCCTAAATAAGGATGCTCAACCCTGCCTTGAGTAATTAATAATTGGCCAATGCGCTGCGCGGTATTAATGGGAATGGCAAATCCTAGCCCTTGGGCACCTTTGATAATGGCAGTGTTCATACCAATCACCTCACCACGAAAATTGAGCAGTGGTCCACCTGAGTTACCAGGGTTAATTG
This sequence comes from Stigonema ocellatum SAG 48.90 = DSM 106950, assembly GCA_016903675.1. GTDB lineage: Bacteria > Cyanobacteriota > Cyanobacteriia > Cyanobacteriales > Nostocaceae > Stigonema > Stigonema ocellatum. The sequence continues at coordinate 9,842 of JADQBA010000179.1, read as the reverse complement.
CAGCATCAGTTTGAATGTAATCAACGCGTTTGTCGCTAGCACCAATGTCAGTGGCAGAACGACCTGTGGCGCTGATAATTCCAGAGGTAACGGTATTGTCTAGACCTAAAGGATTACCGATGGCAATTGCCGCTTCTCCTGGTTGCAAGGATTCAGAATTGCCCAGAGCTATAATTGGCAGGTTATTGGCGTCAATTTTGATCACAGCAACATCCGTTACCGGGTCTTCTCCCAGCACACGTCCGTCAAAACTACGACCATCTTTCAGTTTTACCCTCACAAGGTCAGCACCATTCACCACATGGGAATTTGTTAAAATCTGACCATTAGCGTTGATAATAAACCCAGAACCGCTACCCCGCTCTATTCGCTGTCTAGGCTCTGATGGTACTCGGTCTTTGAAAAACCTCCGGAAAATTGGATCTTCTGGCATCTGATTGGTTATGGTTCTAGTGGAATCAATGCGAACAACCGCAGGTCCTACCTTTTGTACCACTGTGACGACAAAGTTCGGATCTTCTTTGGACGATGAGATAACTGGGGGCTGGACAGTTGTGGGATTTGTCTGATTTGTGTTTTGGGCTTGATTCTGAGATTGAACATTGGATCTTTGAGTTTCAAGCAGATTGGTAGGTATAGAACAGCCTCCAAGAGACACAGCCGCTATTCCACCTATGACTATGGACACAATACAGCCGGGGGGACTCCTGAACTCTTGAGAATCTGCCCCTCTACCCCTGGTGCCTCCCCGGCTTTTTGCAACAATTGGCTCAATGTCATGTTCTTTGTTATTCATGGGTTTTTGCCTCTTTTTGTGAATCAGTAGGTGCTAAAATTTTGCGTACTGGGGGTGTTCAAGAATGATTACAGCTTAAAAGCTGGTTTTAGGTCTAGAGTATAGGTTGCTAAATTGGGGAACGCTTGTATCTTCTATTGTGACTATTGCTATAGCAATCCTATTTAAGAGCAGGACTTGGGGGACTTGGGGGACTTGGGGGACTTGGGGGACAACTTGGGAGAGGTGTTTGTAACTCAAATAGGATTGCTAGCATTGGTAGTAAATGATGGAAATTACCAGAGAGAGTCTGTGGAGTCAGGTACTGGATCGCTTACAGTTAGAGCTATCCCGTCCCACCTTTGAAACTTGGATCAAAACTGCCAGTGCCGAGGGATTGGAAAATAATCGCTTGGTTATTCGTACTCCTAATCCCTTTGCTCGTAATTGGTTACAGAAGTATTACATAAAAACTATTGCTAATGTAGTGCAAGATATTCTTGGTTATCCAGTAGAAATCTATATAACTGTAGCTAAAGGTGATGAATCTCATTTGAACGAACGTGAAGTGTCTTGGAGATTACCCGACCCAAGCAGTGTTCCTGAGAGTGTTGCCAAAAACAAACTCATAACTACTGATTTAAACCTGAAGTATGTATTCTCCCGATTTGTGGTCGGTGCCAACAGTCGTATGGCTCATGCTGCGTCGCTAGCAGTTGCTGAATCTCCTGGAAGGGAGTTTAATCCCTTGTTTTTATGCGGTGGTGTGGGCTTGGGTAAGACTCACCTCATGCAGGCGATCGGTCACTATCGCTTGGAAATTTGCCCTGATTGTAGAATATTTTACGTCTCTACTGAGCAATTTACCAATGACTTAATTACTGCCATTCGCAAGGATAGTATGCAAAGTTTCCGGGATCATTACCGTGCGGCTGATGTACTTTTAGTAGATGACATTCAGTTTATCGAAGGCAAGGAATACACCCAAGAAGAATTTTTTCATACTTTTAATACTTTACATGAAGCAGGCAAGCAAGTTGTTATAGCTTCCGACCGTCCACCCAACCAAATTCCTGGACTACAAGAACGTTTGTGTTCTCGTTTTTCTATGGGATTAATTGCTGATATCCAACCGCCGGATTTGGAAACTAGAATGGCGATTTTACAAAAAAAAGCCGAGTACGAAAATATTCGTCTGCCAACAGATGTCATAGAGTATATTGCTTCTCACTATACCTCTAATATTCGAGAATTAGAGGGAGCTTTAATTCGGGCAGTTGCTTATATCTCCATTTGGGGTTTACCCATGACGGTGGAAAATATAGCACCAGTTTTAGAACCACCAACTGAGAAAGTGGAAACAACCCCAGAGGTCATTTTGTCCATAGTAAGTGATGCATTTGATCTCTCAATCGAAGACCTTAAAAGCAATTCGCGCCGACGGGAAATTAGCTTTGCACGTCAAATCGGAATGTATCTGATGCGGCAGCACACAGATCTGAGTTTACCTAGAATCGGAGAAGAATTTGGTGGGAAAGACCATACAACGGTGATGTACAGTTGCGAAAAGATTACCCAACTCCGCGAAACTGATCAAGGCTTGGTACAAACACTACGTCAACTGAGCGATCGCATCAATATGACGAGCCGTCCCAAAAAATTATAAAAAAATGAGGGTCTTACCAACTTAAATGACCAACGGTCAAGTCACTATCCCCCTATCGTAATTCGTAGTGACGCTCGTGCCGACGCTCGAGTACTCGTTGGTAATCTTAGAGCGGTTCGGGAGTAATTACGAAGTACGAATTACGAATTACGAATTATTGCGTCACTCATCCAAGTTAAGGAAAGTATAAAAATTCATTAAGATAAGGTTAATTTGTGGAAAACTCACACCCATTCTGTGGAAAACATGATAGCTTCACTGGAAAAATTTATCAAGTATAACTACTTTGTGGAAAACATAGGGGTTTTTCCACAAGTTTTCCACAGGGTTTTCCCTGTACAAGCATAGATCAAGAAAACCTTTACCACGTTTTCCACAATTTCCACAGGAACTACTACAAATAAATAATCAAATAGCAGAACCCAACCATGAAATTAGTTTGCACCCAAAGCGATCTTAGTACGAACCTCTCACTCACAAGCCGTGCGGTACCTTCACGCCCGACTCACCCAGTACTTGCCAATGTGCTGCTACAAGCAGATGCTGAAACTAACCGGGTCAGCTTAACAGCCTTTGATCTCAACTTAGGTATCCGTACTAGCTTTAGCGCTGAGGTTGAGGAGGGAGGGGCAATTGCCATTCCGGCTAAGTTGCTCAATGATATCACCTCTCGTCTTTCAGAGGGAGAAATTACCTTAGAAGATGAATCAGCATCTGTCAGTAGCCCAGGTAGCGAAGGTTTAATTGTCACACTCACTCCCAAGAGTGGACGTTATCAGGTGCGAGCAATGGGAGCAGAAGACTTTCCGGAACTACCTGTCATTGAAAATGTAGAGACGCGAAATTTCGCCTCTCTACGTGCTACGGCATTAATTGAGGGGCTGCGGGGTTCATTATTTGCTACCAGTACCGATGAAACCAAGCAAGTACTCACGGGAGTGCATTTAACAGTTAAACAAGACACCCTGGAATTTGCTGCTACTGATGGACATCGCTTAGCCGTGGTGGAAACTACTAACGAGAGTCCAGAAAAAGATGTAGAGACGGAAAATTTCGCGTCTCTAGAGGTGACAGTACCAGCTAGAGCCTTGCGCGAACTAGAACGCATGTTGGCTCATAGCGCTTCACAGGATGAACCTGTAGCCTTATATTTTGATCAAGGTCAAGTTGTTTTTGAATTGGCTGATCAACGGTTAACGAGTCGCACTTTAGAAGGGCAGTATCCAGCTTACCGTCAACTTATACCCCGCGAATTTGAACGAGAATTAACTCTGGATAGACGACAATTGTTGAACGCTTTGGAGCGAATTGCTGTATTAGCCGATCAGAAGAATAATATTGTGAAGGTTAGTCTAGATAACGTTGCCCAGGAAGTTACCTTATCTTGTGAAGCTCAAGATGTAGGTAGCGCTACTGAGTCAATGTCAGCACAAATATCTGGAGAAAATATAGACATAGCTTTTAATATTAAATATTTAATGGAAGGCTTAAAGGCGTTGCCAGCTTCGGAAATTTTCATGCAATTAAATCAAGCTCTAACCCCTGTCATTTTTACCCCACTGAGCGGTTTGAAAATGACGTACTTAGCTATGCCGGTGCAATTAAGAAGTTAGTACTCTGGCAAGCTAACTTTGATGGGTTTGTAGTTGCGCATCAGCGCCAAAAAACCGCGATTTAACAGGCGCTAAAGCGCTACTACGAACTAAGAATGTGATGATTTGTCCTCGGATTTTTTGAGTACTTTAGTCCTCACTACAAACCCATCAAAGGCCAAGAAAAAGCCTCGGGACAAAATCGTGCAGATACCAACGCCAAACCTGCCATTCGTGTGTGCCGGAACCTTCAACCCAAACGTGTTTGATTCCGACTTTCTGAAAAGCCTGGTGCATTGCTTTATTACTAGCATAAAACTCATCTTGATAACCGCAGCCCAGCCAAAGTAAGCGAAGCTGGGGATTCACATTAGCTGCATTATTCAAAACACTCTTGAGATTGAAGTCCCGCAGAAAAGGACTAAAACCGCCCACCCAGGCAAACTTGTTAAGATTGTTCAGCCCTACCTGTAACGCCTGTCCGCCACCCATTGACAATCCAGCAAGGGCACGATGTTCGCGATTAGCTAGTGTTCGGTAATGAGTGTCAATTAGTGGAATCAAATCCACGAGTAGTACTTCTTCAAAAGCTTCATTACCCCAAGAATCTGGTGGAAGTTTTACACCCGGTTTACGCGCATAACCGTTGTCCATAACTACAATCATCGGTTTAGTGCCTGTAGCAATTAGGTTATCAAGGATAAAATTGGCTTTACCTTGTGCTGTCCAGGCGCGTTCGCTTTCACCCGCACCATGTTGCAGGTAGAGTACTGGGTAACGATTCGTACCAGCATCGTAACCGGGAGGAGTGTAAACATAAACCTGCCTTAGTGCGCCCGTTACTTGGGAATGATACCAGCGCACACGCACTTCACCATGAGGTACGGTTTTGGCGTTGTAAAAGTCGAAAGCAGGATCGGGAACTTCTAGTCCACTAGTGGGGTGTGCCCAACCGAAATAACTTTCACTCGATTGGTCGTTGACAGGCGTACCATCAATAATTATTTGGTAGTAATAAAAGCCCGGACGTACTGGTGGAGTCGTCACCATCCACACACCATTTTCACCACGAACTAAATTAATCGGCTGTTCGGTAAACCCGTTTTTGCTGCCAAGTCCCACAACCTGTACCCTTTTGGCTTGAGGTGCTTGAACGCGAAATGTCACACGTCGATTGGAATCGATATATGGATATTCAGCATCTCGCACATTCGATGGTGCGGGGCTACCTTGCTGCTGCGCGTAGCTTGGTAGTGAAATAACTATGGCAAGAGTCAGAACAACAGGGTAAAGGGCTTTCATTTAGGAATCCTACAGTACTAGGTAGTGGTGTTCTTGTTCACAGTAGGTCAAAGTGAGTCAAAGTTATTTAATCATTGGGGGGTTGAGGGGCTTTGTTCGCTCGTTAAGAGGCTCCAGCCTCTGGTAAACTACAGGAGGCAGAGCCTCCAAGAATTGCGTTACCAGGCTGAGCCTGGTAACGAGGAACGACGTTAGGTGTATCCACGCAAAATTTTCCTGGCTTCTTGTCCAGCATTCTCGGTTGTGCGGGGAATTAAAGTATATGTGGTAGTTAAGTCCATTTTTTCCCCGACTTGCAGTGTTTTTAGCGGACTGAGGAATTCTAGCTCTACGTAAGCCTGTGGGTCTACGTTGGTATAAATTTCGGCGCTACTGTTGTTGTCGGGATAACTCTCTCCTGGTACTCTTGGTGAGTCTATGCGGACTGCGACTGTTTTGCCCACCCATAATAATGTACTAGTATCGCTGCCTATCTTGTGGGATTTATTGCGATCGCGTGTCAAGGACAATATGCCGTTGTCTACCTTTAAGTCAGCTGGTAAATCTTCTGATTGCTCGTTATACCCTTGAGGAAAAATTGACGGTTGGGGTAAGGCTGCGTTGACTGCAACTGGATCGCGCAACTGTGTAACTATCCATACAGAAACATTTTGTGGCGTACCCTTGACTTTTTCATAAGTCGTAGTAATTTTCATTACATTTTTGTCTGGTTCAAGTGTAATTTTACGGTAGAACCTAATACCGTAAAAAGGGTCAACGGGAGAAATCAGCGTCACCGAGGTGCGATTAACTCTTGCCGTAACTGGTATAGAATTAAACGTAGCTGGTGGGGGCCAATCTTGTCCTGTGATTTTTCCCCATTCAGATTGGGGTGCGGGCCAGGTTTTATCACCCCCAGCACCAAAGTAACCCCATTCTTCAGATTTGACGTCAGGTGCTTTACCATACACTTGGGGATTTTCCCAGAATGTACTTTCTCCACCCTTGAAGCGAAATTGCATTATCCGCCCAATTGCTGGGACTACAACCGCTTCCACTTGACCGTTACTTAAAACATAAGAATCTTGCCAGCCTTGGTAATTGGTTTTTGTGACCGTAATTTTTGCCGGGATATTTGCGCTTGTTTCTAAACAGCAAAACACTGTTAGAACGAATCCCAAACAAAACAATAACAACGTTTTAGCCTTCATCAGTAAAACATCCTCTTAGAAATCAGATTAATGCTCAACATAATATAGGAATCCTAAATCATTTATGAAAAATCTTAAGTAGTGTAGGTGGGGCTATGCCCTACAAAACCCAGACATGGTGGGCAGTTAACGAGAATTGTAGGTTGGGTTGAGGCAATGCGTTACCCAACATTTTCGCGGTTTATTGGGTTTCGTTCCTCAAACGCCAGTCGCCTACAGAGGGAAACCCTCTTGCAGCGCTGGTTCCCCAACCTACGTGGGTTAAGGTTTTTGGCGCTAACACCAAGCGTATTGGGCTATGCCCTACAAAACCCCGACATGGTGGGCAGTGCCCGGACTACGAATGTTGCAAAAATCTGCGGAGGATTCCTTTATTCACTGTTTAATTAATTTTAATAGTCCAAGTTTCTCTGGAGCAACAGCTTCTAGTTTAAAACCCACATTCCGCACTTCAAATAGTAGTATAAACAGATTACATTTAGTGAAAACCAAAAGTTATAAATTTGACGCTGATGTAAAACCCAAAAAAAAGTAATTAAACAGGATAACTTTCCAGCTTTTATCTATTGTTCAAAAAGCTAGTTACGCAAGAATATTTAATTTCAATTAACTGCGATGATGATTAGAATCAATGTGATAATGACAAGAATTCAGAGGGAACAGGGAACACGGAACGGGGAACAGTGTATCCCACGGCTTAAGCCGTGGGATTGAAACAAGGACGTAGAATTTCAAAGCGCTGACGCGTCTCGAAAAACATTTTTTTTCTAAGTAAGCTCTAAACCCACAACTGAAGTTTTTTTGTTTCATATTCCCTGTTCCCTGTTCCCTATTCCCTGTTCCCTTTTTTTTGTAATATTTTTGACAAGAAATAGGAAAGAATTGTAAAATTCGACAACGTTCCTCATTCAAGTTAATAATTCGTTTAACTCCTTGTGTTACCAGAACGTGAATTCCTTGAAAGCACTGGAAAATCCACCGTAAAGTTGGACGCTCAGTTAATTTATTGAGTTGATTTTTAACTGTTGATTTTTCGGTTTTTAAAGTATTTCTTAGTTGTCTTTGTCCTAGATTATAAACCAAGAGACACAATCCCATTAACATCATCATTGTCTCTACTCTTTCTGGATTTTTTACAAAAAGACTATCCGCAAAAAACAAAGGACCTTTGATAAATCTAAACCCTCTTTCACGGGGTCTTACACGCAAAAAAATCGGGCAGCCTTGGTTCTGTTGATCTGTCGGCGTAGTCGGGTACTCGTTGTAATAAGGCTGCCCGATTTTTTCGGGGACAATGCGTCACAAGATTGCTGTTGTTTATATATCTTCAGCAATTCGTCAGCACTTAACTCTTGTACTTCTAAGATATTAGTAGCTAAAATAAATCTTCCCGCTTGTCTCTGCCTCTCCGCGATTACTTCTTGATTCTCTCCCAAGTTACAGCTAATTTTATAAATTACTTTCTTTTTCGTGACTTGATGTTTAATAATTTCTAATTCAACAGCTTGATGGTATTTTAGTTTTGATTCAAATTCTTTGACTTCAGATATTGCTAGTGATTGAGTGTCGAATTCACTTTTTAATAATTTAGCTATTTGTTTTTTAAGTTTTATTGATTCTTGCTCTATTTCTTGAGACAACTTTTTTAAATCTGCATTTTTTCTCTCTTCACTTTCTATTACTACCCATCTTTGCTCTATCCCAGCATAGGTAACTTTCTCCTCCTTATAACTATATCCTTTTTGTTCACTTTCTTGCAATTCTTCACTCAAGAGCGCCTTCACCAGCCCTTCGGGCAAGGCAGAAGGCAGAGGGCAGAGGGCAGAAGGAAGAAGTTACTTTTTATACTTGCAATCCCTCTGTTCTCTGTAAAGCCGCCACAATTCGGGTCCAAGCCCCCACCAAATCAAAGATTTGGTGGTCTTCAATCAGTGGGGGTTCAAGCCCCCACTGTATTGTCTTATACCTTCTGCCTTCAGCATAGCTGCCTTCTGCCTTTCTTTTTGACTTTTTCTCTCGGATCAGTTCCTAGTAGCTCATTTATTTTATCTACCATTCCTATATCATCAACGATTCCCGCAACTATTCCTAAGTGATCTAAATTTTTTACTTCAATCTCTTCAAATTCAAGATTCATTTTTTTTGCTTTGATTTTTTTTAGCTTTCTAACTAATTTTCTCACTTTTTTCTTCTAATTGGATAAAAAAATTACAGTTTTAGAGTATGCTGCGATCGCGCTGTGGCATTGTTTATCAACGTCAACCCACAGTTTCTTTTAAGTATTTATACTTAGGGTACACAGCTAATATTAAAAGGGTTTTGTAATACTTTATGTATTGCAAAATGAAGTGCGGAATGTGGGATAAAAGAAGGGAGTAGGGAGTAGGGAGTAGGGTATCGGATTGAAAAAAATGGGGAATAGGGAGTGGCGATCGTATAATTCGTAATGAATTGCGAATTATTAAGTTTTTATTCCACAATGCGAGAGAATCAATACTCATGGATACCATAACTTCCCCAACCAATCCTCTAATATCCACATCCACCCCTGTGTTTGGAGATAATGTGCAAGGTTTACTCGGGGAACGAACCCTACAGTTAAACCCCACTGGCATAATTGTGGTGAACAGTACCAACGATACAATAGAAGACCCAAACTCAGGTGTGACCACCTTAAGGGATGCTATCGTAAGAGCGAATGCTGACGAGGGAGAAGATTTGATTGTATTTGACAGGTCGCTCTTTTCCACTGCACAGACTATTACCCTGAAATTGGGAGAACTGAACATTACTCATAGTTTGGACATAATCGCCCCAAGGGACTCGTTGACAGGCTCAGATTTGGTGACGGTGAGTGGGAATCAAGCCTCGCGGGTATTTGAGATTGGCACAGGGGCAGCTGTAAACATTGACGGATTGATTGTTGCTGATGGTCAGGTGGCAGGAGACAATGGGGGTGGAATTTTGAACTCCGGTATCCTTACCCTAGACAACAGCATTGTTCGTAATAACTCTGTCACAGGTATTATGGTCGATGCTGGCAACGGCGGCGGCATCTATAACAGTGGCACCTTGACGGTGAACAACAGCACCATCAGTGGCAATAGCGTAACGTTGAACAGCGGCGGTATAGGTGGCAACGGTGGCGGCATCTATAACAGCAGTGGCAGCCTTGAGGTGAACAACAGCACCATCAGTGGCAACAGAGCAAATACGTTACGTGGTTCCGGCAGCGGCGGCGGTATCTATAACGCCAACGCCGGAAACCTAACGGTGAGCAACAGCACCCTGGGCGGTAACTCCGCTGGATCTGGCGC
>JADQBA010000427.1 GCA_016903675.1 Stigonema ocellatum SAG 48.90 = DSM 106950 | reverse complement strand
ATGCAGGTTCTACGTGAGCCTGCATAAAACTGTAGGATAGTAGAGTGGAAAAAAATAAAGAGCAAAGGAAAACGATGACACGCTTCCTCAGCTTTGTATGGTTCTTCATAAACAATGGGTATAAGGTTTGAAATCGAACATCGCTGAACGAATAATTACTAATTCGTAATTACTCCCGAACCGGAAGAAGATTACCTATTTAATAAACCGCGTACGACGAAGTCGTTACCGCAGGCTAGACGCGTCCCCTCAGACAACGAAGAGTGCGGTTCGTTGAAAAATTACTCCCGAACCGATGTAATTTCCAGCCGGGAAAGGAGTAGGTATTATTTGGGCGGTTCGGGAGTAGTCCCTACTGCTTGTCACAAGAACTAGAGCTTGAATCCGTTTTAGAACTCGATTTTACAGAAATGCTAGAACTACTGCTAGAAGAAAGGTTTACTGAAACGCGTTGACTGATCTGACTTTCTCCATCGCCGGATGCTATAGCTACACTCTTTGCTTCAGCAATAACCTCACCTTCAGGTGAGACTATCCGTTTAATCACAACTTCATAATCAGCCATAACAGGGTTTCCTCTTAATTATTCATCTAGCTTCGCTCAACTGGCATCTTGCACGCCCAGAAGTGGGAGGGTAGGTGGGCAGTGCCCACCCTACAGAATAATAAGGTTTTCAGGCTGTGTTTTTTTGCAATAAGGCGATGGTGCAAGATATGAGTCAATAGCATCGCTATGTAATTTACGATTTTTGCGCAAATTTTAACTGGTAACACTTACAAAAAATGTGACAACCCGAGCGTTATCTTTTCGCCCAATTGCGCCCCACCTATCATAAGCCATTTGTTGCGAAATTATTCATCGCTGAAAGCTTTTGGAAAGCTTTCAGCGATTTCTTGAAAATTCAAAGAATTTGTAATAAAGTCCCTAGTTCGCCATGGTCGAACTAAAGGAACTTTATTTGGAACCTCTTAAAGAATTCTCTTTAGTAAGAGGTTATATGAATCGCAATAGAACTACTTGCTAACAGAAACAGCAGCAACTGTAGATTCAGATTTACCTGGTTCGGTTTGAGTACCAAAGGTGATGCTGGTGAAGGTATTGTTACCAGAAGCGTCAGAGCTACCAGTTACTTCAGCTGTATTTC
>JADQBA010000004.1 GCA_016903675.1 Stigonema ocellatum SAG 48.90 = DSM 106950 | reverse complement strand
CCACTCCCCACTCCCCACTCCCCACTCCCCACTCCCCACTCCCCACTCCCCACTCCCCACTCCCCACTCCCCACTCCCCACTCCCCACTCCCCACTCCCCACTCCCCACTCCCCACTCCCCACTCCCCACTCCCCACTCTCCACTCCCCACTCTCCACTCCCCACTCTCTACTCCCCACTTTTCATAACGGTTAATACGCACAATAATAGGGCTTCAGTCCACTCAACGACTGCGCCGTAGGTATCTCCTGTGTGTCCGCCTAGTTTGTTTTCAAACCAAGCACCAGTGAGAAAAGCAATAGCGCTTCCAGCAAGTGTCAAACCGATGGCGAAAAATAGCTGCTTTGTGTCCAGCAGTATTTGTAAACCACTCAAACCCACCAGTAACAGCAGTCCTGGTAACAAATCTTTATAAGAACGAATGGCTGCTTTGTGAAAAGCGCCTTTGCCAGTTGGTTTTAAGTAAGGATATCGGGCGATCGCCAGTTGTTGACCCCAGCGTCCCCACCCACAAGTAGCTATCAACACCAACCAACGGTTTTCCTGTATATCTGTTAAAGCAGCTGTTTTAAGTAGCACCAAGACGATGGCTGCCATTGCGCCAAATGCACCTGTGGCACTATCTGCCATCACCTCCAGTCGTCGGTCTTTGTCGCCCACTGCTAATCCATCAGCAGTATCCATGACGCCATCTAAGTGCAATCCTCCAGTAATAGCAATCCAAACAGCCACTACTAAAGCACTACGAGTTAGCATTGGCATACCCAGATAATTCATTCCTGCATCCAATAGCCCCACAATTCCCCCAATCATTAGCCCTACCTGCGGGACAAGGCGTGCCACCTCTCGGAAATCTAACTTGTCTACATCTGGTATGGGAATGCTAGTATAGAATGCAACAGATGCACTTATATCTAACAGCAGTTGTTTTCCCCACAGTTCTTTATTGGTCATTGGTGATTTGTGAAATTCTTGGTAGTAGGTAGGGCTAGTAGCTCTACCATTAATAGGTTTGGTGGCTTTTTAAAGCTTGAAATAAGATTTACACTTATGCTCAATTTAGCAGGAAAATTTTGTTATGCTTGTCTCAGCAACAAAAAACAAAAATAATGTATAATTAATGACATTTTTATTTTTATGAAGAAATTGCCTGCAACTTTATCGATGGTACTTTGGTTGTGCCGCCCTTCAACTAAATAACTTATGACAGCTTTTGAGGAGATCGCTCTACAAAGCCGATAATTATTAAAATGTAGGGGATCAACAAAGCTGTTAAATTAACTGTTTAGCTGTGATGTATCTCCAAAGCACTCATTTGCTATTTAATTATGAGTCACCATCTACCCGACACTAAAATACCGGCTCCGTGCATCATCAACACAGGCGTCATTGTGAATAAGCTCGATATGCGGCGATTGTTAGGGGATTTAGGTCGTGTCCAATACATCTACACCCAAGAAGGTAAACTGCAGAGCGAGGGTGAAGGGGATGTGTTGGAAGTGTTTGCCAATCCGCAACGGTCTACTCTAGTGGCTAATCACGCCCTTTATCTTAATGTTTATAGTTTTGATTACTTGGAACTCAAACAGTCCCCACAACAACAAACCTACTTTGATCTCATGCAGGAGGGGACTTGTCTACGCCTGATTCCCCTCTCTACCCCCCTGCAAGAGCGACAAGAGCGTTGCTTGAATGTCCGCGCTATAGAAGCGATGATGGAGCAGGTACTCTCAGCCCAATTGGATGCGGAAATTGACGACGACAATTGTGATTTGTTCTAAATATCAATACTCGGGCTGCTACAGCAATCCTATTTAAGATCCGAACAAGGGGGACAAGGGGGACAAGGGGACAAGTTCGCTGCAGGAAAATTCACGCATTCAAAATTTATAACACTTTTGACTTTTGACTTTTGACTTTTGACTTCCCCAAAGGGGCGGGTGTTTGTAATTCCTGCACTGATTGCTACAGGTAATTGCTAATTACTAATAGCATTGTTACTATTAGCCATTAGTCCTTAGCAATTAGCCACTTCTGTCTTGAGTGCAAAATTTTCTTTTCAATGTCTTGCTTGCTGTAGCCAAACAAAAGCACGGGCTGGGGTTTTTTTAACCCCTCACGGTCCGGTTGAAACTCCACGTTTTATGCCAGTGGGGACTTTAGCAAATGTCAAAACCCTGACTCCAGCCCAACTTAGGGACACTGGAGCCCAAATGATATTATCCAATACCTATCATCTGCATCTCCAACCAGGTGAAGCGATTGTGGCTGGAGGTGGAGGATTGCACAAGTTTATGGGCTGGAACGGTCCAATGCTTACTGATTCAGGTGGGTTTCAGGTCTTCAGCTTGAGCGAAATGCGAAAAATTAGTGAAGAAGGTGTCATATTTCGCTCTCCCCATGATGGTCAAATTATTAATCTAACACCAGAGCGCTCTATCGAGATTCAGAATACTTTGGGGGCGGATGTGATCATGGCGTTTGATGAGTGCCCACCCTACCCAGCTAGTCGTCAAGAGGTGGAAACAGCAACAGAACGCACTTATCGGTGGCTAGAAAGATGTATTGCGGCGCATCAACGTAGCGATCAGGCATTGTTTGGCATTGTACAGGGGGGTGTATATTTAGATTTGCGCTCCCATGCTGCTGTTGCGTTATCTAAGTTCGATCTGCCTGGATATGCCATTGGTGGTGTGAGTGTTGGAGAACCACCAGAACTGATGGCTCAAATTGTGCAAGCGACAGCGCCGCTGCTACCACCCGAAAAGCCACGTTATTTGATGGGTATAGGTACTTATCGGGAGATGGCAATTGCCATCGCATCTGGTATAGATTTATTTGATTGCGTGATTCCTACTCGCTGGGCACGACATGGTACGGCGATGGTACAGGGCGATCGCTGGAATTTAAAAAATGCTAAGTTTCGTGAAGATTTTACACCCTTGGATGAAACTTGTCCCTGCTACACTTGTCAAAACTTCACCTGTGCCTATTTGTCTCATTTGGTACGATCGCAAGAAATTTTGGCTTACACTTTGTTGAGCATTCACAATATTACCGAACTCATTCGCTTTACTCAAAAAATCCGAGAAGCAATATTGAGCGATCGCTTCACCACAGAATTTGCTCACTGGCTCACATAGCGATGAACAGCTAGCCCAGCTTTTAAGGATAGGATTTGGTCTGCCCATTATTCATAGAACAGCAACAAAACACCGCCAAATTGCTGGGATAAACTTATCTCATCGCCCTAGTACCGCTCTTGCTAATTCGTAATTCGTAATGACGCTCGTTCGCCCTTGGCGTCTCCCCTTGGGAGATGACTCGCGCTTCGCTACGAAGACCGTAATTCGTAATTCCTACATCGCAAGGGTTTCATTGATTTGGAATGGGTTGAATATTTCCGCCGTCATGTACTAGGTTGGTGATTAATCCAGTCTGATGTACTGATGCATTTCTGGTGACTTTGAAGCTACACTGCCTTTAACTTGAGGTAGAATAGAAAAAGTCAATAATGTAGCAACTAAGAAGCTTGTAATTACAGAAAGAATTTCTACAAACCCGTCACTCCTCCTCAACCATAGTAGTACTCGACTTGCTTGGGGAGGAGTGTCTCTTGATTGGGGAACCTCCTCTGACCAATTTTTCCCTTCGTGAACTGAGGAAGAAGAATAGTTTCGCCATCCCCTAACTCTTATCGGTTGATACATAACTTTGAACTCCTCTGAAGTAAAACTACGTTTTTAGGGTTGAACTGCTCTATCCAGATCCAGTTATGCTGGTAGATAGATATATTTTGACTGGTGTTAGTGTTAGTAAATCCGCGCTTAAGAGATCCGGACAACTTCACCATGAGGGAGAAGCTTGAACATCATTACATGAACGAAGCTTTGAAACACTATAGTCCCCAAGCTCATTCCCTGGGGATTTATGGTTTCGCGGATAGCCACCTCTGACAAATCAATGGATTCTCTATAGCAGTCCTAAATGATTTGTAAACACTTCGTTAAGACTGTTGACTGTTGACTGTTGACTGTCAACCGTTAACAGTTAACAGAGAAAGCATGATTTGTTTACAACTCAAATAGGATTGCTATATATTTAGACCTCCTTTCCTGTAAAAGGGTTCAATGTGTGTCCTAAAAATGCAACATGAGTGATTTTTAATAGCTACCAGTAAAATCAACTTATGCAGTTTTTCAATAGAGCTTACGAATTACGAATTATTTTCATTGGGTTCTTCTTGGACATAGTTGCGGCGCGGCTTGTCGTGAGACATGGCTTTGAGTTTTGATGTGAAGGAATCTGAGGGATCGCTTGTTTCTGGAGTAAATTGGTCAATGGGAGGATGATTGGTAGCTGGGGGGAGAAGTTTTGCCCCTTTGTTAGGGATTGGTGATTGGGAAGACCCAGGAAGCGCTTGACGCTGTGATCTATTTTGGAGAGATGTCCAGATGCTGAGAGACTGAGACACATTTTCTCCCCTGTCCACTTTATAGGAACCCCGACTTTCCCTTGTCTGGGTTTCCTCGGCGCTGAGTCCCTTGTTTTCCTCATTCACCCAAGTCGTACGTGAGTTGTCAGGAGGGGGGTTTGCAGGTGGTAATGATTTATAGTTTCTCTGTTCCTGGAGAGTGGTATTTTTCCTCACAGGAGGTAGAGTAGGCGCTGGTTGTGCAGTTAAGTTTTCTGGAAACTTACTACAAATCAGGCGCTCAAATTCAATGTTGAAATGAAAAATAGCCTGCCCTCGCCTATGCCAAAAAGCTAAGATTTGCTGCACTGAAATCGCTTTATAGCGACCTTGATACAGTGCTTCAATCACTGCAAGATGTAACCAACCTACCGTGTATTGCTTTTGCCAAATGTCAACTAGCTCAATAGCACTATAGCCACTCAAGTCGAAGCTATAGTGAGTTAATAAAGCTCTTGCCAAGTCGGCGGAGGTGTTGGGAACTGGTGTGAACATTGGGCTTTCGGCTTCAGGCAATAAGCATAAATTCTGCTCCCATCCCATATAGCCTACCGTGCTTTCAGTTACAGTTTGTTTTTTTTACGGTTTTCAATATACATTTTTAGTGGTAAAAGGAAAAACAACGTAGGGAGAACTAATTGCAGGCGTTTGCCCCGTCGCCACTAACGCCTGATAAACCATAGCAGCTACTTCCCCTCGTGTTGCTTCTCGATCAGGCTCGATTTGCTTGGGGTCTGGGTAATTAACAACAATTCTTTGTTGTGTAGCAGTAGCCACTGCTTTGCGGACAGAATCGGGGATGGTATGACAGTCACTGTAGCTGAGTACGGCATTGGGATGAGCAGCAGGCAGGGCAAGCCCATTAACTAAGGATACAAGTACTTGTACCCTGAGTACATTTTGTTCAGGACGGAAGGTGCCATCACTTTTTCCGCCTACAAAACCGCTTTGCGCCGCCATTTTGATCGCGCTATAAGCCCAATAATCCTTTGGTACATCGATAAAATCAGGTGCTGGGCGTTTGGCAGTCTTGTTAAAAGCAGATGCCACTAAAGCTGCGTACTGGGCGCGAGTCACCGGTTTATTTGGCTGGTAGCTGCCATCGGCAAAACCGCGAGTTAAGTTCATGCTTACTAATCCTCGGATAAATGGTTCTGCCCAGTGTCCCATCAGGTCGGTGAATCCGGGAACATCAAAATTACTGTTGACTATGTAAGGACAGACAATTGGCTTTTCTTTGCCGCTAACCACCAATGCCTGATAAATTAATACCGCCACTTCGGCGCGAGTTATATCCCTCAGTGGTTCTAATTTTTCTGTTTGCGGGTAGTTGACAACTAGCATTTTTTCTGTGGCAACGGCTACTGCGTTGGTGGCGTAACTGGGAATTTGGGCGCGATCGCAGTACACTGTCAAAACATTCGGATTGCCCCCACTCAGTTTTAATCCATTCACCATAGAGACAATTGCCTCAATTTTTGTTAAATTTTGCCCTGCTCGAAACGTCCCATCTGAAAATCCGCTCAGAAAACCTATACTAGTGGCACGGTCAATGGGTGATGCTGCCCAAGGGTCTGGTGTTTGATTGCCGGGAGGTAATTTAAAAACTGACGCAATTACAGCAGCATATTCAGCGCGAGTCATGGGGGCTTCAGGCGCAAAGGTGTCATGGCCAAAGCCGCTGATTAACCCTTTTTTCAGCAATGCTTCCACAAAATCCGTTGCCCAATGCCCAGTCAAATCTGAAAAACTAGAACGAACCGATATCAGGTTTGGAGTGTCTTGTGTGACAGCAATCAACTCTACCAAACCCAAGACCTGCCTAATATTCAAGTCATTACCTGATGAAACGACTCTATTTAGAGTATCATTTTTAACATCAAATTGTTGGTTGTCGCGAAAAATGTTACCAGCGCTTTCAAGAGTGCTGCCGAGGTCAGGGAGGGCGTTACCGTTAATCAACAAACCGCCTTGGGTATTTTTTTGGATAATATTATTACGCAAAACAGGTCGTGCGTCTCGTGAGAGAGCGATCGCTATGCGGTTTTCTGATAGTTTGTTATTTGCTACCATTGGAGCGGCAAAGTCACTAATTGCTATACCCAAAGCATTTTTGTGCCAAACATTCCGTAGCACTTCCCCTTTGCTATTACGTGCCATTACCAACCCTCCAGCACTATTTTGCACAAACATATTGTCCACAATTGCTGGTTTGGCAGTACCAGTGACAAAAACACCTTCCCGACCACAGTTAATAAAAGTATTGTTAGCCAAAATCGGTGCTGTGGATTCAATCCAGACACCAGTACCTTTTGCCGTTGCATTGGTAACAGTCACACCCATCAGTTGGGCATCACTTAGTAATAACAATGTAATATTTTGCACACCAAAACTTTGGCTCTGATACTCACCGCTACCAGAAATCACCAGACCTTCACCTTTGGTAGCTTCATTACCCACCACCATCACCCCTGCTGGAATCACCAGCGGAAATACCTCACCGCTAGCAGTGCTATAAGTTCCAGATGCTAGCTGAATAATTGTGGCTGTGGTGGTGGTTCCTCTTAAGGCACGGGTGAGGGTTTTATAGGGGTCTAACGGGGACCCAGTGTTAGCATCATTTCCCACCACAGGATTGACATAGAGTGTCGCAACTAAGGTAGAGTTGACCATTGGTTGTTCAGAGGCAAATGTTTAAATTATGACAATCTTAATTAATAACTCTACTTGTAACTGTCGAGTTATAACCCACGCCTTTGAACAACCGTTGGGATAAAATTATGCTTTTGTAACAAAAATATCACGCCCCAGAATCCGGAACCCTGCTCTTTACTTGCTCAAAACCACGAGATTTTACAGGAATCTCAATCACAAACTTTGTGCCTTGCCCCAGTGTGGACTCACACCAAAGATTACCGCCATGCTTCTGGGTCACAATTTGATAGCTGATAAACAAACCCAAGCCAGTGCCTTTGCCAACGGGCTTGGTGGTGAAGAAAGGATCAAATAGTTTAGAGCAAATCTCTTCTGGAATGCCTATTCCATTGTCAGAAATCATAATCATCACTTGGTTTGTATCGATTTGACGAGTCTGAATCGAGATGGTATTGGGGTTGGCTGAAATGTCTTGGAACGAACGCCCCTGATTAGATTCTTCTAATGCATCAACAGCATTGCTCAAAAGATTCATAAACACTTGATTAAGGGAGCCAGCATCACATAAACATGGTGGTAACTGACCATACTCTTTAATAACCTGGATCTCAGGGCGATCGGCTGTCCCTTGCAATCGATGTTGTAAAATCATCAAGGTACTATCAATCCCTTGATGAATGTCTACCGCTTTCCATTCTGCTTCATCCAAGCGCGAGAAGTTCCGCAGCGATAATACAATATCACAGATGCGCTCGGTACCAATTCTCATGGACTGAAGAATGTTGGTCAGATCTGACCGTAAAAAGTCCAGTTCAAGTTTATCCAATTCTGCTTGCAGGGCAATAGGTGGATTTGGATAGTGCTGTTCGTAAGCTTGCAATGCTCTCAGCAGACCTTGGATATACTCAGAAACATAAATTAAGTTGCCATCAATGAAATTAACCGGGTTATTGATTTCATGCGCAACCCCTGCCACCATCTGTCCCAAGGCAGACATTTTTTCACTGTGAAGCATCTGTAATTGAGTCTGTTTAAGCGTTTGTAGGGTTTGCTTCAGAGTCGTATTCTTTTCATTCAATTCTTCAGTTCTCTGCTGAACTCGAACTTCCAGAGTTTCATTGGTTCTGGCTAATTCGGCAAAAGCTAAACGCAGCTTGGTTTGTGCTTGTGTTCGTTCTGCGATCGTCGCTGTCAGCACAAGAATGGTGAGTGTAATCACGCCAATAAACGATTGCAGTTGGATCAAAGATTGGTTGAGATCCTCAGTCACAAAACCACCTTTGCCATTGACGGTTGCGATCACAGCGATCGCAGCTACAATAAAAGTTAACAGCGTTGCACCCGGTTGCCCCAGTCGAAAGGCAGACCAGATCAACATCGGAATCAACATATACTCCAGGTGATATCCCTTACCAAAAGCAACTTTGCCGATGAAAATGACCAACCCCATCAGCATAACTGGCTCAACTACCATTAACCAAAATCTTAAACAGCGTGAATTTGCTAAGGAGTGTGGAATATGAGAGAGATTTTCATAATCCTCTGACCTTAAACTGAGAGATAACCATTGCCTGATTGGATGTGGTTTTTTTTGAATGAATTGCCCCCAACTAAGCAGAATCGGGGTGACGATAAAAATTCCCGAAACATTAGAAATCCACCAGGTAAACCAAACTGTCCCATACGCTGTCCAGGGAACTTTACCACTCAACGCCAAGCAAGTCACTCCAACAGTTGCATTGATTAAAGGCCCCACCATGCCGGTTAAGATCAAAAATTTGAACACGTCGGTGACACGTTCTAAGGGATAGCGAAGGTTGGTAGTTTTTCGCAGCAGGAAAGCACCCAACATAGTCCCCAAGGTTGTTCCGGTGGCAATTCCCAGAACTGGCAGCGTTGAAATCACCAGGGATAAGAAACTTGTTGGATCTCCGAACGCCCAGAAGTTGGCGAGAAATGAACCCAGCAAAATACCGAACCCGATCCAGTTACCAAACAACAGAACAGCCCCAGCAGCAATTCCATCCGGGGGCCAAACTGGAGTCACATTCTGAGGTGTGGAGGCAAGATGACGTGAAATTTCAGCGATTTCATAGTAGGCGATCGCCAAAACAACGGTACCACCGATTTGTCTTAGGGCATGAGGGAATATACGGGATTTTTGTTGAATCATCCGTTTAGTAGCTGCTTGATATCAAGGTTGCTTTCTAAACATAGAATGCCCCCTTAAGGTCGGAACATAAAGCAGCCATGAAAATAGGTTACAAAATTATCCAGAAAATAGCTGTAATATTGTCGTAACCAATCAATCACACAAGCGCATGATTGAAGTTGAACATCTGAGTAAAACTTACGGCGCTACTCCAGCTATTACCGATGTCACATTTAACGTAGAACAAGGAGAAATTTTAGGGTTTTTGGGACCGAATGGCGCTGGCAAAACCACAACCATGCGGATTTTAGCTGGTTATTTACCGGCGACGAGTGGGACAGCCCGCATCGCTGGCTTCGATGTCCATAAAAATTCTCTCTCTGTGAGGCAAAGGATTGGCTATTTACCGGAAACACCGCCTTTATATCCAGAAATGACCGTTGAGGGATTTTTGTATTTTGTGGCGCGGATTAAGGGAGTCCCAGCAGGCGATCGCGCAACGAAAGTCAAATATGCTATGGAACGCTGCAATATACAAGACAAGCGAGGCGTGATTATTCGCAAACTCTCTAAGGGATACCGTCAAAGAGTTGGCATCGCCCAAGCCATAGTCCACGATCCACCAGCTATAATTCTCGACGAACCCACCATCGGACTTGATCCCCGACAAATCATCGAGGTGCGAAATTTAATTAAAAGCCTTGCAGGAAACCACACAATTATTCTTTCTACCCACATTTTGCCAGAGGTGAGCATGGTCTGTAGCCGAGTGGTCATCATCAACAGCGGCAAATTAGTAGCAATAAATACACCAGAAAACCTCATGGCACAGTTGACAGGTGGTTCTGGATATGAAATAGAAATTTCGGGAAATACTGCCTTAGCCAAACAGGTACTTGCCAAATTACCGGGTGTGGGTCTGGTAGAATCAATTTCTACTGCGGGTATACATGGACACACCCCCTCTGAAGAAAACCATACTTACCTGCGGGTGATATCGCAACCGGGAACGGAACTAGGACAAGATATAGTCGCGGCTTTGGTGCGTGCAGGATTCGGTGTACACCAAATGCAACGTGTGAGCGCTACCTTGGAAGATGTATTCTTACAACTGACGACGGAAGAAAAAAATTTGGAGACTTCAACAGAAACAGCCACAGCTAAAGAAGAAGGTGACGCATAAATGGGTATTATTATATTTAGTAATATTATTGCCATTTATCGCCGAGAGTTACAGAGCTATTTTGTATCGCCGTTGGCTTATGCCATTGCCAGCGTTTTTTGGCTGTTGGCTGGGTTATTCTTTGTGTTGATTTTACTCGGACCGCCCGATGTCGGTGTGATTCAGACAATCAATGCAGCAGAAGACTTCCAAAGACAACAGGGGTTGCCAATGGCACCCATAGATGTGTCCTACGAATTTTTGAGGGCATTTTTAGATCGCATCGGGTGGCTGTTGTTGTTTGTGCTGCCAATTCTCTCCATGGGACTGTATGCAGAAGAACGTAAGCGTGGCACTTTGGAACTGTTAGCCACATCCCCAGTCACAAACTGGGCGGTAGCTGTAGGTAAATTATTAGGAGTGCTAACGTTTTTCATAACGATGGTGGTTCCCTTGTTAGGATTTGAGGCGATCGCTTTGAGTGCATCAAGTCCACCAATGTCGCCAACAATCCCCTTACTGGGTCATTTGGCATTAATTTTGCTAGCAGCGGCAATTTTGTCCTTAGGAATGTTCATTTCTTCCCTGACAGACAGTACAATCCTCTCTGCTGTCCTCACCTTCGCAGTAATTTTATTTCTGTTATTCCTTGATTTAATTGCCAAAAATATGAGTGGTCCGGTGGGAGAAGCTTTGGGTTATCTATCGTTGCTAAAACATTACAACACCCTGCTTCAAGGGATTTTTGATACCATGTCGTTGATTTTCTTTAGCAGTTACATTATTTTAGGCATCTTCCTCACAGCTCAATCAATTGACGCACTACGTTTTCAGCGTCATTAGCCCACCTACAGTACTTAAAATTTTTCATAAATCATTTATGATTCCTATATTCACATCTTGCACCAGCCTGGAAGTAAATCAAAAAATAACTCAGTATTTAATGGATTTCTGACTGCGCCCACATCCGCCTGGGACTTGAAGTCCCAGGCTAATAGTATAAGTCCTCTAAAAGAGGACTGAATGAGTTTTAAAATCAATGTAAATTTTCTGACTCCTTATTTGGTTATTTGTGGTTTATACTTAGATTTGCAAGATATAAGTATATCTACTCTAGTTAGCGTGCGATCGCGCTATTTCACTAGAAGTCATGTCTAAGGAAGCTGACCAAAATAAAAAGTATTGGTAGACGGATTAACAGCAAAGCAGATTCTTTCTAGAAAACCGATTTGACCAATAAAAGAAGGAAAATTTCCCCAATATTCCTCTATATCAGGAATAAAAGCTGTGGCAGATACATCCAGTTCTTCACCTTCTTCGGCTGGCAATGTCATAGTCAAACGAATCACACCACCTTCTAGTCGCATACCCCTAATTATAATAGTTAGTCGTTCCAGAGGAAGAACCTGAGCTAAACCTGCAAGTCTTGCAATTTGAGGTGCGATAATTGGATATGGTGCCCCTGTGTCAACTACAGCTTCGGTCCTGATATTTTCAACCTTCACTGGCAAGATAATGCGATTTGTGGTTTCACTGGGAGTTGCTGGACTGTAATTATAACGAATTGCACCTGTCGCAAAAGTTTCTCCATCAGGAAACAACAGCAGCGCCATTAATAGATCACTGTTAACAATACATCATTTGTATCACCTATTTGCTCGACTAAATCTTCCATTGAACTACCAGCCGCTAATAATTCGCCATCTTTTACTGCTACCCATTGATTGAGATAGTTATGATCGCGACGCTGCTGAGTTACCCACTCTCGACTCTTTTGCCAACCTCGGTCCATCGGTCTTTTCACTGATATCACTGTGGCTGGTGCAAGAATGTCAGCACTCTTGTTAATATCCTCATGATCTGGGTAATGCTTAACAGCTTCAATCGAAAGCTGTTGTGCTGATGAAAAATCACCCGTGGATAAGGCGGTTCGCATTGCCTGAATATATTCTTCAGGGGTCTTGTTTGTCATATGGAAATTTGTTGATGCTTTTCCTATGCTATCTGAACAGGCGACAATGGTAGTAATTTTGAAGGAACCGCCAAGACGCCAAGGACGCCAAGAAAGGAAGGAGAGGATTCAATACGGTTCGGTTAAGGATAATTGTAGGTTGGGCTGAGGCAATGCGTTACCCAACAAACCGCGAAAAATGTTGGGTTTCGTTCCTCAAACCAACCTACGTGAACGTAAGTTTTTGGCTTAACCGAACCGTATTGGGAGAGGATTGACGAATTATGTGGGACTACTGGAGAACGCCATCAAGGTTTTGAGTTGGATTCAGAGGATTTGGCAAATAATAAGGGCAATAAGGCACCTGCTACAGCAGCACAAAATGAGAGCAGAACTTTTTGGGTTCAATTCAATCAACCTACGGCAGATACTTTCAGCCTGAGAGTATTTTCCAGCTTGTTCGGCAGCATTGCCTTGTTGAGACAATTGGTCAAGGCTTTGTTTGACCACCTGCTAAGATGGATGCCTGTAAGTAAATCGGTGTTGCTGAATGGTCGTATGAATTGACATTTACCCTGTTGATTAAACAACGATTTTTTTTGCGCCTTTGCGCCTTTGCGTGAGGCTCAAAAACACAGTTCATACTCGAATTCAGCAACACCAGTAAATCTATAGCAGTTCTCATCCAAATCAAGTACAAATTCATCTGCGTTCATCTGCGGTTCCTTAATTCTTGTATATATGCGCCCACAGATTCCCATTATAATAAAAATCATACCCCAGCAGCGTGGATTTGTCAACAGCATTCTCTCGCCAAATCAGATCCCTTCATAATGGACTATGGACCATTGACTAATGACTAATGACTAAAAAGAATTTTGGGAAATATCTGGTTTGGTTTGGTCCGTTTCTCGTTACTGCGGGCTTAACAATTGGGTTCTTGTCAGAAAATTGGGGTACAATCCCCTTGGCATTGGTAATTTCGGGAATTGTCATCATCGGGTTGTGGCTAGCATGGCAAAGCAAACAGAGTAACTGGTGGGGGCGTCGTTCCACCCAAGCTGGTACTCATGCCTTGGCTGCAACTATGTTCGCGTTGGCAATTTTGGGGTTAATCAACTTCTTAGGTACTCGCTACCACCTGCGGGTGGACTTCACCGAAACACACTTATTTTCCATTGCGCCCCAATCACGGCAATTGGTACGATCGCTAAAACAGCCAGTCAAGGTGTGGGTGTTTGATACCACTCAAAATCCCCTCGACCGGGAATTGCTGGAAAATTATCACCGGCAAAGCTCAAAGTTTAAGTTTGAGTATGTCGATCCACAAGCTAGACCTGTTCTGGCAAAGAAATTTGAGGTCAAAAAACCAGGAGAAGTTTACCTAGAATCCCAGGATAGACGGCAATTGGTGCAGGTGTTGAACGATCAACAGACCCTATCGGAAGCAAAATTAAATAATCGTCTCCTACAAATTACAGGTTCAACCCAGCTTAAAGTTTACTTCCTAGAAGGTCACGGTGAACACCAACTAGCCGGGGGTGAGGGTGCAATGTCCCAAGCAGTTCAGGCATTGAGTGACAAAAATTACACAACTGCAACACTAAATCTGGCCCAAAAGTCAAGTATTCCCCAAGATGCTGCTGTGGTGGTAGTTGCCGGTTCCAAGCGATCGCTGTTTGACAGTGAAGTGACAGCCTTGCGAGACTATCTCAATCGGGGTGGTAACTTATTGCTGATGATTGATCCTGATGCCGACCCCAAACTCGATAGTTTACTTGCTGAGTGGGGTATAAAGCTGGATAATCGTTTGGCAGTGGATGTCGCTGGCATCGAGGCACTAGGTCCGGCTGTTCCCGTAGTGACAGAATATGGAAAACATCCCATCACCAAAGACTTTGGTAATGGTATGTCTTTTTATCCCTTAGCAAGACCAGTGGACACTAACCCAGTAGCTGGTATACAGGCTACTCCCCTACTACTAACAAAACCCTATCCCAATAGCTGGGCAACAAGCGATCAAAAAAGCGAAAAATTGCAGTTTCATCCTCTAAGCGATCGCAAAGGTCCTTTGACTCTAGGTGTCGCTTTGACAAGAAAACAACCCCCCCCATCCCCCCTGGGGTTAAAACCCCAACCTATCCCCATTCCCTCATCCCCCCCATCTCCCCCATCTCCCCTGGGGTTAAAACCCCAGGCTATCCCCATTCCCTCATCCCCCCCATCCCCCTCATCCCCCCCATCTCCCCTAGGGTTAAAACCCCAGGCTATCCCCACTCCCTCATCCCCCCCATCTCCCTCATCCCCCCCATCTCCCCACTCCCCACTCCCCACTCCCTCATCCCCCCCATCTCCCTCATCCCCCCCATCTCCCTCATCCCCCCCATCTCCCCACTCCCCACTCCCCACTCCCTCATCCCCCCCATCTCCCCCATCCCCCCCATCTCCCTCATCCCCCCCATCTCCCCACTCCCCACTCCCCACTCCCTCATCCCCCCCATCTCCCTCATCCCCCCCATCTCCCCACTCCCCATTCCCCACTCCCTCATCCCCCCCATCCCCCCCATCTCCCCACTCCCCACTCCCCACTCCCCCCATTTCAAAAGAGTCCCGGATGGTGGTTTTAGGAAATTCAGATTTTGCCACCGATGGCTTGTTTGAACAACAGCTTAATGGAGATGTATTCCTCAACTCAGTCACGTGGTTGAGTCAGCAGGATCAGCAACCCCTTTCCATTCGCCCCAAAGAAGCGAAAAACCGTCGCATTTACCTCACAACAACGCAAGCCAGTCTTTTAGCATTGTCGTCTCTGTTAGTTTTACCCCTCGTTGGCTTAACAGCAGCAAGTGTTCTCTGGTGGCAAAGACGGTAAAGAATTATGAATTATGAATTATGAATTATGAAAGTAGGACTTACGCACTGTACAAATTTTTGATCTCGTGCATTGACGAAAATACGTCGTTTCAGGCTTTTATCAATCATCCTTTGATCAATAGCGTAAAAAGTGTCGAAAAATCAAGGTTTAATGCCTGAGATGCATACAGCATATTTGGTATTTACTAGGACTTACGCATTGACAAAAAGAATAAACTATGTATTTCTCTCGTTACAAGGCTCTGCCTTGTAATGTTCTTCAAAAGAGGCTCTGCCTCTCCTCCAATCGGGAGGCATCCCCTCCCTTAATCACATTCTGTGGCAGAGCCTGGGAACGAGGCAAACGGCGGAATTTCGTTATACACATGATGATTGATTTGTCTTGTGCGTAAGTCCTATTTACTGTCAATGTTTAAGTCCTAGAAAGTAATTTTTTCGCAATTCATAATTGTTTATCTGGTATCTACAGATTTTGAGAACGCGGTCAGCCCCTTCTCCCAAGGGGAGACGCACTCGCGAACGGGTTCGTCAAAAGCTAAGGTAATAAGTCAAAAGTCAATCGAGAACTATCAGAGTTGAAAAAAAATGGTAGATGATTGTGGGAAAAAGCCCTCGCCTAGTACTAATAAACCCACCCATGCAAACATCAAATAAGCAATTTAAGTTTTAAAAAGGAAAAAAAAGCTATGGCAAACCGTGCAGGAGTTACAAACACCCACCCCTTTGGGGAAGTCAAAAGTCAAAAGTCAAAAGTCAAAAGTGTTTTAAGTTTTGAATGCGTGAATTTTGAATTTTGAATTTCCGCGTAGCGGCTTGTCCCCCTGGTCCCCCTTCTCCCCCTGGTCTCCCTTGTGCGGATATTAAATGGAAGGCTATATTTAGATGTATCTAGGCTTAAATCATGAGCAATTTAGCAATGCGCAATCATATTAATCATCAGACATCCGAGAATTAAACAGGTTTCTGAGTAAATCAAGAGTTTTTCGATGTCTTTTATGGAACTTTAATAGTTCCAAGTAAGCAAGGGGAACTACTATTGGCCATAAAATAGCAGCAATGACTAAAATTAGACCATAAAAGAAGCGGTTATTCATGGAATTCATCTCTTCATCTTGTAGAAAGAATTCTAGCCATTCATTGAAGAAATAGTAAGACATCATTAAGTAACCTAGAATTGCCAAATTAGACGTAAGTTTTAGTATCATGATCGTACTTGGTTTAAGGGTGATAGTTGACTTGCCATGAGAATCTAAATAGTCTCCTAATTATGAGCGTCGATGTGCAGCAACAGTATTTGCTTTGTCTGTTTTACTACTAATTAGCCAATTTGGCATTAAGCGATGATAAATTTTTATTTTCTTCTTTGTGAAGTACATATCTAGCTACACCAGGAAAAGGCAATAAGACCAAAAAAAATGTAAAAAAAAATACATTTTAGATACTTAAGTAAATAGTGTCCAGAAACTCTCTAAGCTTACACAAGAAAGGGTTGTGGCAAATTTAGAATCAGACAATAATAGAGAAAATTGGACACCGCATGAATATCACTTCCCACAAGAAACTAACAACAAGCAGGAATAACCACAGATGGTTTAGGTTTAAACTTGCTCCTCTAATTATTTATTGGGAAAATAAAAAAAGCTGAGTCAAAAAATACTTATTTTATTAAAGAAATATGTAGCTTTCTCCCAATACTTTTCGGTTATGGCAATCCTACCGTTATGGATGAAAAAAACACTTTACCCCTACACCCTTACACCCAAGCGTTGTCCCCCTTGTTCGGATCTCAAATAGACTTGCTATAGCAGTGCTATCTGATTTGTGAAAGCAGGTGGTCTGCCGATTTAGAGAAGTTACATGTAATATCTCTACAATATTTTCACTTTCTCCTCGACGGATTGGTATGTATAGATAGCACCGAAACTTAACTACAAAGATATTGCCAAACCTGCGATTCTTTAGTTCCTGCAACTATGGGTATAACTTTTTGAGGTTTATAGTTGAAAGATGTCAGTAAATGACCTTCAGGTGTATATGATTTTACTGTGAGTAGTCTATCGATTTTTGCCCTACAGTCTACTGAGTAGTGGACTTTCTGACTTTGATTTCTATCTGGATAAAATGCCCAGTATTGATAGTTGTGATTTCTTTGTTGTATTGAATCTAGGTCTATGTATTGAGAATTTCCATCTAACTGATTGCTAATGGGTACCCAATTTTCAGCACGGACAGGTAAGACTGAAAACAAGACAACAAAAGAAGCGATCGCTAGTTGCTTAAACATAGTCTTCTTATGAAGTGAGTAAGCAATAGCCTAACTTCTTCAAATGTTAAATGTAATCAGAAAATCTTATGAGACAACCAGTACAAAATCTGCTTCTATTCTCTTGAAATTACTGTCATGAGGATAATTTTTCAGTATATTTACTGAATTATCGGCACCTCGTAACTGACCGAAATTAATATGGTTCGGTTAAGCACCAGCCGACCCAATACTGCGTAGGTTTTGGGAAATTGTAGGTTGGGCTTACCGTCGGGAAACCCAACAAATGCCCATAAATGTTGGGTTTCGTTCCTCAACCCAACCTACTCTAAATTTGAGTTTTTAGCAAAACCTACGCAGTATTGCCAGCCGACCAAAACCCGGTTTCTCATCTTTGCATCTACCGTTAACCGAACCGTATTGATTGTGTAATTAATTATACTAATTTGCACTCACAACCTTAATCTAGAAACAAAGGGGACTTTGAAGACAAAGAGGACTTGGGGGACTTGGGAGAGGTGTTTATAAATCTGCGGAGGATTGCTGTAGGAATCATATTTGAATTTTGAAAAAATCTAAGTAGGGTGGGCACTGCCCACCACATCCGGGTTATGGTGGGCAGTGCCCACCCTACGTGTATTTCAAAAATCAAATATGATTGCTATATCATGATAGTATGGTTATATGGTGTATAAGTTGACTTCTTTTACACCTATTCTAGATACAGATGGAGGTTAAAGATTTTAGCCGTCGCGTGGTTCTGCTTGCTGCTGGCTTCTAACTTCATTGAACGGAAGTATCAGAGCTTTTTGGCAAGACCGCGCCAGTTTTCATACAACACAACTCTCGTTAGTCCAAAATCCAAGATTTTTTAGGAGAAATTATGTCTGAAAGTAAAACAAAAGATTCAAATTCACAAGCAGTTCCATTCTTCGCCCGATTTTTAGAAGAGCAAAACTTTGTTGAAGAAATTTCTGATGAAGAATCAGAAGCAGCCAATGGCGGACACAAAGTTGCAACTCGGAAATACCCTTCTGATGCGGAGGATGTCGCTGTAACTCTGAAATACCCTTCTGATGGGGACGATGTTGTTGTAACAACTCTGAAATACCCTTCTGATGGGGAGGATGTCGCTGTAACTCAGAAATACCCTTCTGATTCGGATGAACATGCTACTGTTGACTTTTGAGTACATACAATCTGTGGCTTTGAAAAATATTTTCAGAGTATGAATATTATGCGTTTTACCAACCTCTGTAAGAGGTTGTTTTACTAATATTGTACTTGATTTTTTAGGAGCTTTATTTATTAATAGTTGCCAGTAGAGAAACACCAAAACTTACTACTATTTTTTATGCAATATGAACGTGATATAGTTTTATTAATTACTCATAGCGGTGATTACTTTACGATAGATAGAGTAGCAGAATCTCTGTTGAGAAGAGGCGCACAGCCATTTCGCCTGGATACTGATAATTTTCCGATGAAAGTTAAACTCCAGGCTTATTTCAGTAATTCTGAAAGCCATCATAGGGTAGAATATGGCGATCGCTCATTTGACACGCATCAGGTGCAAGCAGTATGGATGCGGCGTATATGGGAACCTCACCTAAGTAAAGAATTGGCTCCACAATTTCGCGCAGCCTGCATTAGAGAATCACTGGCTGTCTTAGATGGTTTTTGGGATAGCTTGAGAAAAAGTCGTTGGGTAGATAATTTACAAAAAATTGGTGTGGCGGAAAACAAGCTACACCAACTGAGAGTTGCGGCTGAAGTAGGTCTTGTTATACCCCAGACTCTCATCACTAATGACCCCAAAGAAGTCAGAGATTTTTTCCATCAAGTCAAGGGAAAAATGGTAGCCAAGCTACTTAGACCACTTTCTTATGGGATGACAGGTTCCTCTTTTTTTATGTACACCAGCGCAGTAAAAGAAGAAGATTTAATTGATGCTGAAACACTGCAATATTGCCCGATGGTTTTTCAAGAACAAATCTCCAAACAGCAAGAATTACGAGCAGTATACGTGAATGGTAATATGTTTGTCGGAGCGTTAGATGCGTCTGATTATGCAGCATCAACCCAAGATTGGCGACGTGCTGAAAAAGATACTTGTACGTGGCAGACTTATCAATTACCTGATGAAATTATTCGTCGTCTTGATGAGTTCATGAGACGCTTTGGACTAACGTTTGGAGCATTTGATTTTATCGTGACTCCAGCCAGAGAATACGTTTTTTTAGAAGTTAACCCTACAGGAGAGTGGGGAATGCTGGAGCGAGATTTAAATTATCCTATTTCGGAAGCGATCGCCGATGCTCTACTGGCAAAAAATACTGAATTATAACTGTTAATATGACTGTTTTAATTATCACTCACAGCCAAGATAACGAAAGCATTTCTCTGGTTACTCAAGCACTTGAAGCTTATGGGGAAAAAGCATTTCGATTTGATACAGACCGATTTCCAACAGAAGTACAGCTAGATGTTTACTACGGTGATAGTGAGCAAGTCATTCTCACCACAGACGATCAAAAGCTAGATTTAAGTGAAGTATCGGCAGTTTGGTATCGGCGGATTTCCATAGGGTCAAAAATTCCTAATGTTATAGACAAGCAACTGCGACAAGCTTCTATTCAAGAATCTCGCGTTACTATTCTGGGAATGATTTCCAGTATTAGAGGTTTTCACCTCGATCCTTTGCCAAATATCCGTCGCGCTGAAAATAAGCAACTCCAACTGCAAGTAGCAAAAGAACTAGGTTTAGATATTCCACGCACCTTAACGACAAATAATCCCCTAGCAGTCAAGCAATTTGCCCAAGAATGTAGGCAGGGTATGATTACAAAAATGCTTTCTTCCTTCGCTATTTATGATGATAAAGGACGAGAGAAGGTTGTGTTTACCAATCCAATTTCATCGGCGGATTTGGACAATCTTGATGGATTGCGTTTTTGTCCAATGACATTTCAAGAGAACGTTCCAAAAGCTTTAGAATTGCGGATAACTATTGTAGGTAAGCAGGTATTTACTGCTGCGGTTAATTCTCAATCTTTAGATAAAGCGCGTTATGATTGGCGAAAGCAGGGAATAGCTTTACTCGACGCTTGGCAAGTCTATACTTTACCTCAAGATGTTGAAAAAAAGTTGCTAAACCTGATGGCTAATTTTGGATTAAACTATGGGGCAATTGATATTATTTTGACTCCTGATAATCGCTATGTTTTTTTAGAAGTTAATCCTGGTGGGGAGTTCTTTTGGCTAGAACGTTGTCCTGGCTTACCAATTTCGCAAGCGCTTGCACAAGTTCTTTCAAGAAACACGGGGAGTAGGGAGTAGGGAGTGGGGAGTGGGGGAATTCGTGTTTCTGTAATGAGTAACGGGTGGTGCGCCGCCAGTGTGGGTGTTCTTAAGGAACACAGGGGTTAAATTAAACTCACGCGATTGAAACACAAAATACTTTACCGACTAATTAGTAATTCGTAATTAGGTACCCGCACAATAATTGGCGTTGCTGAATGGTCGTATGAATTGACATTTTTCGACATGATTAAACAAAGATTTTTTGCGCCTAGGAGTAAAGCGTGAGGCTAATTCATACTTTAAATCAGCAACGCCCAATAATTTATTTATCGATGAGCTAGTATCTGCTAAATCTGCGGCAAAACTCGTTGCAGAAATTTGGGTATATATATATGAGCGCACAGATTCCCATTATAAAAAATATCATAGCGCTTCAGCGTGGATTTGTCAACAGCATTCTCTCACTAGTAGACATAGTCGTGAAAATTAATTATGCATTCGTTTCCATCCTTGTAGAACGCGTGGCGTTCTACAAGGATTTCACCAGATGTCTAGTACATAACGGTGGAAATAAACCACCCATTCCAAATCAATGAAGCGCTTGCGCTGCGCGGAATTACGAATTACGAATTACGAATTACGAATTACTTTGCAGTGCTACTAGCCAATATCGCTTCATAATTAAGAAAGATTACACCGCACTACCGCATGAGTAAAACTTCTCTGAATTTAATTGCCATATCAGTCTTTCTGATGACCACCACGGTCTTACTGGGACCATTATTTCACTTGTCGCCCACAGTCCCTGCACTTGCCACATTTACTATTTTGGCAATAGCAACTTTCGATAATTTCAGCTTCCAAGGCAAAGGAGGTCATCTACTGTTAGATTGGATAGGTAGTTTCTCAAGCTCACATCGAGAACGCATCCTTCACCACGAAGCAGGACACTTCCTAGTGGCTTACCTGTTAAATATTCCAGTATGCGGCTATACCCTGAGTGCGTGGGAAGCGATGAAACAAAAGCAACCAGGGCTTGGCGGCGTTAGCTTTGATGATGGCGAATTAGTATCCCAACTGGAACGAGGTACCATCGGTGCCCAAATACTGGATCGCTATTGCACTATTTGGATGGCGGGTATTGTTGCTGAAACTCTGGTTTTTAAAAATGCTGAAGGTGGTGCTGATGATCAAAGTAAGCTAGCAGGAGTCTTGACAAGTTTGGGGTTTTCTGAATCAGCCTGTGAGCAAAAACAGCGCCTTTGCGCCCTCCAAGCAAAAACCCTACTGCAAGAAAATTGGACTTCATATCAAGCCTTAGTTAATGCCATGCGACAACGCGCAACAGTTACAGAGTGTCAGAGTGCGATCAACACTGAGGGGGTAGGGGGAGACAGTCTGAAGATGGGAGGTATGGGATAAGTAGTTGTGAGTACCAATGACACGATTACGCCCAGTAGCTTTAGCACACAACAGGTATTGATCAGCACGATTTAGCAAGCTGACTCCTTGATCATCATCATTTGGTCCCAGACAAGTAGTTCCTAGACTAATGGTGACATTGATAGCGTATTTGTTGTTGACTGCAAATGGTTGCTCACTGATTATGCCATTGAGACGATGCGCCACAATCAGTGCTTCTTCACAACCAGTGTTGCTAAGAATAATGACAAATTCCTCACCACCATAGCGGAATGGAGTATCTTGAAACCGCAGATTGTGCCGCAGGCGGATGGACAGTAATTGCAAAAGGCGATCGCCAACTAAATGCCCGTAGGTATCGTTCACTTTTTTGAAATAGTCCACATCCAACATAATCAAACTTAGGGGAGTGTGGTTAGTACGGGCATTTTGAATTTGCCTAGGTAAGTCCCACTCCAAAGCACGGCGATTATTCAATTCCGTCAATGAATCAGCCAAGGCGATCGCCGATAAGAGATCATTTGTGCGGATGAGATCGCGGTATTTCTGCACTTTACGTGAACCTACGGTCAATTGCGCTAGTAGTAAGTGATGCCATCCTTGTACAGACGTTGCATCCAACGTTTCCATACACCAAATGTAGGCATCAGCCCCTTGCCTTAGAACTGCGGAGGTGATTTCCAACTCCCAATTGCTGCCATACTTACTTTGATCGGCAAGTAGTTGGGGACGATCCTCCAACAGAATACAATATATCCAGGACAGTTTTATCTGTTCTTGTAGCCAACAGCAGAGTCCCATACTGCCCTCCAAGCTAGCCTGTACAAGTATGATATCAGGCGGCGTGTTTTGAATCCGGGAAACTGCCAGATTGAAATTGGCGATGGTTTCCACGCTAAAAAGGTTTGCATTATGGATCTGATCTGGAAGTGAGGCGAGAAAATTTTCACTTCCAAACATCAGAATGGAAATATTCATTGCTTTGCTTTTTGCCTTATTTCAACTTTAAGGATATAACCCTGGCAAAACCTACTAACGCTCTTTGCTAACAGTAAATACGGTGTATTTTTAGCTAGCAGTATTACCCCTCATATTTTATTGTTCCACTACTAAATGTACATAAAATTTCCGATTTTTTTGACCTCTTCATATTCTTACATGTAGAGACGCGAAATTTCGCGTCTCTACACTCTTTATTGTTGAAATTTCTGAACCCTAATGTCTGATCCCACATAGTTTCTTTCAAACAGTAGAAATACTGAATAATATTCACAATTGAAAAAGTGTTCCTGTAATTTCCTGGATGTACATATCAGAGATTGTTGCTAAAATCAGCGTTATTACTCGTTATCAGAAAGCAGGAGAAAATTTTTTTTCTCCGTAAAATCTTCAAGTGAGGGTGTACTGATATCTGAATAATTTACAAATTTCCTTGTTTCTCCGTATGAACCGAGACTTATAAAATCGTCAGGTGTAGGGGCTGGTTTTACCAATTAATTTTTCACCAGACACCATACAATATTTTGTTAAACCTCCCCTTCCTTGCCTCAAAAAATAACTTTCAACCTTACGTACCGTCTTGGCATCCTTTTGACTCGGGTTATTGCGAAGATTTCACACCTGAACGTGGATAATAAGTAAATTTATTTACTTATAATACAATGATTTGTTCGTAGTGAGGACTTTAGTCCTGGTATTTTTGAGGACTAAAGTCCTCACTACGAACCCATCAAAATTAATGTGGGCGAACCACTAGGGACAGGGAAAGAAAGGTTTGTAGCAATTGTTGCAATATTATGCTACACGGAATTCAGTATAAGCGCCAAAATTATTGATAACCTTCAATATGGTATCCAGCAGCAACAATTGCCTGTTTTATTGACTCTTCAGAGGATTCGGCTTCCACGGTAACTGTTTTAGCTTTGACATCCACATCTACATTGGCATCGGCTTCCACTACATGGATAGATTCGGAAATCTTTGCTGCACAACGATCGCAGGCTATGTCGGGAACGTTCAATTTCAATGCCATATGTTACCTCGGTACGTAGAATATCATTATAATGATTGGTAGCAGCCTCGCGCATCTTTCAACAGTTAGACAATTGTGCCACTACAAAATCACTCCAGCGGTGGGTTTATTTGCTAAGGTTGGTAGTCTAGAGCTTACGTAAAGAAACCAGGTTTCTCTCAAGAAACACAGGGGTGTAGGGGTGTGAGGGTGTAGGGGTGTAGGCGGAAAGACAGTATTTCTTTGATTCGTGGGGGGTGGTGCGCCGCCCGTTATGAATGGAACAAACACCCCCATTCCCCCTCTTTCCCTCGTCCCCTCTTCCCCCTACACCCCTACACCCTCACACCCCTACACCCCTACACCCCTGTGTTTCTTGAGAGAAATCTCTGATCTTGCAAGGACATAGTCCTGTAGAAACCGGGTTTCTACAACCTGATGCGTAGTTGCAACCTGAAACAAAATGCAAAAATAGTACTAACAACCGGTAACGCAAACAAACTTAGTATCCACTAGGCGATCGCTTTTGAAACGGCGTATGTGCCAGTGGCAGAATTGTCCTTCTGTGCGGCATACTTTGTCTGGTGACTGAGAAGGAATTTTTGTTCTTTCCCCAATCCCGAGTTATTGAAACTACGTTTGTAAACACTATGTCTTTTTATCCCCAGTACCTCAGCGGTAACGAAATTCGTGCCTTATTCCTCGACTTCTACGCCCAACGGGGACACCAAATTCTCCCAAGTGCAACTCTTGTGCCAGAAGACCCGACCGTACTGCTGACGATCGCGGGGATGGTACCATTTAAACCTATCTTCCTAGGACAGCGTACACCACAATTCCCGCGTGCGACTACTTCTCAAAAATGTATCCGTACCAACGACATCGAAAACGTCGGACGTACCAAACGGCATCAGACGTTTTTTGAAATGCTGGGTAACTTCAGTTTTGGGGATTATTTCAAAGAACAAGCCATCGCCTGGGGTTGGGAACTGTCCACCACCGTCTTTAATTTACCCCCAGAACACCTCGTTGTCAGCGTCTTCCACGAAGACGACGAAGCCTTTGCCATCTGGCGCGATCAAATTGGCTTTCCCGAAGCTAGAATTAAGCGCATGGGAGAAGACAATTTTTGGGCAGCTGGTCCCACTGGTCCGTGTGGTCCCTGTTCAGAAATATATTACGACTTCCACCCCGAACGCGGCGACGACAACATAGATTTAGAAGACGACACCCGGTTTATCGAGTTTTATAACCTCGTCTTCATGCAATATAACAGGGATGCCGAGGGTAACTTGACACCGTTGGCAAATAAGAATATCGACACTGGGATGGGTTTGGAGAGAATGGCGCAAATCCTCCAGAAAGTCCCCAACAACTACGAAACCGATTTAATTTTCCCCATCATTCAAAAAGCAGCAGAAATTGCTGGTATTGACTACACCACCAGTGACGAGAAAACTAAAGTTTCCCTAAAAGTTATTGGCGATCATATTCGTGCCGTCATCCACATGATAGCCGATGAAATCCGCGCCTCAAACGTAGGACGAGGTTATGTCTTGCGTCGTCTCATTCGGCGGGTAGTCCGTCATGGGCGATTAATTGGTATTTCAGGAGAATTTACAACCCTTGTAGCCGAGACAGCCATCGCCCTTTCCGAAGCAGCTTATCCCAACGTCCGCCAAAGAGAAAACGCAATTAAAGCTGAATTACAACAGGAAGAAACCCGCTTCCTCAAAACCCTCGAACGCGGAGAGAAACTGCTGGAGGAAATTATTCACCAGTTGCAGCAGCAAAAGCAAACCCAAATAAGCGGTGAAAGTGCCTTTACTCTTTACGACACCTACGGGTTCCCCCTAGAACTAACCCAAGAAATAGCTGCCGAAAATAACCTCACAGTCGATGAGGCTGGGTTCAATGTGGAAATGCGTCATCAGGTAGAACGCGCCCAGCAGGCACACGAAACTATCGATTTAACCGTACAAAGTACCCTCGACAAGCTAGCTGAACATATCCAAGTGACGGATTTTTTGGGCTACACCCAACCTGTAGCTACTGCTAAAGTCGAAGTTCTATTAGTGGGAGGCGTTGCACAAGAAGAAGCAGAAGCCGGGACAGAGGTGCAAATTGTCCTCGACAAAACCCCATTCTATGCTGAGTCGGGTGGACAAATAGGCGATCGCGGACAACTTCATGGCGATGGCATCCTAGCCACAATTCATGACGTGAAGAAAGAATCTAATTTCTTTGTCCACTTCGGACGCATCGAACGCGGTATAATCCGGACGGGGGATACCGTGATGGCGCAAATTAATCAGGCTTGTCGTCGTCGCCTCCAAGCAAACCATACTGCAACTCACCTGCTGCAAGCAGCATTGAAAAAAATTGTCGATGACTCCATATCCCAAGCAGGTTCCCTCGTAGCCTACGACAGGTTGCGTTTTGACATTAACTGTCCGCGTCCTCTCACAGCAGAAGAATTAGAAAAAGTTGAAGAACAGGTAAATAGTTGGATAGCTGAGGCACATTCTGCTAGAATAGAAATACTGCCTATAGCAGAGGCAAAAGCCTTGGGTGCTACCGCCATGTTTGGAGAAAAATACGGCGAAGAAGTCCGGGTCATTGACTTCCCTGGTGTATCAATGGAACTCTGCGGGGGCACCCACGTCAGTAATACTGCGGAAATCGGCGTATTCAAAATCATCTCAGAAACTGGTATTGCATCAGGAGTGCGGCGAATAGAAGCCGTTTCGGGTCCATCTGTCTTAGATTACCTCAATGTCCGCGATCGCATAGTCAGGGAATTAAGCGATCGCTTTAAAGTAAAACCCGAAGAACTACTTGAACGCATTACCAGCGTGCAAAACGAACTCAAAACCACCGAAAAGCAGCTAGAAACCTTTAAAGCACAGCTAGCGATCGCCAAATCTGACACCCTGCTACAAACAGTAGAATCTGTAGGTGACTATAAAATTCTCGTTGCCCAAATGGAAGACGTTGACCCAGAATCCCTGAAAACTGTAGCAGAACGCCTACTGCAAAAACTTGGAAACAGTAGTGCAGTAGTAGTAGGTTCCGTACCCGAAGAAGGAAAAGTAAGCTTAGTTGCCGCTTTCAGTCCAGAGGTGAACAAAAAAGGCTTGCAAGCTGGTAAATTTATTGGTAATATAGCAAAAATCTGTGGTGGTGGCGGCGGTGGACGACCAAACCTCGCCCAAGCAGGTGGACGCGACGCCAGTAAATTGCCAGAAGCCTTAGAAAGCGCCCGAACCGAGTTGCACGCATCCCTACTCGGCTAGAGAAATAGAGCCTCACGCAAAGGCGCAAAGGCGCAAAGTCTTTCTTAGCGTCTTTGCGTCTTTGCGTGAGGCTCAAAACAACCCGCAAGTAATGTTCTCTCCTGGTGTTAAATCAAACTCATAGGACTTGTTACACCATTGCAACCGGAACTTTAACCGCGTCCAACCAGAGGGTAGATTTGGACAGGCGACAGGACCAAATCGAGTCATGCGGATACCACCAAAGCCGAAGACTACAGCTTGCCATACTCCGCCTGCACTCGCCGCGTGAATTCCTTCAGCAGCGTTACGCCGCACATCCTCTAAATCTACCAACGCTGATCGGGTAAAATGTTTGTAGGCTTCTGATAGTTTATTAAGGTCGCAAGCCAAGATGGCGTTAATTGCAGGACCGAGAGAGGAACCATAGGTGTGGTCGGTGCGGGGGTTGTAATAGTTCCAGTTGGCTTGGAGGATTTTCAGGTCGTAGCTATCGCGCAATAAGTAGAGAAGCATCAACACATCTGGCTGCTTGAGAATCTGCTTTTGACTGGTTGCTTCAATTCCCAACAGACCTTGCATGGACTTAGTACGAGGTTCGTAATCAGCTAAATTTACATCTTCTAGCTGGAAGAAGCCCTCAAATTGCTCAATTAAGCCTGTTTCTTCATCTCGATTCACGAATAAGTTATTGGCAATCTTATCCCAGCATTCTAAGCGATCGCTTCCCAAGTTGAGTTGGTCTTCTAGTTGTGCTGCAACACCAGGATAAACTTGCTTGAGCCAATCTAGGAGCGTCAAAGCTGACTGTAAGTGCCATTTTACCATAAGATTGGTGAAGGCATTATTGTCTACGCGATCGTGATTTTCATCTGGTCCAATGACATCACGGATATCGTAACAATTACGCTGTGGGTTCCACTCAACCCGACTTTCCCAGAAAACAGCCGTATCCAGGATAATTTCGGCTCCATAATCCCGCATCCACTCATCATCACCTGTATAAACCCAGTAATGCCAAGCAGCATAAGCTACATCGGTGTTGATATGCACTTCAATGTCGCCGCACCAAATCCGAACTAAATCACCTGTTGGAGTCGGTACCCAACGGGGAGTCACTTCATCACCAGTGGTGGCGCTTTCCCATGCATACATAGCTCCAGAATATCCCGCCTCCTGCGCTTTTCGCCTCGCCCCAAGCAAGGTGTGGTAACGGTAGGTCAGTAAGTTACGCGCCAAGGCTGGTTGAGTGAGAGTCAAAAAGGGAAGAATAAAAATTTCTGTGTCCCAAAAAATATGTCCGCGATAAGCAAATCCAGAAAGGGTTTTGGGAGGGATACTGACTCGGTCATCATGACGCGGTGCTACAGCAAGTAATTGGAAGAGATTGTAGCGGACACTGAGTTGAGCTTTAGCATCGCCTTCTATAAGAATATCACTGTCTTGCCATACCTGCTCCCATGCAGTAATATGAGCAGCTAGCAAGGTCATGTACCCAGGCGCACCCACTAAACGAATCAGTGCTAGTTCTGCTGGAGTTTGTGTTTCTCGTGACGTGAATACGGTGACAATCTTTTCTAAAGAGACTGTTTCTCCTGGGTGAAGCTCAAAGGTTGTCTGAAGTTTTGGGCTGTCAGTCTGATGTACGCGCACAGGTGCAGGATTTTCTCCCTCTACTATCAGCTTAGCTGCCATCCCAAGTTCCATGGCTGAGTGGAGAGTTTGACTAGAAAGCCAGAGAATATTGTCTGCACCACCAGCTTTGAGGGTTTTCCAGTGTTTGACGCCTTGAGTGTCTGGTTCGGTATTAAACCCAACTTCCACAGAGACTTCACCTTCAAAGTCTACAGATGTGACTTGACAACGGATTGCTAAAGCATGTTTATCTGCTAAACTAGTAAAGCGCTCAAAGTGGAACTCCAGAGTATGACCTGTTGGAGAGCGCCACCTCACATCACGGCTGACAATACCCAAACGCATGTCCAGCCGACGTTCGTAGTGGAGGATTTCACCAGTGTCAAGGCGAAACCGTTCCCCAGCCACTTTGATGGTAAAGGGTAGCCAGTTAGGACAGTTGACCAGTTCTGTATAGGCAATGGCAACATCGTCGTATATGCCATGAATCAGCGTTGCTGAGGAATCATTAGGATATCCTTCCTCGAATGTACCCCGCGTCCCTAAATAACCGTTACCAAGGGTGAAGACGGTTTCTTTATGATGTAGCTGAGCTGGGTTAAACTCTGTTTCAATGACATTCCAGCCTGTAGAGTCAAGTTGTTGCTGCGTTTGTTGAGAATTGTGCAATAATAAGTCCTGCATGACTTAATAAAACCTATATTTTGGTAGGTTGGCTCTGGGTAAGATGAAATAAACTGTTTAGGGGGTAAAAATTAGTATTTACGCCCTGAGACTGTTTTTTAGACTTGGATTCAGTCTAAACAGTTAGAGTTGACGTTTCGTTTTCCACTGCGTTCCCCTAATTCATCCTTCTTTTGATAGATTTTATTATGTTTTGAGAGGTAAATTCTGAGAAAAAAATAAAAGGCACAAATACTTAATATTTAGAAAAAAAGTATAGAAAAATACACTTATATACATAAGTTGTTACAAATTAAACCTATCTCTAGTAATGAAATTACTACACCGTCAGGACTTATATAGTTGGTCATCCTTTGACGAAGAACGCAATGTAGATTTCAATAGCATTGCTTGGATTCGTCCAGAAGGTAATGTCCTTATTGACCCATTGCCTTTGTCAACCCATGACTATAACCACCTCAATTCCTTGGGTGGTGTTCGTTGGATTGCGATCACCAACTCGGATCATGTGCGTGCATCTAAGGAAATTGCTCAAATTACCAATGCCCACATCGCAGGTCCTGCTGCTGACGTTACTTAATATTAAGCTTGCTGGACAATGATGGACATTGCGCTATATTCAAAGTAGTTTAAAAACAACGCAATGTCCGACAAGTATGTTTCACCAGCAGATGCAGAACAGGATAATTTTCCGATAAAATGCGATCGCTGGCTCTCGGATGGTGAAGAATTAGTACCAGGGTTGGAGGTTATAGAATTGCATGGCTCGAAGACCCCTGGTGAGTTGGCACTGGTTTTGGAGAAAACGACTCTGATCACTGGGGATTTGGTGCGATCGCACAAAGCCGGAAGTTTGATGATTTTACCTGACATCAAACTTTCAAACCGACAACAGGCAGTTGCCTCAGTTCATAGGCTAGCACAGATGGGTGACATAGAGGCTGTACTGGTAGGTGATGGGTGGTCGGTGTTTCGGGATGGTAGTTTGGTTTTGAAAGAACTCGCTGCTACGGATTCACTAAACTAGGACTTACCCATTGACAGAAACCCCCGACTGTGCATTTCTCGTTACAAGGCTCTGCCTTGTAATGCTCTTGTGGTGGGCTGCTGCCTCCTGTCAAACTAGGAGGCAGTAGCCCACTTGATTGCATTCCCAGGCAGTGCCTGGGAACGAGGCAGGGCAAGACTTTTATCTTCAGAAGCTTGCTATGCACATGATGATAGATTTGTCTTGTGCGTAAGTCCTAACGCCCTAGGACAAAATAACCACGTTTGCACCCTGTGGTGGAAACGTGGTTAACAGGGGAACCCTAGCAATGTATAGCAGTCCTAAATGATTTGTAACTATCAAGTTTTTCCCTGACTACAGTTGACGGTTGACAGTCAACCGTGAACAGTCAACAGCCCAAACGATTTGTTCATAACTCAAATAGGATTGCTATATGTTGGCTAAAAGAGCCGGTAAGAATCCCCTCTTCAGGACTAACAGCGCCGCCATGCCAAGCGGAGAAGGGGGCTATCAACCACCTTTATTGTATTATAACCTGTGGGGGTACCAGATAAGCTAAGTTCGGTAGTTACATTCAATGGAAGAACGGCACCGCACCGTGTGTATGCTAAGACAGGTGCGGCTTGCTCAACCAGAAAAAATCCCTGCTGGTTTGCCGGGAAATTCTTCGTAACGTATGTATCAACGTTTAATCCTGGAATGTAGAAAAGCGAGGATAACGTTCCTGTGGCACCGTAACTAGTATCGACGCTACCACGTATCTGAACTTTTTCCAAACTAACCGACCAACCAGCTGGATATTTGATATTATAGGAAACGGTACAGTCGGTTGTAGACGGGAACTGAGTTGGGTTCACATCTAATTCGGCTATGAATTTATCGAAGAAGAGTTGGGCTTGAGTCCTATCACTAGAGATACTAGCACGAGTAGATCCCGCTGGGCAACCTGACCCGCCTGCGCTAACAGTCTCTATCGTCACACTTCCCGGAGGGGGTGCGTCAGCTGTTTGTATACTTTCTATCGTCACACTTCCCGGAGGGGGTGCGTCATATGTTTGTGCAAGAGTAGACGAAGGTATGTTCAATCCAAGCAAAACAGCAGAAAGCAAGCCCTGAAGCCAACGTTTTTGAATTTTACCGTTCATAATTCTCTCCGATTACTTTAATAGTAGGACTTACACATTGACAGACATAACTAACTGTGCATTACCTCTCGTTACAAGCATCGGCTTGTAATGCTCTTGTGTCCGGCTCGGCAACCTGTCAAACTAGGAGGCAGCAGCCCACTTGATTGCATTCCCAGGCAGTGCCTGGGAACGAGGCTGGGTAAGAGGTTTATCTTCAGAAGCTTGCTATGCACATGATGATAGATTTGTCTTGTGCGTAAGTCCTAACGCCCTAAGACAAAAT
This sequence comes from Stigonema ocellatum SAG 48.90 = DSM 106950, assembly GCA_016903675.1. Taxonomy (GTDB): domain Bacteria; phylum Cyanobacteriota; class Cyanobacteriia; order Cyanobacteriales; family Nostocaceae; genus Stigonema; species Stigonema ocellatum. The sequence goes on along the minus strand of JADQBA010000004.1, from coordinate 117,508 downwards.
AACCACGTTTGCACCCTGTGGTGGAAACGTGGTTAACCGGGGAACCCTAGCAATATAGAGCAGTCCTAAATGATTTGTAACTATCAAGTTTTTCGCTGACTACAGTTGACGGTTGACAGTCAACCGTGAACAGTCAACAGCCCAAACGATTTGTTCATAACTCAAATAGGATTGCTATATGTTGGCTAAAAGAGTTGGTAAGAATCCCCTCTTCAGGACTAACAGCGTCTCCAATTGAAGTTGACAATGGTACTAGCGGTGAGATCCTCTGTGTTAATCCTTAATTGATTATTACCTGTGATATTCCTGGTTTGACCATTTAAGCTAAGTTCGGTAGTTACATTCAATGGAAAAACGGCACCGCACCCTGTGTATGCTAAGACAGGTGCGGCTTGCTCAATCAGAAAAAATCCCTGCTGGTTTTTCGGGAAATCCTTCTCAACGACTGTATCAACGTTTAATCCTGGAATGTAGAAAAGCGAGGATAACGTTCCTGTGGCACCGTAACGAGTATTGACGCTACCACGTAGCTGAACTTTTTCCAAACTAAGCGACCAACCAGATGGGTATTTGATATTATAGGAAACGGTACAGTCGGTTGTAGACGGGTATAAAGGCGTAACTCCTACCGGAGATAGTTGGGTTATGAATTTATCGAAGAAGAGTTGGGCTTGAGTCCGATCACTAGAGATAGTAGCACGAGTAGATCCCGCTGGGCAACCTGATCCGCCTGCGTTAATAGTCTCTATCGTCACACTTCCCGGAGGGGGTACTTGTGCAAGAACAGCAGAAGGTATGTTCAAGCCAAGCACAACAGCAGAAAGCAAGCCCATCTGCCAAAGTCTTTGAGTTTTACCGTTCATAATTCTCTCCGATTACTTTTAGAGTTCAGAAAATGTCAATTGTTATCAGCTGGGAAAATAGCAAGTTTAAGTCGATTAAATCGACTTAAACTCATCGCAGATTTTCCATTCGTCTAGTTCAAAATTCTGAAGGCTCTACCGTACTCGGTATACTAAAATGCCAGTTTCAAGCGTTGAAAGCCAATCTAGAAGCGAATTGAAGATGAACACAAGCCATCGGAGTGTTCGGAATAATACTCGAGTTCGCGTCCCAAAATGGTATTGAACACAGAAAGAAGAAATTAGCAAGCCGATATGGTAATGCCCGTTTTATGACTATGAGATTTGCATCTCACAGTACATATTCAAGCATTAAATTTAATTATTCAAGTAGTTGAGACTTGTTTTATGGAACATAACTGAAACAATTATGTCCCTTTGCACGCGCATCTTTCATACTCCAGTAATTCTAGCAATTATAGGTAGTAAGCAAAATAAAACTAGATTTCCAGTTATAATAGTTCTAAATGATTCGCTTTCCTTGGAAAAACCGGGTTTCTTAAACAATACCGGTTTCTCAGGACTAGTCAGTTTGGAATTCAAATAGGATTGCTATATTCTTGAAACTATTTTAACAAATCTTTGTAAGAAAGTTCCATGCTAACAATAATAGTCGGCAAAAAGTCAAGCCTTTGAGACTACTAATTTTGTGACAAAACTAGAACAATTATGTCCCTAAAATCAGCCTAGTAGGCTGGCAAGTCAACTTTAAAGGGTTTGTAGTAGCGCTTTAGCGCCGGTTAAACCGCGATTTAACCGGCGCTAAAGCGCTACTACGAACTAAGAAATTACCCGGCAAAGTTTGGTTGATAGACTACTAGCCCACATTCCGCACCCAAGGGTGTTATAATCCGTTATTACTGAACTAAATGAATAAAAATAGAGCCAAAAAAACCGAAAAAAAGCATGACAATTCAGGACTATTAATCAAATTAAGTAGTCCATTTAAACACAATACCCGTGAATGAATAGAATCAGAGGGCAGTTAGATAAGGCTATTTCATCCTCATGACCGCCCTCACCCCTACCCCTCTCCCAAATTGGGAGAGGGGTAGGGGTGAGGGTTTTCATTCACGGGTATTGTGGTTAGCCGGGTAACTCTAGCAATATATAGCAGTCCTAAATGATTTGTAAATATCAAGTTTTGACGGTTGACAGTCAACCATTAACACTCAACAGCCCAAACGATTTGTTTTAGCTAAGATAGGATTGCTATATGTTGGCTAACAGCGTCTCCATGTCAAGTGGAGAATGTTAGCAACTATCGTTACTGTATTATAACCTGTGGGGGTACCATAGACGCGAACTCGGGTATCTACATCCAGTGGAACCTGCGCACCGCACTGTGTGAATACGTCGGAAATTGAATCTTGGACAACTGTATAATCTTTTACATCGTTTGCCGGGAAGTCGTAAATACGGGTTACATCAAACCCGCCATTTCCAGGAATGTAGAACCGTGATCTTATCTGTCCTTGGGCACCGCCAGAAAGATTGCCGAAACCACGTTGTTCAACACGATCCCAACTAACCGACCAACCAGAAGGGTATTTGATCTCAAAGGAAACCAAACAGTTCGTCTGAGACCCGAATGTAGTTTTTTTGGTATCTAGTTCGGCTGCGAATTTATCGAATAAGAGTTCGATTTGAGTCTGATTATTAGAGATAAGAGAACCAACAGATCCCTGTGGGCAACCTGAACCACCGTACGAAAAACCCTGTATCGACACACTTCCCGCAGGGGGTGCCTCAGCTGTTTGTGCAAGAGTAGCCGAAGGTATGTTCAAGCCAAGCAAAACAGCAGAAAGCAAGCCCTGAAGCCAACGTTTTTGAGTTTTACCGTTCATAATTCTCTCCGATTACTTTTAGATATCAGAAAATGTCAATTGTTATCAGCTGGGAAAATTGCAAGTTTAAGTCGATTTAATCGAGTTAAACACATCGCAGATTTTCCGGAAGTCTAGTCCAAAGTTCTGAAGGCTTTACCGTACTCGTTATACTAAAATGCCAGTTTCAAGTGTTGAAACCCAATCCAGAGGCGAATTGAAGATGATCGCAAGCCGATGATTGCTCGGAATCATACTCAAGTTCGCGTCCCAAAATGGTATTGAACATAGTAGTAAGTAAATTAGCAAGCTGGTATTATCCTGCCCGTTTTATGACTATGCTACTTGCATGTCACTATACGTATTAAAGCATGAATCAGTATAAATATTCAAGCATTAAATTTAATTATTCAAGTAGTTGAGACTTGTTTTATGGAACATAACTGAAACAATTATGTCCCTTTGCACGCGCATCTTTATATATCATTAAATTTATCGACTAATAGTAGTATTCAAGAGAAAACTAGATTTCCATCTATAGCAGTCCTAAATAATTCGCTTTCGTTGGAGAAACCCGGTTTCGCAGTAGGGGCTACTTGCAAGTAGCCCCTACGAAACCGGGTTTCGCAGGACTAGTCAGTTTGGAATTCAAATAGGATTGCTATATTCCAATACAGTTCAGTTAGTAGTGTTCACAGACTGAAGATCCCCCCAACCCCCCTTTTTAAGGGGGGTTAGGGGGGATCAAAGCCTTAATTGAACGGTATTGTGCTATATTCTTGAAACTATTTAAGCAACTCTTTTTAAGAAAGTTCCATGCTAATAATAATAGTTTGCAAAAAGTCAAGTGTTTGAGGCTACTAATTTTAGCGACAAAACTAGAACAATTATGTCCCTAAAATCTGCCTAGTACCGCTACGCGGAATTCTTAATTACCGTGACTATCAGGGTTTTAGACATTTCAAATGGGTGGCTTATTTACACCGACCTGTACTAGTACTCCATCAAGTCAACTTTGAAGAGTTCGTAGTAGTCCTGAGTCCTCATGTTCTTGAGGACTCAGGACTACTACGAACAAATGTGCAATGCTGCCTTCTTCAATTAAATTGCCCGAGAAAATTTTTTCTCCTGCGTGATAGTACGTGCATCAAAGATGACAGCAATATTTCTAAGCAGTAACCTACCAATTTCTGTAATACTGATGTGGTGAGTGGATAACTTCACCAATCCATCTTTTTCTAGAAACTTTAACTGCTCTAGTTCTAAGGAAAAATACTCATCGAAACTAATGTGATACTTTTGTTCTATGTCTTGCTTATGTAGAGCCAGATGAGACATAATGCCCATGATGACATCTCGTCTAATCATGTCATCCCAACTCAGTTTGATGCCTTTACTTGTTGGTAAAACACCAGCGTCAATTGCTCGATAATAATCCCTTAACTCCTTGTAGTTTTGGGTGTAAGTATCTTCTAGCATACTAATTGAAGTGGAACCAAAGCCAAAGAGTTCTGTTTGCCCTTGGGTGGTGTAACCTTGGAAGTTGCGCTTGAGGGTGGAATTACGTTGGGCGATCGCCAATTCATCATCAGGTTTGGCAAAATGATCCATACCAATAAATAGATACTGGCTACTGGTGAGTTCCTCTATGGTCATTTTCAGAATTTCTAACTTTTCCTGTGGTGAGGGTAGTGCATCCTGAAGAATATTTTTCTGTACTGGCTTGATCCAAGGTACATAAGCAAAGTTAAAGACAGCAATGCGGTCAGGGTCTAATTCAATGGTCTTTTTGATTGTTTGTTGGAAGCTTTGGAGAGTCTGATAAGGTAGACCATAAATTAAATCTACGTTCACACTTTCAAACTTAGCTTTTTTACTCCAACTCATGACATCAAACAGCATTTCCTCTGGCTGGACACGATTTACAGCTACTTGAACTTGAGGATTAAAGTCTTGCACTCCAAAACTAATGCGGTTAAACCCAATCTCTCTGAGAGAGAAAATGTAGTTTTTATCGACGTAATGGGGGTTAATTTCAATGGAGATTTCTGCTGTGGAGTTGATGGTGAAGTATTGATTGATGCTTTTCCACAAAAATTCCACTTGTTCAAGGCTTAAGTAGTTTGGGGTTCCACCACCCCAGTGGATCTGATTTACTTTTCTCTCTGGATCTATCAAGGATGCTGTCTTTTTGATGTCGCGAACCAAGTAATCCAGGTAGGGTTTGGCAATATTCTTGTTGTTTGAAATGACCACATTACAGCCACAGAAGTAGCAGGCGCTTTGGCAAAATGGTATATGGAAATACAAAGAAAGAGGAGATTTTCTTTGATTTGATGTGGCGATCGCAGCGTGGAAATCGCTCTCAGTAAATGCTTCACTTAACTGAGTAGCGGGTGGGTAGCTGGTGTATCTAGGTGTGGAAGTATCGTACTTTTTAATCGTGTTCAAATCAAACTTGACACCAGGAAAGTGAAAAACCATTGAAGTCGCTTCCAATGAATGAGGGGTAACAATTTTAACTGGTAATTCGTAATTCGTAGTTCGTAATTGAGTTGGTCGTTACGAATTACGAATGACGAATTACACCATCAAGGAGTTAAACATGACTTGACCTATAGTCTTAATTAAACTTTCTTCTAGATCCTGAGCCATTTGCATATTGAGCCGGAACCCATTATTGGCTTCTGCGACAATCTTAGTAGCTGTTATATCGTCAATAGGCAGTGAGTTCAATGCCTGACGATACTTTTCCTTAAATGCGTTTTTGTCAGGAATTTGCTCAAAATTATAAAAAGATGTGCCCTCTTGCCCTGAAAGATTGAGAGTTGACTGAGCAATTTTTTGCAACACTTGACCACCAGAAAGGTCGCCCATGTAGCGGGTGTAAGCATGTGCTAACAACAATACAGGTTCAGTAGCAGACAATTCACGGATGTGGGCAACGTACACCTGAGTGGCTTTTGAAGGTGTGATTTGCCCTTGCCAGTCATTCCCATAATAGAACCTTAGGTCTTTCTCCAGAGAGGCTTTGCGATTGAGTTCAGGAAAGTAAAGAACACTCATCCAAGAATGGTCCCGGTGACACTCTAAAGCGGCTTCCAATTCGCTGTAAACGTAATACAAGTTACCTAAAAACTTGGCGAAGCAGTCTCTATCTACAACACCTGCAACAAAACATTTCATAAATCCCACATTTTCAACCGCTGTGTGAGATTGTTGCGTTCCAGAACGAAGCTTAGCGGCTAAATTGCTACTCATTATCAGTTCCTGATGAATTTTCCAGTATTGGCACCACTCGAGACGCAGAGAAAAAAAGTGGCGATTGTTGGTTGGGTAGTCATACCCATCACCAAAACATGGATTTACGGCTTTTTCCCAAAGAATGAGACTATATGCACATCAGCACATCGCTGCCCATGCCCATAGGATATTGATTTCTCAGAATATCATTCAACTATTAATAATTCTATATATAGCAATACCATTTGACTTGTGAAATCAGCGATCGCTTTTCGAGGTACTGCGCGGGGCACAATCAGAACAAAGCCAGTTTCGCACTTATTTACCGGGTTTGGTAAGATTCTCGCGAATAATTTATGATTGCTATAGTTCGAGGAGAACATTTTGTGCTCTGTTGGTTAAGAGCGATCGCTTCGCCGCCCGTGGGCTGCTCCTAACCCCTAACCCCTCGCTCTTCAAGTATCAGTTTCTTACCCTGATAAACTTGTAGCCTTCCGTCTTCTGTTACCCGATAGAGATACTGTTGATTGCGGAACTCATAACCAAGGAATCGACAGGGTGTGACACCATCGGCACAGGTTGTGTGGATGGTTTTGCCAGTGAGGCGGATAGATGCACCTGTTTTGAGATTTTTTCCAGAGTATGTGACTTTATTGCAAGTGACACTCCCTTCTGGACAGTTTCTTGTAATTGAAATGTTAAAACTCTTGGTCTTTAAAGTTTCAGCTAGAGCCGCCTGACTCCAAAGCGGGAGGGTAGCAATGGGCAATAAAGCAAGCAAGCCGACAAATTTTTTGTAGTTCAGCATTCCATATCTCCTGATAAAATATTATTATTCCCTTCCCGCCACAAAATTACCTAACTTCTTCTCCTACTTCTTCGTGTACTTCGCGTCTTCGCGGTTCGTTAAAATAGGTAATCTTAGACCGGTTCGGGAGTAGCATCAATTGAGTAGCTATTTATAGCTACACGTTGGCTAACCGGATTCCGCAGAAAGCACGAATGTTGCCTCACCTGGGTAAGTAATGCTACAAATATCTCACAAAGTCATCATCCTGGAGAGCGAAATCGAAATTAGTGCGATTCGCTCCCAAGGAGCTGGAGGTCAAAACGTCAACAAGGTTTCCACCGCCATCCACCTGCGCTTCGACATTGGGGCTTCATCACTGAGCGATCGCCATAAAGAACAGCTTTTGAACCTCAACGATCAACGGATCACGAAAGATGGAGTCATCGTGATTAAAGCCCAAGAACACCGCAGCCAGGAGAAGAACCGCGAAGAAGCATTGAGCCGACTTGATGAACTCGTCAACAGCGTCAGGGTACCAAAGAGAAAACGCAAACCCACCAAACCGACCCGCAGTTCTCAAAAAAAACGTCTTGACCAAAAAAGCAAGCGAGGAGAGGTTAAGTCAATGAGACGGCAGATAACAGATTAATGTGCTACGAAGACCGATGATTTTCCCGACCAACATCACCTGCTGCAACTTGCCAGACGACCCTAAATGACTGGAATGATGCTTCTGAAATTCTTTCCTCAACCAAGGCACTAGTTGCTCGTCTGAAAATGGCGTCCAAGTCTCGCTGCATCTCCCGAGGAACGGATTCCAGGAACTGAACGGATTGAGATGATGGCAAAGTTTGTACATTGTCCGTGAGAAGATCGTAGAGACGCGATTAATCGCGTCTCTACATAGGTTGACCATTTTTTGAATTTTGAATGGAACGTAGGGTTTGACGGTAGATAAATTATCTTAACTAAACCGTCTTGAATTATGAAAGTCTTTTTTCATAATTCATAATTCATAATTCATAATTCTTTTGACTTCCTGGAAGCTTTTTTCTACACCTTCTTCTGCAATTCCTTTGACGTAGTTAATTTTGATTTCTTCCAGTAGGTCAATAAGTAAAGAGCGAATTTCTTGAATATTCGCTTCATCTCGGACTTCTACTTCTAAAGCGGTACTGAAATTGTCGATTAAACGATTCGATATTGCTCCTACTTCAGGGTCTTCTAATAAAGAAGTCATAGTAGTGTATAGTGTTTGAGAAATATCCGTCACTAACTTCTCTGTCAACTGAGTGGGTAATTGATTGACTCCTGGCAGATTTTGTAGTTGTTGATAAGTAGGGGATTGACTAAGAATAGTTTTGATGGTGCGATGGAGTAATGCTTCTAAGTCTGGCTGAATTTTTGGGACAACGTCATAGACTGTGAGGTGAAGGATGCGTCTGGCGATCGCCTTGATTTCGTTAGTGTTATTAATATCAATATAATGCTGGCGCGTTTGTGGTCGCAACAACCAATTGATGATTTTTCCTTGGTAAATTGACTCTTGAACTTGAGTAATGAACTGAGTAGCCACAATCTCAGTTATTTCCTCAGCAAAATTAGCCACAAAATCGCGGTTGATTTGTTCGCGGACAATATCGAGATTTAATAAATCAGCTTGGTTAAGGCGAATGATGACAGGAATGACTCGCAACCACCGGAAAAATGGTAGCAATAAGAAAATATCGTACCAACGCCGTACCATTGCTTTGGGCCAAGTCAACCCAATTTCCTGGCGACTGATAAAGAAAGTTCGACCCAAAAGTTCTAAGCTAAATAAAACAACAAATGGTAAGTCTATCTGCCAGAAAAGATTGAGGAACTTGCCGCTGATTCCGATTTTGCGATAGTAGTTTGTGTTAATTAACGGTTGGATATGGGTATGAAAAAAAATAATCTCTGGTTCCCAACCTGCTTGAGAAAAATGTTCCTCACTCCAAAATAATCTAAAGGCTTGATGCGCTGATTTAATCCCCATGCGATCGCGCATCAAATTTTTAATCTTTTCGAGAGTGCCACTTTTATTAGCTCCGGCAAACGGATTATCCTTAATCATCTCATCGCTGAGATTCTGCAATTGGGTCAATAAGTTTTGTGTATCAGACGACTGTAGTCCTGTATGTAATACCTGCTCTTCTAGTTGGTAAACTTTATTGAGATAGTTCTGTGTCTCTCGATGAGGTTCAATGCCTTTAATTGGGTCATACAACTGAGTTAAACTGGGAATTTCCAGTAGGTATAAATCACGCCAATGCACGTAGCTCAAATCAAAAAATACTAAAAATAAGTTAACTACGGCAATAATCGCCATAAGTCGATTAAACCAAAGGTTACGGCGGTTTACGGTTTGTTTGATGGCAAGTTTTTCAGGGGATAGCATAGCTGAGTCATGAAGTTTCTTCCCCAAAAAGTATGAAATTTTTTGCGAAAATTTGCAAACAATTCCTTTAAAGAAATATTTTAATCACTCCAAGATCCCATTTTTTCACTCTTCATTGCATCTAGATCCGCACATACCACTGTTGCACCTTCCCGTGCAAAGGCTAGGCAACTACTCCGACCAATTCCTTGAACTCCACCGGTAACAATGACCGAATAATTCGTAATTCGTAGTTCGTAATTCGTAATTAATAAATTAGAGGTACAAGCCGAACGTAGTTTGGTAAGGAGTCCGCTGCCGCTCCAACTTCTCTCTAAATTCATTTATGGAAAAAGATATCGAGACGCGCAAGCGCTCAAGCGTTGAGGCGTCCTTATTACAAGCCCCTGCATTAATGTATGGGGTAATTACGAATTACGAATTACGAATTACGATAGGGAGATAGCGACTTGACTATTTTATTATTGAATTCGGACATAATTAGCGCTAATGATCCTCGGTAACAGTTTACACTATTACCGATTCAGGGCATCTGCTGATCTGTCAAAAGGCAAGTCCAACAGGTGCGCCCCCTCCCTCTGGGTTGTGATTTGCATAAGCTAAGATATATTGATGTGATAGTACATAATTACTAATTGATAAGAACACATATCAATATATCACACTAGACACTCGTGCTTCATCAGGTTAAAGTGGAAACTAACAAATTTCCTCTTGAACCTTTTTCTCTCTCATCAAAGCAATTTATCTTGAGTAGAGACTAGGGCAAAGAAATTTAAACTTTATGAGGATAATAAAATGCTCGTATTTATAATACCACTCAAAAGTCCGCAGGTGTCCAAATCATGGACAACCGTATGTAAGCTTTTTGAAAGAACTGTCAAATCAATTTGTAACCAGACTTCAAAGCATTTTAGTGTAATTGTTGTTTGCAACGAAACGCCTAAGATAGGCTTTAGCCATCCTCACATCACATACATTGAAGTTGATTTGCCATTACCAGAATCTGACTATAAATCTAAAGAGTTAGACAGAACTCGCAAAGTTGTGACAGGATTAATCTATGCTAGGGAGCTGAAACCATCTCACGTTATGTGTGTTGATGCTGATGACTGCGTAAGTCAACACCTAGCAGAGTATGTTAATCGCCATCCTCAACACAATGGATGGTTTATCAAAAAAGGCTACATGTATCAGGATGGTAGTAACCTGATACGTATTATGAGAAAAGGTTTCGAGCAATATTGCGGCACGAGCAATATCATTAGGTATGATTGCTATAATTTACATGAAGCTTTAGACGAAAAAGAATATACACAGTTTATATATAAAAACTTCACCCACAGAGAAATAAAAAACACTCTGGCAAAACAAGAGTTAATAATTGAGCCATTACCGTTCATCGGTGCCATTTATATTGTTGGCAATACAGAAAATATTTATTATGGTGTCGAAGATAAAAATGGAAAAAAAACGCTGAAAACAAGGCTTTTACGTATAAAAATTTTATTAGATTTTCGGTTACTGACCAAAAAAATTCGTGATGAATTTGGGTTGGCAAAAATTAGTTAAACACACTTGCCTAAAAAATTATCGCAACATCCGTCTGCACCCACGTGAGAACGTACCTTGATGCTTCGCATACCCTAATCTCCTGCCATTTCATTAAATCATTAACTGGAACTATAGCAATCCTATTTGAGATCCGAACACCTGTAGGGGCGTATTGCAATACGCCCCTACGAAACCGGGTTTCTCTGCGTTCACGAATCATTTAAGATTGCTATATGGGTTTTAACTAACGTAGAGAAAAGTGTCTCCCAATCAATCACAGGCGGTCTTGAACCAGTATTGACTAACTCAAAAACTAGCCCTTCACATGATGGGTTCTGAATGCATTCTACACAAGCTGCTGCCACATCAATCCTGCTGGCATCACCTACAAGTGTATCACCCGTGCCCAAAAGCACACCAAACTTGCCCCCTGTTTTTGCCCTCAGTAAAGTGTTGAGGTCGTATGAGGTATAGGGACCATCGATGAGGCGTCCTGGGCGGATAATAGTGTAGGGTAATCCCGAAGTGATAATAGCTTCCTCTCCTTTTTGTTTAGCATTCAGCACACCGAAGGCATTAAGAATCTTAAAAGGAAACTGATTCTTGCGTTCTATCCCACAAGAAGACACAAAAACGAATCGTTTCAGATTGCGAGGTGAGAAAGTTACTAGGTGACTCACACCTTGTGCATCAACTTTTGAAGGACTGTTCTTTGCTTTTGCTTCACTATACTTAGGGTCAAGAAACAACTGAACCCATTCAAGCAAGCTGGGGGGTGGGTCAAACTCCCATCGGGCAGAGGGGAAAGCTGTAGTTCCAGTGGTACATATAATACAAGAGACATCCTGCATGGCTGCTGGAAGCGTAGCTGGATCGCGAATGTCACCAATGGCAATCTCTACTCTATCATTAAACATCTTTTGGGCTTTGGCAGCATTGCGAGTCAGGATACGAACTTTGAAGTTTCTCTCCAGTAATTTACCAACGGTCAGTTGACCTACTCCACCAGTAGCGCCAGTCACTAGCACTAAATCCTCAGATGACAGTCCTACAGAAGTCATAAGCGTACCATAGTATTTTTTGTGAGGCAGTAAGATGAAGCTAAAAAATTGTCACTGCTGCTTTCTCTAAAGCCGATTTAATCTTCACCGTGAAATCGGAATTCTGATGACAAGTCAAGACAAGCTGGCTGATAGCTCGTGTCATTGCTACATATAATAGTCGAGACTCCATAGCTAGAGTACTGTGCTGGTTGGGTAGATAGCCAAGACCAGGGATAAACACGACTGAAAACTCTAGTCCTTTACTGGAATGCATAGTCATCAGCTTGATGCTATGGGCTGCTGGCTTGTAGTCTCGGCTAGCACTGTTGGCATTTACCCATTCTACAGGAATTTGAGCTTGCTGGAGTTGGTTGTAAATCTGTTCTCCTATAAACTTGAAACGGTAGATGATTCCGATTTCATTCCACATGATACCCCGCTCATGAAACTGCTGCACCCTGTTTTTGAGGTACTCAGTTTCCTCCCTAAAACTAGGGAGACTATGTAATTCTGGCATGAGTCCCCGACGACCTGCACTAGTCGGCTCAATGAGCATAGGCATATCCTCAACAATATCCTGAGTTGGGATCATGGCCTCTTTGGCAAACTCGTAAGCAACTGCAAGAATCTCAACGGTGTTTCGGTAGTTCAATTTCAGGATGGTGGTACGTCCTTGGGCTTGAATACCTAAACTCCGAAAACTAAACTGCTTTTTATGCTTCTGACCATAGAGATTTTGCGCATCGTCGTAAAGTAACAGTAATGAGTTGGTTTCAGGGTCTACCATCTTTGCTGCTATCTTTAACCACTCTGGTTGAAAGTCGTGTCCTTCATCAACCAGAACAGCACCATACTTGCCGGTAGAAATCAGTCCAGCATTTACTGACTCAATGACCTGCTGCACTATCTGTTCTATGTAATCCTCTCCTTGATATCGCTGTAAGTCGGGTCTTGAAATATCGTATGCTCTGAGTTGATCTATGCACCATCCATGAAAGTGGCGGACATTGACGCGATCGCACAAACCTTTGTTTTGAATAATGTGCCGTAACCGCGCTGCTAAGGAAACATTGAAGCAAAGTATGAGAATGGGTCCTGTGATTTCCTGTGCCAAATGTTGACAGCGATATGCTAGAATCATAGTCTTACCTGAACCAGCTACCCCATGAATGACCCGATGCCCTTCTCCTAAACTGCGGGCTAGCTCCTCCTGCTGTAAGTCCATGATGTGGAGAATGTCGGGAATGATTTCTTGGCTGGAGTCTTGCTCGTCTAGACTATCAACATCGAATAGTGACAACTGCTTGGCAATAAATCGCAACTCAGGAAATAAATGCCAACGAATTCGATCAATTTGGGCAGCAGTCAGAGTGTTGCCAAAGTCATAATGGTTCATGCTCCAGAGTTGCTCTTGGAAGTTAAGAGCATCAACACTTTCATAAAATTCGTCTTGACAGATAACTAAGTTTGGCGCTAGCATTTGTGAAAGAGTCGGTTCAGACTCAAAGGTTTTGCGGGTAATATTGCTGAAGACCACGCCGTAACCATAGGGAAATATCAGGTTTCCTGTGTATCTGCCATTTTTGCGAACCAGTAGGGTATCTTGTTCCAGTACGTTTTTAACTGCTAAAGCATATTCTCTTGCCTGTCGTAACGGATTCTTGACTTCTTTTAACCTTTCAGGTGTGATCAGAGTGACGGTATCTGGGTTAACCTGTAAAATACTGCTGAGTTTCCAATCCTTCACCTCCAAGACGAGTATTCCTCGGTTAGGGTGCAGGATAATAAAATCGGGGTGTAATCTTTTGCGGCCTATTGGAACATCGTACCAAATTAAGTAATCGTCCTTGAGCTTCTCCTCAAGCCGCTGAGCAAACCGACGCTCACCAGGAGTCATGCGCGATGAGCAGCTATTGAGTCCGGGAATCAGCTTAGCCATATAAACTTCGCAGTAACTGGCAAAGGTGTTTTTTACATGTCAGCAATTTTTCTTACTATTTCGGTGCGCCTACCACTTACATAGCATCCTCCCAAGCGATTGCGCATTCTTACGTTGATAATCTGATGCTAACTTAGTTTGTCACAGAAATGAATTGCTCGTGTCTCCAATCTCCCTCTTTTGACAGATCGGGAAGGAGGAGAATTTCATACCTTCTGATGGTGTATTCTTCACTTTTGAACGAAAAAGCCTCTTGTACACTACCAAGAGGCTTTTTGCTCTCAATGGTCAAAGTTGACCACTGTTTTAGATATATCGAGGGATTCAAGCGCACACGAAGTTGTTGACCTAGACGCAGGTCTTTAACTTAGGTTTGCAAGTAACTGTTCTTACTTTTGCTTTTTGACCAAAAACGGGGTGTGGGGTGTAGGGTGTGGGGTGTAGGGAAAGACAAAAACCACACCCCAAAAGGGTACAAGCCCCTACAACTGCACGTGTCATCTTTCCGCCTCGATATAAATACCGAGAGAGTGTCAATTTCTTTCATTCCTTGACACTCTCTCTTCGAGGCTACCAGACGACCGACCTATTTAAGGTGTGGGTGTGGTCGTAGGGTAAGCACTGGGTGAGGGTGTAGGCGATGAGGCTTTAGGACGGCGCTTCTTTTTGGGTTTAGTAGTAGTCGGAGTATTTGTGGTTGAAGGCGAACCTTGGTTTGTAGTCGTACCTGTCGTACCTGTTGTACCTGTACCTGGGTCTGCACTAGGGGAAGACATTTGTTGTGCCTTGACTACTGAATTAAAGCTAGCAACAGGTATGGCAAAAGCCATAGCAAAAGATAGGGAAAGTAGGCATTTAGCGAACTTACTCATTTGAGCTCCTCACCAAAGAGATTGTAAGTATTCCTGTTATTATATCAGCAATGAATAAAAAATTGAGTCTTCCTTTTTATTGATATGTTTTTGGTGAATAAGTGATACAGTCGGATATCAGTAGCTGTGCTTAGAACCATCTTCAGTAAGATGCTGTCACCACTTCTTGTATGGTAGAAATTTCCCAGACATAGTGATTCTTACGCGTTTTCCATTCGGGTCTTCTTCTTTCTCCACATCCAAAGTAAAATCAATCGCGCTCATGATTCCATCACCAAATTTCTCATGAATCACTTTTTTCAAGGGCATTCCGTACACCTGCATGATTTCATAAAATCGATAAATGAGAGGATCGGTTGGAACAACAGGACCACAGTACAAGTGTCAATTATATATTTTGTTGCCAAATTGGCAACTGCTGCAACTAAGAGCAGTGTATCTTGTGAATCAA
This sequence comes from Stigonema ocellatum SAG 48.90 = DSM 106950, assembly GCA_016903675.1. GTDB lineage: Bacteria > Cyanobacteriota > Cyanobacteriia > Cyanobacteriales > Nostocaceae > Stigonema > Stigonema ocellatum. Next base: position 102,466 of record JADQBA010000004.1, on the reverse strand, counting down.
TGGGTCTTACCCAAAGACACGCATGCAAAAAGCAGAATCCTCAACTCCCCGGCTAGCTACCGGGGTGTTTTATTAAAAACGCTTACTTGCACTTGTGGTTAAAGATTCAACCTTGGTCGAAGGTGCCAATGTCGTCGAAACCTGGATCGGTACCTAAGTCAGCCTGGTAGTCCTCCGGAAGAATTTTCCCCCTACCACACTGCAACCCCCACACCCCTACACAGAAAGTGTTTCTTGAGAGGTTATTAAGCAGTTCGCGTTCTTGTGAAGTCATAATTGTTTTTTCCCTTATAAGTTCAACGAATTTGTCTAAGTTACAATCTTAATTGTTGGAACAAAGTCATCACAAAAACTTACACACCCTCTAACTCGCACATAGCTTAATAAACCAAATCTGGTAGGGTGGCTAGTATTTGGCGATGATTTGTGGCTAGTTATTGGTTGGTGTATTGATATGTATTCTCATCTGGAATGTTCTTTTCTCTCAACTAAAATTTTAATGGCAGTTCATGCGGGCAAGACAATGCCAACTAATTTAATCATTCTCATTGCTGCCTTAATTGTTGCGTGGATAGTCTTCGGGGCTTTAGTCAATCTGTTGAAGACATTTATTAGCACGGCGATCGCACTTTTTCTCATCATCGTTATCTTAAGGTTCTTTGGCTTTAGTCCTCAAGACCTCATGCAAGAGATTGCCAACCTACTTCAAACTCTGAGGCTTTTTATCACAGGAGGCAAGTAGCTCTTAAGAAATACGGGAAGGAGGAGGGGGAGAGGGGGGGAGGGGGAGAGGGGGGGGAATTGGTTGATAAGTTCATATCCTTAGAAGCATATACACGCTGAGCGTAGCTACCAACCCCGATACATAGTATCAATATTGTAAATGCAATTCAAGCCAGCAAGAGCGGTGGAAAAGTTATTGTTTTTCTAGAACGTAGCGAGCAGTACGCTTTGATTAAAGTGCAAGACACAGGAATTGGCATTGCCTCAGAGCATCAGAATCGGATTTTGGCGAGTCAATGAAGACCGTTCTCGCTCCTCTGGGGGTTCAGGATTGGGATTAGCGATCGCACAGGCGATTACCAAAGGGCACTTTGGCAGTATAAGTGTCCAAAGTCAGGTGGGATTAGGCAGTACGTTTACAGTCCGACTTCCCCTACTGTAGGGGATGGGGAGAATCAGTCCTTGGGAGTAGAGTAATTTCATGTTTATTTCCTTTTTTTAGGAAATAATTATGAAATTACTAGGTTTGAGACGCTTTCATACTGCCAGGGCAAACAATTCCATCTAAAAGTGATTACTAGAAAATGTTAGTCAGGGGAAAATTATTTTGGCTCAAGCTCTACCGCCAACTGTTGCAACCTAAGCGCTTTGCTATTTTTCAAGCCTGTCTGATTGGTTTAGTTTCAGCACTAGCAGCAGTATTCTTAAAGCAAGGTGTGGGTATTTTTGGCACATGGCGAGTCCATACAACTCAAGTTTTACCAGCTTGGTTGGTGTTACCGATCATTGGCTTAGTGGGCGGACTACTATCTGGCTTGTTAGTGGAGCACGTGGCTCCTGAGGCTTCTGGTAGCGGCATTTCGCAAATCAAAGCTGTACTTGCCAAAGTACCAATAGCACTTGATTCGCGGGTTGCTCTGGTGAAGCTGCTGAGCGCAACTATAGCACTAGGTTCGGGTTTGCCTTTAGGTCGAGAAGGTCCAACACTGCAAGTGGGAGCAGCCTTAGCCAATCAACTCAATCGCTTCTTTCCGACTTCCCCAGATTACCGCCGCCAAATGATTGCAGCAGGAGCTGCATCTGGGTTAGCAGCAGCTTTCGATGCCCCCATTACAGGTGTCTTGTTCGTTGTAGAAGAACTACTTCAGGATGTATCCGGCTTAACCATGGGGACGGCAATACTCGCTTCTTTCATTGGTGCGGTTGTTTCTCGATGGTTGGGAGGACATAGCTTAAACTTGGAGTTAACGGCGTTGCAGACCAGCTTTTCGCTCCAAGAAATTCCTTTTTACTTAGTGTTAGGAGTGGTGGCGGGGTTGCTAGGGGTGCTGTTTAATCAAGGAATTATTGCAGTTCTTGAATTTAACCGCCGTTGGTTACCCTTTGGATTACCTATGAGGGTGGGTTTAGCTGGGTTAGTTTGCGGCATAGCGATCGCTTTTTTGCCAGAACCTTTCCGTGATAGTGCTGGACTGCGGGAAACCTTGACTGCTGGGGACCTCAGCCCGAAGGTAACAATGCTCGTTTTTATCGCTCAATTTATTCTGACATTAATTGCATACGGTTCGGGAGCGCCTGGAGGGTTGTTAGTTCCCCCTTTGCTTTTGGGATCTGCTCTCGGTTATTTAGTTGGAAGTGTAGAGCATAGTGTGTTGGGAATTTCTTCTCCCACCACCTATGCCTTGGCGGGAATGGGTACGTTTTTAAGTGCTGTAGCTAGAGTGCCAATTACCAGCATCGTCATTGTATTTGAAATGACGACAGATTTTAATTTGGTATTACCGCTGATGATTGGTTCGGTTGTCGCCTACTGGGTGGCGGAAAAAGTCATGCCCGGATCGCTTTACGATCTCCTTTTGGAGTGGAATGGCATCCACTTGGAAAAAGAACCGACTACAGAGGGACTTTTAGCTTCTTTAAGTGCAGTGGATGTCATGCAGCGGCGAGTGGAAACCCTCGCTAGCGAGATGAGTTTGGATGAAGCAGTGCAGGCGTTTTCTCACTCCTTGCATCGCAATCTTCCAGTTGTCTTGGATGGCAAAGTTGTTGGCATCATCACTCAGAAAGATATCGCCAATAGTGCCTCACGACAGTTAGGCGGGGATATACCCATCAGCGAAATCATGACTCCCGAACCAGTAACGGTGAAACCAACAGCTACCTTGGCTTATGTACTGCACCTACTCAACCGTTATGACCTCAGCTGTTTGCCTGTCACAGAAGGTCGAAAGCTGGTGGGAATTATTACACGCAGTGATATTATTCGGGTGCAAGCAGAGCGACTCAGTGGCGATACTGAGCAGGTGGGACAGAAACCGGAACCTTCCTATGTAGTTTACCAAACTCGCGCTCCTGCTACAGGAAAAGGACGGTTGCTAGTACCGCTTTCCCATCCCAATACAGCCAAGACTTTGCTTGCGATGGCTTTTGCGATCGCCAAACAGCGCAATTATGAAATAGAATGTTTGCATGTGATTGCAGTACCCCGCAGTATTAGCCCAGCGGAAACACCAGTGCAAACCACCAACAGCCATCAGTTGTTGGAACAGGCACAGCGGCTTGGGGAAGATGAACAGATTCCCGTTCACACTCAGATTCGAGTAGCCCATGATGTCGCCGGGGCAATTTTGGAGACTGTCAAAGAGCGACACATTAACTTAGTGTTGATGGGCTGGAAAGGCAGAACTGCTACACCCGGTCGAGTTTTCAGCCAAGTTGTAGACACTATAATTCGACAGGCTGCAAGTCATGTTGTCTTGGCAAAATTAAATCATCAAAGAACCTTTGATCGTTGGTTAGTCCCAATGGCTGGCGGTCCTAACTCCACCCAAGCGGTGGAACTCTTACCTGCGCTTGCTTCCCTCAGTTCGTCGCCTGACATTAAGTTATGTAAAGTCTTCGAGCCTAGTGAATCTACTCCAGACACAACTTTTCTCGAAAAATCTGTCCGCTTTCTCAAGCGTAAAGTCAGATGTAATGTGACGGCTACTCCAATCCGCGCCAATTCTGTGTGTGAAGGCATCATTCAGTATGCAGAAATTGACCATAGTGATGTAATAGTTCTGGGGGCTAGTCGTGAAGGGCTTCTGCAACAAACGATTAAAGGAAATATTCCACAGACTATTTCTCGTAAGAGTGATTGTACAGTTATTTTAGTACGCAGTGCGACACCGTAGCCTCAGAGATCAATAGACATCTCCAGAAATTAATTTTGCGTTGTGTACTACCCACCAGACGCGATTAATCGCGTCTCTACATTGTTTTTCACGACTATGTCTAATGGGGGTAGCGAAATTCGCATGGGCAAGGCACTCTAGGACGGCGATCGCCAAAAGGTTTTTCTCATGCCTTCTTAAAGAATATAAAACTTAGTATAAAACTTATAATTTAGGAAAGGACTTTACCTAATCTTTACGTCTATCATTTAAGAAAGCCGTTAGAGTTTGGGTACAAAATTAATTTGATACTTAAGATTAAGTCAAAATTCAGTATAATATCTGATTTTTTAGCAGATTTATCTTGACCTGTCATGAATGGGTTTTTTAGACTTCTGCTTAAATCCATGTTAACTCGTGAGAGTGGCATTGTTTCGACATAAACAGCAAAATTAGCTTGGAGTTATGCAACTATGAATGCAAAACAATCTGCTTCAAAATGGGTGCGGTTGAGGGAAATTTTAGTGACTACTTCAGTAGGATCGATTCCTACAATTGCTCTAGGTGTAAAGTTACGAAATATACTCTATCGTACTATTTTTGCGGGTTTTGGTAGCTCAGTTTATATTCAAGAAGGTGTTGAATTTCTCGGGACTTCTTGTATTGAAGTTGGGAATGGAGTGCATATCTTCAAGAACGTTCGTATAGATGGAAGAGGACATCACAACAATAGAATTGTTATTGGAGAGCGAGTAGCCCTTGAGCGTGGTGTTGAAATTGGGGCGCTGGAAAATACGTCTTTGCATATTGATGAAGGTACATTCATCGGTTCTTACGTCTGTTTGGCAGGTCCTGGAGACATCAAAATTGGTAAGCACTGTATTATTGCAGCCCACTCAGGAATATTTGCCAATAATCACAATTTTGCCGATGTGATGCAGCCCATCAGATACCAAGGCGTGACTCGCAAGGGAATTATTATTGAAGATGACTGTTGGCTTGGGCATGCAGTGACAGTATTAGATGGAGTCACTATCGGTAAGGGCAGTGTCATTGGTGCTGGATCAGTTGTCACTAAAAATATCCCCCCCTTCTCAGTTGCAGTGGGTGTGCCTGCAAAAGTGATCCGCAGTCGCAACAGTCAGGAACTAGTCAAATACATCGACCATGACGATGAGAATGACCTCCACGTTCTGCTCAGTGCAGCCCTTGACAAGGTTGAGAAGACTGCTAAACTCAGTCAACAGATCCTCCAGACTATAGACTATCAACGAAACTGTAGCCCCTAATTGGGTTTTTGACAACTTACTAGACGACCTACTTGAGTGCATTCGCCAAATAATGAGCGTTGATACCATTACGATTCTGCTACCAACGAAGAACGGACAGAAATTAGCAGTGTGCGCCACCATTGGTCTTGAGGAGGAAATTGCAGAAGATATCCGAATTCCGATGGGATTAGGCTTTGCAGGTCACATTGCAGCTAGCGGCGAGCAAATGATTGTCAAAGACCTGTCAAAGGTGGAGATTGTGAGTCCGATTCTGCGTAATAGGGGAATCCAGTCAATGGTTGGTGTCCCGTTGGTGGTCAATGACGAAACGAACGGTGTATTACACGTTGGTATGTTTCGTTCCTACGAATTTACTAGGGATGATGCACAACGACTGCAACAAGTTGCTTTCCGCATTGGGTCGGCGATTGAACCGTTGTTAAAATCTTGGAAACTTTTAAGCCTGTTATCTTAGGTTCGGATAAGCAGCTTGTAGCAGGGGAGGCTAGGGAAGAAATTACACCCCTGTCAGCCTATTCAAGATTGGCGATCGCCCCACCAAATTGGATTTTTTCTACATTATTGATAATGATAATCAAATTTACGGGAGTCAGAGTCCAGCGTCACTGGACTCTGACTCCCCATTTCAAACAATTATCATTCTCGAAATATTTTTTTCACTCCTAAGAGGTATTGACAAACGAAGATATTTTCTAAACTCTCACACGTGAGACTTTGGTGATTCGCCTCAAATCTATGGACTTCAAGCTCTGTACAAGTTCAAACTGATCCCGATGCCTAGCTCGATATAATCCTTGATCAATTTCTCTTATTTCTTCATCTAAACGCAGTCGTGAGGTAGTTTTCGGATTTGAGGACAGGATCAAAATCTTTCGAGTCACCATAAAACTAGGATAGCTGGGTTAATGCGTCGCATTAGACGTACGCGTGTTGTTTCTTAGGGAGATCCAGAAAAATAAATTTCCAGCCGTGTGTTGGTGGGTTACGACTACGACGAGGGATTTGAGTTTGACGGCTGGAAATTTATTTCTTGGAAGTGCCTTACCTGATTGCTGTTGCAACACTCAATTTGGAACTAAAGAGAAAAAGTTGGCATTTTATAACAGCAAGTCTTTCTTTAGCCTGAGTTGATCCTGTTAAAGGTGCGATCAGCTTTGCTGCTGCCCAAAGGGCAATCGCCTCCCTTATGCTGAAGTTATTGAGAAATTTTTTATGTAGGTTCGCACTGTTCATCGCCAAGAACTAGCTCAATCAGTTCCGATAAAGTGCAGTAGCCAAAACCTTCTACGCTTAGGTCGTTGATTGCATTAATTAGCTGACACAACACGGACCCACCAATCTCGGGTAACACATCCTGGGTTTTAAGTCGAGAAATGCTAGTCGGGTGAACCTTTAGCTCACTGGCTAGTGCTTTGTTTGTAATTTTTCGCTTAGCCATTACGGATCTTAGCTTCCAACGAACTCTACTTACTTTTGGTGGACTTAGCACTGCATTCATCACTATCTCTCATTAAATCTAATAGCAACTCATGCTACTAGTATAGCGTCAGCCAAGTCATCAATGCCTCACAAGTGCGATCACCGGATTTTCTGCGCCGGAAAAGTTATCCTTCCTTAGATCTAGAATTCAGGGTGAAAACTCAACGAAAGAATCAGGGTTTTAGCCTTTTCGCGGAAATATTATGGTTCCAGCAACGGAAAAATTATCGGTAAATTCACACTCGCACGCGATTGTCAACCGTAGCTCCTGATTTAAATATGTAGCGCTCAAGTTTAAAAAAGTGCTAAAAACTAGATATAACAAGGGTTTCCGAACCATCTTGCATGATTTTACAAGGATCTCGGCTCAATGCCATTTTATACTTAAAAATTAGGGTTGACACAATACCAACTGTTTGGATCATTGTAGTGATGATAAGTGGATTTTTTTAGTATTCTATTTTTAGTCCGACAATAGTCGTCTAAACTTAGACCAATCTCTTGAGATGGGTGACGAACTCCTCCTGCTTCGTTAGAGGTGAATTCGTATTCACATGTCCACCTAAACACTTCATAAATATGAGGAATATCGGACTTTAGTTTTAAGCTTGGGTTAATATCATATTTTTCTAAATCTGGTATTATTTTATTAAGTTTTGTTTGATAAATATTACTGTCTGCACATATGTGTTCGAGTGTCTCTTGAGATATTTTTTCCTCTGCATAATTCATAAACGGAGGTGAAATTTTCCATCCAATAGCAACAATAACACTAAAACCAATAAATAATAATATGAGAGAACGTAATACATTATTGCGAAGAAAAGTATTCATACTTAGAGAACTACACTTTTATTACGTCGTTTTTAATCTAAACTCCAGCCATTGATTGAATAGCAAAAAAGAAAAAACAAAAGATTACTATACTCAATATTATTAATAACAAATTTAATGGTAATTTTGATAAAAAGTATCCTAAAATCATGGCTGGAAATAGTATTATCAGATAACTAAGGTTGGGTGATGTTCTATTGGATTCTAAAATCCTCTTAACTCCTGAAATACGACCATTAACCATAACTTTTTCAAAAGAGTCAGCAGTTATTTGTAAAGTAAAAAATTCCCCGCCATTTAATAAAAATGGTTCGATTCTTACATAACCTCTGTCTCCGTCTTCTTTAAGACTAACTCTTAATCCTTCTCTTGCAGTAGGTTGTTGCAGAATTTTGACAGATAATAATTTAACATTTTGTCCGAGTTCTATAGTAATTTTTTCGGAAAAATCATTTTCTTCTATTGTGGCATTACCCTTATTATTAAATTTAAGGAGAATTACATAAAAATTTCTTATTACATTTGAATTCAAGCGAACTTCTATTTTTTCATGTATATCAGGTATTTCTAAAATATTGTTTGCGGAAATAAGTTGATACTCAAGTGATTTTCTTTGAAACTGTTTCCAAGCTACTAAGAGCGATAATATTCCAAAAATTATAGCAACAACTACACCAACAGAATTCCATATAGGATCACGCAAAATATTGTCTTTAGAAGTATTTATAGTTTCTAGAAGCAGTAAAAGGCTTTGTATTAAAAATTGCATAATTTTATAATATAAGACCACTATTACTTTTATAAATCTTCTCTTTATTATTGCATAATTAATTTTCAAAATCTACCTAAAGAGAATAAACGTGTAAAATTTATCTCTTTAGATAGATATCAAAATTGATAATTTTAAATAGCCAAACTAATATATAGGTGCAAGTCATCGTAACTTATGCAGTTTATAGTAAATTTGTAATAAAACTTGGCTATAGGAGTCATCGTACAAACGAGCATTTCAACGATTGCACATCACTTCACACGCTCTTGAACGGAAAACGGGGCTTCTTGGCTGCTACGCTGGGAAAGGGCACTTTGCTCATCTAGGCAATGAGATAGCTAAACCGCCACAGTTTATACATCAATACCGTCAGCATCTCAGGCGATCGCCCCCAAAGCCTGCCCCTTAACCCAATTACTGTACGTTCGCTCCTGGTTGAAAGGGTGAAAGGAATTAATGCCTGACAGGGTAAGAAAACAAAAGAATTGTGATCGACTAAAACAGAACCCGTGTAATACTTGGGGAAAGAAGCCGAGGTTTACCGTGTATTACATGCAATAAGGGAAATCAGGTATTTCCGTGTAATACATCCCACATTCCGCACCCAAAGGTGTCACAATCGGTTATTACTGAGCCAAATAAATTAAGCAAGAATTCAATAATACATTAAAGAACCCCAGAAGGACGCTTTAGGAAGTAAAAGCCACCAAAAGGCATTCTCAATAAGAAGCAATAAATAATTAAAGGAACTTGAGACTTCATCTATAACTAAATACTATATATATTTATCATTTAATAAAATATAACTTATGCTTCAACCCAAAAAAACAGAAAAAAAGCATGAGAATTCAGGACTGTTAATCAAATTAAGTAGTCCATTTATAGAAAAAAATAATAAGAATATACAGAAAACGTTGACAGACTACTAGTAGTCTGTCAAATACATTTTGACGGGTTGAGGAGAAGTTCTGTTCGTATTAAGCAATAAATCGCTCACGTCCTCAAAATCTTTCCCCACTCCAAGACGAACCACTCCCTACTCCCTGCCTCCACCCGTCATTTTTGGGTTGACAGACCACTAGTAGGGACACAGGTCTGTGATCATTTGTTCGTAGTGAGGACTTTAGTCCTCATGTTCTTGAGGGCTGAAGCCCTCACTACGAAATATCCCTATAAGCATTAGATAGTTGAAATCCGCTTTTGGGGCGCAAGGCCTTGCGCCCCTACATCATTTTCACGACTATGTCTATAGCGCGTTGGGAGTGAGGGCGTTCTGTATGTACTCCGAGTGAGAACCGCTATATTATCCTAGCCACTGTGGATTCTTGGCTGTACTGTCAAAATTGTTAGTGGTTTTGAATGGTTCGTAGTGTCCTTTGGCAGCAGCATCGGCAGTTCGCTGCAACAGTGCTGCTACTTGTGCTTGACTCATGGGCTTAAATGTGCGGGCTGCCTCGAACGCTTGGTCTAGGATTTGCATGCTGTCAATGCCTGTAATCACTGTTGAAGTTGGTAGATTCATTGCATAGTGGAGGCATTCGATGGGTTTGACAGTATTACTCTTCAAAATGTTCTGATCGCCCATTGATTTCATGCCCAGCACAGCAATTTGGTTCTTTACAAGCATAGGCACGACTTTGTGTTCAAAACTCCGAAAATGAGCATCCATGACGTTAAGTGGCATTTGCGCTGTGTCGAAATGAAATTTGTTTTCATTTGCAACTTCCAACATCCTGAGATGAACCAAGGGGTCTTTATGTCCTGTAAAGCCGATGTAGCGAACCTTGCCTGCCTTTTGTGCTGCTAACATAGCTTCCATTGCACCGCCAGGAGCAAAGATGCGGTCTGGGTCTTCAAGGCGAAGAATTTCATGAAATTGCATCAGGTCCACACGATCGGTCTGCAAGCGTGTCAGAGACTCGTCGATCTGCAGGGCGGCGGCAGCTTTGGTACGACCATCGATTTTGGTCATGAGAAAAACCTTTTCGCGATAGCCATCCTGGAGTGCCTTGCCCATGCGAATTTCGCTGCCCCCATTATGATAATCCCAGGAATTATCCATGAAATTAATGCCACGGTCGATGGCACTGCGGATGATCCTGATGCTGTCCTGCTCGTTTTTCTGTCGTCCGATGTGGTGACCTCCCAAGCCAATTACAGAGACTTTTTCTTTTGTGCGCCCTAGTGTCCGGTAGATCATGTCACCGCTTCTCGTCTCATTGTTCGCGGTCGTTGCTTGTGCGCTTGTCTGTTCTGTCTTTCCGGATTCATTTGCAGCTACGGATGGTTTGAGAAGACCTTCTGAAGCTGCTAGTCCTGCTGCCAAACCTGAAATCGAAGCTGTTCTCAGGAAATTGCGTCTATTGATATCCATTATGTGTATCCTTTTGGTTGTTATTGGTCATTAATCATTAGTTATTGGTAGGTAGTAAAAAACACACAATTAACTCATGACTTAGGATAAAAGTGCAATATAAACGCGCAACAGCTAAGTCACATGCCTTCTGGTGAAGGACCTCCGACTGGAACTGCTCCACGCATAATTTCTTCTATTTGCTGGAGATCTGCTTCTGGGAGATGAAATTCTGCTGCTGCTGCGGTACCTTCTATATGCTTAGGACGACGCGCACCGACTATCGCGACATCTACCACTGGATTAGCAAGTGTCCATGCTACAGCAAGTTGAGCTACTGTATGACCGCGCTCTTCGGCAAACTTCTGTAGCTTATTGACGACTTCAAGATTCTTCCGAAAAGACTCGCCTTGAAATAACTTACTCTTGCTCCGCCAGTCGTCTTCAGAGAACTTCCAATCGGGAGTGAGGCTACCAGTAAGAAGACCGTGAGCCATAGGTCCATAGACAAGCACACCAATGCCATGCTCCTGACAATAGGGGAGAATATCCTTTTCTATTTCTCGTCGGAATAAATGGTATGGCGGCTGTAAGGCATCGATTTTACGAGTCTTCTCAAACTCCGCCATTTGATCTGCATCATAGTTTGAGACTCCAACATAGCGGATTTTGCCTTCCTTAACAAACTCATCCAAAACTTTTGCTGTTTCCTCGAAAGGAGTGTGCGGGTCTGGCCAGTGCATTTGGTAGATGTCTATGTAGTCAGTGTTGAGGAAGCGTAGGCTATCCTCCAGTCCCTGACGGAGCCACTTAGAACTACAGTCCCGCAAGACCTGGTTTCCCTCTTTCCGTAGACCTCCTTTGGTAGCAATAACTATCTTGTCTCGACTATTGTGAAGTTCATCTTTGAGTGCCTCACTCAATAGCTTTTCAGACGCTCCAAATCCATAGGCTTGCGCCGTATCGAAGAAGTTTATCCCCAGTTCTAAAGCTTTCCTGATGGCAGCTTTATTGTCAGCTTCCTCAACACTTCCCCAGTCACCGCCTGCTTGCCAGGTACCAAAACATATCTTTGAAACCTTAAGATCTGTTTGCCCAAACTGAGTGAACTCCATAAGTTACTTCGTATCCTTAATATCTCTGGTTTAGTTTATTTAAACTACAGTTAAAGCAAATTACACCTGTCTTCAGATGCAGAGTTTCACGAAAATAGCTAATACTCAAGTTGTCAATCAAATAACAAATGTTGTGTTGACAAACATAAAGGGGCTGACAGTCTTGATCGCTGCTGAGTCTATCGTTGGTCAGATGAATTTATCCTCAAAGCCTTGATGATGTGAGGGAAGGGTATAGACAAATTATACTATCACCTAAAGGAGTAAGAACAATGAAACCTCGGCAATTAGGCAAAAGTGGACTTACCGTTTCCGCTATGGGCTTAGGCTGCATGGGTATGTCAGACTTTTATGGCACTCGCGACGACAATGAAGCAATTGCAACCATTCATCAAGCCTTGGATTTAGGAATAAATTTCCTTGACACCGCTGATATGTACGGACCGTACATTAACGAAGAGTTGGTGGGACGTGCCATAGGCGATCGGCGATCGCAAGTTATTCTCGCTACCAAATTCGGTATTGTTCGCACATCTGACCCAAACGCTCGCGGTATAAATGGCAAACCAGAATACGTCCGCTCTGCCTGCGAAGCCAGCCTTCGGCGTTTGGGTGTGGACACAATAGATTTATACTATCAGCACCGTGTAGACTCTAATACCCCAATTGAAGAAACAGTTGAAGCGATCGCGGAACTCGTAAAGGAAGGTAAGGTACGATACATCGGACTTTCGGAAGCCGGACCGGAAACCTTGCGCCGCGCCCACGCTGTACATCCCATTACTGCATTACAAAGCGAGTATTCCCTGTGGAGTCGTGACCCGGAAGATGAAATTCTTACTATCTGCCGAGAACTGGGCATTGGCTTTGTTGCATACAGCCCTTTAGGTCGAGGGTTTTTAACCGGACAAATTAAACAGTTTGAGGATTTACCACAGGATGACTATCGCCGTCAGTCACCGCGCTTTCAAGGCGAAAACTTTCAGAAAAATTTGGAACTCGTGCGGCAGATTGGGGAAATTGCTGCAAGAAAGGGGTATAAACCATCACAACTTGCTTTAGCTTGGGTGCTGGCTCAAGGCGAGGATATTGTTCCGATTCCCGGTACTAAGCGACGGCAGTACTTACAAGAGAATGCCGCAGCAGTGGACATCGTTTTAACACCGGAAGACCTACAGCAAATTAACGAAGTATCACCCCACGGCGTTGCTGCTGGCGCACGTTATCCAGAGGCGATGATGAATTTAGTCAGACGGTAAAGCCAAGCAGTCGTCCTCCTGACCACATAACTACTAATTCGTAATTCGTAATTAGGTACGCACACCCATATTTATTTATAGACTAGAAAAATGCTTAGATCATTATTTCGAGCAAGCGCACTCATACGTGGGATAATTACGAATTACGAATTATCAATAATGAACAATTGGTGGGCAGAGCAATCCGCGCTCATCGATATCAGGTTGTGTTAGCGACAAAATTGGTGCAGTGCGAGACAATCCAGAAATTAACAAGGTAAGCATGATGACACTTCAGAACAAAGTAGCTTTAGTGACTGGAGCAACTTCAGGAATCGGTAAAGCAGCTGCTCTAGCATTGGGAAGCGCAGGTGCAAAGGTGGTTTTTTCAGGCAGACGCGATCAAGAAGGAGAGACAACAGCTGCGCTGATTCGTAATGCTGGCGCTGAATGCCTATTTGTCCGTTCAGATGTATCCAGTGAAGAAGATGTTAAGACCTTAGTGCAAAAGACCATCGAGACGTATGGACGACTCGATTGTGCCTTCAACAATGCAGGGATTGAGTCAACCCCAAAACCCTTGCACGAACAATTGATCGAGGACTTTGACAAACTCATGGCAATCAACGTGCGGGGACTCTTTTTGTGCATGAAATATGAGATTCAGCAAATGCTGTCTCAAGGATCTGGGGTGATTGTCAACAACTCCTCAATCGGAGGGTTGATTGCGTTTCCAGGGGTATCTCCTTACATCGCGAGTAAACATGCCGTTATGGGGTTGACGCGATCAGCAGCGCTCGACTATGCCAAACAGGGCATTCGGATCAATGCGATTAATCCTGGCTTGATTGCGACTGATATGATGGATCGCTTCGCTGACGGGGTGGGCAGCACGGCGGATGATTTAGCCTCTATGGTGCCAATGGGGCGGATGGGTCAGGCAGAAGAAATCGCTCAAGCTGTGGTTTTTCTATGCTCTGATGCTGCTGGCTATATCACTGGACAACCTCTGGTCGTCGATGGTGGATTGACAACCAACTAATCAAGACCAAACATGCGAGCATATTCGCGGCTGAACTGCGAAGTGCTCTCATACCCAGCAATTCGTGGAGGAATTATAAACACTTCTCCCAAGTCCCCCAAGTCTTCAAAGTCCCCTTTGTTCAGATCTCAAATAGGATTGCTATATTTGAGGGGGTACAGATGTGAGGGTATCTGACATCTTGCACCAGCTTGATAGCATGTAAAAAAAAGACTCCGTAGAATGACGTTTTCTGACTATGTCTCCATCCGCCTAGGACTATAAGTCCTAGGCTAATAGCTTAAGTCCTCTAAAAGAGGACTGTTGAGATTTGTGATAGTGATGTCAATTTATTAACTCTTTATTTGGTTATTTGTAATTTTTACTTAGAGGTGCAAGATATCAGGTAATCCTCTGACTCCTGGTGTGCAATACCGCCTATTTAATGGCGATGCGTTGCAACTTGGTCAGGAGAATCTCATTAATTTTAAGGTGGTAGTGATGTGAAAAAAATTATGAATTATGAATTATGAATTATGAATTATTTCATATGTTGAGCAGCGAGGCGTTTAGCGCGTTTGTGCTCATACATGAGTTTGTCAGCCTGTTGTATCAATTGTTCTAGTGAAACGGTTTCATTTAAAGAGCATTGTTTGAAACCAACACTTAAGGATAGTTGATATGAGTCATTATGCTGTTGATTAAAGCGCTCAATATTTGCTGACAATCGAAGATGAAACTCATCTATATTGCTAGAGCAAAGGGGAAAAAATATGACAAACTCGTCTCCTCCTAAACGGGCAATAATATCCGAATCACGAAAGGTTAGCTTTAGTAATTGGGCTGTGTCAACGAGCATTCTGTCTCCCATTTCATGCCCTAGAGAGTCATTAATCTGCTTTAAACCATCTAAATCAACAAACAAAAGACAGGATAATATTTGTGTGCGTTGGGCAATTTTCAATTGCTGATTTGCTAGCCAAAAGAAACCACGTCGATTATATAGTCCTGTCAACTCATCAGTTAGGGATAGCTGCCTTACCTCTGCTTCAGCCTTCAGCCGTTCTTGAATTTCATATTCTAGGCGTTGATTTTGTTCAAGAAGTTGTTGGCGTTGCTGTTTGATGAGTAGCTGGTTTTTGACTCGGATTAGCACTTCAATTTCTTGAAAGGGCTTGGTGATATAGTCTTGTCCACCCAGTTCAAATGCCTGGACTTTATCATTGATTTTGTCAAGGGCACTAATAAAAATAATGGGAATTTGATCTGTTGTTTTTGATGCTTTCAACTGTTGACAAACCTCATAGCCATTCATTTCGGGCATACTGATGTCAAGCAGAATCAGATCTGGCGGATGTCGCTCAGCACCTTGCAATGCCATTCTCCCGTTGAGGGATTTACGGATGACATAACCTTGCGATTCTAGCATTTTGGTTAACAACCGTAGATTATCGGGGGTATCGTCCACGATGAGGATATTCGTTTCAGAAGGGGATTTAAGTAAATTAGCCATGGTCTTTTTCCTGAGTTTTAGTTAGATCAGCGATCGCCTCAAGCTGGAAGTTATCCACCAGATATTTCAGAGCATCAGCGAGAAATTGCTCCTGGTTGGGGATTTGAACGATGAGATTGTAGAGTTTGGCATCGTCGAGATCCAGAGCTGCTTGATGCGCCTGAATAATCCACTCTGGGGACATTACTTGTAAATCTTTGGCGGTTAGGGATTTCTGAACTAAGGTTTGCTGGTCTAGCCCTGGTAAAACTTCTTCGCGGTAGCGGTAGCGAACTCCCAAGTACTTTGCCATCTTATCAAATAGGGCAGTTTCTAGAAATGGTTTG
The DNA here is from genome assembly GCA_016903675.1 of Stigonema ocellatum SAG 48.90 = DSM 106950. Taxonomy (GTDB): domain Bacteria; phylum Cyanobacteriota; class Cyanobacteriia; order Cyanobacteriales; family Nostocaceae; genus Stigonema; species Stigonema ocellatum. The sequence continues at coordinate 86,645 of JADQBA010000004.1, read as the reverse complement.
GTCATGTGGTCGTCGCAACCTGCCTGAATGCTGGTGGTGTAGTCTTGCTCAAAGGCATAGGCTGTCAGCGCAATAATCACCACGTCTTTACCTGCTTCCCTGCCTCGAATTTGCCGCGTAGTTTCGTGGCCATCAATTCCCGGCATTTGAATGTCCATCAAAATCAGGTGGGGATGCCATTCTGACCACAGAGCGATCGCCTCATTCCCATTCTGGGCTGCACAGACCTCGAACCCAACTGATTTCAATAGCCTGACGAGCAACTGTCTATTTTCTTTCACGTCTTCCACCACCAGAATGCGATAAGTGGGCTGTCCTGGTTCCAGTCCGATCACAGTGCGAGTCGTTGCAGGGGGAATGATATCTTCTGAGCTTGCCAGACTCAGTAAAACCTCACAAATGAAGGTTGACCCCTGATTCAGGATGCTTCGCACTGTAATATCACCACCCATTAAATGGGCAAACTGACGGCTAATCGATAAGCCTAAGCCTGTACCTTGAGTAGGGGAACCTCGTTGTGTTTGCATGAAGGCTTCAAACACAATCTCCAGATCGGAGTCAGCGATACCACATCCAGTGTCTTCAACTTCCACATGAAGGGTGATGATTGGTTTGGAATCATCGGTAGAGTTAGTGCACACTTGAACGGTGAAAGCTTGTAATCGCAGGATGATACTGCCTGTTGTCGTAAATTTGATCGCATTGCTTAATAGGTTGAGCAGAATTTGTTGCAGTTTTGATTCGTCACCATACACATAGCGAGGAACGTTGGTATACCGCTCTGTTTTGATATCAATTCCTTTATTTAAAGCTTTGAGGGCAACCATATCTCTGATAGAGTCGATTAGCTGATGCAAATCGAAACAGTTTTCCTTTAGCTGTAAATGACCCGCTTCAATTTTGGATATTTCCAGTACATCGTTGATCAAGGTTAGCAAGTGTTCTCCACTGCGGCTGATGATGCTTAAATGCTCTTGAAACTCAGATGGAATCCTGTTGCTGCGGTTCATCAACTGAGTAAATCCCAAAATGGCATTGAGGGGAGTCCGCAGTTCGTGGCTCATTTTAGCGAGGAACTGGCTTTTGGCGCGGTTGGCGATCGCGGTTTGTTCTGCGACTTGTTCTAGGGCTATCTGGGAAAACTCCAGCAGTGCCAACATCAGCGTATTTCGCATCTCAGTAGCGGCTTCCAGTTCCACAATCTCCCAAGGCAAGGAAGTTTCTCTCACGGTTTCCTTCCACAGTTCAAACGACTTCCGGGGACACAATTCCATCTCTCCAATTTCGTTGATTTTCACCGTATCTTCGGGGTTGCCCACCCAATTCACTGTCTGGATTTGCTCCGGTCGAAACCAGATCATGTGGTAAGACTTTCGTAAAACATGGTTGAATAAAATTGAAATTGCCAGAATGCCGCTAGCTTGATCTTTAAATGCCTCCGCTTCTGGATATAAACGTGAGAGAGAATCGGTAGCAAACACTTGTTTTTCCTGGTGTTGCACCAACCACCTCAAAAGTTCCTGCATCTGGGTAATCGATGGCGTTTGACCAAGTAATGTCAGATGACCGTCAAGTGAAATCGCCGCTCCTTGAGCATGAACTAGCTCGAGTAATTGAAAAGTATTTCGGCTCAACACTTGCTCAATAAAATTGCACTCCTCTAATAAATTCTGTTGCAGTTGATCCTGAATCCTTTTCACCCGTGTTCGGTAAAAATGCAATTCTTGTTCTTGCTTATGCACCAGTTCAATCGAGGCAAACTGTCCTAACAATTCACAGGCTTTGCGAGTTTCATCATCCACTAGTTTCGGGCTGGAGTGGTGACAGGCAATTAATCCCCAGAGGCGTTTGTCGTCGAGCAATGAAATCGACATTGACCCAGCAACCCCCATATTCTGTAAGTATTCAATGTGATAGTGAGACACTCCTCGTAACACAGAATCACTCAGATCAAGGGGTGTATCCGTCAGAGGATGGTTGGTGGGAATCAGGGGGATAGGGGTGTAATTGACATCGGGAATGAATCGCATCCGCTTGCGGCAAAACAACTTGCGGGCTGGCGTGGGAATATCTGTCGCCATATAGTGCAGTCCCAAGTAGCTTTTTAAATGCCTCTGTTTCTCCTCCGCAATCACCACACCACTATTGTCTGCCTTAAAGCGATAGATCATAACCCGATCAAACCCAGTTATTGCTTTTACCTCTCTGGCAAGGGTTTGAGCCATATTTTTCAGGTTAGTGGCATTACGGAGATTGGCGATCGCAGCTTGCAGGCGGTGATAGAACTCGTTTGAATGGGTGCTGTTGCTGGATGGCTGAGGTTCTAGTTCCAGGATCAACCCATCTACCATCCGGTACATCACACCTCTAAATGTCTGATTTTTCCGTTGCCAATTAGTCTGGGCAACCCTCCGCCGCGTTTCTAGCTTAAACGGATTGCAACGCTCCAAGTTATCTTGAGCCAGGTAGCCAGCAAGTCGCTGCACTTGCTCGCGGGAAAACAACCGTTGCAAGGGTTGACCCAGCAATGCTTCTGCCGAAATCCCAAAAAACTGTTCCACATTTTCACTCATCTGCAAGATTCTGAGGTGTGGCTCTTGCAGCATCAGCAAGATTCCATGCGGCTGAATATGACCGGGAGCATACACCGATTCATCACTGCACACTTCTAAAGTGGTCAGTGCTGAAGGCGTGAGTGAGGAAAGTGAGATCGGATTTGGTGACTGCATACCTGAAGTAAAAGCAGAATTGCCTTGAATCAGTTGAAGGATTCGCTCAAACTGATACTTGCTGAGAAGTTCCCTCAAATATAAGTAGGTCGGCAGGAAAATTTCTAAGTATGTAAAAAATATTAACAACAATAATTTAGTCATTAATTACGCATTGACAATAAACTGCCTATGTGTATTCAATCCCACATTCTGTTTTAGTCATGTCTGAAATTTGACAAGTTCCCTCAAATATAATAGGACTTACGCATTGACAAAAAGAATAAACTATGTATATTTCTCGTTACAAGGCTCTGCCTTGTAATGTTCTTCAAAAGAGGCTCTGCCTCCCGATTGGAGGGGAGGCAGAGCCTCCCTTAATCACATTCCCAGCCTGAGGCTGGGAACGAGGCAAACGGCGGAATTTCGTTATACACATGATGATTGATTTGTAAAGTGCGTAAGTCCTAGGTTACTCATAAATCACTAAATTAGAGTTTACAGTTAATTTCAAATCTCTATTGGGATAGATGAGAACTACTTCCTTACGTTTACTACCTCTCAACAGCGTTCCTGCTAGAGCACCCGTTGCCCCACCACCTAAAACTTCTCCAATTCTTATTCTGCCGCCAAATATTTGACCAAGCAAAGCTGCTGCTCCAGCACCAACTATAGCGCCTTTAGTGATATCAGAATCGTTTTTATTAGTGATTGTTTGTTTTCTAGTCACGACCCTAGAGGTGGCATCAATCGATAAACGTTGATTACTGCTATTAAGTACAAGTGTTTGAGCCACAAACTGAGTACCATCTGATACTGGCTTCAGCTTGCCCTCAATCTTACTACCAGCGGGAATGGCAACTCTACCAGAGCCTGTACGAATGTCTCTTGCCACAGTCAGAGTCAAAGATTGTGTTTCGTCAGGAGTAATAATCACTTTCTCGGCTTTGTTGTATTGAATTGGAATTACAGTTCCATCTCTAACTTCAAGCCGATTGGATTGGGCAACTTTTTGCCCGACAGCATGGAACTTGGTTGCTGCTTGGGCAGGATGAGAAATTGGAATTTGTAGATTTGCCGTTGAGATCGTTCCTAATGCTATGAATGTGATAGTTTTATGCTGCCAGCCTTGGGAAATAAACATTGAAGCTAGTTCTCCATAAGATTCAATACACTTGTCTTCAATATATATTGAAGCATAAAAAAATGGTATAAATGTGATTCTGGTGTAATAGTTTTATACTCTCTATGTACATGGAAGCTTGTTCCATCTAAACGTGACATTTGCTATTTAATTGACATCCTAATTCTTTCGTATTAAGTACACCACGTTATCTACAAAGAAGGAGATATTCTAGGTGACATTAATTCCCACCTAGGATAGAAGTTGTGTAGCTGACTTTAACTTATCCTCTAATGTCTTGATGTGGTTGGCACGAGCTTCAATAGTACAACAGATAAGTTTGCAGACTTATAGCTGTTGATGTTTGGAATATTTCCCTGCAAAGCCGTCAACACGAGCTGAGCGAGTCGGAAAAAGCGGAGATATTTGCTGAATATCCCTAAAACGCGATCGTCTGCTCTATGAGCAATCCTTTGTGCAATGGTGTCTCGCTGCTGGATTATCGGGCAACGCGATTAAAAGCCACTTCCCAACAAGCTCATGTTCCTGTAGCCCCAGACTGAAGTCTGGGAGGGCTTTTCAAAAATTGGCTCTGACGAACCACTAATGCTTGCAAGAACCGCTATCATAACTGTGCTCATGGCTGTGCTTATGATCGTGAGCACAATGCTTGCAAATCTTGGCTGATCAGATTTTCGGTGACAACTGCAAGAGATTCATCCACAGGCTTTAACCCAATCCAAGCGTCAACGAGTTCGACATCGAAACCCACCTCACGGCGATCGCCCACGATAGCACGGATAACTGAGTCTCAAATCTTACCAGGATTAGCTATTTCCCTGTTAGAAGAAGCTAGGACTTACGCATTGACAGTGAGAACCAACTGTGCATTATCTCTCGTTACGGGGCTGCTGCCTTGTAATGCTTTTATGTCCGGCTCTGCCTCCCGTCAAACCGGGAGGCAGAGCCTAGGCTGTTGACTCTGTGCCTTTTTCGAGGGAAAAATTTCATGCAGTTTTTGTGTCAGCTGTTTCTGATTCTAAACTGGAGGCAGAGCCTCCTAGAATGGGTTCCCAGCCTCAGGCTGGGAACCAGGGAAGTGTATGAGGATTAAACGAGTAAATTACATCAAAGTCAACAGCCTAGGCAGAGCCTCCTGGAACGCATTCCCAGGCTCTGCCTGGGAACGAGGCAGGGTAAGACTTTTAGCTTAATAAGCTTGCCCTGCACATGATGGTCAATGTGTAAAGTGCGTAAGTCCTAGAAGCTTTCCAGTGTACTCGTCAAATGAATCAAAACCAAGTGGTTGCTTGGTTGTTAGCCCAATTTCAATAAGTTAACTTTGAGAATCAGATAGAAACGAATCTATTAGTTTTCGGGCAATGCTCAACTTTGGCGGAATCTGGGGCAAATTATCTTTGCTGAACCAGGCAGCATCCGTCAACTCAAGCTGATCAATGACAATTTCACCACCAGCATAGCCTGCTGTAAACCCAATCATCAACGAATTTGGAAATGGCCAAGGTTGAGAGCCAAAATAGCGGATATCCTTGACCTCAATCCCTGTTTCCTCACGGACTTCACGCATCACGGTTTCCTCAAGAGATTCTCCAGGTTCAACAAAACCGGCCAGTACACTGTACATAGATTCTGGAAACCTGTTAGCCCGAGCCAACAATAACTCCTCACCGCGAGATACTAGAACAATGACTGCGGGTGAGAGGCGAGGATAATTGACTAACCCACAATTAGGGCAGCACTTAGCACGCTTGGATGGTAACTGTATTGTCTTGGTTGCACAGTAACCACAGTATTGGTGGGTGCGATCCCATTCTACAATCTGAAATGCACGACCACTAACAGCAAAAAAGTCTTCTTCTAAACTACTGGAAAGCTCACGAAGTCCTTTGAAAGCCATGCCTAGGGGAGGGATGGTATCCTTAGGCATTTCAGCACCATAGCACTCCTGATGGTCAAGGGTGCCGAGAAATTGTGTACGCACTGGCATAAGTCCAATGTCTACCAGGTTGATCAGACTAGGAATCAGGCTCCTAGTTCCAACGCTTTGAATCAGCAGCTTATTACCCACAAAAGCAAACCACCAAGCCGGTCGAGACTGTTCTGTGGGTGGGGTAACGCCAGGAATAAAGGTTCGATACATGGCAAAAAGACTCCACCGCCTTTATAATAACAGGTTTGAATGGCTCGATACTGCCATTGCGTGGGGCGTTGCCGATGCCGAAGCGGGGCTGGTGCAAGACATTGATGAGGTGCGAACAGAACTGCGTGGCCGCTTCGCCGTATGCGCTCCGTAAAAAGTATCATAAGCTACAAAATATTTAGCGTAGGCGCAGGCATTGCCCTCTTGGGAAAACTTTTTGGTTTACTGATATAAACACCTTTGATATCGCATTCCCGGCAGTTGAGATACCAAACCCATGAGTTCCAACTGCAACAAAGCACTGGAAACAGAGCCTGCTGGCATACCCGTTTGTTGGACAATAAAATCGAAGGGCAAAGACTCTGTGGCGATAGCATCCATTACCCGTTGAAGTTCTGGTGATAAACTTGGTAAACTTAACCCCTGCTGTGATGGAGAAACTTCTACATCATCAAGTTGTGGTATTGCTCCCAGCATTTTCAACAGTTCGTCTAGTTCCTGAAGAATCAGACCAGCGCCTTGACTCAACAACCTTAAGCATCCTTGAGATGGATAGTCATCTAGTCTTCCTGGTAATGCATAAACATCTCGTCCAAAATCATTTGCATAATTAGCTGTAATCAATGCACCGGATTTTATTGGTGCTTCCATCACCAACACAGCACGACTTAAACCTGCAATAATGCGATTACGACGAGGAAAATGAGTGCGGTCAGGAGGCGTTTTTGCCGGATACTCGCTCAGTACTAACCCCTGAGTCAAAATCTGTTTGTACAGTTCCATATTTTTCCGGGGATACACCACATCCACACCCGTGCCTAAAACTGCCAATGTCCGTCCCCCTGCTTTCATCGTAGCGGCGTGACTTTCAGTATCGATTCCCTCCGCCAACCCAGAAACAACTGTAAACCCATTTTTAGCCAAAGCCATGCTAATTTTGCGCGTCCAACGGATGCCATACTCCGAAGGTTTACGTGTCCCAACAATCCCAACCATGGGTTTTTGTCCGAAATTTTCTTGCAGTTCCACCTCACCCCGATAATACAAAACAGCCGGTGGACTGGGAGTTTCTAGCAGCAAGCGGGGATACTCTGCATCTGCGGGTGTCCAGAAATAAGGGTTTTCCTGCTGGTGTAAGGCGTAAAATTCTTCTGGATGTAACTGGGAACGCTGTTGCACCACCTTTCCCAGGGTTTGAAAACCAAAACCCTCTACTTGTGCTAACTCGGGGGTCTTAGCTTTCCAAGCCGCTTTCAGTGTGCCAAAATGTTCTTGTAACCGTCGTAACAATACTGGACCAATGCCAGAAATTTGCGACCAAGCTAAACAATATACACGTTCTTCTTGTCCCAATTCCCCATCCTCAAGCCTACTGAGTTGATTATTCCCAAATCAAGTAGTCAAGCGCCTAGTACGGGCGTATTGCAAGTAGCCCCTACTTATGGGCAGGGCTATTTCATTCTTCACTCGCAACCCACACGCCTAGGAATAAATTCCTAGGCTAATAGCTGAAGTCGGCATACCGCCGACTAGAACTTTCAGGAATTTAGTCCGTTTTAACGGACTTCAGCTTTGAGCCTTGAACTTGAGTTCAAGGCTCTGGCTTGGTGATGCAGCGAGGTGAAATTTGGTGGGCAGATCTGCCAACACCTGTTGCTTCTGAACCTGGATATCGTCGCCCTTCACCAAACTACGTGCGATCGCTCTTCCACCACCTGCTTATAAACATCCTCAGTCTGCTTTGCTAATTTCAACCAGTTGAAGCGTTGCTCTAAGTCCTGATAAGCATTATCACTCAGCCATTGTCCATAACCAGGGTTTTTCAATACCTCCAAAATTCCCCATGCTAGGGAATGTGGATTGTTTGTGTAAGTGACAATACCCGTCTTGGTATGTTGCACAATTTCCGGAAATCCACCTGTATCAGAAACTACTACGGGAACATGAGCAGCGAAGCTTTCCAATACCACAATCCCAAATGGTTCATAGAGACTGGGGAAAACTGCACAATCGGCAATGGGTTGGAATTTATCTAAACACTCGTCGGACATAAAGCCTGTAAAATAGCACTTATGCCAAATGCCCATGTCCCAAGCTTGCTTCTTAAGATGATCAGTCTTGCCACCACCAATGATAACAAACTTAACGTAACCTCCCATCTCTGACAGCACTTGGGGAGCAGCACTTAGTAAGACAGATACACCCTTCTCATAAGTCATGCGCCCTAAATAGTAGACAATTTTTTCACCATCTTCGGCAAACTGGCGGCGAAAATCCAGAGCCGAAAAATTTTGATGGTGCTGTTTCTTTTCTGGTCGAATACCATTATGCACGACATCAATTTTGTCCCATGGACTGTGTAGTGCCAATTCTACTTCCCGCCGCATATAGTTGCTGCAAACGATAATCCGCCAAGCGTTGTCAGCTAGCAGTTTTTCTTTGCCATTTATGTAATGGTGAACTTCTGTGTGTATACCATTACAGCGCCCGTATTCGGTAGCGTGAATCGTGGCAATGAGGGGTATTTTGAAATTATGCTTAAGAGCGATCGCCCCATCCCCCACCACCCAATCATGAGCATGAATTAAGTCAAAAGGACCTTCCTCCAACAGCAGCTTACTCCCCTGAAGTCCCATACTCTCATTCAGGTTGACTACCCAGTGGAAAAAATCGTTCCCATCAGCTACTGGTACACGATAGACCCGCACTCCATCTACCACTTCGTACATCGGTGCATGACCAAACTCTGGTGTCATCAGGTGGACTTCATGTCCCAGCTTTACTAGTTCTGGGTACAACTCGGCGACATGACGAGCAATTCCTCCAACTATGCGAGGCGGAAACTCCCAACTCAGTACTAGTATCTTCATCTGCACCAATTCTCAACCGTTTACAAAACTTTAATTCAGTAGCTACACTGATCGTCAGTCAATATTAAGGTGAAAGAAGTCCATCCAGCGCTGCTTTCCACCTAAATACTTCCTTGTAGTTGTTCGACTAACCTGTGACAGACTACTAGTACTCTGGCAAGTCAACTTTGATGGGTAATTTCTTAGTTCGTAGTAGCGCTTCAGCGCCGGTTCAATGGCGGTTTTTTGCGCTGAAGCGCAACTACAAACCCCTACACCCCTGCTTTGGTTAAGCCGATGGCTTATTTATAAAGTTCTGTTGCTAAGCGCCAAGCAAGAACGCCTGGAATCAAAGCCACAGCCAGAGCAGCGTACACTTGAAAGTCTGAGATAGAAGATACTTGAGCGATGTACAGAGAATTTAAGATAGACATGGTTGGAAACCTCCGAATCTCAACAGATTTTGAACAGTTCGTTTACTACTTTTCACTGTTTTGGCAAGATTGGGGAATAGCTTGTTACAGAACTTAAGCAAGATGGGTTTTTATTTGGGGATCGATTTTGGTACGTCTGGCGCTCGGGGTATGGTAATTGATGAAGAAGCTCTTATCCAGACAGAGGTGCGCTATTCTTTTGAAATGTCAGAAACCTCTGACATGGCGTCTTGCTGGCATAGGGCTTTGTTTACCATACTTGAGCAGATTCCGCAACAATTACGCTTAGAAATTAGGGCGATCGCTATCAATGGCACTTCTTCAACAGTCTTGCTGTGCGATGGTGATGGCAACCCTGTAGATGCACCACTATTATACAACGATGCACGGGGAGCGGTGATGGTAGAGCAACTGCGGAATATAGCACCCCCGAATCACACGGTATTAAGCGCAACTTCTAGCCTCGCGAAACTCCTGTGGATGTCGCAATTGCCCTCATTTGCTGAAGCTAGATATTTCATGCATCAAGCTGACTGGTTAGGGTTTCTCCTCCACGGACAGTTAGGTATTAGTGACTACCACAATGCTTTAAAGCTGGGTTATGACGTGGAAGAGTTGAAATACCCAGAGTGGCTGGAGAAGCTGCAAATAAAAATTCATCTACCAAAAGTAATGACTCCTGGTACTCCTGTTGCTGAATTACGTGGTGAAATTGCTGATGATTTCGGATTCCGTCGTGATTGCTGGGTGTGTACTGGTACAACTGATAGTATTGCCGCTTTTATAGCGAGTGGTGCTAAATCCCCAGGCGAAGCGGTGACTTCCCTTGGTTCTACCCTGGTGCTGAAGCTGTTGAGTCGGAAGCGGGTGGAGGATGCAAGGTATGGGATTTATAGCCATCGTTTGGGGGAGTTATGGCTGGTTGGGGGTGCTTCCAATACTGGGGGTGCTGTGTTACGGCAATTTTTTACGGACGCTGAGTTGAAAAGCCTCAGCAGTGAGATTGATTTGGACAAGAAGAGCGAGTTGGATTATTATCCTTTGTTGAAAGCAGGCGATCGCTTTCCCATTAATGACCCGAATCTACCACCGCGACTAGAACCCCGCCCTGAGAATCCTGTGGAATTTTTGCATGGGTTGTTGGAAAGTATTGCTCGCATAGAAGCACGAGGGTATTCTTTGTTACAAGAGTTGGGAGCAGACCCATTGAGTTGTGTTTATACTGCTGGGGGTGGTGCACAGAATCCTGCTTGGACGGCGATTAGGGGGCGAAGACTACAGGTGAGAGTTGTGCGGTCAGAGAATACAGAGGCTGCTTATGGGACGGCGTTGTTGGCGAGGAATGGGGAGTAGGGAGTGGGGAGTGGGGAGTGGGGGGAAGAGGGGGAGTGGGGAATGGGGAGTGGGGAATGGGGAGTGGGGAACTTCGTTAACGCACCCTATAAGATCAAGCGATCGCTACTCAAAAGATAGTTCTCGTTTGCTTGCTACACAATCTTGAAGGTATAAATTGATTAATTCTTGGCAAGACATTCCTTTTTCTTGAGCCATTGCCTCAAAATATTCAATTACGTCAATCGCCAAGGGTAAAGTTACTTGTTGCTTCAATTGTTTTGCAAAGGGATTCGGTCGGCTTTTCATTTTGTCAAGGTCATATTCTTGTTTCATGGTTTTATCCTCGATAATGTTTACTTTCGTTTTTAGTAGCTTTTCTGGCTGAAATGATTCTAATTACCGATTCTTGTTCTCGGTAACAATGAACGATGAGTAATATTCGCATTTTATAGCTTCTGCCAAGCAATAAAAATCGGTCTTCGGCTTCGGAATGATCTTCATCCCAAAACTGTATGGCGTTATCATCATAGAAAACAGATTCTGCTTCTTCAAATGAGATACTGTGCTTTTTTTGATTTATTCGATTCTTCTCGTTATCCCACTCAAAAATTAATCGATTCATATTTACATTTTAAGGCAAAAGTTTGAGGATTGCGGAGGTTTGGGGTTACCCTGCGCAAAGCTTGCTACGTGCCTCAACCCAACCGACAAGATTGGTGATCATGGACGAACTGATGTTGAAAGCAGGCGATCGCTTTCCGCACGATAAAACCAATGTATGTTGAGTTTTGTAAAAACCTTAGAATCATGTATTCATAGGCTCTTTGATGATTTTACATTTCGTTACATTGGTTGATTTTTGAACGCCGACTTACTTACGTTTTCAAACCCTAGTACAGCGCGGCGTAAATAAACCACCCATTTCAAACAGGCACAAGCCTTGCTCTATAATAACCCAAGTTGCTAGTTATGCGCCAAGAAAGATTAGGAGAGGAGGTTTTTTAAGAAGGTTTGACCTGCGTGTTCAAGGTTATCATGTAGGGAAAAGGAGAGGCTGCGGACTCGGATGTGTCCAATGAGTTCATCTAGGGAATGGGTTAATGAAGTTGGATACACTAGGATTACTTCTTGGCAATTTTTGGACACAGCGTAGGCTACTACTTGGGCTACATCTTGAGGTGATGGGCTAACAGGGGCTTTGTATTTGGTATCGAGGATGTAGCAAGGTGTGAGAGTTGAACTGTCGTACAGTACTAAGTCGGTTTTAAAGTAGAGGTTTTTTCCTATGTTGACTCTCTCTTGAGACTTGATAATTAAGTTTGCTGGTAAATGTGCCTTAAGCCATTCTGCGACGAAAAGTTCATACAGACGATCCATATTAACTAGAAAAGGTAGCGTTGTGCGATCGCCCCTTTCATGACTTGGTGCAGTGTTGTCTAAAAAGAATCGGCAGAGATGGTGTAATAGTCGATAATCTTCATTGAGTCGATTGTACTGTTGCTCAACACAATCTTGTGGACTACAAGGTTGCGAGGTTACCAATCCTTGTAGAGCGTGATAAGCTTTTCTTACGGTTTGTGATACTCGTTCTAAACACAAGCCGCTGCGACCAATCCTGAACAGCGTCCATTCAACTCTGATAGAAACACCTCTAACTCGACTACTGACTCACTACTGTACGTTCGCTCATTTTTAACCGCAAAATTTAATTAAGCCTTACAGGGCTTGTAATCCAGTCGTTGCAATGGATTCAGGCATTTTTATTCCCACTCCCGCTTTTGGTCATTTTATGATTTATCCTATGCCTGTGCCCAATTGTCGCCTCTGGAAGCCTTCTATGATTGTCACAAATTTTACTTAAAAAGAACGGTTCACGTAAAAATCCCCTTTTTCCTTTTATATTAAGGCTTTAATTGCCCTTTGGGTCTGAAAATAAGCGAACGCACAGTCACTAGTGTGAAGCGCGATCGCTTAAAAATGCATTTCAATGCAGGAAAAAATACGTGGCTAGAGCAAAATCGCGGCAACAAAAACGTAGACGCGTTCGGGAAGCGTCTCGTTCGCGCAGCGTCTCCGCGATTGAGAAGAGAAGCGGTGTACCCGAAGGGTAGTGCGTTTACTCCAACTAAAATGCCGACTTAGTGAATGCTTGGGCTTATGCCGATGCATACCCAGACGAAATTGAACAAGCAATAAGAGAAAATGATGAAGTCATGCTTGAAAGTGAGTAAAAGTGAAAAGTGGCACGTCTTTTCCAAATGTCAATAGCTTTAGAGTATGGGTTTCCATCTACCGGATTCGATTCTTTTCTGTGTCTGCAAAATGTTGGCTTATGCTAGGCTTGAAACATCAATTTGACTCATTATAAAATTATGCAGGCAGTAAGTACGGAGCATATTGAAATATCCTATAATATCCGTGGTGGCAAGCCTCGCATCGTAGGCACAAGAATTGCTGTAGAAGATGTAGCAGTAATGCACCTGAAAATGGGGTATTCCCTTATGGAAATTGCGCTTAAGTATGACCTCGGTTTGGCATCGGTATATGCAGCCATGGCTTACTACTTTGACCACCGAGACGAGATTGACCGTCGAATGACAGAAGAAGATGAATTTGTTGAAGCATTAAAGCACAATCATCCGTCACAACTCCAACAAAAGCTCAGGTTATTGCGGAATGAGTGAGCGCATCCGCTTCCACTTGGATGAAAATGTTGATCCCGCCATTGCACTTAGCTTACGCCGTTACGGAATTGATGTCACTACAACAAATGAAGTAGATCTGCGTGGTGAGACTGATGAGGCTCAGTTAAAGTTTATTCAGCAAACGCAGCGAGTTATTTTTACCCAAGATGCAGATTTCTTAGTGATTGCAAGTGTTAATAATAATCATCCTGGGATTACTTATTGTAAGAAGGGGACTCGTTCCCTTGGCGAAATTATTGAGCGTTTGATTCTAATTTACGAAGTGTTCACAGCAAAAGATATGATTGGAAATGTAGAGTTTCTCTGAAAGTTGATGGATAATATCTATAAAAATAATATTTGATTTGTGAAATATACGTAGGTGGGGCTATGCCCTACATATCTGGGTTGTGGTGGGCAGTGCCCACCCTACACTACTTAAAATTTTTCATGAATCATTTAGGATTGCTATAGTAGTCTGGCTACCAAACGAAAGCTTGGTTTGTGATGATTTGTTCGTAGTAGTCCTGAGTCCTCTTATTTTTGAGTACCCAGGACTACTACAAACTCATTAAAGTTGACTTGCCAGACTACTAGTGGTTCGCCAAACCAACGAAAGCGGGGTTAGGTGATTCTTTAGAAACCCGGTAACTTTCTCGAAACCGGGTTTCTTGAACCTGGCAAAGTTTCCTTGGTGGACTAGTAGGGCATTACTTGGCGATAGTGTACCTATTGCTTCCACCGCCATCTAGAGGAATCCTAAATCATTCATGAAAAATTTTAAGTAGTGTAGGGTGGTTACTGCCCACCAAAACCTGGTTCTGGTGGGCAGTGCCCACCCTACTACGTATATTTCAAAAATCAAATAGGATTCCTATATTGCCAAAACATAGCTCATAAAACCAAATGTCAAAAGAATTAATTGAGAGCATGAAACTAGCAGACTCACTCACACCCGATGAGCAATAGCGTCTAATCTCTCACCTCACACAAAGACTACAAAATTGCGAGATTAAACGTAAGCCACGCTGCTAAAATTCGAGCCAGCGCTCATATCTAGGGCGCTCTTTGCGCAACTACAAACCTTTATTTATTTGTACCGACCTATTTAGATGACTTTCATACTGCTGAATCAGCAAAAATTGTTAAATAAGTTGGCGTTGCTGAATTTAGTAATGAATTACGTTTAGTTACAGATTTGTAATTTTTAATAACCCTTGTAGAGACAAGGGTTATCGCGTCTCTACAAAATCGTGATTTTCACAATTCATATCTTGATTCAGTAACGCCCTTTTAACTCCTAACTCCTCCCTCCTAACTCCTCCCTCCTAACTCCTCATGGCACAATCAACACTGGGCAAGGGGAAAGGTTAATGACGCGGTTGGTAACACTATCATGTGTCCCCTCCTCAGTCAAGCCTAATCCTCGACAACCCATGATGATTAAATTGGCACCGATTTCATCTGCAACATCGCAGATGGTGAAAGCAGGGTTGCCTTGCCGTTCAATGGTTTCGGCTGAAATTCCTTGCCCAGCGAACAGAGATTTGGCATTTTCTAGAAGTTGGGCAACTGTCTGTGGTGAGGACATCACCTCTTGCTTTGGCGAATCTGTGGTGGGTTCCTCCACCACACTCAGCAGTACTAAGCGGCTGTAGTAGGTTTGCACAATATTGGCAACCACTTCAACGGCTTCTCGTGCTTCTCGGCTGTGATCAATTGGAAATAGAACTGTCTTGAACATTGGTTTCACCTAGACACCCCCGACTCCGGTAAAATCTGGATGGGTCTACTTAAAAAACATAACAAAAAGGCAATCAGGAGGTTTGTGCTGTGCCAAAAAAAACTTTAGCAAATTTATCTGCGACAGAGTTATCTGGTAAACGCGCCCTTGTAAGGGTTGATTTTAACGTGCCAGTAGATGATGCTGGCAACATTACAGATGATACTCGCATCCGCGCTGCTTTACCAACCATCCAGGATTTGAAGCAGAAGGGAGCTAAGGTTATTCTCGTTAGCCATTTTGGACGTCCCAAGGGAGTGGATGACAAACTCCGCCTAACTCCGGTTGCCAAGCGCCTTTCAGAGTTATTGGGGGAAGAAGTCATCAAGACCGACGACTCCATCGGCGATGAAGTTGCCGCTGGGGTGGGGGCTTTACAAAATGGACAAGTGCTGTTATTGGAAAATGTCCGCTTTTACAAAGAAGAGGAGCAAAACGACAAAGAATTCGCTAAAAAATTAGCAGAAAATGCCGATTTATATGTTAATGACGCGTTTGGTACTGCACACCGCGCTCATGCTTCTACCGAAGGAGTAACTCACTATCTTAGCCCCTCTGTGGCTGGATATTTGATTGAAAAAGAATTGCAGTACCTGCAAAGCGCCATCGAAAATCCCCAACGTCCCTTGGCAGCAATCATTGGCGGTTCTAAAGTTTCCAGTAAAATTGGTGTGATTGAAACCCTACTGGAAAAGTGCGACAAGCTACTGCTAGGTGGTGGGATGATTTTCACCTTCTACAAAGCCCGTGGTTTAAATGTCGGCAAGTCGTTGGTGGAAGATGACAAGATAGAATTGGCGAAGTCTTTGGAAGCAAAGGCAAAAGAACGCGGTGTAGATTTACTGCTACCTACAGATGTAGTCGTGGCAGATAAATTTGCCCCTGATGCCAATTCACAAACCGTCAGCATTGAGAATATACCTGATGGTTGGATGGGGTTGGATATTGGTCCTGACTCCGTGAAAACTTTCCAACAAGCCCTTGCTGACTGCAAGACGGTGATTTGGAACGGTCCAATGGGTGTGTTTGAGTTTGATAAGTTTGCCGTAGGTACCGAAGCGATCGCCCACACCTTAGCCGACCTTAGCAAACAAGGTGCTACTACCATCATCGGTGGTGGCGACTCTGTGGCGGCTGTGGAAAAGGTCGGTTTAGCTGAGCAAATGAGCCACATCTCCACTGGTGGTGGCGCTAGCTTGGAGTTACTCGAAGGCAAGGTATTGCCCGGTATCGCCGCGTTAGATGATGATTAGTAATTAGTAGTCGGCCACACCAACTTTGAGGGGTAAATGATCGCTGAGAAACCCGGTTTCTTTGAGAAACCGGGTTTCTTTGACAATACCTTTTCCTAAGGGACAGGTTTGTCTACTTAAATTTTGGGCGTTGCTGAATCACGGTATGAATTTACCTCACGCAAAGGCGCAAAGGCGCAAAAAGAAAGAGTTTTAAAGTACGCCATTTTTTCATTTCATACTTCAATTCAGCAACGCCGAATTTTGAATTCAAAAAATGGTCATTTTTCCAAAGTTGAGATTGAAGGATAAAAAAGATGAGTGATAATCCTTACATTGGTTCGTGCTTTGATGAAAGCATAGGAAAATCAGCAGATCCAGAGTGCCTATTCCTCCCTAGCTTGCTCTACTGGAGTCGGAGTCGGGAGATCCTGAACATGACCCGTTGAACAATAATTTTCAGCGAAGTGTCCTAACTGTTTAACAGCCAACTTACCCACTTCAAAAGTGCCGAAAGCTGCAACACTTGTACCACCTACAAGAAGTCCACCCATAACCAGTGGACCCCCAACGGCTGATGTCACAACTGCAGTTGCAGCGGCACCAGCAACATTACTACCCATCATTCCAGCGATCGCACTTGTTAGACTACCATTACCCAAGTGTGAAACGGCTGATGCAATCCCAGCATAACCAGCCAAAGATCCAGCCCCAGCACCAGCAGCAGATGTGACACCTTGAGTAATTATGTAAGCTGAAGCTCATATCTTGCACCATCGTCTTGTTGCGAAAATCAGAGCAACAGAAGCCTTATGATATCGTAAGGTGGGCAGTGCCCACCCTACCCTCCCACTTCTGGGCGTGCAAGATGTCAGGCGATCGCGGCACAGTAGTCATTGCGCCTGTTGCGAACTTTCCCACAAGGATTTTTCCGGCTCTTAATCCTGTCAACTCAATCTCCAATTTTGGTTCAGAAAGTCCTATCTATGCCTTTGCTTTTGGTAGTGGTGCAGTAGTTTACTATCAATTCACCGACAAAATCGCCGCAGGTATCAGTTATTTAAGTAGTTCTGGTAATACTCCCAATCAGGGACTATTTGGTGGTCAATATACTGCTTTGACTCAAGTAACCTATACTCCATCAAATAAAATCGGGGTTGCTTTTACCTACGGTCGCTACTATGCGCAAGACCCTAGTGCAAGTATTAATGTCACCGGGAGTAAGGGTAGCCAATTTGCTGAATTACCATTTGGTGCAAATACACCGACTTCCTCCAATGCTTTATCAATGTCTTTGGTTTGACAGCAAGTTTGGGACTAGGGGGACTGGCTATTGCTTTCGCAGCACAACAGACTTTGCAACAGTTATTGGGTGGGGTTATACTTTACATTGACCGACCTTTTGTCATAGATGACTATATCGGGTTACCTGATGGTACATTTGGGAGAGTCGAATCCATTGGGTTGCGTTCCACTAAAATTCGTAATTCAGGCAAAGGAACTGTAACCATAGTTCCCAACAGTTCTCTGACAAACATGAGTATCGAGAACTTCACAGGAGCTAAAAAAGTAGTGTCTCTGGTTTATCTAACGTTCTATCGACAAGTGCTGGAAGATGAAAGAGCTTTGATTCGTCAAGTCATATTAGAAAGTTCAAAAGAGATTTTTGGCATCGACTTTCGCAATACGGATGTGACATTTAAAGATATTACTCAAGATGGAAAAGCCAATATAACTCAGGGTCAAATTAACTTTTTCATTCTGGGTTCAGGTGAGATGTCAATGGATATGCGCCGCCAGTTACTAGATATGGCGATCCAAAACATCACTCTGCAATTAAAAGAGTATGGTATTGCCTTCGATGTTGAAGAAAGAGCAGTAGATGTTGATGCACCAATTACTGTTTAACTTAATTATAAGGCTGAAATGGAGACTTTACTAAGCATACAATCGTGGGTTTCGCTTGACGAAGCAACGCAAAAGCTGCTGATATCGATCGCAATTAAAATCGGGATTTTCTTATTATTTATATTACTAGCTTGAATATTTGGAAAATCAGTTCCCCGGTATCTGAAGGTGATTCTTCGGAGATTTTTACCGCAAAGGATTTTAAGGATTTATGAAAATTTAGTAGATCCACTGGAAAAGATTCTGGGGATTTTAGTAACATTAATTCTGTTTTCAGTATGTCTGAATTTTATTCAAGAATACACGGGATTTTACCTATTCTTGAAATTTTTCTTAGACCTGTTAATAGCTATCTGCATTCCGATCTTCATTTCGGGTGTATTTCGTTACTTCTTGCGGATATACGGGATGGAATTGATTCGCAAACTGGGTTTTGAAGTTGATGAGTTAGTACTCGTTTTTGAAACAGTTGCGAACATTGTTATTGGGTTTATTGCAGCGGTAGCATTTGCTCAAAGCCAGAACGTGAATTTAATTGGTTTAATAGCAGGTTTGGGGATAGGGGGTATAGCGATCGCTTTTGCGTCTCAAAAAACCCTGGAACAGATTTTTGGAACATTTGTTATCTACTTAGACCGTCCTTATGTTCCTGGAGAATACATTCGCGTTCATTTAAGTTCCCAAGGAGTTTTAATTGCCCGTGTCGAGGCTATTGGTTTGCGTTCAACTAAACTCCGGACACTTGCTAAAAGTACCCTCATAGTTGTTCCCAACTCATTGATGGCTGGTGCAGATATCGAAAACGTGACGCGAGGGAAAAAGGTCATGGTCTTGCTTTATCTTGATTTTACTCGGCATTTAGGAAAATCTGAACAAGCATTGTTGGAAAAAATCATCAAAGAAGGTACCAACGTATTGTTTGGAATAGATCCAAACAGTACGAAAATTAGTTTAATTCCCTATGAGAATAATCCAAATGGATCTCGTGCTAGGGTGAGTTTCTTTATCATGGGTTCAAATGAAAATTCCATTGAATTCCGCAAGCGCTTGTTAGAATTAGCTAATGAATCTATCTTGAAAAAGCTTCAGAGTTATGGCATAGAATCTACCATGCAAGAACCAGATCTCTATCTTGACTCTCCCATACCCATTTAGTCAACAACCCTGCACAGCGAGGAGATTTTGTTCGTAGTGAGGACTTTAGTCCTAAAAAATAGGAGGACTAAAGTCCTCACTACAAACCCATCAAAGTTGACTTGTTAAGCTGACGGGGCGACAAAATACCCCGAAAAGCTTATCAGGTAAATTGTTACACAATTTATTGTTACCAACACTATTGACGAACCCTTTGGGGTGTAGGGGGAAAGAGTGTTTGTTCATGCTTGTGTAATGCTATCGGACGCCTCATAAAAGAATCTGCCAGTAAATCGTTATAGTTGCGATTATGCCTGAACCCATAAGATTGTTCTTTGAAAAGATTTTCGAGACATAAATGTTTTAGTTTTTTCCGGAAATTCAGTGAGATATTATAAGTGAATTGTTACGATATTTTGCGGCTAGAGTCATCTAGGGCTATTTCATTGCCCATAGAACCCGGCGGATTGTGGAAGAATGAAATAGCCTTGGGAGTAACTATAGCTTCTTAGGTACTAAAGATACGCGCAACTACACCACCACTGCATAAAACTGGAAAAATTACAATAAATTTTTGTTGAACATTGAAAATTTTTTATGGACATAAAGGTTCTATGTTGATTCAATTATAAGTCGCAAAACTTGGGTAAATAACTTTATTCTTGCACTTATAATTTGAAAAGGGCAGCAGAACTGTCTCCGTGTTCAATACGTGGAGATTGTAGCTGGTGGGAATAGGAAGGTAAAGCAGCTTGTATGCCTTATCCTCAAATGCTTACCGATAGCTACACGTCTGAATTAATACATGATATCGCAATACCTCAAGTTAGTTAACTGAAGTTAGTTACTAACTCACAATTACTTTTTAAGCATTTTAAGGAGAAAATAATGTCTTTAGAAAATGTCAAAGCATACTATGCAAAGCTAGCAAGTGATGAAGCTTTCCGCACCCAAATTCAAGGCGTTAACAGTAAGGCTGAATGTAGCCAAATTGTTAAGGATGCTGGGTTTGATTTTACCCTCGAAGAGTATGAAGAATATACGGCTCAATTGTTGGAGTCAAGCTTTGATAATGGCGAAATGAAAGACTTAAATGAAAAAGAACTGGAAGCAGTTTTTGGTGGTATTTCGTCAATTATTGGAAAGCCTATCATACGGCCGCTGTATGGAGTTATTACATGGCCACCAATTCACCCTCAGCCTCAGCCTCTGTATGGAATTGTGGTGACACCTCTCGAAAGTTGAGCAATAAGCTGAGGTTTCTTGGGACGGATAGGGATATGTCGTTCCATTTCCAGATAACTTAAAAGAAAGAGGGTATACATGAATATCGAAAATTTAGAAAACGAACTAATTAGCTTTGAGCTAAGTGACGAAGATCTGAAAGCAATTAAAGGGGGCGCTGCTGCCAATGAGACTATTTCCAGTAGTGTAAAAATTTCTTTCCCAATTCGTATTGTTGCTTACCGATATCCCTGGTATATTATTATTAAGGCACCTCCAATAGAACCTCTTGCTTGATTTCTAAATATTAGTGGGCGATTTGTCCTCACGCATTGGCTTTAAATAACCGATTTGCGATTCTCAATTACGCGCTCACTGCATCTAAGCATTGAGCGCACTAAGTTCATAAAAACAGCAATGAAAAACGTCAGCGAATTAGCAATTCATTATCTGAATCATTATAACTGTCATATTAATGAAGGATACACAAAGCTTCTGTTCGAGGCTTGCGAAATTAACCCGCCTCCACACGGCAAAGCGTGGTACGGGAATTTGTATCGCCAGCACGCCCGTAAGTCTGAGTGGTTTGCTAACTCCCTCATTGCCAACGCTTATGAAGAAGGAAATGGTGCTAGGCAGGTTTGGCAGTTCTCGCGATGCGTTGAAAATCAAGACTTTGCCAGGTTGATTCGTAGCCACTCCATCGACGAGTCTCGCCACTCCAAAATGTTTACGACTTTGTTTAGTATGCTTTTCCCTATGAAACTAGAGGAAGAGGTTCAGGCACAGTTGAAAGCTTTCTCTCCTATGTATAGTAAAGAAAACCATCCACCAACAGTGCCAGTTTCCGCTGATGATGTGATGGATGAATTGCTAGTTATGGATGAACTGATCCAGATTAATCTACTGGAGATTCGGGCATTAATTCTGCAACTGTTGCTGCGCCCAGTGCTGCAAGCTTATGCCAAACCTGAGGATAGGGAGAAGGTCAGTAGGATGTCTGACCAATTTATCTTCGATGAGACGAAGCATATTGAATATTCTGCCTACTGCATCGGCGAGTACATAAAGTGGGGAGACTGCGATTGGTTGCGTCAAACTATGATCGACCGTCAAGCCACCGTCAATCAAATGTTTTTGGAAGATATTGATCATCAGGATTCTATTGGCACAACCATTTTGCGGACACAAGATGCCAAAACCTTGTAGAGACGCGATTAATCGCGTCTCTACAACCAGAATTTCCATTAAAAAACTTTTTTTACAGACAACTTACAACTTAGTTGAGGATACATTGATGACCTATCGCAGAATTAGTTATGCGGTTTGGGAAATTACCTTGAAGTGCAATCTAGCTTGTCAGCATTGCGGTTCTCGTGCTGGTCATACAAGAGCGCAAGAACTTTCAACAGCCGAAGCTCTTGATTTAGTCAAACAGATGGCGGAAGTTGGGATTACAGAAGTCACCATTATTGGAGGTGAGGCTTTTCTGCGTCCTGATTGGCTGGAAATTGCTCAAGCGATTACTCAAGCTGGGATGGTTTGTGGGATGACCACTGGGGGTTATGGTATTACCTTAGATACCGCTCGCCGAATGAAGGAAGCTGGAATTCGGGTGGTTTCTGTCTCAGTTGATGGTTTAGAAGCAACTCATGACCGCATCCGGGGTAGAGTTGGGTCGTGGGAATGGGCGTTTAAAACCATGAGCCATCTTAAGGAGGTGGGTATTCCTTTCGGTTGCAATACTCAAATTAATCGTCTCTCTGCACCAGAATTTCCCAAAATTTATGAGCATCTGCGTGATGCGGGAATCTTTGCTTGGCAAATACAGTTGACTGTACCGATGGGAAATGCAGCAGATAATAATGAGATTCTGCTCCAACCATATGAACTGTTGGATGTGTACCCCATGATAGCCCGTGTTGCCGAAAGAGCAAAGCGAGAAGGGGTGCAGGTTCAGCCAGGGAATAATATCGGCTACTACGGTCCCTATGAGCGACAGTTACGGGGAGGAGATGCTTGGTCTTTTTGGCAGGGATGCACTGCTGGACTGTCTGCTTTGGGTATTGAAGCCGATGGTGCGATCAAGGGTTGTCCGTCACTACCGACTTCCGCTTACACTGGCGGTAACATCCGCGACCACTCTCTGCGGACAATTATTGAAGAGACAGAAGAATTGCGGTTTAATCTGGGGGCTGATACTCCTAAAGGAACAGAACATCTGTGGGGTTTCTGCAAAACTTGTGAATTTGCAGAACTTTGTCGTGGTGGCTGTTCTTGGACTGCGCATGTTTTCTTTGACAAGCGCGGGAATAATCCTTACTGTCATCACCGCGCTCTCACGCAAGAAAAACGTGATATTCGCGAAAGAGTGTTTCTCAAGCATCCGGCGGAGGGGACTCCCTTTGATAATGGCGAGTTTGCTCTGATTGAGGAACCGATTAATGCTCCTTGGCCAGAAAATGATCCGCTTCATTTTACGAGCGATCGCATTCAATGGCCAGAAGGTTGGCAAGAAGAACCAGAGTTAGTACCTTCTTTGGTTCGTTGAAGCCGTTCAAAACTACATACTTACCATTGCCATGAATAATATCGCCACTAATTCTATCCCTTTAAAAAATACGACTATTACTGAAGAAGAAACTCAGATAAACTCTCTACTACCCCTGTTACCTCGCTCAGCTTGGAACAGTCAGTTAGCTTATTTAAGAGTTCTTTTTAGAGCCAAGAAGGCTTTAGACCGAATCGAGAAAGAAGCTGATGTGTTGAGAAGATAAAGTGGTCAAAAATTTGTTAAATAAATCAGGAAATAACCTTTATCATTGATTAAGCTTTAAGTAGATAGGCACAGAAAAACCTTTATGTATTGGCTCGTAGTTGCGCTTTAGCGACCAAGACATGAGCGCTAAAGCGCAACTACAAACCTTTATTTGTGCCGACCTACTTAGTACGATTACAAATTAGGAGGAAAATCCAAATGGACGGAAAACAAAGAAAGTACAACGGTCAATTTGAAATTACCGATCTGATTGATGATGCCATCAATAATGCGCTCTTTAGACGCAATCAGGCTATGGATTCTCAAGACGCTTTGTCAGCTTTATCTGATGAGGAAGCGGCAAAGGTTGCGGGTGGTGACAACCTTACAGTTTCTAAAATTTGTCTGCCGATTATCATTGGCTTAATTGCAGAAAATCCTAAGACTGTAATTATTTAAGTATTTCTGAGATTAAGCTTTAAGTAGATAGGCACAGAAAAACCGAACTATATGAATTTATGTATTGGCTCGTAGTTGCGCTTTAGCGCCCTAGATATTAGCGCCCTCTGCGCAACTACAAACCTTTATTTTTGCCGACCTACTTAGTACGATTACAAATTAAGAAGAAAATCCCAATGGACGGAAAACAAAGAAAGTACAACGGTCAATTTGAAATTACCGATGATGGAAGACATTGCTACTAACAAAACTACGCTTTGCCCCAGTGCTCGACCAGAATCAGTGGATAGTGTTGTTTTTGGTTTAATCAGTGGGACGGTAACAGAACCCCATGTAGCTTATCTCAAGCAGCCACTACCTGTTACAGATGAACTGATAGCAAAAGCTAGCCCAGTTACACCCACTGAAATTTTTCGGACAGCGGCACCCTGCGCGGCTAAAAGTTGTCAGCATTTTGATGGCGAAGACTGTCGTTTAGCAATGCGAATTGTAGAAAAATTGCCGAAAGTGCAAGAGGAACTGCCCCCCTGTTCTATCCGCCGAGATTGTCGTTGGTGGCTGCAAGAAGGTAAGGCAGCTTGTATGCGTTGTCCGCAAGTTATTACCGATAGCTACAGCGCGTCTGAACTAATGCGTGAAGTGGCAAAACCGACTGTTGCTTAAGCGAAGCGTTCCAGATGTATTTAAGTAATGCAAGGAGAAAACTATGTCTCTAGAGAATGTCAAAGCTTTCTACGAAAAACTTGCTAGTGATCAAGCTTTCCGCGCTCAAATTCAAGGGGTTAAAAGCCTGGATGAATGTAGCGAAATTGTCAAAGGTGCTGGCTACGTTTTCACTCAGGAAGAGTTGGAAGAATATACGGCTGAATTGTTGGAGTCAAGTGCTGCTGAGGATAGTCTGAGAGATTTAAATGAAAAAGAATTGGCAGCTGTTTTTGGTGGGATATTTTTGGTGTTGCCACCCATCAAGTTGCCACCCATCCAGACGGTGTATGGAGTTACTCGACCACTTTCTGACCCGCCCATCTATTACGCTTGAGCCTATGTGTTTAGACCCAGCCCGCGCAGCGTCTACGCATAAAATCGCGGTTTCTATGCGCTCTCTGCGCAACTACAAACTCTGGAAAGAAGAAAAGCTGAAATGAGGAAAAATTACCCTCCACCTTCAACCACCCTGCTGCAACTTCTTAAACGGATCAAGCAGAAAATCAATAATGCGACGCTGACGCACAATCACTTCAGCCGTCGCCGTATCCCCAGGACGCAAAGGAATACATTTATGACCACTGGGAATACAATGCTGATTGATGACAATATCCAAGTTATAAGCTGCTACTTTACCACTAGGTGTATCCATGTCTGATGTCGTAGGAGAAATCTCCGATAACTTACCTTCTAATACTCCATATTCCTGAAAAGGATAAGCATCAAATTTTAGCTTAACTGGCAATCCCTTTCTTAAAGAACCACTCTCTGTTGTCGCCATTTGTGCCCGAATTATGAAGGGTACATTTTCGGGTGCAATTTCCGCTACTAATGTTCCAGACTGTACTACAGAACCAGCTTTTTGAATCGGTAACTGAAATACAGTACCATTTACTGTAGCTCTTAACACTCTTTGCCCTAGCTGAAACGCTAAAGATTGTATTTGACTATTGCTTTGAGCAATGTCTGATTTTAGCGTCATGATATCTGTATCTGTATTCTTCACTTGCTCCTCAATTTTGAGGATAGCCAACCTGCTGGAATGAGTCAAAGTTTGATAACTTCTTTCCTGTTCTTTTAACTTCAATTCTGCCTGTGCAATATCCGCTTTAGATTGGCGAATAGTCCGTTCATAACTACTTTTTTGTTCCGCCAGATGTAACTTACCTTGTTCAATATCTGACTTACTTTGTTCATATGACTTTCGCCTTTCTTGCGCTATATCTTCCCTTTGGACAATATTAATTTCTGCCACCATCCCTTCCTTTCCTAACTGGCGATAGCGTTCAATTTCATGCATGGCACTCGCTAAACTACGTTCATCTAACTTGCTGTTAGTCTGACTATGCTCAATAGATTGCCGTGCTTGATTGACTTGAGCCAGTTTTTCTTCTTTTTGTAGGTTATAGGAATTCTTAAGGGCATTAAGATTCTGCCGTGCTTGGTCAATCTGAGCCTCTTTTTCTAATGCTTGAGCTTGATTTTGTTGTCGTTGAGTTGTCAAAGTTAAAGTTAACTGGTTTTTAAATAAATTTAACTGGGAAAGCCTATTTAATTGTCCTTCTAACTTATCTTTTGCCTGCCGCAAATCTGCTTTAACTAATTCTGATTCCAATACCAATAGAGTCTGACCTTTCTTAACTGACTCACCTTCCTTCACATGAATTTCTGCCACAGTTCCAGGGACAGCAGCATCGACTTTAAATGTTTTTCCTTCTGGCTCAATTCGTCCTCTAGCTACACCAGTTTCGTCTACCTTAAAAAGCATTGCCCAAGGTAAAACTATAGAGACAAAAACTACCAAAAAATACAGTAATCCTCTTGTCCAAACTTGGGGTAAGCTATCTAGTAATTCTTTAGATACATCAGACCAATCATTTTGGGAGGTTAGGTTTTTTGAATGCTGTTCATCGGCAGGGATTTGGGTAGCTATTCGTCCATTCAATGTATTTGTCATGATTTTCTTTGGGATTAATTTGGGATTTTAAGAGGATACTCTATAACACTACCCTCGAAGTAATCGCCTCATACCAGTCAATAATGGGAAGGTCCGTCGGTGCTGTTACTTCATCGAAAACCTCTCGGCAAAGTTCTAGGAAAGATGGGTATATCTGCTGACGCCAATGGCTAGTGAGTTGTTTGAGCGATCGCTCTTGCAGATTTCCTAAAGCATACTCACGAGCAAATCCATGTTGCAGTGGCACAACTGTACCATCGGATTCAATAATTAGTGGCGACAAGATTTGAGCGAATGAACACTCCTTCTTATCTAGTAACGACTCGTTTGCAAAAAAATGATCGGGATGTGAGCGCAAGATATCTTGGTGAGATAGGTCCACTTGAACAAAAAGACGATTACCAACAGCTTTTTGAAGACGCATAGCTTGGAGGTAAATATAGGCTAACTGGTTTGAGTTAGGTCTTACTCCAGCCAAGCCTTGCTTTGCACGTCCGAATTCTTGGAGGGGGTGAATCTGCAATAATTTCGCCCCTTGCTCTAAAGCGAAATTAGCTACCCAGTCTAAATCCTGAAGATTGTACCGTGTTACAGTAAAAATAAACCCGAAGGGAATACCCGATTGACGAACTCCTTCAAGTCGTGTTGCCATTGTCTCAAAAGCCTGTTCTTTAGCACGCATACGGTTATGAAATGCAGGCTCACCGTCAAGACTAATGGCAATTAAATCAACATGACCACGTAGTTTCTCAAGGTGTTGCTCGTCTAAAAGTATGCCGTTTGAGGTGATAGTTGTGTTCATATCGCACTGATGAGCATGTGCGAGAAGTTCGTAGAGTGGCTTATAGACAAGTGGTTCACCACCTGAAAAGCTCGCAACTGTGTAGCCTTCAACAGAAGCATCTGTCAGAGCCTGAAGCAATAGCTCGACATCAAGTTCCTCACGTTCTTGAGGACCAGAAGAAGAGTAGCAGTGAAGGCATTGCAAATTGCATCGCCGAGTAGGGTGGATTTGTACAATGCGGTTGTAGTTTACAGTTGGTGACATATGCTCATGGTATTTTGGTTGCTAATTGCTACGATGTTTCAATGCGTCCGTTTCAAATCCCCTGCTTTTAAGTATGGGGATTTCCCTGTTGCCCGTTGCCTGTTCCCTGTTCCCTTTTAACATTAGCTATAGGCAGTTTTCACAAACATAAAAGCATTTCCATGACAGACTGCTATAAATTAAGGATTTCATTCTTGGAACTGCAAAGATTGTTTAAATTATTGTAGCCATCCTATTTTATTTGTAAATTTTTCGTAACCCTTCAGGAGGTAACGAGAGGAAGAGGGTTCCTGGCTATTAAATGGAATAATCTAGCCTCAGAACCCCAAATTTATGGGCTTGATTGTGTCTCAAACTCTATTAACTTTGTACCCCCCTAAACGCTTAAAAAATAACCGACAGAGGGAATTACTTAATAACCGGGACTCCTAGAGGGAAAGGTACGACGAGTCCTACAGGGAACGGGAACGGTCTCCGTGGACGTAGTTTAGAGTCCTCGGTTATCAAGTTTACTTCAGCGGCTCCCCCTTTCAACTCTTTTAGTTCTTCAGGGGTTAGTTCGACTAATAGTTCTTTTTCTTGCAAATCTTTGAATTCCATGTTTTTCTCCTAATATCCGACTGATAGTTATAGCACTTGCTGATTAACCATTCACACTCCCCCAAGCCCTCAATGAGAAATTAAGAGCTTTAGCAATTTTTCAGGGGGGGAGTGAATAATTTACTTGCTGATTTTACTTTGTAATTAGCTGCGAATGCAATACGGTTCGCTGTTGCAAGCGCTGTATAATTAAATATTTAAAATATACGTAGGGTGGGCATTGTCCACCAAAACCGGGATGTGGTGGGCAATGCCCACCCTACAGATACTTAGATTTTTTCAAAATAAAAATATGATTCCTATATTGGCTGTTTACCCTGTAACATTTAACTGCTGTTGATTGAGATAAAAATAGTGTCCGCGCTTGGTCATTAACTCTGAGTGGGTTCCACTTTCAATTAACACGCCTCGATCTAGGACTAAAATCAAATCAGCATTCCGTACAGTTGAAAGACGATGGGCAATGACTAATGTGGTTCTTCCTTTAAGGATTGTGTTTAAATTTGTTTGAATAATCCTTTCAGATTCTGCATCCAAATGAGAAGTCGCTTCATCCAAAATTAACAACCTGCGATCGCCTAATAATGCCCTAGCGATCGCCACCCGTTGTCTCTGTCCCCCAGACAACATCCCCCCACCTTCACCAATCTGTGTTTCATACCCCATTGGCAACTTTTTAATAAACTCATCAGCACCAGCTAACCGCGCCGCCTCTATAATTTCTTCCAACTTTGCCCCAGGATGTCCTAGACCAATATTCTCTCGAATCGTTCCACCAAACAAAAAGGTATCTTGGTCAACCACCCCAACATGTTGACGTAAGGAATGTAATGAAAGACTCGTAATATCTTGTCCATCAATCAACACTTTGCCATCTGTAGGCGGATACAACCCTAAAACCAATTTAGAAATGGTGGTTTTCCCAGAACCACTGCGTCCCACTAGTGCTACCATTTGCCCCGGTTTTACTTCAAAATTGAGATTTTCTAAAACATTGATATCGCTTTGAAGATGATAGCGAAATGTGACGTTTTCAAAGCGGATATGTCCCTGAATTAAGGGTAAGTTTTGCCGTGCTTGATGCTGTAAATCCTCCTCTGGTTCCGTATCCAACACATCATTGATACGTTCCACAGCTATCACCACTTCCTGCAATTGATTCCACAACACTGTTAACCGTTGGAACGGCGTAATAATATTCCCTAGCAGCATATTAAATGCAACTAATTGCCCAATAGTTAACTGGTTTTGAATCACTAAGTGTGCCCCAAACCACAGCAAGACAGTAGTTACCACTGCTTGAATTGTGTTGCTGAAAATTTGCAGACGATTGCTAATAACTTGCCCTGAAAAGGTAGTTTTGATCTCCTTATTTAATAACTCTTCCCAATGCCAACGCACAGTTTGTTCCACTGCTGTGGATTTCACAGTCCGCACACCAGTCAACACTTCAATCAGATAACTACTCTCTTTGGCAACAGCATTAAATATTTCTCGGGAAATTCTTTGTAAAAAAGGTGTGGCAATCAATGCCAGCAAGGCAAAAGGTGGTATAATCACCAAAACCAGCAACGCCATTTTCCAGCTATACCAAAACATCAATCCCAGATAGATAAACACAGTCAGTAAATCCAGCAGGATAGATAATGCCTCACCAGAGAGGAAGCGTTGTATTTTACGGTTTTCCTGTACGCGAGAGATTATATCCCCCACATAACGGGACTCGAAGAAACTCAAGGGTAGCCGCAGAGTATGGCGAATAAAAGCAATAATCAGTGCTAAATCCAGTTTATTCGCCGTGTGGTCTAACAGATACTGCCGCAACCCTGTCATCGCTACTCGGAAGAGGCTAAAAATCAGTAACCCTAACCCCACCGCCGTTAAGGTTAATTCAGAACGCTGTACCACCACTCGGTCTAAAATCAACTGGGTGAAGAGTGGGGTGATCAGTCCAAATATCTGGATAAATACGGAAGCGATAAACACCTCCAGCATCACCAACCCATAAGGCTTCATCAACTCAAAAAATTGCCAGAAGGGAGTGTTAGTCTCTTTGGCATCTTTGAGAAAGACTGTGGGTTGCAGCAGTAGTGTATAGCCAGTCCAGTCAGCTTTAAATTCAGCGTGGCTGAGGGTGCGTTGACCAATGGCAGGGTCTGCTACAATGACTTTCTTGGGTGTGATTTCATAGACAACGATGTAGTGTTTCCCTTCCCAGTGGACAATAGCAGGCAATTTTTGCTTTGCCAACTGGTTAAGACTTGCTTTCACCGGTCTGGTGGTAAACCCAATACTTTCCGCCGCCGTCGATAACCCCCGTAACGACGCACCATTGCGGTCAACATTGGCGATATCCCGTAAACGATTGACACTAAAGCGTTTTCCCCAATAGCGAGACACCATAACCAAACAAGCTGCACCGCAGTCCGAAGCACTGTGTTGTGCATAAAACGGATACCGCCGCATCACCCTTTGCCATAAATGCCCAACTCGTTGAGTGGGGTTAGGAAAATAGGCTTTGCTAATCTTTTTCTGGGATTTTTGCTCTGGTGTAGACGAAATATCCGTTTTATGAGTATGGTTTGAGTTTGCTGCCATCTCTGGGGGTTTATCCGAATTCACCACCTGGGAATTACCCGATGTCTGACGAACACCCTCCACGAACCGAGTACGCGCCTCATTCCACATATGTTCCCGGATTGGTGGATACTTAGCCATCAATGGCAACAAAACCGTATTTGGGATAAAGCACAACTGCAAGTCTACGGAAGCCCTCGCACCATAAGGCTTAAAATCGGTATCCGGAAACAAGGTGAATTCCCCAAATGATTTCCCAGCAGACAAAGTCGTGATTAACTCACCTGCATCATCCAGCAACCTCACCTTACCAGAAATCACAATGTAGATGCCCGGTTCAACGTCACTTCCTTGCCAGAATTTTCCTACTTTCGGTTGGAGGAGTTTAACTTGTTGAAGACACTGCTGGAATTCCTCTTCGGAAAGAGAATACCCCAAAGTATTGCTCAACTGTTGTACAGAAAGTAACTGCTCTGGTAGATTTTGCACCATAAATTTTTGGATCTATCCCTAAGTCAATAGGCAAAAATTCAGTATTATCCGACGGATTGGTCGAATTGAGGTCACGAATCAAGATTTTAGAACCTGTAGCTTTCTCATTCGTGTTTTCTTCGGCATTGTTGCGTTTTGGACGAGTAGACAAACCCATCTGTTTGAGTAATCGTTGGAGATGGCGATCGCTCACCTCAACTCCAAATTCTTTCTCCAGATGCTTCTGAAGCCAGTTTTTTGTCCATCGCCGAAAAGTGTAACCATAATCACTAGGGCTATGGGTAACTAGTTCTTTCAAACGCTCCAAATATTCCTCGTTGACCACCTTCGGACGACCAAGGGGAAGTTCTTGCCATTGATGTGCCATTCCAGTACGAGCTACATGGATCCAGTGTCGTGCTGTTGCTGGACAACACCCCAAGGTTTGACAAATTTTGGTTTGAGACTCCCCTTGATCTGCTAGCAACATAATTTCAATGCGCTGTCGGTAAGACTCAGGTAAATCTTCGTGTAAACTTTTTTGCAACATTTTGCGCTCAAAGGGTGTTAAAAATTTACCTGTTCGATTGTCTGAGGCTTTAGTACTACCCTTGGCTAAGTCATGAGACATATACGTAAAAAAAATTAGACTGCTTAATACAAAGGAAGTGGGAGCAACTCACCTTGAATTGATGATGCTGTCTAGCAGATCCCACTAAACTCCGAGATTGCCTTAAACTTCAGCATTTCAAGTACCTTAAGGAAGAAAACATTATGTCCAATGAAGTAGATTATACGGTATTTAAAATACTCTCTGATTAAATAAAAAAAATAAGAATAGGTTAATGAAACCATGTTTTCTTGTTAAGTAAATGCTACAAAAGATAATTTATACCGTGTATTTTTGTTGACTAAAGGTTTTTGTTGGTCAGAACAAAAAATCCTGAAGGTTCACAGGAGAGTCCTCAGACCAAGTTGCATTCGGTATGATCAATTAACATCATCGGTAGGTAAGGAGGATTTGTGGTTATTACTGGTGCGATCGCACTCTCACTTTAGGGCAAAAAATCCTTGCAAACACCGTTTTATTAATTAAATCCCCACTTGACAAATATCTCTAAGCGTAGGTCTATTTGTTGTTGTTTCAATTCTTCCACGCCCTGCGCCATTTCCTCCACTAGTGTTGTGACACAAAATCTCTCACAACTTCAACTTGCTCAACTTGCTGCTTCAACCACGTATTCCACAAATCCGAAATAATTTCAAACTTTAGTTTCTCATCCAATTGTGGTTGAATAATTTCCTCCACAAAAACCAAATGTACTCCTTTGGAAGTTAAGATAGGTTTAAGAAGTTGCGGCGGCTTAGCAGCAAAAATAGTAGCTGAAATTTCTGGCTTTAAATCCTTACGACTCACTTTGCCCAGGTACCCACATTTGCGGCGTAATTCCACATCTTGGATGTATTGGTGAGCAGCATCATAAAAACTCATTTCTCCTTCCTTAATAGCATAGAACAGTTCCATTGCCAAATCTTCATCATTCAAGACAATTTCATACATCACTACGCTCGCATAATCTAATTGATTTGCAAAGAAAAAGAATTCTATTTTATCTTTAAACATATGGGTTGCCAATTTCCGAGAAATCATACTGGTGTAAGCGATTTCTTCAAAATCATCCACAGACAAACTATGCTTTTCCAGCCAAGCCCAGGTATCATCAGCACTACTAAGTTTTTGTTCTAGCCGAATTTGATCTGCTGCTTGCTGGAGTTCTTCAATCTCTACTTTAATACCCGCTTCATCTGCTGCATCTTCGATAATTTTACGGGTAACAATCTCTTCTATCGTCCCAGGAATTTTGCCAGACACCTTGACTTGATGAACAATATCTTCGCTGGTAATTTTGATAGTTTTTAACATGATGTTTTTTTAAGTCGGATTGACGATCCCACCTGTAGAACGGGTGGGATTACTGACTACCAAGCCAGTTTTTCAGTATTCTATATGCTTTAACAAATTTAACTTAACATGCTATTGTCTTTCTGTAGAACACCAATAATTGATAGAAAATTTACAAATACCTAGCAAATCAAGCACAAAACATCATACAACTATCATCAGTTGGGTCAAGCTAGTTGATTATATCATACCAGATGCACTTGAGTATAATCAAATATTAGAAGTTACTATTGCACCATGTATACTTGTTAAGTAAATACAATAAAAGATAATTTATAATGTGTATGAGTGTTAACTTGACATCTCCAGAAATTAATTGTGCGTTGTGTACAACCCTTGACCAGACGCGATTAATCGCGTCTGGTCATTGTTTTTCACGACTATGTCTACTAAAGGCTTTGATTGATGACATCCAAAAATCCTGAAGGTTTACTTACCCCTACACCGTCTTTGTTGGCGGTACGGTAGTTGAACAAATCGATGGGGCTGTCTACACCGATGAATTATCCTGTCTGGTGGAATGTAAAGATCAGATCGGGAATATTGCGATCGATCCGGTCGCAAAACTCCGTAACCAATTGCTTCGCAGACCAGCAGGGATCATTGGTGTAGTTTTTAGCACCACAGGATTTACCGAAGCCACCCAAATTCTTGCCCAATATAGTGCAAACCTTGCCATCTTGCTATGGAATGGTGATGAAATTGAGTATGCACTTAATCATCAACTTATGCGGCGAGGACTTGTCAAAAAATACCGCTACTGTGTAGAGAGAGGACTGCCGAACTACAATCTAGAGATTGAAGAGGTACCATGAAACCTGTGTATTTAGTCACTGAAAGTTCCACGAACACCGAAATTCTCAAAAAACTTTTGCCAACAGAGCTTGTGTACAGAACAGAATTTGTTACAGCTCGTGGCAGATATTCTGCTAGCTCGCTCTCCGGAACCATTCTCTCAGAACGAATGCGGCCCGTTGCATTGGTCATTAATGCAAATACCCAAGAGGAAGGCGCGATTCAGGAACAAGCTAGTACCATCACGAGCTTGCTCCTCCCAGCCTCTTCAGGAGTTCCCTACAAAGTCTTTATGGCGGTTCCCACGGTTGAAGCAATTATCTTTCAAGTAAAGACTGATTTAGAAACACGACTAGCTCATCCTCCTGTCACCAGCGTTCTAAATAGCCTGAACGCTGGACAAATTCAGATTCTTCAGCAGCAGTCACTGATTCAACAAATCACCCAATTTCTCGCAAATGTTCTTAGCCAAGCTGCCTGAAGGTAATCTATAAGGATTGAGTGATGTAGCTATCGGGTCGAACCTTAACTGTACTGGACGGATGAGCGATCGCTGGAGCCAGAGGTTTCATTTGTCTCGATTAAACAATCTAGCCTGTAAATAAGCTCGGATCAACATGAAAAAACTCTCCCAGCTTTCGCGCTTGTTCTGGAGTAATTTTCTGTTGTCCAATTAAAATATGATCCATCAAATTTTCTGACCCTAAAACCACCTTCAAATCTTCTCTAGTTTTGTCAGATTGTTCTAAAAGAAACAAAAGCATGGAATGAGGATTAATCTGCTCATCAGGCTGATAATATTCTTGTTCAAATTTTTTAATTAAAGTAATTAATAACTGATATAGTTCATTTTCTTCAGGAGTGCGTTCCCGGTGCATTAAATCTTCCACAATGGCTAAAGCTTGTTCATTTTCTGCTTCAGTCCTGATAATTTTAGGAAGATAAGCGGTTAATAATTCTTTATATTTCTCTGGATTAAAAGTAAGGGTCATTTTTCCATTCTTCCTTATCGTATTCAGCATGAGTGAGGATATTTTTAATATAAATTAATTGCCCTTCATAATCGATACTAGCAATCAATCGGTATTTATTCCCCTTAATATTAAAAACCGTAAAATAACCAACTGCTTCAGCTTTAGGAAAGACTTTTTGTACTTCGACTAAGTTTGACCATTTAGCTTTACTAGAAACTTTATACCAGTTGCTAAGAGCTTCCTGACAATCTGCATGAATTTCTGCATATTCTCTTAAGGTTTTATAACTGATGACGTGCATCTTCTCCTTGTAAATCTAATCAATATATAAATCCCTCATTCTTTATAGCTTCTATTCCTTTAAAAAGCACATATTGGCTAATTGCTGCCAGAATTAATAACTGCCTAAAATCACAGCCAACCACTTTTCAAACAACCTCTAAGTATCTAATTCGCCTGGAAGCAGTACAGATATAGGTTTCGCACCAGATTTTACTCGTACTCCTTTTGATTGAAAGCAAGTAGCAATATCATTTCTTTCCATAGTAATGAGCCTTTTTCTATCAGCTTATTTTAGCAAATCCCGTATAATCCGGTCGCAAAACTCTGTAACCAATTGCTTCGCAGACCTGCCGGGGTCATTGGTGTAGTTTTTAGCACCACCGGATTTACCGAAGCCACCCAAATTCTTGCCCAATATTGTGCCATCGCTTAATATTTAGATAAAGAGCAGCCAGTAGTTTTATGACAGCTTCCCCAACCCTAGCAAAACGATATATCGAACAACGAGATGAAGGATATTGGCTCGAAGGGACTCGGATCTCGCTCGATTCAGTTGTTTACGCCTTCTTGAATGGTGAGTCGCCTGAAAGCATTGCCCAAAACTTTCCATTACTCTCCCTGGAACAGGTTTATGGTGCTATTGCCTTTTATCTTGCCAACCGAGAGTTAATTGATGCGTATCTCAAGGAAGGTGAGGAAGAGTTTGAGAAATTGCAACAGTCTTTTAGAGAGAAAAATATGCTTCTGTATCAAAAGTTAAAAGCAGCTCAAATACAGAAGCAACGCAAGGTATGACGACAGTTCGATTTCAAGCAGATGCCGACCTTAAGCAAGCAATTGTAACTGGCACCATACGTAGGCAACCCAATCTTGATTTTCAATCAGTGATGCAATTGAAGCACTCATCCTAGTTTGGGAAGCTTCTACTGCCTCAGAATGGGTCAATCAGATAATGTCTATCCCATTCTGAGGAGCACAGGATACGCGGGGATGCTTTAGAGCCAATCTCGGTAAGCCGATATTTCATTCACGCTGATTTCAAATGGTGTCCCCTTACCAAAAGGGGGATAGACGCGAATTTTAGCGCTACTAGCAACCCGCTCTAGTCTATTCCCAATCTGTGGAATATTACTGACTATATGCCAATAAGTTACAATGTCTGGGCAGTCAATGACCAGCATCAAAATCTCGGCATGTGTGGTGATATACCATTGACAACTAGATAACAATGCTTGTGTAATCCTATCGCACGCCTCATAAAAGCATCTGCCAGTAGATCGTTCTAATTGCGAATGCAGTATTCTATCAATTTGCGTTGCCTCAGTTGGTGGCAAATCATCTGCTGGAAGGAAGGATTTATTCATGATCAGTACTTGTTAGTTGTTAGTTGTTGACTGTTGGTTGTTGGTTGTTTTAGCAATAAACGACTATGAAACCCACTAACAACCAACAACTAACCAGTCGCTTTATATATAATTCCGTACCTCTTGGTTGTAAAGCGTCAGACTCTCAATGTTTTTTTGCAGGTCAAAAGAGGAGGGTTTGAGCGCCAGGGTGCCTAAGTTTAATTCATCCTGAAACTTTTTGATTTTGTCCCGACAAGTCACCACATCACCGATAATCGAGTTCTCAATCAAATAGTCTTCGTCAAAACAAATGTTTGTGCGATCAAACGGTTTCATGTTTTGATTGCGGCTATTTTGCATCACTTGAGCAGAGTTAGCTTTCATTTTCATACTATATTTTTGGATGAAAGGCAAAGCCTCACTAACTGCTTCATCGTATGTCTTGGCAACGAAAAAGAACCTTGCCAGCATCAGGTTTTCAGAACCACTGGAATTTAAGGTCTGATATTTGGCGATAGTATTCTTCAATCTCTCCAAGGAAAACGGCGGTCCTCCCATTAAGCCGAAGGAATGTTTTGCAGCAAACGCGATCGCCTGATCATCGCCACTTGCGAAATAGAGTGGAATCTGCTGCTGCAACGGTTTCGGGTAAATCGTGATTTGATCACACTGATAATACTGCCCGTTGAACGACACATCCGCTTCATATAACAGCTTTTGAATCAACGCTATTGCCTCTAGCGTCTTAGCGCGGGATTCACTCATTGATGTGGCAAAGTGCTTGTTTTGTTCAGGAAACGGTCCACCTTTGGCAATTCCAATGGCGAGTCGCCCATTGCACAAATTATCCAGTGTAGCTATGTCTTCCGCCACACGAATCAGGTTATGAAAAGGTAGCAATACTGCCGCCGAACCTAATCTGATAGTTGAAGTCAACGCCGCCAAATGTGCCATCAACAGCAAAATTGACGGGCTAAGATTAAATTCATTGAAATGATGTTCTGTTACCCAGGCTTCCTCAAAACCCAAGTGTTCCGCATGTTTCACCAGCGTGACTTGCTCGGAGATGGCACAATGGGCAGAGGAGTGATGATTTTCGTAATTACAGAAAAGTCCAGTTTTCATTGCGATCGCTATTGTTTTTAAGTTGCAATCCAATGTAAATCCAACCACAAGCGGGGTTCTGCCTGCTTGAGTTTCGACATAGGATCGCGTAACAGTCGCGTAGCATTCACAAAGACTACTTGAACTAGTCCCATGTTGTCTGCTACTTCTCTTAGTACATCTTTTTGGGCTTGCACATCACACATGACTTCGTCAGAGCAATAAATTCCTATGTATTGCAAGCGTTTAGGAGGTCGTCCCCAGTAACAGGTGATTACTTTCACAAAACAGCCGTCCAGTAATTTCCCTACTTTTGGATAATAGTGATTGACGACCCTTATGAATTCTTTAGCTAAGATGTCTTCACTAATCATGACAAATCAGATTTTTGTATGGATTGTCACATTATTTACTATATCATAAATTCCTCATCTAAATATAAGAAAATCGGATTTTAAAAATCTTATTTTACAAATAAAAGGCAATACGCTTGGTGTTAAGATAATTTACCTACCGTCAACCTATGTAGAGACAAGGGTTATCGCGTCTAAAATTATCGCCGCTCACCCTTAACACCAAGCGTATTGAAATAAAAGGCAATACTGCGTAGGTTTTGCTAAAAACTCAAATTTAGAGTAGGTTGGGTTGAGGAACGAAACCCAACATTTATCGGCATTTGTTGGGTTTCGCTTACGCTCTACCCAACCTACAATTTTTCAAAACCTACGCAGTATTGAAATAAAAGGAGGTTAGCTATTATTTTGCCAAACCTCCCATTCGCTAAATATCTTAAATTCAAAATTCAAAGTTTCCAGTCTTAATTATCGTGCATTGAAATGGGGATTGGGGACTGGTGACTGGTGACTGGGAATATGCTATTCCCCATTCCCCATTCCCCATTCCCCATCTTCCTTTACCCTGAACCGTATTGCTTATCTATTTTGAATTTTTTTTATCGGGCATTACGTTCCGATACTAATACTTCTGCTACAAGGTATGGCAAATCTGGATGTTCAATATATCGCTGTGAACTGCGAACAGGAGATATAAATGTATAGTTTGATTCGCATTCTCCATTGTCGTATACTTGCATGAACCATCTATCAGGCAATCCTTGTACAGCCAATTCCACAACATACCAACATTCACCAATGAGGCGAGAGTTAACAATTATAAACCACTCTCTGTCATCTTCTGAAATGTTCCATTCTGCCATGAGAAACTCTAATGCTATTTGTGCGGCGTCAGTTGAAGTCAATAGCATTTTTACTCCTTATTTGAAACGTCAGGGTACAATCCCAGTTGCTTAGATAGTTCACGAGCAACATGGATTAAAAACTTCGCACCATCTTCATTACCTTCGTGTGTGAATATAGTTGCCACTTGTACTATTGTGTTTACTAAACCAGCATCAATTAATTCTGGCTGTTGCTCCAAAATTTGTGGTTCTTGACCATTGGGGCAAGTCATGAGTTTGTCAATTAGGTCGAAATATAGGGCTTGGCGTTCTTCTGTCATAATGAATTGGTTGAATTGTGGAGTGTGAATTTACTATTGCTCAATACTTTTGCTGCCACAGCCTCTCTAACATTTGCACTTGTTGTTGAAAAATAGCAGCGCGATACATAAGATACCTATCGTAAACAAGAGTTAATATTCCTAAAAAAATAGGAATACACAAGAAAAACCATTGCAATATCTTGACAAATTTATAATTTTTGGTATAAGGCAAGAATTGCTCAACAAAAGTGGTATCAAAGAATTTGTTGTTAGTTTTATCTCGATCCGATACTATCTCTTCTTGTTTAGGAGAAAATGCCAATTTGCCTGTACTAATTTCATTCCCTTTATACGCTAAAATCTGTATTTGTTCGAGCGACATATGTTGCTCCCAAACGACACCAAATACTAATAGCTCCGGAGAAAGTACAGCTAAAGTAATTAAACAAACTGTGAGAATATTTACAAATTTGCACTTCATATTGGCTCCCTTGCTTGGCAGTACGCACCCAGCGAGAAAGTATCTTTTTTTTCATATACACCCGTACTTCAGATTGAAATAGGACTGACGCACTCCACCCTCGAATGTTGATTTATCCTGCTTGCAGTGATGAGGGTTTAAGAAGTCCCCCCTCGTTCCTAGGCTTACGCTTGGGAATGTCGGGGGGTAGAGGGGAATCTCTGCGTAAATCCTATAGGTTTTATATCATTTGCCTCACAACAGAACGTTTTGTCTCAACTGGATCAAGATTATTAAATTAATTAAGGTTGTGCTCAAAGCCTATAATTCCCACTCGGTCAGGATTCCAAAAATTTCTTGGGGTATGGGTACTAGTATTTTTGGGCTATGGTACTTGTATTTACAAGGTGGGGTTCTGGCATTTGTGTACTCAACATCAAACCAATATATGCTTTGGTAGAACAGAGTTTTTTTGCTAGTTCTTTGAAAACAAATCCTGTACTCAACAAAGTATAGTACTTTACTGGGAATGGAGAATGGCAGGGGGAGGACAATCCTATGCCCTATAGCAATCCTATTTGAGTCCCGGACAAGGGGGATAAGGGGGACAAGGGGGACAAGCCGCTACGCGGAAATTCAAAAGTCAAAAGTCAAAAGTCAAAAGTGTTTTGAATTTTGACTTTTGACTTTTGACTTTTGACTTCCCCAAAGGGGCGGGGGTGTTTGTAACTCCTGCACGGATTGCTATATGCCCCATTAATTACATTTATTTCTGCCGATTTACTTAAAAAGTAGTAAAATCTTAAATGTAATTTACAAACATAAAAAAAAGTCAAAAAGTCTTAGAATATCGAAAGTAACCTTGATATTTTTTAAAAAATTTATTTATGTACTCAATCACTACAGCTTATTTGTGTAGTAAAATTTCGGGACTAATTGTAGATTTTTAGGAGTAAATAAATGCGGATTGCTAATGATGTAACAGAACTTATTGGACGAACTCCTTTAGTTAGGCTAAACAAGATTCCCCAAGCTGAGGGATGTTTGGGGAGGATTGTGATGAAACTGGAAGGAATGAACCCAGCAGCTTCGGTGAAAGACCGCATTGCTATAAGTATGGTGCAGGCGGCAGAAGAGGCGGGGTTGATTGAACCGGGAAAAAGCATTTTAGTTGAGCCTACTTCCGGTAATACCGGGATTGGATTAGCAATGGTGGCGGCTGCTCGTGGTTACAGTTTAATTTTGACAATGCCAGAAACTATGAGCATAGAACGACGCGCTATGCTAAAAGCTTATGGTGCAGATCTGACGCTGACACCAGGAGTTGAGGGAATGCGAGGCGCAATTCGCAAAGCTGAAGAAATTGTGAGCAGCGTTCCCAATGCTTTTATGTTGCAACAATTCCGCAATCCAGCTAATCCGAAAATTCATAGAGAAACTACCGCAGAAGAAATATGGGCGGATACGGATGGAGAGGTGGATATTGTGATTGCGGGTGTAGGTACTGGTGGGACCATTACTGGAATTGCTGAAGTGATTAAAGGGCGCAAGCCAAGTTTTCAGGCGATCGCAGTTGAACCGAGTAATAGTCCCGTCATTTCAGGAGGTCAACCAGGATCACATAAAATCCAAGGTATTGGTGCCGGATTTATCCCAGAGATTCTCCGCACAGATTTGCTGAATGAAGTGATTGCCGTCAGTGATGAGCAGTCGATGGCATATGGGCGGCGGCTAGCGAAGGAAGAAGGTTTGTTGTCGGGTATATCCTCTGGTGCTGTTTTGTGTGCGGCGATCGAGGTAGCTAAACGCCCGCAAAACGCTGATCGTTTAATCGTGATCATCCAACCTTCCTTTGGCGAACGTTACCTTAGCACACCCATGTTTCAAGATTTAGTGCTGGAAACTGCAAAATAGAGAATAGGGAGTGGGGAATGGGGAGTGGGGAATGGGGAAGAGAAATTTTTAGGTTTGATGGTACACGCAGTTCATATTGAGTGCGTAGGAACGACTCTCAGTGGGCTGCTCCCCACTCCCCACTCCCCACTCCCCACTCCCTACTCCCCACTCCCTAATCCCCACTCCCCACTCCCTACTCCCCATTACACTAGATAACTCGTATTCGGTACGATGGGGAAGAAAGCATACTCGTACCATGCTGTCCAGATGAAACTGCGAATCCACCGTTGACGCTTTTGGGGATCCAATTCATACTCAAAAGCTCCGCGTGACTGATCAATAGAAGATAAATGGTTTTCGCAACCGCAACCGTGCTGATAGGTAAAACCGTATTTGGAAGCGATGCTTTGTATCTTCATTTGCACAGCAAACACCTTGCAGGCGTGAAGTACTGCATCCCAAGATCGCTTGTGTTCTTTATCACGAGGGTCAAACCGTAAAGCCCGTTCTTCAAACACATGATCCCGGTAAATGGGAGCAAGATGTACGTGGTAGAAGCTTGCGGGAAGTTCATAACCGAACTCATCAAAAAGTTCTATGCCGATGCGAGCTACCTTTACCTCGTCAGCAGATTCTAACCCCTTTGACTCAACTTCCCGAAGCACCTCTGCAAAATTCGGATAGCTTTCAACCTTAAAATCGTGCCCGTAAAATTCTAGAGTTTCCCGCGCCAACTGTCCGAATAACTCGGTAAATGATGGCATTAAGTGAGCAAGTTCTGAGTGTTCGTTGAAAAGATCAATATCACCCTGCTCCAACTTGTACTGGAACAACTGCGCCATTTCAACATAACTTTGCGGATCTGAAAGTCCAAAGCCAGCCAATGACACAGCAATTTCTTGCCACACCTTCGGCAATTGAGAAATGTGAACCGCATTTTCTCCGGCAATTACTTGAACATTGGGAGCATCGAGAAGAAGCATAATGTCATCTCCAGAGCAACAACCGCCATTAGATTATACCTGAGTTTGCCTGAATTAGCTTTATTGTTGGGTTTGTAGTAGCGCTTTAGCGCCGGTTTAACCGCGATTCAACCGGCGCTAAAGCGCTACTACGAACCAAGAAATTAGCCACATTTAACTTAGAGTTAACTGAAGCTTAACCTAATGTTAACCAGTAAGTTATACACTCAATCTGGAGTTGTAAAGTTTAAAAGAAATTGATGTCTAAATTGAAGTACCTCTTGCTGCTCGTACTGGTGGTAGTCTCACTCATCACCTTGGATTTCGCCAGTACCCAGGCTAGGATTTCCAGCTTTGATCGCTACATCCTTCCTGGAGAGGCTGTTTTTCCAGAAGGTATTGGATACCAACCAAGAACCAAGGATTTTTTTGTAAGTAGCACGACAGACGGCACGATTTTTCGAGGTAATCTCCAAGAGGAATCAGCCAATGTGTTCCTACCAGGTGGTGCTGATGGGCGCACAACAGCCATCGGCTTGAAAGTAGACAACTACAGAGACCGTCTGTTCATCGCAGGTGGCAATACTGGTCAAATTTTTGTCTACGACATCCACAGTGGCAACCTGCTTGGTAAGTTCAATAACCACAAGGCTTCCACATTCATCAATGATGTAGCCCTCACCCCAAATGGAGATGCGTACTTCACCGACTCATCAGACCCGATTCTGTACAAAGTTTCGACCAATCAGGCTCAGGAATTCGTGTTTGAGGCTTGGCTTGATTTTACTGGTACGAGTTTAGAGTACCAGTCAGGCTTTAACCTCAATGGCATCGCTGCAACCAAGGACGGTAAGTACCTGATAGTTGTGCAGACCAATACCGGAAAGCTCTTTAGGATTGACATCGCTAGCAAGGAAGTCACCGAAATTGACCTAGGGGGTGAGACTTTTACCAATGGCGATGGAATCTTGCTCAGCGAGGAGCGGATTTTGTACGTTGTGCGTAACCGGAACGGGTTGATAGTCAAAGTGAAACTTTCAAAGGATCTCTCGAGAGGCACTGTTGTTTCCAACACGACTGATCCTTTATTGGCCTACCCGACTACCATTGCTCAAGCTGGGAAGCGGCTGCTTGTTGTCAACTCTCAATTTGACAAACGTGGACCTGGGCTAACACCCGAGTTACCGTTTACTGTTGCGAGCATTCCCGCTCCATAATATTGTCTCCGGTTAAAGACTTATCTCGATAATTAGGTAGATCTGTAGGGGCGCAAGGCTTTGCGCCCCTACATTGGGTTTACTTCATCTATGTAAAAACTTTATCAAAAACTGATTGTAAAGGATTATTGCGTAATATCATACAGAGGAGTCAATCTGTGGCGGTTGACTAAATTATAGGGGGGATAACTGTGGAATTTTTGTCTGATTCCGTTGTGTTATCGCGGATGCAGTTTGCACTGACTGCAATATTTCATATTCTCTGGCCTGTCCTCACCACAGGTATGGGGATTTATCTAGTTATTGTTGAGGGACTTTGGCTCAAGACTCGTAATCCTGACTACTACCTCCATGCTCGCTTTTGGTCGAAGTTCTACGTCCTGAATTTTGGCATTGGTGTAGCGACGGGTATCCCAATGGAATTTCAGTTTGGCACCAATTGGGCACCTTTCTCGGAGGCGGCTGGTAACTTTTTTGGTAGCGTCATTGGGTTTGAAGCGTCTTGGGCGTTCATGCTAGAAGCCGCTTTTTTAGGCATTATGTTATTCGGGTGGGAGCGTGTTAATCCCACTATTCACTATCTCTCTACCATTTTGGTTGCCGTTGGTGCAAACCTATCAACTCTGTGGATTTTGACGGCAAATTCCTGGATGCAAACCCCAGCAGGTGGGGAAATGGTCAATGGGAAGTTTATTGTCCACGATTACTTTCAGGCAATTCTCAACCCATTCATGGTGAACAGCGTTCTGCACATGTTTTTTGCGACGTTGGAAACATCATTATTTGTGATTGGTGGGATCAGCGCTTGGTACATTCTTAAGGAGCGTCATCAAGCTTTCTTTTCTCAGTCTTTGAAGATTGCGTTAGCAGCTGCGATCGCTGTAGCTCCATTGCAAATCTACATTGGGCAC
Organism: Stigonema ocellatum SAG 48.90 = DSM 106950; assembly: GCA_016903675.1. Taxonomy (GTDB): domain Bacteria; phylum Cyanobacteriota; class Cyanobacteriia; order Cyanobacteriales; family Nostocaceae; genus Stigonema; species Stigonema ocellatum. The sequence goes on along the minus strand of JADQBA010000004.1, from coordinate 42,085 downwards.
TTAAGTGGTGAACAAGTCTATCACTATCAACCCACTAAATTGGCAGCAATGGAAGCGCAGTGGGAGTCCACACCAGCAGGACAACCAGCGGATTGGAGTGTGGTAGCTCTACCCAACGAAAAGGCGCAGAAAAATGACTGGGAAATCACGATTCCTGGTGCACTTGGATACATTTTAGAATTTAAACAAAAACTATCTGAACCTGTTAGGGGATTAAAGGAGTGGAAACCAGAGGATCGTCCTCGTTTAATAGGTTTGATCTACTATGCTTTTCGCACCATGATTGCGATCGGTTTCTTCTTCGCCGGATTGATGCTATTCAGTACATTGCAGTGGTTACGCGGTAAGCTGAAAGCGGAAAACATCAGCCAACAGCGTTGGCTCATGCGTGCCTGGATTTTTGCGGCTCCGCTGGGATATATTGCTGTAGAGTCTGGTTGGATTGTGCGTTGTGTCGGACGCCAGCCGTGGACACTCTATGGTCAGATCCGTACTGTGGATGCTGCATCTCATCTACCCGCTAGCAATGTCTTAGTCTCACTCACTGGCTTTGCAACAGTCTATACCTTTTTGTTTTTTACGGTCCTGTACTTTGGCAGCCGCATTATCCGCAATGGTCCAAATCTCGACCTCCCAATACCTGGTGTTGAACCCAATCAGCCTGCGGTAGACACAACTCCAGCAGAGTTTCTGCCAGATGAGCGTCCTGTAGAAGCACAACAATAGTTGTTGGTGGTTGGTGGTTGGTGGTTGGTGGTTGGTGGTTTTAAGCACTCCCCACTCCCCACTCCCCACTCCCCACTATTTATATGGTTGGTGGTTGGTGGTTTTAAGCACTCCCCACTCCCCACTCCCCACTCCCCACTCCCCACTCCCCACTATTTATATGGAAACACTAGAGTATTTCTTGCCCCAGGTATGGTTCGTAATTTTAGCCCTCTTCCTTTTCCTCTATGTGATGCTAGATGGATTTGACTTAGGAGTGGGCATCTTGTCTCTAACCTCTTCCGACGAAGAACGCCGGGGTATTTTGATGACCAGCTTGAGCAACATTTGGGATGCCAATGAAACCTGGCTGGTTCTTATGGCTGGGGGTTTATTTGGAGCATTTCCCCTAGCTTATGGCACAATCCTCAACGCCTTGTACATCCCAATTCTCACCATGGTGTTTGGATTCATCTTTCGTGGTGTGGCGTTTGAGTTTCGCGAGTTAGCAACACGAAAATTATTTTGGAATTACGCCTTTGGTGCGGGAAGTTTCGTTGCAGCACTCGGTCAAGGTTTCGCCCTTGGTGCTGTACTCAAAGGCATTGCAGTTGATAAGTCGGGTCACTTTATTGGCACAACCTGGGACTGGTTAAGTTGGCAGTCTGTGCTGGTGGCTTTGACGTTGATTCAAGCATATGTCCTCATTGGCTCCACCTATCTTGTTTGGAAAACTACAGGAGAATTGCAAGCAGATCACTATAAAACTGCCAAAATTGCTGCTTGGACAACGCTGATTGGAGCCATTTTCATCACAATTTCTACACCAATATTTTACGAAAATGCTAGGTCACGCTTGTTTCAGCAACCACTAGTTTACATCTTTGCGGTCATTCCTTTCCTGGGAGTGCTGCTGATTTGGCAACTTCTGAGAAGCCTCAATCGTCAAGAAGAAAGAGCGCCTTTCGTCTGGACGATTCTGCTGTTCGTACTGACATTTATTGGGTTAGGATTGATTGTGTTCCCTTATATCATTCCTACACAGATCACCATCTATGAAGCAGCCGCAGATCCCAGTTCGCTGGTGATCATGATTATCTTTATTGGCTTCCTCATACCTGTGATGCTATTCTACAACCTGTACCAGTACATTGTTTTCCGGGGCAAAGTTACTGGTGGTAACTACGAGGGGTGATATAGCAATCCTCCGCAGATTTCCGAACAAGGGGGACGACTTGGGAGACTTGGGGGACAAGCCGCTACGCGGAAATTCAAAATTCAAAATTCAAAAGTCAAAACTTAAAACACTTTTGACTTTTGACTTTTGACTTTTGACTTCCCCGAAGGGGTGGAGGTGTTCGTATCTGCTGCACGGATTGCGGCGTTGCTGAATCACGGTATGAATTTGCCTCACGCAAAGTCGCAAAGGCGCAAAGAGAAAGAGTTTTAAAACACCCGATTTTTTCATTTCATACTTCAATTCAGCAACGCCCGGATTGCTATATCCAGAGTTAGAATGATTTAAGGGCGGATTTTTTAAATGACAAAGCTGATTCTCATTACTGGTGTGAGTCGTGGTCTCGGTTATGCAATGACTGAGCAGTTTATTCATGAGGGTCATACTGTTGTCGGTTGTGCTCGCTCAGAAAAAGCTGTGGAAAATTTACGCAAAAAGTTTGGCTCACCCCATGATTTTGCCACTATAGATGTGGCAGATGAGCAACAGGTCAAAGCTTGGGCACAGACTGTACTCAACCAATACGATCCACCAGATTTGCTGATTAATAATGCAGCAAGTGTCAATCATTTAGCACCTCTGTGGCAGGTTCCGAGTGAGGAATTTTCACAGGTTATTGATATCAATATTAACTATGTCATTCCTATTGACATCTTTAATGTCATTCCTAAAACAAAGGATAGATACCACACCTTGTACACGGCTAGCATCTATCCTTATAAAAAATCACACAACAAAAGAAAAACACCATTTCCCCTTAAGGAATCAACGATGCTACCTGAATATTATCACGAACAAATCGAAAACAGTGAGTTTGAAGGCGCTAATCAGTGCGACTTTTTACACGAGCTATCGGGTGAAGTAGCAAGGGACAGTGATATAGCGGATGATGAGAAGCTAGCTATTGAGCTAAAAATTGGTGCACTCATTAAAAGCCTACACGATAGTAATGAATGCGAAAACGGTGATACAGCCCAACATGCGATTGATAGGGTTCCCGTTAAAAGTCGTAGAGTGTTTCCGGTATATAGTTTTGAGGATAGCTACGACTTGCCGGATATCGTAGAATCTTTTAACGGTAGTGCGCTTGAATACCCTCAGTGGTTTATAAAGGAGTATCTACCAAGATTCCATCCTTTACCGGAACCTGACATCCAGAACAAGATAGCAACGTGCTTTGCGCTCATCAATTGCCGTGCTGTGCTATCCAAGAAGATGAAACTACCAATTCCATACTTTCTGGGACTACGTGGAAGTGGTAAGACTGAACTCGGTAAAGCCATTGCAGAACAGTACTTGCAGAACACTACCATAGAAATACGCCCTGATACAACAGGTGCTGCTATGCGTAACGCGCTTGACGATATCGCCTTAAGTGGTGAACCGTGCTTTGCCCTCTTTGACAACTTCAACCCTAACCCTGGTTACAGTATCGAGAAAATCGGTATTCACTACGCACTATTGCTAGCAAACTCTGAGGACAGTAGTATTAGCCGTATTGTAGGTTCTGAAGAGACGGGTAAAAAGAGTGTCTACAAAACTTACGGCTATAAAATCCTTACCTCAGCTTTTGACCTCAGAAGTATCGCTAGAGAGGAGGCCAAGGAGATACTAAGACGCACTTGGACACTGATGTTTAAAGCAGCTAATGTACAGGAACGACGTAGCATGTTCGATACGCAAGGCATGAAGGACGGCTATCTCGGTGTATGGAGCAATCCCGTAACAGTGCGAGAAGACTACGGTAAAGTACTCGGTAAGCTAGCGAGAATGCGTTCTGATAAATACGACTTACCACCGAGTGCATGGGAAATACTTGTTGTACCTATCGCGGTAGGTGTGTTTACAAAAGTGTTTACAACTGTAGACGATGGAATTAATACTTTTGTACAGCATTACAAGTGGGTCGATAGCCGCGCTAAAAAGCATACAGTATCACGCGTTGACATTATCCTCACGGACTACGTGTTAGGGGAACTCAAGGAGCGTGGTGAGGAGGCTAGAGAAAATGGTTTCATGGGAATAAGTGAAGAACGGGCTGACACCCACATTAAGGAAAAGGACCTCAGAGGCTACTTACAGGGCGTGCTTGCTACGAATATCACGCGTCAACAGGAAGAAGAGATTACGTTCCTAATGAGTGATTGGGGCTACACGTTGCAGAAGTTGGGTACAGACATGTATTTCGTGAAAGACGTAGCGTAGCATTAAGTGCCACAAAGTGCTATTGACGACTGATAAGTGATAAGTTAATACTGACAAGAGGTGTACGGTGTATGCCTCTTTTTTTGTAGTGTAACGATTGATAAGTAAACTTGGCTCCACCGTGCGGTGATCGTGAGATTTTACTTATCAATCGAAATGATACCAAGTATTCGTATCACCGCGATAGTCGTTAGTGTATTTTTGAAGTGAGTAGCGCTCGCTGAAAGCTTGATACACTGGAATGTTTATAGCAATATCACAACTTTAAAGGAGTCGCTCATATAATTCGCCACTTTGTTCCGCCAATGATAGAGAAGAAAAGTGGTATTATTGTGAACTTTAGTTCTGGTTGGGGACGCTCTACTTCTCCTATGGTGGCACCCTATTGTGCTTCTAAGTGGGCAATTGAAGGGTTAACCCGTTCTTTAGCACAAGAACTCCCCGCTGGTATGGCTGCAATCCCTCTCAATCCTGGGATTATTCATACTGATATGCTGGAGATTTGTTTTGGAGAAGAAGCAGCAGATTACACACCCATTTCTGAGTGGGTACTGAAGGCAGTTCCCTTTATACTGAAGTTAAAACCCACAGATAACGGTATTCCGCTAACAGTTCCTACCTAAGTACAGCTTTGCATGACCGGATAATTCGTAATTCGTAATTAATAAATTCATTAAAAACAATGATAAATACCCCATTTGAACCCAACCGTTCTGTAGCGAGTTTAACATTAGGAGAATTGGAAAACTTTATCAAAAAAACCATCAATAAATATAATCAACAAAACCTAATTTATTCAGAAAAAGATCAACCCTTTGATGAAACCGTTCCTCCCTTTTGGCAAATAGTCACCGAAAACGCTGCTCAAATCCCAGATGAACTGTGGGAAAGTTTACCGTCAGACGCTTCCGAAAAATTAGATCATTATTTATATAACCAATGAAACCCGTTTTTGCTGATACAGGATTTTGGATTGCCTTATTACATAAAAAAGAGCGTTGGCATCAACAAGCCATCAAAATTTCTCAAAACTTACAAAGTCAAAAAAAGAAGATTGTGACTAGCGAAATGGTCTTAACAGAATTTTTAAACTTCTTTTCTAAATTTGATACTCTTCTTCGTCAAGAAGCAGGATTAACCGTTCAAAGAATGCAATCTCACCCTAATGTTATTATCATAGCAGCGAATAACCAACAATTTACCAAAGCCTTAGAATTATATCTAAAAAGACCCGATAAAGGATGGAGTTTAACCGATTGTAGTTGATTTCAAATCATGGAAGAATTAGAATTAACAGAAGCGATCGCCCATGATAAACACTTTCAACAAGCAGGTTTTATTACTCTTTTTAAAAAGCAAAAAATCTAAATTAACTAGGAGACGCTTCGCCTGATCAAGTCATGCGATCGCCTACGATTTGCGATCGCGTCTGTTCCACCAACGCTCATCCGGCACTCTGGTCAGTCCCAGGCTCGCAATGAATGGAGAGCCTCTTTACAGAATTTGACAAGGGTTTCGCGGACTCGGCGGTTCCGGGATGAGCATCGAGAAAGGTTGTTGCACGGAGGCGATTTGCAATTTTAGAAAATCCTCCAGTGAGACATCAATCTGGGTTCAAGGTCTGGAGCATGAAATAGGATCACGATCAACACCTGGTACTGGTGTTGATATAGGAAAGCAGTCTATTCGTGAGGAGGGGAGAGTTTGCAGATCCTGTATCTTGTGTTCATATCGCTTTTGGGCTGCATTCACCTTTTCCTCATGTTGCTGAATTTGCCGCCTTTGCTGTAGATTGTCAAACCTTTGACGAGTGTCTGGTGTGACCTCTAGTACACTAGGCAGATTGTGAGGGGGAATATTGATCTGAGCAATAAGGATTAGGGATAGCATACAGGTTTTAGTCATGCGCCAAGCTCTCCAGCAGCCACTTTCTCCTAAATCTCCTTGTGGCAAAGCTCTACAGATGTTTATTATATTATAAATATATATTTGTACACTAGCCCAAGAATGCTTTGATCAGCTAGTCTGTAACTATGCGATCGCCCTTACCACAAGTCTGTCTTTAATTAGGATATATGAATAATATAGTTATTCTGCCGTAAAGTTATGAACACACAACTCGTAAATTCTTTAGTGCAAATTATCCAATCCCTCCCTAAAGAGGAACGAGGGCTTTTAAACGAAAAATTGCAATTAAAGCAATTGGGTTAATAATAATTTTTCCTACAAAGAATTTACCACATGCCTTTACAAAATCACCATTGATTATACTATACTCCACACAATTGATAATGACTATGTTCAATTACAAGCTCTTGAATCAGATGACGAGCCGTTGTTTTAAGGGTGATGTGCGGACTATGAAACACGAAATCCTAACCCTAATAGGCAAAAACTGTATTACACCAGGCGATGGTCAGAAGGTGTACGATTTGGTTCACCCAGAATTATTAGCTCTTCACGAGGTTGAGCTAGACTTTGCAGGAGTAGAAATTTTTGCTTCCCCATTCTTTAACTTTGCTATTGGACAATTACTTCGGGATATTGAGCCAGAAACCCTAAACCGTCTGCTCAAATTCTCGAATCTAAATACAGTTGGTAAGCAAATACTCAAACTAGTCATCGAAAATTCAAAGCGTTATTACTCCGACCCTGATTTCCGTAGTAGACTAGACCAAGTTATCAGCGAACAAGCAAATACACAGTAATGCCAGTCAACTACACAGTTCAGGCTAAAGTGGTTGATATCCGGTCTGACGCTCCGAAAAATGATGATATTTTCTTAGTAGATACAAACGCCTGGTATTGGTATACCTATACTAATGCCAGTATTTCATCTCGTCCCTATCAGATTACAGAGTATCCTTCCTACATTGCTAAAGCCATTTCTGCTAGCTCATTACTTTTATACTGCGGTCTTTCATTGGCAGAATTAGCACACAACATTGAGCAAACAGAAAGAGAAATATTTTCTTCTACATTAAAACCTAAAGAATACCGTCATAACTTCCCAAACGAGAGAGCAAAAGTTGTAGCAGAAGTTCAAACCGCTTGGAGTCAGGTGACATCGACTGCGGTATGTACTGATATTTTGGTTAATGAAGATACAAATAATGCAGCGCTTACAAGATTTCAAACCCAATTACTTGATGGTTACGACTTACTGATACTTGAGGCGATGGACAAAGCAGGAGTCACAAAGATAATTACTCATGATGGTGATTATGTAACTGTCCCAGGGATTAAAGTTTTTACTGCAAATCGTGGTGCGATAGCAGCTGCAATAAGTCAAGGCAAACTTTTGGTTAGGTAGAATCGCACCCCAAATCAACAATTGCGATAATTTAGTGCGATCACATAATTGCTCGGTTGCATTAATACGCAATCACATCATCAATCTAATACTGCAACATCTGCTGTAGCTCGCATTTTCCGTGAGCTATTCGATTTTGATTAAATTTTGAGGTAGCGTCCCCGATCTCCTGTCCAACGAACCTTAATTTCTCAAAAACGACCACTGTTATCCTGTACATTAGTTGCTAGTAACAGAATTTTAAAAAATTAAAAGTTACCATTTAAGTGCTTTCTTAAGACCATAAGCAGCTAATCCTACAACTGCACCAGCAGCTACAACTGAAGCAGCGCCAATGGCAACAGCAGTACCACCTACTGCTAACCCCATTCCTCCTACTGCTGCTGCTACACCAGCACCTACACCAGCGCCTGCTGCTGCATATCCTGCTGCTTCAGCACCGTTATTGTTATCTTCATTGTGGTTACTCATAGTAATACCTGAACGCTACAGTATTAATTCTCTCTAACAGCAGGTTATATAGGCTACTGGGTTTTTACTGTACTAATAATAATTTTTATATAAAGATTCTCCCGCTCTAGCTTTAAATTACAATTACATTTTGGTCAACTATGCTTCTTGGGAAATTGACCCAAATAAGCTTCTCGCAGGCATGAAAAATATAAGGAATTTAGCTTGTAGTTCATCCGATATGCAAGTATTCTGGCAAAATAATATATCACTTTATTATTCTTATAGTGGAAACGACCATAGATTTATTACAAGAATTGTCGTAACACCATCTGACTGTGGCTACTAAATTTGTACAAGTATTAAAGTTGAATTGAAATCAAACCATAAATCCTTTTACTCAAAGATCGCTAATGTTTGCATTAGCCGTTTGCATTCCTTTCCCATATGACCTTGTAATAAAAGCTGATACCATTGCTGTAACTGTTGCCTAACCGCAGCGTGATGTGGATGATTGACATCTAGTGCCATGAGTTCCATAATCGCCGCTCTTTGAGTGGGTCCCCGTCCCAGAATTCTGAGCCAGAGGGTTGAAGCGTCTTGAGGGAGTTCGCTAGTAACAACGATAGTAGTGCAAAAAGCAGGAGCTAGCTCATAAACACCTGGAATATTGATGACAGATCTCTTTGCACCAAATCCTTTGAGATATTGAGGGGCGACGGAGGGCATGATGATAAGTAGGATTTTATCAACCAATTCTTGCTGATCATTTTCCTTTTCATCTGTATAGACCGGATTTTCATCTACAGGAATGATGCGACCGTCAGTTTCAACTTGCCAGGTCAACCAATGGCGCATACAGGTTCGTAAGTCCGATTCATTCGGTGCCCAGCGTAGGATTTCGATAATACACGGAGCTGATAAGAGTTCTCCTAATAGCCCTAAAGATGTCCTCGATTTTTCTACTTTGGGTTCAAACAGGACATCTACCAGTTCTGCTTCCGCAACAACCTCTGGGCTAACCATCACCCGAGGGTTAAGAGCAGTGACTGCGGTGAGGTACTCAGTTCCCCAGTTAAATCGAGAGGGGTGCTTAAAGATTCTCAGCTTTGGATCGCGGGGAATGGGTTCGTTGAGGTAAACATTTCCATAATCACTGAGCACCTCACAGAGGTACTGCTGAGCAAAGATAGCAAAGGCTGGGCGAAACATGACTGGTAACTTTCAAAGACTACACTCATAATGAGATTGGGAAAGCTTTAATGTCAAGGTGCTAACGCAATACGCTTCAGATAAGCACCTTACTGATCTACAACTGCCGTGTGTACAAGCCGATGTCGAAGGCAATTCAAATACTCTTGGTCAGTTTCAACGCAACATCATGGTTATAATCTCATGAGAGAATAAAACAGCGCTAGTATCCCTTTTGGACATGCCGCAGTGACTGAAGTGCAATTTAGGTGATTGATTGCACAAACTCTTATTCCGTAAGGATTTCGCTTCTTTTATCCCCGACAACGTGGAAAATTTCAATTGGTCAGCGAATTGACAAGTGCCAAAGTAATGGCGAGAGCGAGATGGAATTGGCAGTGCTTTGCCGCGAGGCATCACCTTTGTTACACTCTTTGTTATCCTATATATGTAAACCACTTTTATGAAATGATAGTTAACATTTATGGCAGGGAGAAAGAAACTTAATCGCACTAATCTCCATGCAAGAGTTGCACCGGGAACGGGAGATAAACTTAAAGAAATCGCGCAATTACTAGGATATGTCTATGATAACGAAGGGTCAACAGGTCAGTTATTGGATGCGATCGCGTCGGGTGAGTTAATCCTAATAGCTACTAAAAAATCATCAAATTCCTAAAAAGTGGTTGTATAATTTAGCAAGAAATGGTTTAAAATAAAGATGGGGACAATTAGTCCCCAGTTATCCAAAAAAGGAGGTAATAATGTGAGAAAAAATGGGAATGGTCATCGTGGTTTTTGGAATCCCGTCAAAATCTTTATTCGTGCTTTACTCGGTCAGTGGGAAAAACGCGACAAAGTAGATGACGAGATATACCTCGTAGACTCAGAAGTCGTAAAAAACGACTTAGAGGATGTGGCTGATCAACCACAGAACGAGTCCCAAGATGATCGTAACTAATTAGTTGGTGTCCCCAGATAAACTCTGGGGGCTTCCCTTATTAAATATTGTGCCATTTAAAAACGATGTTAGACTCAGATACTACAGTTTATTACCCGGTTTACTATCGGATTGTTGAACGTCGCAGTGATGGTTGGGCTTTTACAAAAGGTAAGCCATTTTTAAACTTATTTAATGCACCTTGGCTTTCTCATGAAGGTTTATTCGCTGCCTTTGGGATAACTATGAAAAAAGTCGCCCTAGAGCTTTTCCGCATTAATGGTGGCAAGCAGGGATATTATATCGCTAACATACTGAATAAAAAATATTACTACTGCGGTACTGAGTGGTCGGATGTCAAAGTCAAACTTCAAGAATTGGGGATTGGTAAACCAGACCCGATGGAAGCTTGAAGACAGTAATTTTCACCATCGTCTTACACACTATCATCCATCCAGCCACACTCACCGGAACAATGCATCCGTACCATATAATCCAGGTCAAATTCATGACCGCACTGGGGACATCTACCATTCCAATTTGAGTAAGTCGGTCTTTTGCCCTTTGAAAGATTTACGTTACAAATCCTGGTACTAACAACCAACTTGAGAAATAAGTAGGTCGGCACAAATAAATAAAGGTTTGTAGTTGCGCTTCAGCGCCCTAGATATGAGCGCTGAAGCGCAACTACAAACCCTTACTTGCATTAATATAGTTCGGTTTTTCTGTGCCGATCTACTTAGGCATTTTAAAGTAATAAAACTTATGTATTATGTGGAGAGCTTTATGGTATTAGTCATTCCAAAAATAACGATTCGGAAAAGTTATGTGGATTAAGTTTGTATCTTCCAGAAACTAGACAAGCTATTTCTCAATACAGTTCACTTGCTCTGTATCAAAGAGTGGATTTGGTAAGCTTATACAGAAGAATACTTCCCAGTTAATCAGTATCTAATGTTGGCTCTAATTCACGATCGCAATACCCCTTTTTATGCTTAGGTCTTAAAACTAACATCTTGCACCTCCCTTGTGGGAGGACTGGTGGGCTTTAGCCTGCCTACTTCATATCTTGTATCTGCGTGTTAATACGTAAATCACTGGTTTCAATATTAATAGACCCACGACCCACAATCATTGATAGGCTGCGATTCTCAGCATGAGTCTGACTTGCTACGATGGCATTAGAAATTTATAGCATCTGAGTATGGCAAAGCAAGACGCTCCACTTACTGAAGACCAGCTAATTAAGGAAGTGTGTCGGCGGATTCGAGTCGCCCGCAGCTATTGGGATGCTCACAACAACGCTGCTTGTCGGGGTGAGAGAGATCGCGCCTTAACCCTTTACAACACACTAACCAAAGAGCAAAAACAGCAGATTCCCCAAGTGTTGCGGGTGTGGTTGCGTTATCGCAGTGAGAAATACTTTGGCGCACACCGAACACAGCCGAAGTCGGCACAACGAAAAACAAGCTGATGTTCGGATCTGAAATAGGATTGCTATAGTCGAAAGCATTATGTCGCGTAACGGATGAAAAGCTGATTTGGAGAACGATAACCTCAATAAAAGTTCACAAGGATAAGGCATGAAAACAAGAAAACTTGGTAATCAAGGACTGGTGGTTTCAGAACTGGGACTTGGCTGCATGGGTATGTCGGAATTTTATGGAGAGCAGGATGAAGCTGAAGCGATCGCCACTATTCACCACGCTCTCGATCTAGGCGTAAATTTCCTTGATACTGCTGATATGTATGGTCCCTTCACCAATGAAAAATTAGTAGGGAGGGCAATCAAAGACCGTCGAGATCAAGTGGTGCTAGCAACCAAATTCGGCAATGTCCGTACAGAAGACGGTGGTTGGCTAGGTGTTAGTGGTAAACCAGATTATGTCCGCTCATGCTGCGATGCGTCCCTTCAACGCCTAGGAGTTGACGTAATTGACCTCTACTACCAGCATCGGGTAGATCCAACGGTGCCAATCGAAGAGACCATTGGGGCCATGGCAGAGTTAGTGCAACAAGGTAAAGTGCGCTACCTGGGTATGTCCGAGGCGGCTCCTGCGACGATTCGGCGGGCAACTGCTGTGCATCCTATTACCGCATTACAGACAGAGTATTCGCTTTGGAGTCGGGAGCCGGAGGATGAAATTTTGTCTACTGTACGGGATCTGGGCATTGGCTTTGTTGCTTACAGCCCCTTGGGACGGGGATTTTTGTCAGGAGCCATTACTAGTCCCGAAGATTTAGCACCTGATGATTACCGCCATAACTCACCACGATTTCAAGGTGAAAACTTTCACAAAAATCTGCAACTTGTGGAGCTTCTGGTGGCGATCGCCACTGAAAAAGGGGTAACAGCAAGTCAACTGGCGTTGGCATGGCTTTTGACTCAAGGAGAGGACATTGTTCCTATCCCTGGCACCAAGCGCCGCAAGTATCTCTCAGAGAACATCGCCGCGACGGAGATTACCCTATCTCCCGATGATCTACGTCGTATTGAAGAGGTATCACCTAAGGGCGTTGCTGCGGGTGGTCGTTATCCGGAGCAAAGTATGAGTGCGGTTAATAGATAAACTTGCTTTTGTTGTTGTCCATGAGGGAACACTTGGGATAGTCAGTTGAGGAGTAGGATGTCTGCGGCGGGCTGCGCCTACCCTGTTGTTATCCACAAATTATCAAAATGTCTTTTTTTGGGAAGGTTCTGAAGAATGTCAAAACCTTCCCCATCAAGCAGATGCAGAAGCTACTTAAAAGTTTTGAGGTGGCAGCGGTGTCCCTTGACCGGGGAGGGCAACGTGAAAATGCAGGTGTGGCACTTGCCCAGAAATAAAATCCCACACGAGTCTCTATTAGGCATTGAGCCGAGATATGTGTTTTTTCCTGCAAGATGACCCCAAAAGGCTTGATTTCTCGTTACCGAACACGGCTTTTTTGCTCAAATCTGTATCAAATTATCAAAACCATACAGGCTAAGGGTTTTCAGACCCGGAATGCAGGTTTTTACACCTATCTCGGTTTCATGCCTACTTGGTTCCGCAGAAGGGAGAAAATGAATTATATATCAATACGGTTGGTGTTAAGGAGAATCGTAGGTTGGGTCTCACTGTGTGAAACCCAACAAACCGCGAAAAATGTTGGGTTTCGTTCCTCAACCCAACCTACATGTCTGAAGGGTTTTTGGCGCTAACACCAAGCGTATTGAATTATATATCGCTAATTATGCTCAAGGCTTATTGTCAAGGCGGGAAAGCAAAGAAGTTCGTGCGGTTGCTTGGCACATTTACACTATTGCGATCGCCTGATACTGTCTTGGCAGTGGGATAATATCATGTCCGTTTAATTGCTTATAATAAAAATTCACCGCGTCCATGCGTCGCCGCGTCCCCGCGTCAGTCTTACAGCAGTTTTCACCTAAATGAACCACACTGCTTTTAGGGCGCAATGCCTTGCGCCCCTACATCATTTCTGGAGATATCTAATATCTAATCGGCAAATTTTGACTGCTTACTTTCCCTAAGAAGAACGGAAAAGCACACGCCCAGGAAGCACCTCATCGTTAATCTTGGCATAAACCCGCAGACATGCAGACACTTCTCCACGCACCCCTCCCATATCCAGTTGCAGATCATCTCTTGACCAACTAAAGACATCAGCATAGGTTCCCCATAACGGGCGAATCTGCACCTGATAACCAGCATCACGCGCCCTTTCCACCACCGCATCAAGAGTGCGTCGTGCTTCTTGTTGCAGCTTACCCCACCAAGAGTAGCGATCGCACGTCGGCAAATATACCAAAGAGTGAATTGCCTCATCTAGCTCTAGTCTAGCACGCAAAGCTGTTGTCGGCTCAGCATCAGCAGTTGCTTGTACACGGTGAAAACGCTCTACAAGTGCTATAATATACTTATGCTTTTCCGCATCTAAGCTCAAAGACCTCACACCAAAACGATCCAAACTCTTGAGAGCGTGGTATAAACACGAGTCTTGCTCAATAAACTTGAGACAAGTAGAAACAACACTAGCAAGCAAATCCAGTTCTCCCCCGCGTTTTTCCACCATCAATCGCGAATCAAAATCCACTTCCTCTGACAAACACAACCCAGTAGCCTTGACCTTTCCAGTCAGACCAGGGTAAAGTAATTCATCCCGGATGAAGGGTAATGATGAGAGACATCGCCTATCCTCCTGTATACCCACCTGACTCACTTCTTGCAAAGTGCGCGATCGCCAAGCACAAGCCACCTTCTCAGGAACCCGTAGCAGCAGACGTTGCATCTCGTTCCACAAATCCGCATCATTAGTACTGTAAAATTGGTACTCACCGATATAATTCAACAATTCTGAGTCACCAACCAAAGCGTCAGTGACATGTTTCAAGTTTAATTCGTCTCCTGTTACCGGCTCTAAAACATCCTCCCATAACGAATTATTCTCTACAGACAAAACCTCCTCACTCAGAAACTCCACCTGAGTCGTCGGTTCTAAAAGAATATCCAACTCCCTCAGCAACTCCTCACAAGCACTGCTTCCAGGATCTATGGCGGCTGTTTTAAGGGCTTGCTGTAATTGAGTCCGCAATCCGTACAAACCCAATCTCAGTACCGAAGCTAAATTTGAATTGTCAATCTCTAATAATTTGCTGAGAGGCTGCATATTTCTTCGGTTTTCACTTCTTCTGTTTTGAAAATAGAGAGTGGGGAGGAATGAAAAATTAAAAACTATAATTTATGAATTATGGAACCGCAGATGAACGCAGATGAACGCAGATGAATACAGATGAATTTGTACTTTATTCGGATGAGAAGTGCTTATCATGTTTACATTCCCCACTCCCTACTCCCCATTCCCCACTCCCCATTCAATGTTCTCCAGAAAACGGGTCACGCTCTGCTTTAATATCATTAGGTTGTGGTTGGAGAGTGTCACGAAAAACGCAACCCTCTTGCTTGAGACATTCTGGACTTGTTGATGTCCAGTAAGGAACTTCAAAAGCATGTACTCGCAAGATACCTTTCTCGTTGAGAGAAACATAATATCGACAAGGATACTCGCTTTTAACCAATGGTGCAGGCAATTCCCCAATCAGTTCCCACTTATTGGATTTTGGGTTATTAAATTGGAAGTAGAAAGTGTGTTTACCACTTGTAGGAAAAGGAGGTAATTCAGCAATTAAACCCCTTCCTTGTGGCTGCACAGCACCATTGTCATATCGAAAAACTCTCAAATCTTTACTGTAGTTTTTATTGGCGGCAAATACCACAGTATGAGCATCTGTTTTCAAAGCATTTGCAGATTCAGCAACATTGACAGCAATATCGCATAGTACCTTATTTTCCTCAGAAATCACTGGTGAGGTCAAGATTGCTTTTGCTGCATCAAGATAGGGAATATTCACAGGAATTAAGTAGTAGGGATTACCCCGACAAAGCAGCAGGTCGATATCAAGCTTTTGATTAATCTCAAACTGGACTTTGATATAATTTTTAAAATCATCCTCATTCATTTCCAGTTTTTTCATCAGTGCGTCGCCGTTATAGCTGCCCCAAAGCTGAGGTTTGATATTCTCAAAGTCCTGACGTATAATGTTATTGGTCAATTGCATTCCCTGCCAACTACTGCGAAACTTCGCCATGGCATCACCAGCTTGGAGTTGATACAACTCTTGACCAGCCAGAAAAATCGGATCTAAACTTCCCCCAATGACCTCCCTCTTAAAGGAGCATGGGAGGAAATAAAATAAGTTTTTGACATCTATATATAGTTGGTTCGCGCCTCTGCGCAGTAATTCCTTAGACTCTTGAGGGGCGAAACCTAGTTGCCTAAGTTTCTCAGCAAAACAGGCTCCAGCAGAAGTTGCTAGTTTAGTATATTCTGGTTCAAAGGTGACTCGCTCTTCGTTCCACACTAAATAGTCAGACTTGCTAAACACCCGGTAGAGTTCACGTTCGACTAATTCAAGATTACAGGTTTTTCCCGAGAGAATCAACCAATCTACTTGCTCTTTATGGCTTTGGGAATCTGGCAAATTTGAAACCTTGGGTTCTAAAGCATTCTCTACCAGCCCTTTGGCAATACCTACAGCTTCTTGAATCACAGAAGATACTGCCCTTTCAAATTGCTGTACTGTAAGGGTAACACTCAGACTCTCAATAACCTTGTTTGGCAATTGAATGTCGTTTTGTAGCAGCAGTTCAGAAATTTTCTGCCCATCGAGGGTGAAAGTGGGTACATCTGCATCTTTTTGCCGCTTTTGTCCGAGTGTAATTTTCGCATTTTCCGCCTGTTCCCAAAGGGTGTAAAAGGTTTGTACCCGAGATGGTGAGTTTTTCCAGCGCGTGGGTAGGACTTTTTCTGCTACATTTAAAGCATCTTTGTAAGCGTCGCCTTCTCGAATCTCCTTATCTACACAAGCTAATAACCAGCCTGGGTGGAATTTGCCGTTGTGGAGGAAGCGATCGCTCAATTCTTCTTGCTGCATTTTCAAGACATCTTTTCCTAAGCGTTCTTCGGTGACTGCTGTTAACAGACAGTCAGCAATAGCCGCTTTCATCAGCAGAAAAAGCCGCAGTGTAATGAGTTCGCCACCTAACTGCAAATGACCAGAAGAACCTAACAGTTTGGGGGTAAGTTTATAGTAGCGTCCCCCATCGCCTCGGTCTTCACCAGGCTCGAAGGGGTTAATTTCTTGCAGTGTCAGGCGAATCAGCGCCAAATCAGTCGTTCCCCCACCGATATCTAACACTAGGACATTTTGCCACCATTTGTCCCCGTTGTAACGACAGCGAGTTTTGAAAGACTCAAGCCCCACGTTCAAATCGCCGCCAAATTCACGCCAAAGGAAGAAGATAGCTACTGATATTGCTTCGTCATAAGCCATCTGCACATCTTCTATATCCAGTTTTTTTACTAAGTCCTCAATCTCGCGGCGCACAAATGGTGAAGCAATTGTTGGGTAAGTCACCACTGCACGGTAGAATTTTCCCTCAGAACATTTACCAGGGTAACGTTGACGGTACTCTTCAGTCAACTCTATGAGTTCAGCATAAGCAGCTTGAAGTAGTTTGTTAACCTGAATTGTGTCCTCTTTACCATTGAGAGTGATGTGAAAATAGCGTTCTTGACCAAAGTAGCGTTTGGGTGAGTGGAGGAACTTACCTTCAATCTCCTCTCCATTACCAATGGCGTTTAGTCTGTGCTGTCTTGCTTTTTCTCCCACAATAACTTTAACTTTTGCCGGATCGTCCTCTGGTAAAGAAGGTTCTAGACTGACGACTTCTAACTCACTGGGAATTTCATTGAGACGACGGTCTTTATCCAGTTCTACTGGTATCAAACTTTGCCACTCAAGAGGGGGGACGCGGAAGACTTCGTGGTATATCTGGTTCAAGCGTTTACTGGCGGCGCGACGAAACCAAGGTAGGCGTTTGCTTAGACAGATTTCTATTTGCCGGATAGCTTCCAACAAGTTGATACTGTTAACGCCGCGAAATAGTTGATCACCTAGATTATGTGGTAGCCTATCTATGCTAGCAGATAAAATTTTATTAATTTCATTGAGAAACTTTTGCCACTCTGTATCCCAAGCATCACGACTGATACCTGGTAACTCATCCACAAGACATTGATTGAGCCATACTGCTAAGCGATCGCGCAACCGCACCTCTTGCTCACTAGGCAAACTATCTGGAGTCACAATAACTTTGGGATCGTAGAGTGTGACTGTGGAGTTAGACGTGCCAAAATCAATAGCGAACCAACCTGGATAGGTAATTTCTGGCTTCTTGCTAAATTGAGTTGGTTCGGGTTGAAATGACTGTTTGACTAACATTGGTGTAAATAATATATCTCCCAAAGTCCATATATTGCACTCAGATGTAACAGTTTTGCTTGCAGATAGATTTGGCCCCCCAGTTCCATTATCGGAGTCGAAATACTCTACAAGAACTAGCAAATTGCAGTTGACACCTGCTGGTAAAGGTTTATCCCAGCTACATTCAGTTTGAATTAATCGATGTGGGCTAGAAAGTACAGGTAGTTTGTTTGTGCTAAAGTTAACACTTTTATAGCCTGATTGTATCCGTGCTGCTATGTCTTCTGGTGTACCGCTGACAGAAATATCAATTCGGGAAATATGGGGTAAATTGAAACCAGCCGTAGGTTTTATTTCTATGACTGGTAAAAGCAACAGGCTATTGTCTTTAAGACAGAGTTGGTAACGATCTAAAAGCTCAATCTTGACTGGCATTTTGATGAATGGGGAGTAGGAGTGGGGAGTGGGGAGTGGGGAATGGGGAATGGGGAATGAATGGGGAGTGGGGAATGAATGGGGAATGGGGAATGGGGAGTGGGGAATGTAGATTTTTATTTTTAATTTTGCATTTTTCATTCCTCCCTACTCCCCACTCCCCACTCCCTACTCCCCACTCCCTACTCCCCACTCCCCACTCCCCACTCCCCATTCCCTACTCCCCATTCCCTACTCCCTACTCCCCATTCCCCAGTTAATAGTTGGGATTTGTCCAAGGTTGTCTAACCAAGGTGGGGTGGAGGGAGAGGTGCTTTCTTCTGCGGAGGCGATGTACCTCAGCAAGGGTTCGTGTTTCGATTTTAAAAGTTCTTGCAGATTGTCTATTATCTCCTTGAGAGCTTGGGAAAAAGAAGATTTCACTTGTTTGGTTAACTGACTCACGTACTGGATGAGGTGCAATCCTGAACTACTGGTGATTTCGTCTCGCAGTCGTAAGACGACAATCTGGTGATTAAATGGTCTTGGGGGAACAAGAAACTGTTTATCAGGACTCCAGTCAAAGATTTGACCACTGGAGTGCAAGTCGTCCTTACGTGCTAAGGGAAATAAGGCTTCAGCATTGATAGGAGGAACACTTAGTGCCAATCCGCTATGTTGGATGATGAGCTTTTGCCATTTATTAACAGGATCTATACCTCGTAGAAGGTTTCTGAATAGGCGGACTTGATTTCTACCAAATTTTTTCTCGATATTTTGTTCTTTATCTGGTAGTAAAATTGTATTCAGTTTGTCGCGTTCTATTGCCACATCATTAGACAATTTGCTAAACAAGTCTGTCACTGCTTCTATAGTGCAATGGTGAGCGAAACCTTGCATTTCGTTAATGGTTTGTACAAATGCGGGATAAAAATCGTCACTTTTAGTGGGAATGAAGTCGTCAACTTCATCTTCCTCAAAAAAGCTTTCAGTTTTGGTTAAAGCGATCGTTCCATTTTTGGTTCTGTCAAAGAGCAAAGTCCATTCGCTCCAATCAAAGAATATTTTATTAGTTAGCTCATCCTTAACCACATCGCTGACTGCTACACCATTGCGGTTCTTTAATATGGGCTGTTTTTCTAAATCTTCTTGAAATTGCCTGTAGGTAGTGACTAGGTTCTCGATCGCTTCCCGTAAAGTAAGAAAAGCAGGGCTTTCTACAATGGGTATATACGCTGGGATTTCTTGTAGCAAATTCTTTAGGTGACCCTGCTCCTTACGCACAATCTCCGCAGCCCTTTGAGTGTCTTCTAGAAGTTGTTTCATGCCATGAACAGCTACATGCTCCTTGAGTAATGAGCGCAACCTGCCAATGCCTCCATCCTCAGCATAGTCACTCAGTTGCTTATGTAGTGTACTAGAGGTGGGTAACATTTCACTCAATTGCTGCCATTTCTGCCGCAGATCTGACTCTTCCGGTTTGTTTGGTTTGTCCAGTTCTGGCAAAAACTCTGGTGAGCAAACTTGCACAAGGGAGGAAAGTTCTGCTTGTTTAGTCAGCCCATAGAGTTGCGACAGCAGGACAATATTCTTTTTTTCTGTTGTCAAATTGCTGGCGCTGGCCATGGTAAGCTGGAGAATGCCTAGGCGGTCAAGTAACTCTTCTTCCGAAAGTAGCGGCTCTGACAAAAGGTCGTCCATAGCACGTTCATCATTGCGTCCGAGAGGGAGTTGATTAAAACGCCCCACACCTACTATAATACGGTCTTTGAGGTTCTGTCCCTTATCCCGCTCAAGCATACTGCGGATTTTGGCTGCGGTTATGCCGCCAGGATATCTACCGTTCAGCAGCAGTAGGATAGTTTGTACATCGGAAAGTTCCCGCAAAGACAAAAAGGCATCCCTGACGCCAGAATCAGCAGATCCTAAGCCCGGAAAGTCTAGGAGAATAAACTCATTTGTCCCTTGCAAAGAAGACAAATTCCAGATTTCCTTTGATACCGTGACGGTGATATCTATGCGGCGAATTAATGAGAAGCTATTGTGCAAGTCTTTGGCTGATGGCTGGGTGAATGTTTCCCAAAGTTTGGGCGCAGGAGGTAGACGGTCAAAGGTGAGTTCTAAGATATTCATGGGCGGCTCAGCTAGTGTCAGCCCTTTGTGACCAGTGGTATTATCAATTTGGTAGCGTCTGCCACAGATATGTTCTCCATACATCTTATATGTACGGACAAACACTACCAATTCACGAAGCAGAGAGCGTAGTTCCAAGCTTTGGGTCTGATTCCATACTTGCTCACACCATGTGAGGATATGGTCAGTGTCAACGACAGTTGTCAGTTGTAAACTTTTCAAGGTAGCAAGTTCTGCTAGAGACACTTCTGCTGCTTTTACTCGTTTTTGGGCTTCCTCAAGCATGAAGTGTAGGCATTCTTTTACTCCTTCATGAGAAAGATATTCAACTGTAAAATTACCAACTTTTGTGGTTTGAAAATCCTGTTGTGGAACGAGGTGGATAGCAGTAACGTTACCGGTGGTGGGGGTTTCACTGACTGGTAAGGCATCGGCATAGCCAATTAGACTACCAAGAAGCAAGGTTTTTCCGCTACTGAATTCCCCCATGATGCCGATTTTGACTGGCGAGGATGCAAGCTGCACTGTTCTCTGGGCTGACTGCTGAAGACGCTGGATGCTTTCATGGATGCTGCTGGGAACCCAATTTTCCTTGGGCGGTGGGTTTTGTGATACCAACTCAAGACTCTGGAGTACAGATTCCCCGTATTCTTTATAGCGGTGCAATTGTTCTACTGCCATGTCGCTTTTTATAAAAGTTCCTGATTCAGATCCAAGATAGCTTTTCCAGACTTTGCTTGGTTTGTAGTAGCGCTTTAGCGCCGGCTAAATCGCGGTTTAACCGGCGCTAAAGCGCTACTACGAACTAAGAAGTTTATCAATTTCAGCAACTTTTGCCTGACAAATTGCCACACTTCAAACTCCTTTATTCAGTAGCGCCACTCTGGGGACGTAGCCGACCTGCTACACTTTCTATCGCCGTTAACGCGGACGCTGCACCTGCAAGAATATCCTGTTCTTTTCCACCTAAGTAAAGCCGTCCAAAGCTGCCTACAGCTTGAACTTCAAGGATATTAATTGCCGCTGCTTTCTCCGCTTCATTTGCAGCTAGTGCGGCGTAAGCAGCAGGCTCAACCTCCAAGACATACAATGTTTGTCCCGCCAGTAGTAGCTGTCCCCGTCGCGTGCGATTGATAAGTTGTGTTTGGTAAGCATCAATGTTGCGTATAATCTGGCTAGAAACGACACGCGGTTTGAGACATTGTTCTTTTTGGACTCCTAGTGTAGCCAAAATGGCTTGACCCGCAGATTGCGTTTCGCCAAAGGAGCTAGAATGAACTTCCAATAGACCGTACAGTCTTTCGACTACCAGTACTCCTGGATGGACAGAGGCAGATTTGAGTGCTATATTCGTAATCCGATTAATTTCGATACCAGGAGAGATTTCAATCCACAGCGATGTATCCCCTGGTAATGGCAAAAAACCTTGGGCTACTGTTCCCATATATGCTGCATGTTGAGGTTGCAGGCTGTCGAGAAATACGAAGCTGCGTAGTTCTATTCCCAAAGTTTTGCGCTCCACTCCTGAAGTTAAAAGTTATTTATGCCGCAACATCAGTATACCCAAGGACTTGCATTCATTTCCCAGTATCCGGAATGTTCATGAACTAGAGCGATATCTGGATGAGGTCGAATATTTGTGCGATCGCTCCTCTCACGGTGAAGGTTTGGTGATGAAGCAAGTGGGATACCTTTGGGAATATGTGTTTTTCCCCACTTTAGCAGCAGCAAACATCTACTTGGATCAGCAGCACGATAAAACTGGGATGATGGTTCGTCCCTCTAACTTAGAAGATATTTTTGTAGAACTCACCGGACGGCAATTAGATTAGATTCGTCTCATACTCCTAAGTTGCGTAGCACGGCGTTTACCCTAGCAACGCTGTCCGATTTACCCTGCCGTTCGTACAAATCACGGGCTTGTTGAAACACGACAATTGCTTCTTTGGATTTACCCTGCTTCATCAACATCGTACCCCGTAACTCGTAAGCTTGAGGGTTTTTCGGGTCCAGCTTTACAGCTTGTTCGTATGCCCACTTAAAATTATCGTATTCTCCCACACGCAGTAGGACTGTAGCCAATCCTAAATAGGCATTGACGTTACTCCTGCTGAGTTGTATCGCATGACGGTAAGCTTCCTTTGCTCCTTTATAGTCTGCCAAATTAGCGCTGACGTAACCTAAAGCGTATTGATAATCGCCATTGTTAGGGTTGAGAGCAACAGCACGTCGGTAAGCTGCTAACGCTGGGGGAAAATTTCCTTGTTGAGCGTATAAATACCCAATGCCAGCCGAAATGGTGGCGTTTTTTGGCTCCAAACTTGCCGCTTGCTGATAAATGGCGATCGCGCCATTATAATTCCCCGTATCCACTAGCCTTCGCCCTTCTTCCAGCAGTTGTTTTACCTCTGTACTGCTTTTTTTTGGTGGAGCCAATAATACCTGAGCCTGAGTCTCTGAGGGCATTGTTACAGCAATGCCTCCGATCAAGAGAACACTTACCATTAATAATGTTCGATTGTACACAGTAAATCACCTGAAATTTTTGACAATTTCTTGAACAACTGCCGTGATTGCTTGTCCATTAAAACAAAAATATTCCATTTTGAAAACTCCATTCCTTTACTTTTACAAAAGATTCATGAAGAATTAGCCATATTCTAGGGTTTACACTAGAGCCTCGCCGTCTATTTTGTTACAATGTCCGTTTTCACAAGCTACAAATCATCGCCTACAGAAATGCCTTCATTCCTGGATCTGAGCAACCCAAAATTGCCACCGCAAATCCATGCGGATAATGTTGAAATAATTATCTACGTGAATTTACGGCAGTAATTTCCTCAGAAATTTTTGGCTAGCACTTGGGGTGGGGAGTAGGGAGTGGGGAGTGGGGATAGGGGCATGGGGAAGAGAAATGTTCATCTAAAGGAGTGTACCCAATAGGTAAACGTGGAGAAACCCGGTTTCGCCAAAGTTACCGGGTTTCTCTCCGTTTACGAATCATTTAGGACTGCTATAGAAAAACCAACTAACACCAAACAACTACCACTTCAAATATGAAGCATCGATACCCTGTTCGCGGCGAATTTTGCCATCTTTCTCAAACCAATCGATAATTTGCGGCACTGTCAAATTTTCAACAGCAACATTGTACTCTTGAGCAATGTGCTTCAAAAGCTTAAGAGAAGAAATTGTCAATCTAGTTAAAAATTTTTCTGGGGAGGAAAGTAAAGCAGCATCTACCTTTGCTGACTCTTCTAGGGTTAAAAATTGTGTTGACGGTTGCTGTTGTGGTGAATCCATATGATTTGCTAATTGCTAATTCGTAACGGGTAATAGTAATTGATAATTGATAATTGGTAAACCCCATTACCGATTACCCATTACAAATAACCTAAAATTAATGTGAAAAATGAGTTTACCCATTCTTGTTTTGCTTTCGTGCTTGGACTAAATAGCCGCAACGGTGTTCGCCGTTAATAATCCAATGGGTGCGCTCTACTGTACAGTCGGGTAGCACTGCGGCAAACATTTCTAATTCATGATCGCACACACTCGGGAATGACTCAGCAACGTTGGAAATCGCGCAATTATGCTCAGTTAAAATAAAACGATCGCCTTGTGATGACTCACTCTCATCTACAGGGTAATACTCAGCCATGAAGCCTTCAGCTTTTCTCAGTTCTACCAAGGTAGCTACCCTCTGAGGTAGGGAAGCATTACCCAAGTGTTCTTGATATAAGAGTGCTTTGCGCTCCCACTGTTTTCGTAAAATCGAACTTACCTGGTCATGTCCTACCGTTTCTGCTAGGGTATCTAGTAAAGAAACAGCAAATTGACCGTAGCTATCACCAACGCGATCGCTCGCAGCCCGATTTAGGAGGTCCCGTCCCTGACGACTCAGTTGATACATATGCTGCGGACGCCCCATTCCCGTCTGTACCGAAGAGAACAGAATTAGGTTCTGAACCTCCAAATCTTTGAGATGACGACGAATTGCTTGGGGGCTAACGTCTAGAGCTGCGGCTAGCTCAAGGGCTGATGCTTGTGACTGTTTCAGGAGATATTCTAGGATATCTTGCTTAGTTGAGGACTGGTGGGTAATCGCCATCTTCGCCCCAAAAATTTATTTATTGAAATTTTGACTTTAACAACATCGTTGTTGTTAATCTAGCCTAAAATAAAGATATATTAAACAACGGGCATGTTGTTTTAGTGTCCATTTTTATTGTAACAGCCGTGTTACCACCCTGCTTATGAAAATGGGAATCGGCGATAAATAGCCTGTCTCCCATCCTTAAAGAGATTCCCAACTGTGAACACAAGAGAAAAGTAACGATGAGTGCTACTGTCAAGACCTTAGTCAACCAGCCCTATAAATACGGCTTTGTCACTGACATTGAAGCCGACACCATTCCGCGTGGACTGAACGAGGATATCGTTCGCCTGATCTCGGCTAAAAAAAATGAGCCGGAGTTTATGCTGGAATTTCGCCTCAGAGCTTACCGTCAGTGGCTAAAAATGACAGAACCAACTTGGTCTAGCGTCAAGTATCCGCCAATTAATTATCAGGACATCATTTACTACTCAGCACCGAAGAAGCAGAGTCAGAAAAAGCTGAACAGCTTAGACGAAGTTGATCCAGCAATCTTGGAAACCTTTGAAAAGCTAGGAATTTCCCTGAACGAACAGAAGCGACTTGCCAATGTGGCTGTTGATGCAATTTTTGATAGCGTTTCCATCGCCACGACTTTCAAGGAAAAGCTCTTCAAAGAAGGCGTCATCTTCTGCTCTATTTCTGAAGCATTGCAGGAATACCCGGAACTTATACAGAAATACTTGGGTAGCGTTGTTCCACCAGCAGATAACTACTTTGCTGCTCTCAATGCTGCTGTATTCAGTGATGGTTCCTTCGTTTACATTCCTAAAGGTGTGAAATGCCCAATGGAACTGTCAACCTACTTCCGCATTAACAACGGCGACACAGGACAGTTCGAGCGGACACTCATTATCGCTGAAGAAGGCAGCTACGTTTCTTATCTCGAAGGTTGTACAGCGCCCATGTATGATACCAACCAGTTGCACGCTGCTGTGGTAGAACTCGTAGCCCTTGACAATGCCGAAATCAAGTACTCTACGGTACAGAACTGGTACGCTGGGGATGCTAACGGTAAAGGCGGTATCTACAATTTTGTCACCAAGCGCGGTTTATGTCAAGGGATAAATTCCAAGATTTCCTGGACACAAGTAGAAACTGGTTCTGCCATTACTTGGAAGTATCCTAGCTGTGTCTTGGTAGGTGATAACTCTGTGGGTGAATTCTACTCAGTGGCGTTGACAAATCACATGCAGCAAGCCGACACTGGGACTAAGATGATTCACATCGGCAAAAATACCCGTAGCACGATTATTTCTAAAGGAATTTCGGCTGGTCAATCCAGCAATAGTTACCGGGGTTTGGTGAAAATTAATCCGAAGGCAGAAGGAGCAAGAAATTATTCCCAGTGCGACTCTATGCTGATTGGGGATAATGCTCATGCTAATACTTTCCCCTATATTCAAGTGCAAAATCAAAGGGCGAAGGTGGAGCATGAGGCTTCTACTTCTAAGATTGGGGAAGACCAACTATTCTTCTTCGCGCAGCGGGGGATTTCCTCAGAAGATGCGATTTCGATGATGATTAGTGGTTTCTGTAAGGATGTGTTTAATCAGTTGCCGATGGAATTCGCGGTGGAAGCTGATAAACTGTTGAGTCTGAAGTTGGAAGGTAGTGTTGGATAATTACCTTCGTGTTCTTCGTGTCTTCGTGGTTCAAAAAATATTTAACCACGAAGACGCAAAGGGCACGAAGAAAGAAGAGAGAAGAGAGAGGAAAAATGATTGTTGAGAATAGTGAAGTGGTGCTGTCGGTTAGGGATTTGACAGCTGAGGTTGATGGTACGCCGATTCTTAAGGGTGTGGATCTTGAGGTGCGTTTGGGTGAGATCCATGCGATTATGGGACCGAATGGTTCGGGAAAGAGTACTTTCTCGAAGGTGTTGGCTGGACATCCGGCTTATAAGGTGACTGGTGGTGAGGTGATTTTTCAGGGAATAAATCTTCTGGAAATGGAGCCGGAAGAACGTGCTAGGACTGGTTTGTTTTTGGCGTTTCAGTATCCGCTGGAAATTCCAGGGGTGAGTAATTTGGATTTCTTGCGGGTGGCTTATAATTCTCGTCGGAAGGCGCAGGGTTTAGAGGAGTTGGATGCGTTTGATTTTGATGATTTGGTTGAGGAAAGGTTGGAAGTGGTGAAGATGAATCCAGCTTTTCTTAACCGCAGTGTTAATGAGGGTTTTTCTGGTGGTGAGAAGAAGCGGAATGAAATTCTGCAAATGGCGCTGCTGGAACCGAAGTTGGCAATTTTGGATGAGACGGATTCTGGTTTGGATATTGATGCTTTAAAAATTGTGGCAAATGGGGTAAACCAATTGGCTAATTCTGAGAATGCGACAATTATGATTACTCATTATCAGCGGTTACTTAATTATATTGTGCCGGATTATATTCATGTGATGGCACATGGTCGAATTGTCATCTGTGGTGGTAAGGAACTGGCGCTGGAGTTAGAGTCCCGTGGTTATGACTGGATTGTTGAGGAAGTTGTGACTGAGGTGGCTGTGTAATGTCTATTCAAGTTTCTCCCAGTCCATCTACGGTGCTAGATAGAGATGGTTATCTGACTGGGTTGTTAAGTCATGTTGTAGAGAAGTTGCACGCAACGTCTCTACAGGGTATGGGGTTGCAGGAATTACGCGATCGCGCCGCCCTCGTGGTGCGTCAATCCACTCTCCCCACTACCCGCGACGAAGAATGGCGCTTGACTGATTTGTCTTCTCTACGGCAAGTACAATTTAATGTAGAGACCGTAAATTTACGGTCTGTAGAAGATATCACACCATTAATTTTACCAGAAGCTGCTCACAGTCGCTTGGTTTTTGTTAATGGTGTTTATGCGCCTGAGTTATCCGCAGTTGCGGGTTTACCTGATGGTGTTTTGGTGAGCAATTTGGCTGGTTTACCTGTAGAGATGTTGTCCCGTGTGCGCGATTATTTGGCTTGTGCAACGGGTGCGCAGGAGGTGTTTACGGCTCTCAATACCACAGGGATGACTGATGTGGCTGTGGTATGGGTGGGGAAGAATGTGGTGGTTGAGACTCCCATTCATGTGCTGTTTATTTCTGCTGCTGGTGAGACACCAACGCTTTGTTTACCACGTTGTTTGGTGGTGGCGGAAACTGGTTCACAGGTGAGTTTGGTTGAGGAGTATAGGAACCACACAGAGAAAGTTTATTTTACCAATGCGGTGACTGAGATTTGGGTGGAGGATAATGCTCAGGTCAGTCATGTTAGGGTGCAGGATGATGGTAAGTCGGCTTTCCATGTTGGGAAGAGTGCTATTTCTCAAGGGCGTTTAAGTCGATATATTTGTCATGCAATCAGTCTGGGTGGGAAGCTGTCGCGTCACAATTTAGAGATTTTGCAGACTGGGGACCAGACGGAAACAACTCTCAATGGGTTGACGATGATTGGGGGGAACCAGTTGGCTGATACTCACAGTGCGATCGCTCTGAATTATCCCTATGGTACGAGTCGTCAATTACACAAGTGTATTGTTGGCGATCGCGCTCACTCTGTTTTCAATGGCAAAATTTTTGTTCCTAAACCCGCCCAGTTGACTGAGGCAACGCAGTTGAATCGCAATTTGCTACTATCATCTAAGGCTCGAGTTGATACCAAACCTCAACTGGAAATTACTGCTGATAATGTGAAATGCGCTCACGGTGCTACGGTCAGTCAGTTGGAAGATGATCAGATTTTTTACCTGCAAAGCCGGGGTATTGATGAAAACGATGCTCGTCACTTATTAGTTGACGCTTTTGCTGCCGAAATTATCAACCAAATACCAGTCCCCTCTTTGCGAGAAAGACTTATACAAGGAGGCGCGGAGTTAGGAGTTAGGAGGCGCGGAGTTAGGAGTTAGGAGGCGCGGAGTTAGGAGTTAGGAGGCGCGGAGTTATTGTCGAAAATAACACCCAACAAGTAATAAGTAATAAGTAAACTCCAACAACTAACACCCAACAACTAACATCCAACAACTAACGCCGAACAACTAACACCGAATACCCAACAACTAACACCGAACACCCAACAACCAACATCCAACAACCAACACCCAACAACCAACAATCCTATGACTTTTACCCAAGAAAAAACTCTTGCAGATGAGGTTCGCGCTGACTTTCCGATATTACACCAGGAAGTTAATGGGAAACCGTTAGTTTATTTTGACAACGCTGCTACATCTCAAAAACCTTTGTTCGTACTTAATACCCTCCGAGATTACTACGAGCAGTACAATTCTAATGTGCATCGCGGCGTACATACCCTCAGTGCTAAAGCTACTGATGCTTATGAAGCAGCGCGAGACAAAGTTGTCAAGTTCATCAATGCTGCATCGCGCCAGGAAATTGTCTTTACTCGCAATGCGACTGAGGCGATTAACTTGGTTGCTTATAGTTGGGGAATGAACAACTTGCAGCCGGGAGATGAAATTATCCTGTCGGTGATGGAACACCACAGCAATTTAGTACCTTGGCATTTTGTGGCACAAAAGACGGGTGCGGTGCTGAAGTTTGTGGAACTGACACCAGAAGAAACCTTTGATTTGGAACAATTCAACAAGCTGATTTCTGACAAGACAAAGCTGGTGTCTGTGGTTCATGTCTCTAACACGTTGGGTTGTATTAACCCAGTGAAGGAGATTTGTGCGATCGCTCACAAATATGGTGCTAAGGTATTAATTGATGCCTGCCAAAGTGTGCCACACATGCCCATCGATGTGCAGCAAATTGACTGTGACTGGTTGGTGGCGTCTGGGCACAAAATGTGCGCTCCCACTGGAATAGGCTTTCTTTACGGTAAGTTGGAACTGCTGCGATCGATGCCTCCCTTCTTGGGTGGTGGGGAGATGATTGCGGATGTGTTTTTAGACCATTCTACATACGCAGATTTACCACATAAATTTGAAGCAGGCACACCTACAATTGGAGAAGTCATCGGTCTTGGTGCAGCGATAGACTACCTCACTGGTATTGGGATGGACAAAATCTATACCTACGAATCAGAGTTGACTAGTTATCTATTCGAGCAGCTAGGACAAATTCCGGAAATTCGCATCTATGGTCCTAAACCTAAAGTAGCAGGTTTGGGCAGAGCTGCTCTGGCTGCCTTTACGGCTAGCAATGTTCACGCCAATGACTTATCTACATTATTAGATCAAGAAGGTGTTGCTATCCGTTCTGGACACCACTGTACGCAACCATTACACCGCTATTTAGTCATTCCAGCCACTGCACGGGCAAGTTTATCTTTCTACAATACCCCTGAAGAAATTGATGTTTTTATCAAGGCGTTGAAGGAAACTCTTGACTTTTTTGGCAGTTTCTCCACTTGAATAAGTCAAAAAGGTTTGTTTGTAGTTGCGCTTTAGCGCTCTTAGCAACTACGAACTTTACTAATATCCCTAAGCAAGTAAATCAGCAATGAAAAATAAAACTATGTAACGAAATGTAAAATCTCCTGATTCCGCTCGTAGTTACCCTTTAGCGCTCTTAGCAACTACGAACCTTACTAATATCGCTAAATATAGCAATCCGTGCAGGAGATACGAACACCCGCCCCAAAGGGGAAGTCAAAAGCTAAGGTAACAAGTCAAAAGTGTTTTAAGTTTTGAATTTTCGCGCAGCAAACTTGTTCCCCTGGTCCCCCTGGTCCCCCTTGTCCCCCTTGTCCCTATCAATAGAGCCAGATAATTGCTACTATATTCAAACCGAATTAACAAAAGGATTATTATGGTACGTCGAGATACAAATAAATTGAAGGCATTATTTGCAGACATAGAAACTCATGTTTATCAAGGAAAGAGCGGCATCTTGACGATTGTTTCTGATCACATGCAGTTTAAAATTGACATTCGCAAGGACGAAAGCGGTAATGTTACCTGGGGGTACGAACTTGGTCACAAAAAGTTAATGACAGCAAAACTTCTTCATCCAGGACGTTACGGACTGACGTTGCGCACTTTCTTGCCTTTATCCTACGAACAAATTAACGACGATGGTCAGTGTCTTCGGATTCCGTACAAAGAAGTACGTGGTTATGTTCTGGTTTCAAGCAATGATTTTCAATACCGCCGCTTGACGGCTGAAGAGATGGAAATATGCCATTGCACTGATGCTGTGACTGGGCTGACCATCGCTCCAGAAAAGGGGGTTCTTTATCGTTGAAAACTTTGCTAAACCTATGTTATATGAATTTATTAATTAGGAATTACGAATTATTCGATGGTACAAAATATGAGATGCTTCCTGAAGTGAAGCATCTCATATCTTGCGGTAGTCTGAAATTCCATCCCTGATAACGTTCTGCTCACAATGACAAATAAGAAATATTGAGGTTCAATGCATCCTACGAACGAGGAAACGTAATCTGCTCTGCATCCAATTGTCTCACAAACGTGAGCACTCCGGTGTTCACATCCACTGTGAACAGAGAATTAATAGCCTCATGATTGGGATTGGCAAGGGCGTAGACTTGACCTGATGAAGAGACGGTCAGGCTCAACAAGTCATTGGACAATGACTGGTCGTTAAAGCTTAATTGCACCACTGGGTTAATCGAGTTGTCACTCAGGTTCACGCGCACCAAAGTTGTAGCACCTTCCCTGCCGAGAGTGGTAGCATAAATTGTTGCATCCGGTGCTTGAGCAAGATTACCGTACCGTTTGTCGGGTTCCAGTTGTGGCAGACCAGACGCAGTGCTTGAAGTTACTTTGCCTGTGGTGCCGTCAATAGTCGCTAAATCGAAAGGTGGAGTGCCTTCATTGAGACTAATGATACCAATGAAGTTGTTCTCTGGGGTAACCAGTAAACTTTCGACCGTACTGTTGTCAGTTGAAAATCCTGAGACTATCAAAGTGTTTATGGTTTGAGAAGACTGAGGATCGGTGAAGATCAGGCGAGTGACATTGCCATCGTTTGATCTTAATACACTGGTTTTAACCAATGTGCCATTGAATAGGCTATCAAAACCAGTTATCACCTCTTCAGGCTCGGTAAAAATAGATTTGATCACAGTTTCAATAGGTGTGCCTATGTTATGAACGGTCGTGGGCAAAATCTCAGAATTTGATATTTGCTGACCAGTTATGACGTTTGAAGATGTCAGGGTGAGTTGCGGAGTAAGGCTTGGTACATCGTCCGCGATGAAGTTGCTTGTGGAAACGCCGACGCTAAAAAGAATTGGCTGTGACTGTGCAACGACCTTCCCTGCAAGGTTTGTGATTGCAGCTGTTGCTGCACTAGCGAATGCCAACTGACCAAATCGTCTACGTCTGATTTTCAGATTCATAATTTACATTCCTACTACTGCTTGTGGATACTTGGAGACAACTATGAAGGCACAACTATGAAGGAGCTTGGAGTTACGGGTTTGGCTCCCATACTTGCCAGTACATTGACAGCAATTTGCTTCGCACTATTATCTTCCCGAGGCGGATTGACACCGTCGCTGTCTAACCCCCACACCCACTGAATTGAGCCGGTGGCAAAGACTTTGGCACCACTGGGAGCAGTGTAGCGAACGGCATTTGAGATCCGGGGATTACTTGATGAAGGAAAGCCATCTAGATCGATAGCCGTATTGGTGGCTTGTCCAAGGTCGTTCCCTGGATATTGCGACATTCCCAGAACAACTAGCCCACTTGGTGATGCTTTGGGGTTGACTGTATCCCATTCAAAGCCTACTAATGTAGTCAGTCTGTCACCATCTTTGAGACCAGTGTAAGCGTAGTAGGGGTCGTTAGCGTTCTTGACGACAAAGTCGAACCCTCCGTAGACATTGTCTTGATCAGCAATGTACATCACTCCTAGCAATCCACTTTCAGGTCGATTATTCAGTGTGCTGCGGAACTTGTTTGTTGGCTCGGAACTTGTGGCTGCATCTTTGTAACAGACCATCACTCGGTTGGATCCGGAACTAATGGTTTGAGAGTTCTCAAAGCGTACTCGCCAGTAAGATGTATTAGCTGAGAAAAACGCTAAGTTGACGCCAGCATCGCGAGCTTGCTCAACATTATTGCGTTCATCTATTGACCAGTACTCATCGTGACCAACCGAGAGGAAGACTTTGTGATTCTGCAACAACTGCGAGCTAGATTGGAAATCTACGTTAGTGACGTAGGTGACGTCATAGCCTTGGGACTCTAGCCACCGTGCCATATTGTACTCCCAACGCAGTAGGTTGTTGAACTCAGCAGTTTCAGTGGTGGTTTGTGAGAATGGTCGGTCGTAGGAAACCTTTAACGCTGCTTGACCACCTTTACTATTAAATCCGTACAAACTGTAACCGCCAGTATTGTTATAAGCCTGGAAGGTGTTAAAGCTGCTTTGGAACAATACATTAGAGGTGCTGCTATCATCGCGAACTACAAACCACACCTGTGATTGTTTACCACTAAGAGTGTCAGTTAGCTTGGCAATGTACAGACCACTAGTCCAGTCAGAACCAACTGCGAGGGTATAGGAAGTTGACCAGTTACACTCAACGAGTTTGGTAGTCGGGTCAGTAATTTTACAGGCAGGTTGGGTGATTCCTGTGAGGGAACCAGTACTCAATATGAGCCTACCTCCGTTACCTCCGTAGTATCCTAAGCGATACACATCAATTGTGAACTGTCCAGGTTTTGCAAGGGAAACTTTGATAGGCAGCGAACCCCCCTTATTGACACTTGTTGCTGCGGCGTAGCCAGCAATCTCTGTTGAAGCCTGGTTGGTGATCTGCCAGTTTCTCGTGCCAGCTTTTTGGTTTTCCAAAACAATGGGATTGGATGGTGTAGTAGCTGAGGCAATAAATACTATGTCGCAGAAAAAGTTGCTGTTTTGGTAGTAATTTGTTGGCAAAGAACCCAAATCACCGTATACGCCATTTTTACCGTCTGCAACGGTTGACAAATTACCGTTAACAACAGAGCTGGCTAGTCCATTGTTGTAAATAACGGCGAATTTATTGACGTTGACGGAAACCACGTAGGTGGTGTTAGCAAGAATGTTCAGTGGAGTAGCAAGCGCCTGCTGTTGCCAACCAGATGCTGTCTCATTGGAGAAAGTAACGCTTGCCAGGATAGTACCTGTTGATGACCAGATTCTACCTATATGAGAGCCCGTCTCACCAGAGCCTTTCCAATAGCGGATTGCAGTAATTTGACCTGCGTTAGTACTCTGAAACTTCAGACCCACTTCGTAGGAGGTGTTATTGGTGTCACTCAGGATATTCGGCGTCTGAGTTGTAAATATGGTCTGAGTTGTTTGAACTTGAGATGTAGCCATAAATACAAGACAATGTATGATCAACTCATAAATTTTACACTTTAAACTCAGTAATTGCACATAATTATTTACACACTAAGGGTTTTCTACCTAAATTTTGTGTAATTAATTTTGTTTTAGTACTTAAAAGTTAGTCTATTTTTAATCCAGGGCTATTTCATTCGATTTTTAGGCGCGGGTTTCACGAATATTTTCGGGAAAAACAAAAATTTAGCAACCGAACCCACCCCTTAAAAATGCCATTTTGGGATAATTAACCCCCTACCATAAAAAGTGACATTTTAGAATGAAATAGCCCTGATTTTTAATCTACATATCTAATCTTTAAGTAAGTCGGCAGAAAAATTTATAATAAGGAAATGTTGAATGACCAAGGTGCGGTAGTCGCGTGGAGCTTCGCAAGTCTTGAGCGAGAAGCTGTAGCATAGAGATCGCAGCGCAAACTCATACTTCTTATGTCCGTCACAGGGAGAGGGGGAGAAAATCCAAAATCCCGTTTGACGGTTTGCGTCTCTACACAGGTGGGTTGTCCGATGGCGTGTGATTTTTGCGCCACTGGTAAAGGAGGCTATAAGCGCAATTTGGCACGCCATGAAATTGTTGATCAAGTTTTGACAGTTCAGGAAGATTTCCAGCAGCGGGTCAGCCATGTGGTGTTTATGGGCATGGGTGAACCGTTGTTAAATATAGAACATGTCCTTGGAGCTATCAAGTCCCTAAATCAAGATGTGGGTATTGGACAACGATCGCTTACTGTCTCTACTGTTGGCATTCGCGATCGCATCCACCAGCTTGCTCAACACCATTTGCAAGTCACTCTCGCCGTGAGTCTCCACGCCCCCAACCAAACACTGCGCTCACAACTCATTCCCAGCGCTCACTCCTATCCTATAGAAGATTTGCTGGCTGAATGTCGGGAATATGTGGAAATTACGGATATACGTGTAACTTTTAAATACATCCTCCTCGCAGGCGTGAACGATTTGCCACAACACGCATTGGAATTGGCGCGACATCTACGCTTATTCCAGAGTCATGTTAATTTAATTCCTTATTTAATACCAATTCTCTAAAATCTGACGACAGATTCAGACCCGAAAACCCAGATAAAACATGCATTTCGTAATTACGAATTACGAATTACGAATTGGTATAAGTTTGGAGTGGGCATATTACCGAAGTGCTCGATTTCCCCAAATAATAAACTCTGTCAGAGTATACACTGATATTTTCTTTTGGGACTTATCCTCTGGGATGAGATGGCGTGTTGCTGCTGCGTTTTTCAACCAAGATATTGCCAAAGGTTTTGCCCCACCTCCGTCTAGTATAATAATGATAAAGTCTTCTGGCATGGCAAAAATGCAGTTGAGATAGAGGTAGGGAAACTTTTCATCAACTGAGCCTGAAGATTGTTGCCATTTACACTCAATACGAACAGCCAAGGAGAGGCGTGTTGATTGTGCAAGAAACTCAGTTTTCCCTTTGTGTCCGTAAATGGATGTGTAAGGCACATCTCTCAGAAGGATATCCTCACCGTAGCTTTGGGGTGATTTTGACCATGTACGAAAGGAAACCTCTTGAAAACCGTGCTGTGTAAAAAGTGAAATCACTGTTGCCTCAAGCACCCGTCCTGATTTATTCGCAAGTCCCCCTTGAGACGGGTTTTCCTTCCGTACCTCAGTCATAATTTCTGACAATAACCTCCTTGATTTTACCTCGCTTTCCCGCCTTTGAGTTTATCGCTCGTAAAGCCTCCACTAGCTCGATATTATACTCACTATAGAGTTCAAGAATGAGTGGTGCAGCAGAATTCGAGAGCATCCACAAGACACCCTTCTTGTCAAGTCTGACACATAAATCTCGAAGTGCCTCTTGGTTTTCTCTACGAAAACCATCCTTTGAATAGTTGGTAAAATTTGAAGTAGGGTTGAGGGGAGCATAGGGTGGGTCAAAATACACAAAATCCCCTTTTTGTAAATGTCTTTCTATACATAAGTATGATCGAGTCCTAATGGTTGCATTTTGAAGCACCTGACTACAAGCACGTAGATTTTCTGGGTCACAGATTTTTGGATTGTGATAGTCCCCAAAAGGAGCGTTAAAATGTCCCTTAGAGTTAACGCGGTATAATCCATTGAAGCAGGTTTTATTCAGATAAATAAGACGGCTTGCTTTTTCCACGTTGCTCCATGTCACGTACTCTAAGCTTCTATCGACTTCTCGGATGGCGTAAAAATATGATTCTTCGTAAACGTGTTGTCTTAGGCTGGCAATAAGTTTCTCAACATTGTTCTTCACAACTCTATACACATTAATCAGCTCAGCATTAATATCTGAGAGGAAAGCATTCTCTGGTTGAAGAGAAAAAAAGAGTGCGCCTCCGCCAAGAAACGGCTCATAGTAGCGTTGAAATGTGCGAGGAACTCGTGAGGTTAACTCTGGCAAAAGCTGAGTCTTACCCCCCGCCCATTTAACGAATGGTTTAGGAGAAACACTGTTGATTGTATTTTTAATAGGAACTGCGTTATCGTGGATCTCCATTCCCTCTACTGCCCATGCTTGATGAAGTTTGTTCTAGCATAGAGATTGCAGCGTAAATTTGTACTGTTTTTGCCCTTATGTCCGCCACACCTCTTCTGTCTCAGGTTGACTCCCTTACCCAAGAACTCCCAATTCCTCCTCTACTCGGTGCAACGGTTGCTGAGTTAACCGCCTGGGTGCAGCAACAAGGACAACCCGCTTACAGAGGGAAGCAGTTGCATGAGTGGATTTATGATAAGGGAGTGCGATCGCTCGCTGATATTTCTGTATTTTCCAAACAATGGCGTGCTGAAGTTGCAGAAATTCCCATCGGGCGCTCAACTCTACACTACCGCTCTGTCGCCCCCGATGGCGCTGTTAAGTATCTTTTGCGACTGACTGATGGTCAAATTATTGAAAGCGTAGGTATTCCCAGCTTTGGGAGAGGGGGAGAAAATTCAAAATCCCGTTTGACGGTTTGCGTCTCTACGCAGGTGGGTTGTCCGATGGCGTGTGATTTTTGCGCCACTGGTAAAGGAGGCTATAAGCGCAATTTGGCACGTCATGAAATTGTGGATCAAGTGTTGACAGTTCAGGAAGATTTCCAGCAGCGAGTCAGCCATGTGGTGTTTATGGGCATGGGTGAACCGTTGTTAAATATAGAACATGTCCTTGGAGCTATCAAGTCCCTAAATCAAGATGTGGGTATTGGACAGCGATCGCTTACTGTCTCTACTGTTGGCATTCGCGATCGCATCCACCAGCTTGCTCAACACCATTTGCAAGTCACCCTCGCCGTCAGTCTCCACGCCCCCAACCAAACACTCCGGGAACAACTCATTCCCAGCGCTCACTCCTATCCTATAGAAGATTTGCTGGCTGAATGTCGGGAATATGTGGAAATTACGGGACGACGTGTAACTTTTGAGTATGTCCTCCTCGCAGGCGTGAACGATTTGCCACAACACGCATTGGAATTGGCGCGACACCTGCGGGGATTCCAGAGTCATGTTAATTTAATTCCTTACAATCCCATCCAGGAAGCCGACTACAAACGCCCGAACCGCGATCGCATCGCCTCCTTCGTCAAAGTCCTTGAACAGCAAAAAATTGCCGTTAGCGTTCGCTACTCCCGTGGCTTAGAAGCCGATGCTGCTTGTGGACAACTCAGGACAAGCAAGAATTGACATCTCTTAAGAAACACAGGGAGTGGGGAGTAGGGAGTGGGGAGTGGGGGAAGAGGGGGAGGAAGTGTTTGTAGAGGATGTTGCGATTGCGCCCAGCGCCATAGTTAGAGGCTCATATCTTGCTCCACCGTCTTGTTGCGAAAATAAAAACCAAAAAAGCTTATTATTTCGTAGGCAGGGCTAAAGCCCACCAGTCCTCCCACAAGGGAGGTGCAAGAAGTTATCTATTACAGAAAGCTACGTCTAAGTTGGCAGCTAGGAAGCCGTGAGATACTGCACCGAGGAAGTTTGCCAAGGGGTCGCTACTGTTCGTGGGTTGGTTAGTGGCTGGTGATTTCTGGGTACGTGCAAGTTCTTGAACATACCGCAACACGTCTGCAAGGTGCTGCTCTGGCAGTTGTTCAATCGCTTCAAAAATGGCTTGTTTGGTTGTCATGGCAATGACTCAATGTCGCTTTCTTCTATAAAGTTAGGACTTACGCATTGACAGAGAGAATCAACTATGCATTATCTCTCGTTACAAGGCTCTGCCTTGTAATGCTCTTGTAGGAGGCTCTGCCTCCCGGTTTGACGTCCAGCAGCAGCCCACTCGATCTCATTCTGTGGCTGCTGCCACAGAACGAGGCAGGGGAAGAGTTTTTGGTTAATAAACTTGGTATGCACATGATACTCAATTTGTAAAGTGCGTAAGTCCTAAAAGTATACTTGGGGTAAAAATTACGAATTACGAATTATCAATTACGAATTTCAGTGTTTTCTCTTTTTGCTTCTTCACGGCGTTCCGCGATTAATTCATCTGCCAGACTTCTGTCCTTCGGCACCTGTGAGAACCGAGCCTTCAGCCGCAACTTAATCGTTTCTGGCAACTCCTGCACCAGCCGCCCCTCTTCCTGGCGAGCGATCAGAGCATCCCCTGGCTCAAAACCCAGCGATCGCCGCAATGCAGCCGGAATCACCAAATGCCCCTGGCTACCGAGATGGACTTCTACCGATTTGGATAGTTCATTCATATCATTCTGTGTCGTGCCACTTTTTTTGATTAATGCCACATATTACTAATATATGGCATTCATCTACCCTCATCCACTATTTCCCAGGAAGCTTGAGCTATGAGAGCGATCGCTCAAAACCAAACATAAAATTTGTTGGAACGGGAGTTCCATTGCAAACCTTTTCTAAGATACAAAGTTGGTTTGAGGCACGAAACCCAACCTAATTTTTATGTCTAATCGCGGATATTGTAGTGCGATATTATAGTAAAGCGATCGCCTTCAACGGGGCGAAAACCCATCCCATAGGTTAAAATAAAAGTTATGAATACTGAGCTAGCTTTATGGAAAGTCGTTATTAGTCTGCCTGAATCTCTCAAGACGGAACTATTGCATTATGCAGAATATTTACGAGAAAAATATCCAAATAATAAACAATCTCAGGAAAAGATGGAAACCGAACAAGGTTATGGTAGTTGGGCAGGTCAAATCATTATGTCAGATGATTTTGATGAACCATTAGAAGATTTTGCGGAATACATGTAATAAGGAGTCAGGAGTCAGAATAACCCTAGGGCTATTTCATTCTACACTCTTTGCCTTGAACTCAAGTTCAAGGCTCAAAGCTCAAGTCCGTTGAAACGGACTAAATTTCTGAAAGTTCTAGTCGGCTTAAGCCGACTTCAGCTATTAGCCTAGGAATTTATTCCTAGGCGTGTGCGTTGCGTTTTGCAGAATGAAATAGCCCTGGAATAACCCCATGTAAGACAGTCAAGGGCTTTAAAAAAGAATTGTTTTCTTTGTCTCCACGATTAAAAACGTTCTGCTTTAACCCACGATTCATCCACTAATTGAAATCAATGAAAATAATAATGTTGGGTTTCGTTACCTCAAACGCCAGTCGCCTACAGAGGGAAACCAAGAGTGCAGCGCTGGGGACGCACCCGACAAGATCGGCGATCGCACTCAGGAGGTGCGTTACACTTCGTTAACGCACCCGACAAGATCGGCGATCGCACTGAGGACAGCTTGTTCTCCACACTCCCCTGCAAGCTCCTTGGCTAGACAAATACCATGATTATCACCAGTTACTTGCTGATAGGCAGATGCGGCAGCATCATGAGGTTTCTCGAATTGGTTTTGAACATGATTGGCAATTGGCAAGGGAAGTTTTTTCTCATGGGAAAAAATTGTGCATAACCTTGGCTTCGTGAGAAGTAATAGATATAGAGCGCTGTTTTACTTTCTCCTTGGGAGTGGAAATCAATGTCTAAACAAAGACCAAAGCCAAAATCTCAGGTTCATCATCAGTTGAGATGGTTTTTCTGGTTAGTCTCAGTCACTGTAGCGTTCTCTCTAGTGGGAAACAATCCGATTGTGGTGACAGGACAATCCCAGCCTTCACAGCAAGCAGACCAAAAAGCTGCTTTAGAAGAAGCCGAACGCCTCAATCAACAGGTTAATCAGTTGTACAAAGAAGGTAAGTATAGCACCGCGATCCCTTTGGCAGAACGCGCACTAGCTATCCGTGAGAAAGTACTGGGTAAAGAACATCCAGAGGTTGCAACTAGCCTCAACAATTTGGCTCTATTTTACGATACACAGTGAAATTCTCAAAAAGCTGAGACTTTGTATCAGCTCTCACTCTCTATCATTGATTAAGTACTTGGTAAAGAACATCCATCCGTTGCAAATAGCCTCAACAATTTGGCAGCATTGTACAAAGCACAGGGAAATTCTCAAAAAGCAGAGCCTTTGTATCAGCGCTCACTCGCTATCTATGAGAAAGTACTGGGTAAAGAACATCCATTAGTTGCAACAAGCCTCAACAATTTGGCAGCATTGTACGATAGACAGGGAAATTATCAAAAAGCAGAGCCTTTGTTACAGCGCTCACTCGCTATCCGTGAGAAAGTACTGGGTAAAGAACATCCTGACGTTGCAACTAGCCTCAACAATTTGGCAGGGTTGTACCATGCACAGGGAAATTATCACTTAGCAGAGCCATTGTATCAGCGCTCACTCGCTATCCGTGAGAAAGTACTGGGTAAAGAACATCCAGACGTTGCACTAAGCCTCAACAATTTGGCAGAACTGTACCGTGCACAGGGAAATTATCAAAAAGCAGAGCCTTTGTTACAGCGCTCACTCACTATCCGTGAGAAAGTACTGGGTAAAGAACATCCAGCCGTTGCAACTAGCCTCAACAATTTGGCAGAACTGTACCGTGCACAGGGAAATTATCAAAAAGCGGAGCCATTGTATCAGCGCTCACTGGCTATCCGTGAGAAAGTACTGGGTAAAGAACATCCAGACGTTGCACTAAGCCTCAACAATTTGGCAGAACTGTACCATGCACAGGGAAATTATCACTTAGCGGAGCCATTGTATCAGCGCTCACTCGCTATCCGTGAGAAAGTACTGGGTAAAGAACATCCAGCCGTTGCAACTAGCCTCAACAATTTGGCAGAACTGTACCGTGCACAGGGAAATTATCACTTAGCGGAGCCATTGTATCAGCGCTCACTGGCAATCCATGAGAAAGTACTGGGTAAAGAACATCCAGACGTTGCACTAAGCCTCAACAATTTGGCAGAGTTGTACAAAGCACAGGGAAATTATCAAAAAGCAGAGCCTTTGTTACAGCGCTCACTGGCAATCCATGAGAAAGTACTGGGTAAAGAACATCCATTGGTTGCAACTAGCCTCAACAATTTGGCTTCCCTATACTGGGCAAAGGGCGATATCATCCACGCTACTGATTTCTTGAGTCGTGGGCTAGCAATTGAAGACCATAATCTAGAACTCATTTTTGCTGTAGGTTCAGAGCAAAGAAAACAAGACTATGCCAGAATCTTTACAGGAACAACAGACGCTATTATTACTCTGTCCCTCCAAAAAGGCGTCTTCAACCCACTTATAGCACGTCTAGCATTGACGACACAGCTACGCCGTAAGGGACTGGTACTAGATGCAGTTGCAGGTAGTATCCAAATACTACGTTCTCAATTAGCTAGTCAGCCAGATACACAAAAATTATTTGACCAGTTGCAGAACGTTCAACAGCAGCTATCACAACTAGTATACAAGGGACAGGGAAAACAAAACGCTAGTGAGTATCAAGCTCAGTTCCAGCAATTGCAAGATAAAAAAGAACGGTTAGAAGAAACTATCAGTACTCAAAGTGCCCTTTTCCGCAAAAAGACACAGCCTGTGGAGTTACAAACAATTCAAGCTAAAATACCCATTGATGCGGCATTAGTTGAAATTCTACAGTATCAGCCGTTGAATCCCAAAGCTAAACAAAGCAAATGGGGCAAACCGCATTATGCTGCTGCTGTACTGCACTCCACAGGTGACCCAAAGTGGGTAGACTTGGGTGAAGCAGCAACGATAGACAAATCTATTGCTTCCATGCAAACTGGATTGGCTACAAAATCAGGGAACCGCACAGCCATCAATGTTATCCCGACTGATGGTGCTAAACAACAACAATCAATTCAACAACTAGCCCGCACTGTAGATAAACTCGTCATGGCACCTATTCGTCCATTGCTTGGTGATGCA